>CBETVX010000007.1:0-72044 GCA_965539935.1 uncultured Eubacteriales bacterium | reverse complement strand
GAATATTTCAAACTATCATGAAAAAAAATAAATAATTTGGGATGAATAAATGAATTACTATACTATATATATTTCATAGTGGGACAAAATATGAAAAAAATTACATAGTTTGCTGCATAGATATATTTATGATATAATTGAGTGAAAATCATTATCAATAGGTGGTTGTTGTGGCTAATTATTATAAAGAAATAAATAGAATATTAGAAAAAATAATATACAAAGTTCTATCTATAGATAAATCTGGAATAGAGTTAGAAGATGTCCATGAAAAATTATCCTTTTTAGATATACATATACTAAAAAAGGTTGGAGATGAAATAGAGAAATCTATGCAAAGTCTAATAAAAGAAATGGACTTTGAAAGAGGTATTATAACACCCATAATAAATAAGATGGTAGCCTGTGGATATATTATCAAAGAAAAATCTGAAAGAGATAAAAGAGTATTTAATCTAAGGCTAACTGAGGATGGAAAAAGGGTATATAATAAAATAATAGAAAATGAAAAGGAATTATTTAAGTTTATATTAAAGGATATAACCCTTAACGAGGAGAAGGCGGTTTTGAAATTCTTAAGTAAAATTAATCAAACTACCGTTGATAAATATGAAAAAATAAAAGATTAAGCCAATTGGCTTAATCTTTAAGAAATAGAAAGTCTATTTTAGATACTATTCTGGTTGAGGTGCATCTACTGGACATACATTAGCACATGCTCCACAATCAATACATCCTGAAGCATCGATTACGTATGTATCATCTCCAGCGCTGATTACTTCAACTGGACATTCTGGTTCGCAAGCACCACAGTTAATACAAGCGTCAGTAATTTTATAAGCCATTAGTATTTCCTCCTTTTATATTTAATATAAAGTCTTTACTTTAGAAAGTATACAAAAAAATATTCATATAAACAATAATACTCTCTAAAAAAAATAAAAAAAGGCTAATTTATAATGATTATCATTGTATTTAAAACTGTTTTTCTATTTTTTACATTTAAAGTATTAGGAATCAATTATTTAGTTGGAGGTAAATTATGAGAGTAGTAGCCCTTGTGGGAAAAAGTGGAACGGGAAAAAGCTATCGAGCATTGTCTTTAGCCTATGAGAGAGATATTGAATATATAATAGATGATGGGTTGTTAATTAGAGAAAACAAAATAATAGCCGGTAAATCTGCTAAAAGTGAAAAGACTAGAATCGCAGCAGTTAAAAGAGCATTATTTATAGAAGACAGACACAGGAAAACTGTAAAAAAAGCTATAGATGAAGAAAATCCTAGAAGTATTCTCGTCATAGGTACGTCTGAAAAAATGGTAATAAAGATAATAAAAAATTTAGAAATAGGACCAATACAGGAAATTGTTTATATTCACGAAATAGCCAGTGAAGATGAAATAAAAATAGCACAAATCTCAAGAAAAAAAGAAGGCAAACATGTTATTCCAGTTCCTACCTTTGAACTAAAAAAACATTTTTCAGGATATTTTGTGGATCCATTAAGGATATTTAAAAGAAAGAAAGACAATACCTTATACATAGCTGAAAAATCTGTGGTTAGACCAACCTTTAGTTATATGGGTAAATATATAATATCCGATAGAGCAATTAGACAAATAATTAAATATGTAGGTAAAAACATAAAGGGATTTCATAAATTCAATACAATCTATGTAACAAATTATCCCCATGGGATAGTTATAGATGTAAATATATCTGTGAAATATGGAAAACCATTAAATATTATTGCAAAAAATCTACAAAACCAAATTAAAGTTGAGATTGAAAAAATAACATCAATAAATGTATTGGCAATAAATGTTTATATAAAAAGTTTACAAATATAACTTTGATAAAATCTTTACAGATATATGCATGTATGTTATAATTCATTTGAAGAGAGCGAACATTGAAAAATTTAAAGGTCGGGAAAACGTTTTATGTTACATTTTCCTAATGTTTCCAAAGGATAAGTTTTACAAAAAACTATCCTTTTTGCATTAATAAACAATTACTTAACTATTTAAAATTTTCAAAAAATTTACCATTGTTATATTTTATTTTATTATTTAAGAAGGGCAAAAGCAATAAAAAACTTTTAAAATGTTAAATTATTTAAAAAATGAGGAGGGTCTTTCTATGGCAGGTCAAAATGTAAATGCAAAGCAGTATATTCAAGAGGTACTTGAAAAGGTTAAAGCAAGAAATGCAAATGAGCCTGAGTTTTTACAAGCAGTTGAAGAGGTATTAGTTTCTTTAGAACCAGTATTAGAAAAACATCCTGAGTATGTAGAAGCTAACCTATTAGAAAGAATGGTTGAGCCTGAAAGACAAATTATATTTAGAGTGCCTTGGGTTGATGATAATGGCAAAGTTCAAGTTAACAGAGGTATGAGGGTTCAATTCAATGGTGCCATTGGACCATACAAAGGTGGTTTAAGATTCCATCCTACTGTATATCTTGGAATTATTAAATTCTTAGGATTTGAACAAATCTTTAAAAACTCATTAACTGGCCTTCCCATAGGTGGAGGTAAAGGGGGTTCAGACTTTGACCCAAGAGGAAAGTCAGATGCTGAAATCATGAGATTCTGCCAAAGCTTTATGACCGAACTTTATAGACATATTGGACCAGATGTTGATGTTCCCGCTGGAGATATTGGTGTTGGTGGAAGAGAAATAGGATATCTTTATGGACAATATAGAAGAATTAGAGGAGCATTTGAAAACGGTGTTCTTACTGGTAAAGGGTTGCCATATGGTGGTAGTTTAATTAGACCAGAGGCTACTGGTTTTGGTGTTACTTATTTTGCTCAAGAAATATTAAAGCATGAAGGAGAAACCTTTGAAGGCAAAACCGTTGCATTATCAGGATTTGGTAACGTTGCATGGGGAGCATGTCAAAAAGTTGCTGAATTAGGTGGTAAAGTAGTTACCCTTTCAGGACCAGATGGATATATTTACGATCCAGATGGAGTAACTGGAGAAAAAATAGATTACTTAGTTGAAATGTTAAAAGAAAACAAAGGTGCTAGGGTTAAAGACTATGCCGACAAATATGGTGTGGAATTCTTCCCAGGAGAAAAACCATGGGGTGTTAAAGTTGATATCATAATGCCATGTGCTATTCAAAACGATATAACTTTAGAGCATGCTAAGCAAATCGTTGCAAATGGAATTAAGTATGTTGTTGAAGGTGCTAATATGCCATGTACTAATGAAGCAGTAGAGTACTTCCAAGAAAATGGAGTAATAGTAGGACCTGCTAAGGCCGCTAATGCCGGTGGAGTTGCAACTTCTGCCCTTGAAATGGCTCAAAATAGTATGAGAATGTCATGGACTAGAGAAGAGGTAGATGCGAAACTTCATCAAATAATGATTAATATCCATAATAACGCTAAAGAAGCAGCTGAAAAATATGGATTTGGATATAACTTAGTTGCTGGTGCTAATATAGCTGGATTCTTAAAAGTTGCTGAAGCAATGCACGCACAGGGGAATTATTAAGATTAAATAATATGAAATTACTTAGAGAACTCTTTTTAGAGTTCTCTTTATTATGACTTCATTTTTTAATTTCTTCTTCAAGCATCTTATATATACTCCATACTCCCCTATACCAGTTTCGGTCTTGGGCGTATTTTCTGTTTATCCATTTAAAGGGATTTTCTTCTTCAGGTCTATCTTTTAAAAGATTAAAAACTGTCCTTGCAGTTATTGTAGCTGAGTCTACTATAGTGGTATTATATTCTTCCCAGCTTCTATAGACATTGAAGGGATTATTTGCCATTTCTTTAGCAAATTTATGATCCATGGGAACAAAGGCTTGTTCATGGCCAGCTATGGAAAATAGAATTAGGGGATTTAGATTAAATTTCTTAGCTGAGTTTATTATGTCAGAAAAATATGGCTCTATTGCCAGTATAGAATTTCTGCTGGATAGGTAGCTCCTTAAGTTTTCCCAGTTCATTTCCCTATACCTTAAGGGAAGGGGAATATGACTGAAGTCTAAATGACTATATTCCATATTCAGAGGGTCAGAGGAGTGGGATTGCATTTCTAAGTTTTCTGATGAAAGGGTTTCAAGCTGTATATTAGATTTTTTGTACAGATTATTTATTAAAGGAAGTATCAATAAAAAAATAGATAAAGCTATTATGAGATATTTTTTAGAAAGGGTAGTGCTGGCTTTAATATCATTTGTAGACTGTTTTTTTTCAGTATATATTTTGTCTTCTTCATATAAAGATAAAATATAATTACTTATTTCTTTTTTATCGCCATCTATAGCTAGGTTTTCACCTACAAAATTAGAAACTTCATCTAGTATTTTTTCATTTTTATCTTTTATACTCAAGCAGATTTCTAAAACATCGTATTCATAGAGGCCTATGTTATTTTTAGTCAATTTATTCTTAATTAATTCATTTTTAATGTGATTTCTTGTTTCTTCAGAAAAATTATTTAATTTTTTGTCAAGTATAGTATGTATGGATTTTGCCAATAAGGAAGCTCTATCCCTTTTGTCTAAATGGGGATAGTTTTTATTTATATCTTCCTTTAAAAAAGTAATATCGTCTTTATCAATTATTTTCTTGGTTTTCATAATATTTATAAAATCATACATACCATCACCATAACATTTAAAATAACTAGATAGTATCTATATTCTATGGAAGAATAAAAATTCCTTTATTGATATAATAGGGATAGTAGGTAAAGGATGTTTTAAAAAGCAGACTGGGTTGCTATAATAATAAATATAAATCTAATAGGGGTGTTTAGAAATGAAAATAAAAGAGACAGAAAATGGAGTAATCCTTGAAGATGTAAAGGATTTTGAACTTCCCCATGTATTTGAATGTGGACAATGCTTTAGATGGAATAAGGAAGAGGATGGCAGTTATACTGGAGTAGCCCTTGGAAGAGTTATTAATCTAAAGAAGGAAAAGGATAATATATATATTGACAATACAAATATAGATGAATTTAATAATATATGGTATGATTATTTTGATTTAGATAGGGATTATGGAGTAATAAAGGAAAAACTCTCTAATATTGATAAGACAATGGCTATTTCCACTGAGTTTGGACAAGGCATAAGAATATTAAAGCAGGATGAATGGGAAACTTTAGTGTCCTTCATTACCTCTGCCAATAATCGAATACCTATGATAAAGAAGGCAATTGAAGCCATAAGTGAACATTATGGAGAGTATATAGGAGAATATAAGGGGAAAAAGAGATATAGTTTTCCTAAACCTCAGGATTTATATAATCTAAATGTAGAGGATATTAGTTTTAAGGGAGTAGGTTTTAGAGGAAAGTATATATTAAGTGCTGCTAAAATGGTTGCAGAAAATGAAGTGGATATATATAATCTTAAAAATTTACCTACAAAGGAAGCTAGAGAAGAACTTATTAAATTTCCTGGAGTAGGGCCTAAAGTGTCCGATTGCATAATGCTATTTTCTATGGATAAGGCCGACGCCTTCCCCATAGATGTATGGGTTAAAAGGATTATGGAATATTTTTACGTTCCAGAGGGGACAAGTTTAAAGAAAATACAAAGTTTTGCCGAGGATAAATTTGGAGATTTGGCAGGCTTTGCTCAGCAGTATCTATTTTATTATGCCAGGGAGCTTAAAATAAAGAAAAAATAAAAAATAGGAAAGGATTTTAAATTATATTTAGATGAGGAATAGATTACATGACCTCATATTGTCTTGATACTAATTTAAAATCACTTTCCTAAATTAAATTTTTTGTCTATATTATTAAGGAAGAATTTCTAAGCAAACTTCTTCTAAGTTCATTAGCATATTATCTATATCTTCTTTAGAAATAACAAGGGGTGGTTGGAAGGCAAGAACATCTCTATTTAAGCCATTCTTTCCAATGATAAATCCTCTATCCTTCATTTTTTCTAAAATGGTATCCACAATATCTGCAGAAGATAAAGATTCATTGAAGGATTGAATTTGCATACCTAGCATAAGGCCACATCCTCTTACTTCCTTAACAAATGGGTAGGAGAACTCTCCCAGTTTATCCTTTAAGTATTTTCCAAGTTCTTCTGATTTTTTCACTAAATTATTTTTATCAATATAATTAAGGACACTTAGGGCTGTTTGGGCAGCCACTGGATTTCCACCAAAGGTAGAGGCAGAGGGTTTATTAAAGGCCTTTGCAATTTCATCTGTGGTTGAAAAGGTGGAAATTGGAATTCCGTTACCTAATGCTTTAGCCGTAACTATAATGTCAGGAACAACATCATAATGCTCTATACAAAACATTTTTCCAGTTCGTCCGTATCCAGTTTGAACCTCATCGGCAATTAAAAGTACATCATAGGATTCTAATAATTCTTTCACTTTCTTTAAATACTCTTGAGGGTACATAATTATGCCGCCATTCCCTTGTATTGGTTCTAGCAACATAGCAGCTATATTATTTCCATGTTTCTTTAAAATCATTTCTAACTGCTCTAAGGAGCTTTTCATTGCTTCTTCATAGCTAGAGTTATGGGAGTATGGACGATCGATAAAGAAGATATTTTCCTTAACTAGGTTATCATCTAATCTCCACATAGGTATTCCTGTAACACTTAGGGTTAAATGGGTTCTTCCATGTAAACCTCCCTTTAAGGCTATAAATCCATTTTTCTTCGTATACAATCTTGCTAAAGCCATTGCCCCTTCGTTGGCCTCTGACCCAGTTACGCAAAAAAAGGTTCTTTTTATATCCCCTGGGAAGATTTCTGCAAGTTTCTCCGCAAGTATAACCATAGGCTCTGTTAAATAAATTATAGTGGTATGTTGTAGTTTTTTTAATTGCTCTATAGTATCTTCAAGAATTTCAGGATTTGAATGACCACAGTTCATAACAGATACTCCTGCGAAAAAATCAACATATTTTTTATCATTTTCATCAAAGAGGTATTGCATTGAGCCCCTAACCAGCTGAGGAGGATTTTTATAGAAGTGGGCTGTCGATGGAAGAAAATACTCCTTTCTTTTTTCGATTATACTATTAGGGCCTATATAATTCACCATATCACTCCTTTTCAACATTATTTATATAGGATAGTGAGCCTGCAGTAAAGCCTGCCCTTGATGAATCCATCTTTAGAAATAGATCCTTAGATTTTGAAGTATCATCTATGGCTGCTTTGTAGACTTCAATAATATCCCTTAGTTCATCGATGGAATATGTCTGCCCCTCAATTCTATAGCTTTTTAAGTTATTGAAATTCAAGCTATCAAGAATAGGAAGTAGGCAAAACTCCTTTGATGTGAATAGATGATTTCTTCCGTTATTATCTATATAGACAGGATTTTCACCTTTGTCTGTCATCAATACTAATATATTGTTATCTACATATTTATTATCTTCTTGCCTAATTATATCGAAGGCCTTAGTATTTTCATAAAGATTATAATCTAAATACATAACTCTTAAAGGTCCATGAACAATAAGTTCTAAGGGAACGTTAGACGAATCAATTAATTTTCCTAATTCATTGATTTTTGATTCTATGGATAGAGTGTATTCATTGACACCTAAATTTTCATAGAAATCTATTGCTTTAGTATTATAAATATTTGCATTATAGTCGGTTATTATTTTATATTTTTGGCCATATCTTTTTACTGCACCTAAATTTGAAACCAATAATCCATCAAATAAATTGCCATATTGAGCTAAATACTGATCAACCATATCGAATTGTAATCCATCCATCATCTGTGGCAAGTCAAGATAAATTTCTGTAGAGTTTTTTATTGATATTAACTGCTTTAGCTCATCTAAAGTTATAAAATTATCTGGCTTTAAAACTTCACAGGGTAAATAGATTCGGTCTATACCCATCTCTATACATAGCTTAGCTTGATTATAATTATTGACCTTTACTGATAAATGACGACTATTTATAGTTTCATTATTAGAATAATGGTTCAATTCACTTTCTATTTTGTCTATAACTTCATTTGTTAATTTAGGTTCTTCAGTAGGTACAGAAAAAACTTTACCTGTGGAATAAAACTTTCCTGTGCCTTCATAGCGAGTATTAATAAAATCTAGACCAGGTTTTGAAAAGGCATAGGCAGTGGTAAAATCACGTTTTCTATTTTCAAATAATTTAGTAGAATGTTTTTTTCTATTAAATCCTAGGGGATTTTCTATATATCTATCGATTGCTTCTCCGTAGGTATTTACCAAGTCCACAATGAAATCAGCATTTCTCATACGACCTTCTATTTTAAAGGAAGTGACATTAGCCTCAATTAGTTCAGGGATATGTTCGTACATATACATATCCTTGGCAGCTAAAGGATATTCTGTAGAAAAGACAGAACCTTCTTTTTTAATTAAATAGGGCCATCTACAGGGTTTGAAACATCTTCCTCTATTAGAACTATTGCCCCAAAGAACAGAGCTATAATAGCAATTGGCATCATTTACGGCACATATATCACCATGCACAAAATATTCCGTTTCAATATTTGTCTGTGCCTGAAGTAGTTTGGCAGTTTTTAAATCCATTTCCCTTGATAAAACTACACGAGAAACTCCATAATCCTTTAAAGTTTTTATAAATTCAAGATTATGTACATTCATCATCACCGATGAATGGATCTCAAAATTATTAATATTTTCTTCTTTACAAATCTGTAAAATTCCTAGATCTTGAATGATTATACCATCCACATCAATATCTTCTAGAAAATGTAGATACTCAATGGCTGTATCTATCTCATATTGGTTTAGCATATTATTAACTGTTACATAAACTTTTTTATTAAGTTCATGGGCCATAGTTACAGCTTCTTGGATTTCATCATTGGAAAAATTAAAGCCCTTTCTTATCATTCGCATATTTAAGTTTTTTCCACCAAAATATATTGCATCGCAGTTTGCCTGTACTATGCCTTTAAATATCTCCATATTTCCTGCAGGAGCTAATAATTCTATTTTTTTACCATTAAAAATTCTTGACATATTTACCCCTCTTCTAACACAAGTGTATTATTGAATTAACTTATATGATTTGTATATTTATATTGATAAAGAAGCTCAAAACTTAAAAAGTTTTTTAGCTATAAAACATTAGCCATCAGCATTCATAAAAAAATTACTTTAATGGGAACTCGGTAATTTAGGTTTCCATTTACATAGGGCCTCTTCCATAATATCTATTAATATAAATAGGAAAAAGCCCAAAAGACTTATGACTACAATTCCTGCATACATTGCTATATAATCAATTCTCATCCATGCATCTAGTATATAATAGCCAATGCCATATTGTGTTCCATAACCCTCTGAAAAAAATAATATGGATAGAGCCGTTCCTATGGACAATCTTAAATTGGTAAGTAATTCAGGTAAAATAGCTGGAACCGTTATATGGATAAATATTTGGAGTTTTGAAGCCCCAAGACTTGTTAAAGGGTGATAGGCTTCCGGTTCAATATTAAGTACTGCATCCTTTACTGCAACTATAACCTGAAATACTAGAATTAAAACTATTAAAATAATCTTAGAGTTATTGCCTAATCCAAATAATAGTATTACTACTGGTAATAATGCAGTTTTGGGTATAGGATATGTAAAATAAACTAAAGGACTTAGTAGCCTATTTCCTAGTTTTGAAAAGGCCATGAGTAATCCTATAGAAATTCCCAATATCAATGCTATACCTAGACCGCTAAGTATTCTGTATAAACTAACCCCAATATGGATGTAAAGTTTTTCACCATATAGATGCCCAAAGCTTAAATATACATCTGTGGGTTTAGGTAGTACTTTCATATTGATTACTGATGCAATTATATACCATAAAAAATTAAATAGGATAAAGCCTTGCATGAATGTCTTTAATTTTTTTCTTGGCTTCATATTTTCCACCCCTTTTTTATGACACTTCTTAAGTGGGCTGTTAAGTTATGGAATTCTTTGCTTTCCCGTAGATTTTTAGTATTAAAAAGGGGGTTGTCTATGATTTCAACAATGGTACCGGGACAGTGGGACATAATTAAAATCTTCTTTCCCATATAAATAGCTTCTTCTATGCTATGGGTTGCGAATATTGTAGTGGTTTTATATTGATTCCATGTATCAACAAAAAGTTCTTGAGCTTCTTCCCTTGTAAGGGCATCTAAGGCAGAGAAGGGCTCATCCATCAATAGTAAATCTGGGTTCATGATAAAGGCCCTAGCAATAGATACCCTTTGTTTTTGTCCTCCACTTAGTTCCCGTGGATACCTATCCTTTAATGAATTAATATTTAACTTATCCATAATATAATCAATCCTCTCAATTTGAGAGGAAGAGATTGTTTTTTCTTTAATTTTTAAAGAAAGTAGACAATTTTTATAAACGGTTTTCCATGCCAGTAGTCCAAAGTTTTGAGGAATAAATCCAATGTCATGTTTTTTAGGGTTGAGCTCCTCACCATTTATACTCACTTGTCCTTTATAATCCTTTATAATTCCACCTAACACGTGTAAAAGTGTAGATTTACCACAGCCAGAGGGTCCTATAAGTGCCAAGATATCACTTGGCTCAATTTTCATACTTATAGGACCTAAGGCAGGGATTGATTTTTTTTCGTGGAGATAGCTAACAGAAAGTTTATCTATTTTAAGCATATGATACCTCCATAGTATTTTAGATACCTATATCATCTAATAAATCTTCTGGCTTAAGATCTTTGTCGATTAAATTATTCTCTTTAGCCCAGTCAATTACTGATTGGATTTCATCTTCAGATGGAAGTACATTTTTTCTAAATACAGGTAATTCAATCTGACCCTTCATTTCTTCAGGATATCCTACTATTTCTACTATTTTATCTTCGTATTCAGAAATAGGTGTACTGTTAATATAATCTACAGCTTTATTATATGCATTATAGAAAGCTTTAATTTCATTCCCCTTTGCATTAATTGCATCTTGAGAAAAAGCAGTAACAGAAGGATAGAAACCTTCATCAAGAGCACTTCCAAGAACAATCCCTCCATCCTTTATAGCCAGTGAAGAAAAGGGTTCTGGAAGCAGGGCTACATCCACCTTGTCATTTCTTAACATTTCAAGTCTAGTAGGTACTGCTGGAATCATAGATTTATTTACATCCTCTGGACTTATTTCATGTTTTTCTAATATTTTATCAAGGGTATATTCGATACATGTTTTTTCAGAAATAGCTACACTTTTGCCAATTATATCATTCATACTATTTATGTCGGAATTAGGATTTGCTATAAGCATAAAATCACCATCAGTAACACCTGTGATTTTTACATCCATGTCAGCATTTTGATAAAGGCTAACAGCTACTTCATCACAAATAATTCCATCTAAAGCCCCACCTTGAAAGGCTGCGTCCCTATCCTTTGCACTTTGAAAGGGTTGGAAATTAACGGATACACCTTCTTCTTCAAAATAACCCATTTCATCAGCCATAATGATTGGAATAGCATCCACAGAAGATATCGCTCCTATGTTTAGGGATTGATTTAAATCCTCTGCAATTTCACCTGTTTTTGGAGATGAACAAGCAGATAAAAATAAAACTAGCAGACAGGAAATTAGTAGTATAGATTTTTTTGATAATTTTGTCATGTGTATTCCTCCTTTTTTTAAAAAAATAAATTATTCCTTTGAGATACCATTTAAAATATCTAGTTCATAATAGCAAATAGATATTTTAAAAGTCTGCCACTTCGTAATAATTTTAACATAAATTTGCAAAAAATAATAGTTCTTGTATCCATATGGAACATTATGTTAAGGTATAGTTGATAGATGAAGAAATAGGGTGTTTTCATTAATAGATTAATTTATTATTAGTTATAATACTATTGAAAAAAACTTAAATTGGTATGAAATTTATAAAAATAGGTTTAAAATTTGACAATTATTATATATTAGAAAGAAGGTGTGACTAGAAATGTATAAGAGTCTTCAAGAATTTATTAAGGTGTTGGAGGAGAAAAGGGAACTTAAAAGAATCCATGTAAAAGTAAGTAGTGATTTAGAAATTACGGAAATAACCGACAGAGTTTCAAAGAACTATGGACCTGCATTGTTGTTTGAAAAGGTAGATGACTCTCCCTATCCTCTTTTGATCAATGGCTTTGGAACGGAGGAAAGGGTAAATCTTTCTCTTGATGTAGATGATATTGATGTAATTGCTGAGGAGATTAAAGACTTTATTGATATGTATAATTGTCAAATGTTACTAGATAAGATAAAGAATTCTCCCAATGTGAGATTGTTAGATAATATATTACCTAAAAAAGTGAATAAAGCTCCTTGCCAAGAGATTGTAGAGGAGCCTAATTTATCTAAACTTCCTATTTTAAAATGTTGGCCAGAGGATGGTGGAAAGGCTATTACTTTACCCTTAGTTATAACTAAGGATCCTGAAACAGGTCTTCAAAATATGGGAATGTATAGGCTACAGGTTTATGATGATAAAACAACAGGTATACACTGGCATTTACACAAGGATGGAAGGGAGACATATAAAAAATATAGGGAGCTAGGAGGTAAAATGCCTGTGTCAGTGGCAATAGGAACTGATCCAGCCACTACCTATGCTGCTACAGCCCCACTTCCAAGGGAAATAGATGAAATGGTATTTTCAGGATTTCTCAGAAAAAAACCCCTTGAAATCGTTAAGTCCATAACCAATGATATATATGTCCCTGCAAATGCAGAGTTCGTTCTTGAAGGATATGTGGATGTAAATGAAGACCTTAGGGAAGAAGGGCCCTTTGCCAATCATACTGGGTACTATTCTCCCAAGGATTTATATCCGGTATTTCATATTACCTGCATTACTCACAAAAAAAATCCTGTATATCCAACTACAATAGTAGGAAAACCCCCAATGGAAAATTGTTATCTTGGAAAGGCAACTCAAAGATTATTTTTGCCCCTATTAAAAATGCAGTTGCCTGAGATTGTAGATATTAATTCCCCAATTGAAGGTATTTTTAATAATTGTGTTATCGTATCCATAAAGAAAAGTTATCCAGGTCATGCCAAAAAGGTTATGAATGCCATATGGGGTATGGGAAAAATGATGTACACAAAAATGATTATAGTAGTGGATGAAAAGGTAAGTCCCCGGGATTTATCTACAGTGGCATGGAAGGTTTTTAATAATATAGATGCAAAAAGAGATGTGGTTATAGTTGAGGGGCCTTTAGATCTATTGGATAATGCTTCAAATTTAACTAAATATGGACATAAACTGGGGATAGATGCAACTAAAAAGTGGCCCAGTGAAGGCCATAGTAGAATGTGGTCGAAGGATGTTGAAATGATCGACTATATAAAAGAACTAGTTGATAGGAGATGGAAAGAATATGGCTTTTAAGAGGATTAAGACCTATGGAGATTTAGTAATGTTTTCCCACACTATTTTTTCTTTACCCTTTGCATTTTTTTCTATGCTAATTGCAGCAAATGGTATGCCAGATTTTAGGGTGTTTTTCTGGATTATGGTTGCATTTTTAGGGGCAAGAACAGGTGCAAATGCAATCAATCGACTGATAGATAAAGATATAGATGCAAAAAATCCAAGAACGGCAAATAGACATATGCCTAAGGGGATTGTGAAAAGCTATGAAGTTATTTTTATTACTGTAGGGAGTTTTCTTCTGTTAAGTATAGCAGCATATATGCTTAACTTTCTTTGTTTTGTACTTTTGCCAGTGGCAATATTTTTGTTTCTCCTATATTCCTATACTAAAAGATTTACTTGGGCCTGTCATATTGTCCTTGGAGTTATAAGTGGAGGGGCTCCCGTTGGAGCTTGGATAGCTGTGACAGGGAGTTTTGCATGGACCCCTTTTATTATAGGTGCTGCCAATGCCCTTTGGGTATCTGGCTTTGATATAATATATGGATCTCAAGATATAGATTTTGACAGGAAGGAAGGTTTGTATTCCATACCGGCAGTATTTGGAGTAAAAAATGCACTCTTAATATCAAAACTATTTCATACGGTGGCTGTAATTATTCTTATTTTTGTTTATTTTATTGCAAATATGGGATGGCTTTATTTAATTGGTTTAGGAATTATTGCATGGCTTTTATACAAAGAACATTCTATGGTATCTCCTACTAATCTTACAAATGTAAATATAGCTTCATATAGTATAAATCAACTTGTAAGTATTGTGTTTTTGATATTTAGTAGTGCAGATATATTTTTATTGAGGTGATAATTTGAGTAAATATATAGTGGGAATTACAGGTGCAAGTGGTAGTATATATGGTATCAGACTTATTGAAGAATTATTAAAAATGGAGAATGAAGTACATATAATCATATCCCATTCAGGTAAAAGGGTACTTAAATATGAGACTAATTATACCATGGAATTACTAGAGAACAACTTTAAAAAATTTAAAGGTATTTATAAGTTTCAAGATATTGATGATTTGTTTGCCTCTACAGCCAGTGGCTCCTTTAAAACCGATGGTATGGTTATACTTCCTTGTTCTGTGGCTACCCTTGGTGAAATAGCAAATGGAATGTCAAAAAATCTATTGGGACGTTCTGCCGATGTATGCTTAAAGGAAAGAAGGAAACTAATTATTGTGCCTAGGGAAACACCACTCAATGCAATACACCTTAAAAATATGATTAGTTTAAGTGAAGCAGGAGCGGTGATCCTTCCTGCTATGCCAGGATTTTATCATAGGCCTGAAACTATAGATGATATGATTGATTTTATTGTAGGTAAAGTTATGGATTCTTTAGGAGTGGAAAATGATTTGTTCAAAAGATGGAGCAAATAATACTGATAAATCTATATTTGAACTTGGATAGGGAAAGGAGGAAAAAGAATGTATCGCAATTTAGAGGAATGTATTATGGACTTAGAAAAGTCTGGTCAATTAATAAGAATACATGAGGAAGTGGACCCCTATTTAGAGATGGCTGCTATTCACAGGAGAGTTAATAGAGCAGGTGGACCTGCCATATTATTTGAAAATGTTAAAGGCTCTAAATTTCCAGCAGTATCAAATCTATTTGGTAATCTCGAGAGAAGTAGATATATTTTTAGAAAAACCTTAGAAGAAACAAAAAATGTAATTAGACTCAGAAATGACCCTTTGAGCATATTAAAAAATCCCTTTAAATACCTTAAGAGTGGATTGCTGGCCACAAAGGCAATTCCTATTAAAAGTATAAAAAATAAACTTTCGGATTTTCAAGAAATACAAATTACAGATCTTCCTCTTATTCATCACTGGCCCGATGATGGAGGGGCATTTATAACTTTGCCTCAAGTATATACAGAAGATCCAGAAAAACCAGGAATTATGAACAGTAATCTAGGTATGTATCGTATCCAGTTGACGGGCAATGATTATATAATAAACAAGGAAGTTGGACTACATTACCAAATTCATCGTGGGATTGGAATTCATCAAGAAAAGGCAAATAAGTTGGGAAAACCATTAAAGGTGAGTATTTTTATTGGAGGCCCTCCTGCCAACACTTTAGCAGCCATAATGCCATTACCAGAAGGCTTAAGTGAAATGACCTTTGCGGGATTACTTTCTGGACGTAATTTTCGTTATACCTATGTTGATGGATATTGTATTAGTCTTGATGCGGATTTTGTAATTACGGGGGAAGTATATCCTGGAGAAACTAAGCCAGAAGGACCCTTTGGAGACCATATAGGATACTACAGCCTTATTCATGATTTTCCAGTAATGAGGGTCCATAAAGTATATGCAAAACCAAATGCCATTTGGCCCTTTACTGTGGTTGGTCGTCCTCCTCAGGAGGATACTGCCTTTGGACAGATTATCCATGAAATAACTGGTGATGCAGTGAAACAAGAAATTCCTGGAGTTAAGGAAGTCCATGCTGTAGACGATGCGGGAGTTCACCCCTTACTCTTTGCCATAGGAAGTGAGCGTTATACACCATATCAGAACACAAAAAAACCAGCTGAAATACTTACCCTTGCCAATAGAATTTTAGGAACTGGACAATTAAGTCTGGCTAAGTATTTATTTATAACAGCTGAAGATGATAAGCCCTTAGATACCCATAAGGAAAGGGAGTTTTTAACATATATATTAGAACGAATTGATCTTCATAGGGATATCCATTTCCAAACAAATACAACCATTGATACCCTTGACTATTCAGGAATGGGATTAAACACAGGAAGTAAAGTTGTAATAGCAGCCTATGGAGATAAGAAAAGAGATTTATGTCAGGAAGTACCTTCCCAATTAATGGATATACCTAATTTTAAAAATCCACGCTTAATTATGCCGGGGATTGTTGCCATCGAAGGGGAAAAGTTTATAAATTATAAAGAGGCCAAAGAAGAGCTTGATAAGTTATGCTCAGCCATTAAGGAAAGAGGAGAGTTATCGGAATGTCCAATGATTATACTTTGCGATGATAGCTTTTTTGTAAGTGATTCCCTACAGAACTTTTTCTGGGCCACATTTACAAGGAGCAATCCCTCCCATGATATATATGGTGTTAATAGTTACTACGAAAATAAGCATTGGGGTTGTGATAATATGATTATAGATATACGTTTAAAACCCCATCACGCACCGCCTTTAATTCTCGACCCAGAAGTTGAGAAAAAAGTTGAACGCTTCTTTCAAAATGGAGGAGTTTTAAGTAATATAATGGATAATAAACAGGATAATTTATAGGATATAAATCCTGTTTATTATCCTGTAAAAAAATAAATAGACATATGCCATGGCATTTTTTTGTTTAAATAGATGTTTTTGATAGCTCCTTTAAAAAATTTTTTCCCTTTGTAGTTATAAAACTTCCCTTCCTTCCTTTTTTGATAATAATGAGGTCTATGTTTTTTAATAGATTTAAAATTTTTCTCAATCTAGATTCTCCAATGGATTTAGAGTCCTTGTTTAATATTTCTAGCAGATGTTTTCGACCGGCAGTTTTTTGGATTTTATTTAAATATTCAATTGCTTTAAGAACGGTGATGGCCATAGATAAATCCGTTGTATTTTCAAGGTAGTTAATTTCCTGCTTATAAATCTCAAGGGTGCATTTTCCCGTTGAAATATTATTCTTTGATGAATAACTATTGATAATATAATTGGGAAGGGAATCAATTGTGACCCAATTATCTTTTGCTATGGTTTTAATATATGAAGCAATATTATTTAACTCCCTAACATTACCTGGCCATTGATAATTAGTTAATAATTCAATACAGTCCTCTGAAAACTTAAAACTATGGTCAGTAAAGGCATTAAGTAGTAACATGATGTCTTCTTTTCTTTGTCTTAGGGGAGGTAGATGGATTGGAAAGACATTTAGGCGATAGAATAAGTCCTTTCTAAATCTACCTTCTTCAATCATTTCAAGGGGATTATTGTGGGTTGCAGCAATGATTCTCACATCTATATCTATTATCTTGTCAGAACCTACAGGGGTAATCTGCCTTTCTTGTAGTACTCTCAATAGCTTAGATTGTAGATGCTTGGGCATATCGCCGATTTCATCTAGAAATACTGTGCCGTTATTTGCCTTTTCAAAGAGGCCCTTTTTACCGCTTTTTAAAGCTCCAGTAAAGGAACCGCTGGTATAACCGAAAAGCTCACTTTCCAAAAGATTATCAGGAATTGCCGCAGTGTTTATGGCTATAAAGGGTTGGCAATGACGTGGTGAGGCATTATGTATAGCTTGGGCAAGGACCTCCTTACCAGTTCCACTTTCCCCAGTAATAAAGATAGTTAAATCAGTTTGGGCAATTTTTCTACTTTTATCAATAATATGACCAATTTCCTTATTGTTACTTACAATATCATTAAAGGTATATCTAGCAATTTGACCTTTTTGTCGGAGCTTTTGGCTTAAATTTTGTTCTAATTTTTTAATATAAGTAACCTCTTGAAAGCAAAAATACATTTTAATTTCATTATTAAAATGGATAACATCCTTTTTCTGTACATTTATATATTTCTTTTTATAAATGATTAGATCATCGTGAATATCACTATCGAAATATTTCTTCATATCTAATTTGTCTAGAACTTCATGTAAATAAAAACCTGTAACATCACTATTAATATCAAAAATTTCTTTAAATTTTTTATTGGTAACAAGGATTTTCCCTTCTTTAGTTGATAATAAAATTCCATCATTAGAAAGATCTAGAAGAAAGTCTAATTCCTCGGTGCGGGCTAGATAATTACTATAGTTTTCATTGATACCTTGATTAACACTGAAGATTTTTTGGTAGTAGTTATAAAGTCTTTGATGGGTAATTTTATCATTGATGTGTAGGATATTCATAATGGATAGCATTGTTGGTACATCAATTACTCGACTACCGATTTCAATCACTTTTTCAATGTGACTTGGAATAAATTCCGGTTCCGATGGAGTTACTGCCACCTGGATATGGTCATAGTTTTTACCTATCTCAAAGGGTATTAAATTCACATGATTTACACCAATTTGGTAAAGGGCAGATACAGAGTCTAAAACAGTTTCTATATTGTCATTAACAACAAGGACATCTGTATTTGCTGGAATAGAAAAAAGAGGATGTATACTACTTTTTAAAAAAGTGCGATTAGCCACAATAATTCTATCTGGATATTTTACATATTCACGAATTTTAAGGGCCCTACTACTGGCCATAACAAGTATAATATCATCAGTAATATGAGTATCTTTATTGATACGATCTATGTAGTAATTATTAATATTAACCTTATCCTTAAAGACTTCTTCAAGATTTCCTCTGATTATGTCCCCAACATGACTAATTCTATTTGCTTTATATAATGAATCGGTTACAACAGCTATAGAATACATGGCTATCACCTACTTTTTAAAAGAATATTTTTAATATTTTGTCTATTAGAAAGTTTAACTTACTTATCTATTAAATACAAGATAAAAATAAAATAAAGACTGAACATTATTGGCATAATGTTTGCATAATTTTACTATTGAGGGGGTGATACTGTGAAAGGCCTATTGAGAATAGATGATTTTTTAAAAAATAAAGTAATAACAAATTTTAAAATTAGTAAAGATAAAAAGAATGCTATTTTCTTTGTTAATACAATGGATATAAAGGAGAATTCATATAAAAAAATACCCTATATAATGGATACGAAAACTAAAGCATATGAAGAAATAGAAATACCTTTTTTTGCAGATGATTTTCAGATAATTGGCAATAATGTGTTTTTTAAAATTATAAAGGAAAGAAACACTTATATCCATGAATATGACCTTAATTTTAAGCAAATCAACAATGTTATTGAAATACCCTATCCTATAAATTGGTTTCATATCAATAATAATAGAATCTATTTTACCACTAAAGTAAAAAACATAAATGATAATTATTTTGAAATAGGTAATTTCCTGCCCTTTAGAAGAGAGGGAAGTAAAGGGTTTGGTGACCAATATACGAATTTATTTTTCTTTGATGAAGAATTAAGTGCTATTGTTGATATTACCAAGGGGGAGGTTGATATAGATGATATAGTCTTTGATAAAGAAAATCAACGGATTTTAATGACGGGTTTTCCTGTGGGCGGTGTTAAACCCATAGCTTCAGATGTTTATAAAATTGATTTAAACAATTATAACTTAACGAAATTAACAAATGGAGAGTATCGAATTAGCTATGTTGAGAGCTTTTCAGAAAATGAGGTTATCTTTTATGGTCTCGATTTAGCAAAATATAATCGTAATGACAATAAAAGACTTTATAAAATCAAATTAGATATAGAAGAGATTATTCCCTTTGGACCAGATTTAGAAACAAGCGATGAATGGCCTAGTATTACCACCGATAGCGTTTTTGGATTTGGTCGCCCAGTAACAGTAGAAAATAATGAATTTTATTTTGTTACAACAGGACGCTATGGGGCCCTATTAAACAAAATGGATATAAATGGCAATTTGGAAATCTTTGATATTGACATTAGAACTATAGATAGCTATGCTATTTTAGATGAAGGAATAATACTTGCAGGCCTTAAAAATAATCAATTACATGAATTATATTATTATGATTATAGGACTATTATCCAGATTTCAAATTTCAATGGGTGGTTATCCCATGAATGTATATTAAGTACACCTAAAAAGTTAGTTTTTACTAATAAGGAAGGTATTGAAATTGATGGCTGGGTAATACTTCCCCCTCAATTGGAAGGGGGTAAAAAGTACCCTGGAATCTTAATGATTCATGGAGGGCCCAAAAGGATGTATACCGATGTTTTTTCCCATGATATGCAGCTTCTCGCAGCCAATGGTTACTTTGTTTTTTATGCTAATCCTAGAGGCAGTGATGGTAGGGGAAATGATTTTTTAAATATTCGAGGTAAATATGCTAAGGCAGCCTTTGATGATTTAATGGAATTTACAGAGGAAGTATTAAAAAAGTATCCTATGATTGATCCAGAGGTTTTAGGTATTACTGGTGGGTCCTATGGTGGGTTTATGACAAATTATATTATTACACAAACTGACCGTTTTAAAGCTGCTGTATCAGAGCGAAGTATCTGTAATATGATTTCGGTGTTTAATACCTCTGATATTGGGTATCAATACCTCTACGAATATATGGACAATTTAGCATTGTGGGAAAGTCCAGAGGATTATATAGCTATTTCACCAATAATGAAGGCCCATGGTGTTACTACACCCACATTATTTATTCATGGGAAGGAAGATTCAAGATGTCATTATACAGAGTCCCTTCAAATGTATTCTGCCTTAAAATACCATGGAGTTAAGTCATCTATCTGCTTATTTGAAGGGGAAGATCATAGCCTTTCGGTTTATGGCAGGCCTAAGACTAAAAGAAAGAGATATGAATTGCTACTACAATGGTTTGATAATTTTTTAAGAAAGGAAGTAGTAGATGGAGCTAGTAGAACTATTGAAAGAGTTGATTAGAATTGATTCATCAACAGTAGAGAAGGCTAATTATGCTATAGAATTTGCTGCTAAGTATCTCAAGGCTAATGGGATTTTGGGTACTATTATTGAAAATAATGGCTATAAAAGCTATGTTACAACTATTGGCTCAGGGGACAAAACTATAGTGCTAAATGGGCATCTTGATGTTGTATCTGGAAAACCAGAACAGTTTGAACCCTATGAAAGGGAAGGAAGAATCTATGGTAGGGGCAGTGCCGATATGAAAGCCGGTTGTGCTGCCATGATGCAAGCTATGATTAAACTGAAGGATGAAAAATTACCTTGTCAAGTAATGCTCCAATTAGTATCCGATGAAGAAATAGGAGGATTTAATTGCTCAAAATATCTTGTTGAACAAGGTTATATGGGAGAGGTAGCTGTTTGCACTGAACCTACAAACCTTGGTATAGCAATTCAGTCTAAAGGAATTATGCATTTGGCAATAGAATCAAAGGGTATTCCCGCCCATGGCAGTCGTCCTTGGGAGGGGGAGAATGCTATATTAAAAGCAGTAGATAACTACGAAAAGATAGCCCGACTTCCAATTATGAACATTGGATCTGAGTTTTATGAAAATTCTACTTTAAATCTTGCATGTATGGAGGGGGGAGATATATATAATCGTGTTCCTGACAAGAGTATAGTTAGGCTAGATATTCGTTATGTGCCTCATTTAAATCCCTATGAGATTTTTGAGGAGATAAAAAAGGTTGTGGATGGAAAAGTAGAATTGAAATTTGTAGGTTCAGGAGTTAATATATCACCTAAGAATCCATATGTGTTAAAAATGGTTGAAGCAATTAAAAGGGTTCTTAAGGTTGATGAAGTTAATTTATTTGGTCAGCATGGATCAGCAGACACAAGATTCTTTTCAGAAAAGGGAATTCCAGCCATAGAGATAGGGCCTATTGGTGGAGATTGGCATGGAGATTTAGAATATGTTGAAATTGAATCCATATATCAATTAGAAAATGTATTAATTCATTTTATTAAAAATTTTAATTGATTTATATTAAAAAAATTATATAAAAGGGGAGAAGGAAATGGTTAAAAAAGCTTTATCGTTAATGCTAGTTTTTATTCTAGTATTGGGCATTTTTACAGGATGTGGCAGTAATCAAACAGAAGAAACTAAAGAGGCAACAAGTGAATCAACTACAGAGGTAAAAACTGAGAGTAATAAGGAAGAAGAAGTTACTAAGGATGAAATTGTTATTGCATTAAGTGCAGATATTGCATCTTTAGACCCTCAAGGTCATAATGATACTAAATCAGAAAGAGTATCTTTCCTATTATTTAATAGACTTTTTAGACTAAGTCCTGATTTTGAAATAGTACCTGATTTAGCTGAATCTTGGGAGCAACCCTCTGATACAGAATGGGTTATTAAGATAAAAGAGGGCGTATTATTCCATGATGGAACTGAAATGACTGCTGAGGATGTAAAGGCAAGTTTAGAGCGTTCCATGGAATCTCCAAAGGTTAAACACGTTTTAAGCGAGGTAGAATCTATAGAGGTTGTAGATGAATATACTGTAAAAATAACAACAAAAATTGCATTTGCACCTTTCCTTTATACTTTAGTTCATGCCGGTGCTTCTATTATGCCAAAGGCCTATATTGAATCCGATGATAATTTTGCAAATCCAGTGGGTTCAGGTCCCTATAAATTTGTAGAGTGGGTATCTGGTGATAAGATTGTTCTTGAGAAAAATGAAAATTACTTTGATGAAAATAATATGGGACAAATGAATAGAATTGTCTTTAGAGTAATTCCAGAAGGAACAAGTAGAACTATTGCCTTAGAAACTGGCGAAGTTGATATTGTTGATGAATTACAATCACTAGATATTAGTAAAATTACTGAAAATAGCGATTTAAAACTTTATCAAAATCCATCAACTAAAATAGATTATTTTGGTATGAATACTGAAAAGAAACCCTTTGACAATGAATTAGTTCGACAAGCTATGAATTATGCCATAGATAAAGAAGCCGTTATGATGATTGCAATTAATGGTGCAGGAACAGAGGCTAAATCAGTTTTAGCTCCATCTATGTTAGGTTATAAAGCTTCAGATTATGAATATAATCCTGAAAAGGCTAAAGAACTTTTGGCAGCAGCAGGATATCCCGATGGTTTTGAAATGACTATTTGGGCATCAGGAGACGAAAGAAAGAGGATTGCTGAAGTAATTCAGGCTAATTTAATGGAAATAGGTATTCAATCTTCTATTGAAATGTTAGAATGGGGAACTTACATAGATCAATTGATGAAGGGTGAAGAACAGACCTTTGTATTAGGTTGGACATCTAATCCTGATCCAGATTCCACATTGACATCACTTTATCACTCAGATAGTATTGGTGGCATGAATTTCACAAGAACTAATGATCCAAAAGTAGATGAATTTCTTGACTCTGCTCGTGAAGAATTAGATACAGAGAAACGTATTGAAATTTATAACGAATTCCATGAGTATATTATGGAAAAAGCTCCAATAGTACCGCTATTTGTAAAGAACAATATCGTTGCAGCCGATGCTAAGCTTAAGGGTATTGAACTAAGTCCACAAGGATTATGGAATATAGAGAAAATTCACTATTAGAAAAGGATGGAATAGATGATATAGTCCAATTAATTGGACTATATCATCTATATTAAAATAAAGGAATAATTATAGTGAAATAGTAATTTTGAAAGGAATTGAGGAATTATGTCAAAATATATTATAAGAAGACTGCTAATGCTAATACCAGTTATGATTGGTGTTACATTTTTAGTGTTTTTTATTATAAGTTTAACCCCTGGAGATGTGGCGGCCATGATACTAGGTGATGGTGCTACTGAAGAAGCCATTAAAGAGCTTCGGGAGGAAATGGGACTTAATGATCCAATTATTATCCAGTATGGAAGGTATATGAAAAGTTTAGTTTCTGGAGATATGGGGACTTCATACTCAACGGGAAAAGCAGTGAGTGGAGAGATTGCACAGCGTTTTCCAAATACCTTTAAGCTAACAGTATCTGCAATTTTCCTATCGGTAATAATATCGATTCCAATAGGGGTTATTTCGGCCACTAAACAGTATTCTATTTTTGATAATATAGGAATGATTGTGGCATTAATTGGGATTTCAATGCCATCATTTTGGACCGGTCTTATTTTAATCATTATATTTTCTTTACAATTAAGGTGGTTGCCCTCTGGTGGTATGGAAGGAATAAAAAGTTTAATTCTACCAGCTTTTACTTTAGCTGTGGCATCAACGGCAAGTATCACTAGGACTACTCGATCCTCTATGCTTGAAGTAATTAGGCAGGATTACATAAAGACTGCAAAGGCAAAGGGAGTAAGTAAAAATGTTATTGTCCGTAAACATGCCTTAAAAAATGCCCTTATTCCAGCTATTACAGTTATAGGTTTGGAATTTGGAGTTTTATTGGGGGGAGCCGTTTTAACAGAAACTGTATTTTCTTGGCCTGGTATTGGACGATTGATGGTTGAATCAATTCAAAGAAAGGATACCCCTATGGTTCTTGGTTGTGTAATTGTATTTGCCTTATCCTTTAGTATTGTAAATTTAATTATTGATATCCTATATTCATATATTGATCCAAGAATCAAGGCAAATTATAGTTAGGAAGGTTGGGGATTATGAGTACAGAAGTAAAGACAATTAATACAGAAGTAATTTTAAAAACTAAAAAACGTAGTCAATATGCAGACGTTTGGCGTAGGCTTAAAAAAAGTAAAACTGCTATTATAGGGATTATACTAATCACTATATTTTTTTGCATGGCGATTTTTGCTCCATTTATTGCCGATTATGAAGAGGATGCTATTAAAATGAATGTACGTAATCGCTTACAACCACCTAGTAAGGAAAATTGGTTTGGAACCGATGAATACGGTAGAGATATATTTGCCCGTATAGTTTATGGTACACGGATATCCTTGTTTGTTGGAGTGATTTCAGTAAGTATTGCCTTGTCCTTTGGTGGATTTTTAGGTGCCATAGCCGGTTATTATGGTGGAAGAATTGATAATATTATTATGCGTGTTCTCGATGTTTTATTGGCTATCCCTACTATTTTATTAGCTATTACTATTGTTGCAGCCTTAGGGGCAAGTATGCTTAACTTAATGATTGCAGTAGGTATATCTAATATACCAGGTTTTGCAAGGATTGTTAGAGCTGCGGTCCTTAGCGTTAAAGACCAGGAGTATATTGAAGCTGCAAGGGCTATAGGTGCAAAGGACCATGTTATCATATTAAAACATGTTTTACCTAACTCTATGGCACCGATTATTGTCTATGCCACTTTAAAGGTAGCAACTGCAATTATGGCAACGGCATCATTAAGCTTTATAGGGTTGGGAGTACAACCTCCAACACCTGAATGGGGAAGTATGTTAGCCAGTGGGCGTGCTTATATTAGGGATCAGATGTACATTGTTTTATATCCTGGTTTAGCCATTGTTTTAACGGTACTATCATTAAATCTTATTGGTGATGGCTTGAGGGATGCATTGGATCCTAAATTAAAGTAGATGGAGGTGTAGACTTGAAGGATAATATACTGGAAATTAAAGACTTGATAGTTCAATATAATACTGAGGATGGAATAGTAAAGGCTGTTAATGGAATAGATATTTCTATTGAAAAGGGAAAGACTCTGGGCCTCGTTGGAGAAACAGGGGCTGGAAAAACTACAACAGCACTATCTATTCTAAAATTAATTCAAATGCCTCCTGGAGAAGTGGTAAAGGGCAGTATTAAACTTGATGGAATAGATATTATGGGGGCCTCTGAAAGTGAGATGGAAAAGGTTAGAGGTAAATTAGTTTCTATGATTTTCCAAGATCCTATGACAGCCCTTAATCCTGTAATACGAGTAGGGGATCAAATTGCAGAAGCCATTAGTATTCATCAAAAAGTTTCTCAAGAAGAAGCAAAGAAAAAAGCAAGGGAAATGCTAGAGATAGTAGGTATACCTGGCAATCGTATGGAAGAATATCCCCATCAGTTTTCAGGGGGGATGAAACAAAGGGTTATTATTGCCATAGCCCTATCCTGTAGTCCAAAGCTTTTAATTGCCGATGAACCAACTACGGCTTTAGATGTAACTATTCAAGCCCAGGTACTTGAATTAATGAAAAAACTCAGAGATCAATTTGATATGTCCATAATAATGATCACCCACGATTTGGGAGTTGTAGCTGAGGTTTGTGATGAAGTTGCTATTATGTACGCTGGTCGTATTGTTGAAAAAGGAAGCTTAGAAGATATTTTCAATAGTACAAAACATCCATATACAGAGGGGCTTTTTAACTCTATCCCCAATATTGACGATAGAAAGGCTAAGCTTAAGCCTATTCGTGGATTAATGTCGGACCCATATAATCTTCCCAAAGGATGTTCATTTTGTAATCGTTGTGACTATGCTATGGATATATGTAAAACAGAAAAACCTGAGAAAATTTATTTTTCTAATACCCATTTTGCTGAATGTCACTTATATAAAGACAATATGGATTTTAAGTTAAATATGAAGAACACATAAAGAGAGGAGATATTAGATGCCTGAAGTTTTATTAGAAGTAAAAAACTTAAAAAAATATTTTGATACTCCTAAGGGCAAACTCCATGCAGTAGACGATATAAGTTTTTCCATTGAAAAGGGAAAAACATTGGGATTAGTAGGAGAATCAGGTTGTGGCAAATCAACGACGGGAAGGGTTATTTTAAGATTATTAGAGGCAACTGATGGAGAAATATATTTTGAGGGAAAAAATATAAGGGATCTTTCTAAAAAGGAAATGCGCGAATTGAGAAAGGAAATGCAGATTATCTTCCAAGATCCTTTTTCATCTCTAGATCCAAGGATGACCGTAAGTGAAATAATTGAAGAGCCAATAAAATTAAATAAATTAATAACCGATAAGAAGAAAAGATTTGAAAAAGTATTAGAATTAATGGATCTTGTTGGTTTATCTAGACGCCTTGTAAATACATATCCCCACGAACTTGATGGTGGTAGAAGGCAAAGAATTGGAATAGCTAGGGCCTTGGCCCTTAATACAAAATTTATTGTATGTGACGAACCGGTATCAGCCCTTGATGTATCTATTCAAGCTCAAATTTTAAATCTAATGAAAGATCTCCAAGAAAAACTTGGATTAACATATATCTTTATTACCCATGACCTATCGGTAGTTAATCATTTTTCAGATGAGATTGGAGTAATGTATTTAGGAAAGCTTATTGAAAAGGCACCGGCAGAGGAATTGTTTAGAAACCCTATACATCCCTATACTAAAGCTTTATTATCGGCTATACCAAGGCCAACCCTTGAAAAGAAAGGGGAAAAGATAATTCTAAAGGGAGAAATTACTTCCCCTATTAATCCTGAGAAAAATTGCAGATTTGCAAATAGGTGTAATCATACTGAAGGTATATGTAGATGTGAGGAACCGGTCCTTGAAGAAGTTTCTTCAAATCATTTTGTGGCATGTCATTTGTTTAAAGAATAAATAATAAATATCCAGTTTTGAAGCTTAATTTATAATATTAATGTGATATATTAAGTAAAATCTATTTGTATTTAGGCTAATGGCTCATGGCTTATAGCTTAAAATTTTTAACCTTTGAAGGTGTCTATCTATAGATAAAAATATATTCAAAAAACAAAGCATTAAAATGATGCTTTGTTTTTTTATGCAAATAATGTTATTGGCATTTGACAATAATAAAAAAAGAGATATAATATAATTAGCATATGCTATTAACTGAGGAGGAGATAGAGTTGGTTTTTGAAAAGGAAAAGACAAGGGAAGGTACAAATATTAAAAAAGTTATAGCTGTTATGAGTGGTAAAGGAGGTGTTGGTAAATCATCGGTTACGTCACTTTTAGCTACAGCCCTTAAAAGTGAAAATTATAATGTTGGGATAATGGATGCAGATGTAACTGGTCCAAGTATACCTAGAATATTTGGAATCAATAATAAAAGGGCTACGGCCAATGGGGAAATCTTAAACCCAGTAGCAACAACTACAGGAATAAAGGTAATGTCACTGAATCTATTGTTAGAAAGTGAAGATCAGCCTGTGGTTTGGAGAGGCCCCGTTATTTCTAATATGGTTAAACAGTTCTATACAGATGTTAACTGGGGAGATTTAGATTATCTTTTAATTGACCTGCCACCGGGAACAGGGGATGTACCATTGACAATAATGCAGTCATTACCCCTTGATGGGATAGTTACAGTAACATCCCCACAAAGCATAGTACAACTTATAGTTAAAAAATCAGTTAATATGGCTAAAAAAATGGAAGTACCACTTATAGGGATTGTGGAAAATATGAGCTATTTTCAGTGTCCTGATTGTGGTAAAAGGACAAACATATTTGGGAAGAGTAATATAGATGAAGTAGCGAAGGAAATGGGTATAGATGTTTTAGCTAAACTCCCAATAGATGCAGAATTTGCAGAGCTATGGGATGAAGGGAAAATAGAGCTTTACAACAAGATAAATTTCAACTTGATTGATGAAATGGGTAAAAAGTTTATTAATAAAACTGAGGGAGATGAGTAATGAATATTTGTATAAGCAGTATAAATGATGATGTTAAATCCCCAATGGACCAAAGATTTGGTAGATGCTCATATTTTGCTATCTATGATGATAAGTCCGATAAATTGGAATTTATGGAAAATAACAATCAAGTAGCAAATCATGGGGCAGGGGTGGCAACGGCTCAGAGTATAGTAGATAGGGGAGTAAAGGTACTTATAACAGGAAACATTGGACCAAATGCCATGGATTTACTTAAGGCTTCAGGAGTTGAGGTTTATCAAGGTATTGGAAACAATCTAGAGGAAATCATCAAAAATTTTAAAGAGGGAAAACTTACTAAGCTAGATAAGGCAGTTAAAGCACATTATGGACTTGGTAGAGGAGCTAGACATGGAAGAAGGAGAGTATAGATAATGGAAATTGCTGTGCTAAGTGGCAAAGGTGGAACGGGTAAAACCACAGTAGCAACTAATTTGTCCAAAATAACTGGGTGGACATATGTAGATTGTGATGTTGAGGAGCCCAATGGATTTATATTTTTCAAACCAGAGATTAAAGAAACTAGGGAAGTTAGTCTACCAATTCCAAAAATAGATAGGGAAAAATGTATACTATGTAATAAATGTGTTGAAGCTTGTCAGTTTAATGCTTTAGCAAATGCAAAGGAAAAGATAATCCTATTTGAAAAGCTATGCCATGGATGTGGAGCCTGTACATTAGTTTGTCATACAAGTGCATTAACCGAAACCACAAGAACAATAGGAACAATTGATATAGGAAATAGAGATGATATTCAGTGCATAAGGGGAACTTTAGATGTGGGTGAGCCAATGGGCGGACCAATTATTAGTCAAATAAAGAAAAGTAAGTATAATAGACCTGCCTTCATTGATTGTTCACCAGGAACATCCTGCAATGTTGTAAAATCCTTAAAGGATGTAGATTATGCAATACTAGTTACTGAGCCAACAGAGTTTGGGTTACATGACTTAGACCTTGCAGTGAAGTTAGTTAAAAGAATGAATATTCCCTTTGGAGTTATAGTAAATCGAGTATATTCCATGGAAAACATTGTGACAGATTATTGTAGAAAAAACAAAATAGATATAATAGGGCAAATTCCTTTTGAAAGAGAAGTGGCTAAAGCCTACTCTAAGGGAGAATTTCTAGTAAATAATAATGAAGAAGCAAGGAAGGCCTTTGAAGATATTGCCCTGAGACTTAAGGAGGTGGCTCTATGCAATTAGTAGTCATAAGTGGTAAAGGGGGAACGGGAAAGACTACAATAGCTGCATCCTTAGCATATTTAAGTAAAAATAAAGTCAAAATCGATTGTGATGTGGACGCATCAAATCTTCATCTAATGTTAAAGGGAAGGGATATTAATAAGGAAGAGTTTATAGGAGCAAAGGTTTCAAAAATTGACTTAGATAAATGTATAAAATGTGGCAAGTGTATAGATGTATGTAGATATAATGCGATAGAAAACTACATTGTTAATGAGTTTCTTTGCGAAGGCTGTGGAGCCTGTAAAATAGTGTGTGACAGTAATGCAATAAAACTAGAGGATGAAGTTACTGGAAAAACAATAATAACTGAAACGAATACGGGGTATTTATCTAGAGCCCATATGGAGGTAGGTTCAGAAGGGTCTGGAAAGTTAGTTTCAGAGGTAAGAAAAAGGGCAAAGGATTACTATAATGAAGATGATTTAGTTATATTAGATGGTTCTCCCGGGGTAGGATGTGCTGTAATGGCTTCTATTACTGGATGTGATATGGCCCTAATAGTAACGGAACCTACTCAATCGGGTCTAGAAGATTTCATGAGGGTTTTATCGGTTGTAGACTTTTTTGATGTAAAACCCTTAGTATGTATAAATAAATATGATATTAATACTGATATGACAAATAAAATTAGAGGATTATGTGAGGAAGAAAACATAAGCATTATAGGGGAGATTCCCTTTGATCAAAAGGTGAATCTATCGGTTAATGAACGTAGACCCATAGTTACCTATGAAGATAGTATAGCAGGTAAAGAGATTATTAAAATATGGAATAAAATAATGAATGCTCAGGAGGTAATATAATTATGAAAATAGCAATTGCAAAGGAAGGAAATTTTGTTTCTGGACACTTTGGACATTGTGAAGGTTTTGAAATAGTAGACATAGAAGGAAATGAGATAAAGGGCAGAGAGTTCCTAAAAAATCCAGGCCATAGACCAGGTTTTTTGCCAAACTATCTTGCCGATAATAATGTAAATATAATTATATCCGGTGGTATGGGAGCAAGTGCTCAAAATATTTTTAAAAATAGAAATATAGAAGTTATTGTAGGAGCCCGTGGAGATTTAGAAAAAGTAATTAATGACTATATAGATGGTAGACTAGAAAGTACTAACTCAGTATGTAGAGAACATGCACACCATGATGAGTGTGAGAGTCATAGATAAATGGACTAGGCAGAATGTAAACATTCTGCCTAATTTTTAATATTGTTTTTTTCGACCTCATAAGTTGACTTAAAGTTAAGAACTAAGAACTTATAACTAAGAACTAACAAAGGGTCGTCAGACGCTTTAGTTCTATAAAGAAGGGGTTTTCAATGGAAGAAAAATATAATACCATTGTAGAAAAAATAAAGGCTAAAGGTTATAGGATTTCAAAGCCAAGGGAAGAAATGATAAAATTATTTTTATCTGTAGGAAGGCATTTAAGTATAAGAGAAATATATGATATTGTAAAATTTAAGGGAATAAGTATGGCATCAATTTATAGAAATATAGAAATTCTTAAAAATAATGGTATAATAAAAGAAATTCAAATAAATGAAACTAAATACTATGAGCTTAAAATCTATAGTCAAAAATGTATACACCTACATTTCATATGTGAAAAATGCGGTAAAATAATAGATGTTCACAATGAAAATATATCTTCTAAGCTAATAGAGATTATTTATAAACTCCAGAGAGAAAATAATTATATAATAAATGATTTTTATGGAGTTATTAAGGGTATATGTTCAGAGTGTAAAGGGAGGTGAGACATTGCCTAGACCAGTAAAACCAAGGAAGATATCATTTATGCCTGAAAACACATACTTTGTTCCCCTGGGAAAAAGAAAATGTGAGCTTGATGAAATAAAGTTAAAGCTTGAAGAACTAGAGGCAATGAGACTTAAAGATATAGAGGGACTTAATCAAGAGGAATGCGCTCAAAAAATGAAGGTTTCAAGGCAGACCTTTCAGTTAATAATAGATTCTGCAAGGAAAAAGGTTGCAAAGGCCCTGACTAAAGGAAATGCTATTAATATCGAAGGAGGCAACTATACTTTTAATATATGTAAATATAGATGTAACAGTTGTAATGTGGAATTTGATCAAGCCTATGAAAAGGAAAGTCATAGTTGTCCTCAGTGTGGATCTATGGATATAGTATGCATAGATAGAAGTAAATTTTGTAACAAAGGTTGTAGAAGACAAAGAAAATGCAGAGATTGATGAAAGATTAGAAAGGCATTTTCTTCATAGTTAAAGAACAAGGGGGAAAAATTTATGATTTTGTGGGGAAGTATAGTAAATGCACTTGCAATTATGGGAGGAAGTGGAATAGTACTTTTATTTAAACTAAGGATGTCAGAAAAATATAATGAAACAGTTATAAAATCCCTGTCATTGGCAGTATTGTTAATAGGCATAATGAATGCCCTAGAGATAAATGATTTGATGCTTGTTATATTCAGCCTTGCCATAGGAAGTTTCATAGGAGAGTTTTTAAATATAGAACAAAAACTTGAAGATATGGGTCTTTGGCTTGAAAATAAGTTTGCCAAGAATAGTGAAGACAGTATTTCAAAGGGTTTTGTTACAGCCAGTCTCCTATACTGTGTAGGTTCTATGGCTATTGTAGGAGCTCTTCAAAGTGGACTTTCAAATAACCATGAAACCCTTCTAGCTAAATCTGTTCTTGATGGGATTTCATCCATAGTGTTTACCTCATCCTTTGGGGGCGGTGTAATACTATCGGCAATTCCAGTATTTCTATACCAGGGACTTATTACCATAACTGCTTCCTTTATGAAACAATTTCTAGTAGAAGCTGTAATTGCAGATATGACAGCCGTTGGAGGTCTATTAATAATAGCAATAGGACTTAATATGTTAGAAGTAAAAAAGATAAAGGTAGGAAATATGCTACCGGCTATTTTTATGCCTCTTATCTATTATGTGATAAAAATTGTTATTGGGATAGTGTAAATGGAGTTAAGGGTTAAGAACTCCATTTATTTTAATGACTAATAGAGATGCAAAGGAACATATGCCATAGGAAATCAAGCGTATAGGAGGACTTAAAAGTGTTTAGTAGATATGATGAGTTTGATTATGGATATAATATTTTAACAGAAATGGATGGCAAGCATAGTAATATGCTTATGGATGTTGGCGTTTATAAAATGAAAGATGGAGATCAGGTAAATAGTATAGAAACTGACAAAGAGAGCGCCTTTTTACTACTAGAGGGAAGAGTTGTTTTTGAATGGGAAGACAATGTGAAAGAGGCAAATAGAAACTCTTTATTTGATGAAGATCCTTTTTGTCTCCATGTTCCAAAGGGTGTAGAAGTAAAAATAACAGCAAAGTCTGAAGCAGAAGTATTAAGACAAATGACAACTAATGATAAATTATTTCAATCAAAATTTTATGAACCAAAGGACTGTAAAAGTAATGTATTTGAAGATGACGTATTAGGAGATGCAACCAGAAGGGTAGTTAGAACAATATTTAATTATTCAAACGCCCCTTATTCAAATTTAGTACTAGGTGAGCTCATAAATTATCCTGGTAAATGGTCTAGTTATCCATCCCATCATCATCCACAGCCAGAAATATATTTTTATAGATTTGATAAGCCACAGGGATTTGGATGTTCAATAGTAGGGGACGATGTATTTAAGGTTACCAATAATAGTCTTTGTGCCATTCCAGGGGGGGTAGTACATCCACAAAATGCGGCACCAGGTTATGCCATGTATTTCTGCTGGATGATTAGACATTTAGATGGCAATCCTTGGACTGCTGGAATTCATGATGAGGATCATAAATGGCTATTAGACTCAAATGCTAAAATATGGCCAGAAAAATAAATGATTTGGGTTGTACAAATTTCAAATAGTTTAAATTACCAACCCATTTTATAAATAAAAAAGGACATAGACTCTAATACTTAGGTAGAAAAGTTAAGAGTAGAGAAATTAAAGTCAAAATTAATGGAATATTTAATATATATGTAAGTTTTTTTGTATATAATAGAACTAAATAAGCAGAAGGGAAGTGAGATTATGAAATATGAAATCCGTGGGGGGAATTTACCAGTAGTTTTAATGGAGCTGGATAGGGGAGAAAGTGTATTTACAGAGTCCGGTGGCATGGGTTGGATGTCAAATGACATTGACATGAGTACCAATATGGAAGGCGGGCTTTTTGGAGGTATCGCTAGAAAACTTGCTGGAGAGTCTTTATTTATGACTACCTATACATCAAGGGCAAATGGAAGCACAATAGCCTTTCCTTCCTCAATGCCAGGAAAAATAGTTGATATGAGATTAGCAAGTGGCCAGTCCATCATATGTCAGAAGAAGACATTTCTATGTGCCGAGCGTTCTGTAAATCTTGAGATGCATTTTAGGAAGAAACTTGGAACTGGATTATTTGGGGGAGAAGGATTTATACTTCAAAGAGTAACAGGGCCTGGTATGGCATTTATGGAGATCGATGGTGAAGTTGTAGAATATGAATTAGCCCATGGAGAAATCCTTAAGGTGGATACAGGCCATATTGCAATGTTTGAGCCTTCTGTAGATTTTGATATAGAGATGGTTAAGGGCTTTAAGAACATATTCTTTGGGGGAGAAGGATTATTCTTAGCTAAACTTAGAGGACCGGGAAAAGTATGGCTTCAGACTATGCCAATAATGAATCTTGCCAGAGAAATAATACCATTCATACCTACAACACACGACTAGGGATAAGAGGGCGATTGGCCCTTTTTATTTTACCTTTTTTCATATGACCTATAAAAAATCTTTTATCCAGTTACGAGAATTTTCTATAGGATTTGTACTATATTTAAGGTTAAACTATAGGAAAGGTATGGATTTAGAAGTGTAAAGGATATTAAATATATTGGAGATTATATTAGGGGGAGGCAAGGAATAATGATTAAAAATCTTGGTATTGGGAAAAATGAATATCTATTAAGAGAGATAAATAATAAAGATGAATTAATGATACAGGATTTATTTAACAGATGTTATGACTATTTTGAACTGATTGAAGGAAGAAGAGCAGAGGAAAATGCAGCAAAGGATTTTTTAGGGGATTTACCTCCTGGTAAAGAACTAAAGGACAAGCATACATATGGAGTATTTGACCATGAAAAACTTATATCTGTGATAGAATTAGTTGAAAATTTCCCAGAAGAAAATGAGTGGATAATAGGATTGATGCTTATAGACCCTAAATATAGGGGAATGGGAATAGGTAAAACAGCCCATTCCATAATAGCTGACTTTGCAGCCCATAATAAAGCTAATAAATTGAGAATAGGGGTAGTAGAGCAGAATGAAGAAGGCCTAAAGTTTTGGAAAAAAGTTGGATATGAAGAAGTTAGCAGAACAGAACCCCGTAAATTTGGAGAGAAGGAATGTGTAGTAATAGTAATGAATTACTATCTTTAGAAGGGATTATAAGTAATGGCTATGATAAAGAAAATAGATATAGGGGATAATAAAATAGCAGCTGACGTGTTAGGTATACAGCTTAAATCATATAAGATTGAAGCTGAGTTGATTAAATATAATAGTTTACCTCCTTTGAAAGAAAGCTTGAATGATTTACTTGCATCAATGGAGGAATACTATGGATATTTTATAAATAAAAGATTAGTTGGTTTCATAGCCATAGAAGGAACAAGGGAGAATATTACTATTTCAAAATTAGTGGTAGATCCAAATTGTTTTCGACAAGGTATAGGGGGTAAATTGGTATCCTTTATAGAAAGAATAAATAATCTAAAGACTATAAGGGTATCAACAGCTGCTAAAAATCTGCCTGCAATAAATCTATATAAGAACCATGGATTTAAAAAGGTAAAAGAAATAACTATTGGGGATGGATTAATAATTATTGAATTTGAAAAGAATATAATTGTTAAGTGATGATAAAATGAGTGGAGAAGGGATATAGAGATTTTATGGGAAAGGGGAATCGATAGTGGGAGAGGTTATTAAACTTTTAGCAAATATAATTAATGAATTACATGACAATTTAGTTATCCTATTGCAGTTATTAGGACTAAGCCTAACAGATAAAGAGCTACACTTTTGGATTTTTGGAGTATTTGGTATAGCTTTCTTTTTTAGTGTGGATGTAGTTTTTAAGTGGATTGCAAAGTGGTCCATAACGGCCCTTTCCTTTATATATACAATAACCTTTCTCATTATAATGGTCCTTGCCATAGAGATACAACAGAAAATAACTGGTAGAGGAAATATGGAGTTCAATGATGCAGTAGCCAGTATATTGGGATTTTTAGCTATTTTTGGAGTGTATGTAATAATAAGAGTATTGGTTTATTTTGGAATGAAGTTTTATAGAAAAAGTATGGGAAATAAGAAAGAAAGTTCCTAGGAAATATTGAAGAATATTTAGAATGGGTAATATGGAAATCTTTATTTATAATTATTTGTTAGTTCCAGAATATTATGATAAAATGAATTTGGATAGTATCCTTTGGGAGCTATACCATATTAGATGCTGGGGCACTATATACTAGGCCCTAGGCATAAAGACATTGAGCAAATTATAACTAAATATTATTTATCTGCTCTGAGCCTTTGTAGTGGACCGAGACAGAAGAGATTACTAAGACTATACCCTTCTTAGCTATTGCTCTGAAGGATTTTTTGTTTTAGATATTTTGCACCTCCTCTATGTCTATTTGGCTTAGAGGAGGTTTTGATTTTGGAGGTATAACTTATGAAAATTGGATTTATAGGTGCTGGAAAGGTAGGAACATCCTTCGGAGCTTATCTATATAAAAAAGGATTTAATGTAATAGGTTATTACAGTAGGACATTTAACTCCGCTGAAAATGCTATAAAATATAGCAGAGGTAAAGCCTTCAATAATATAAAGGATTTGGCAAAATTGACTGACATGATATTTATCACTACAAATGATGATAATATTACTAAGGTTTGCCAAGGATTAGTGCAGGAGGATTGTTTGAAGGAGGGACAAGTACTTATTCATATGAGTGGGGCTTCTTCTTCAAGGGCACTGAAAAGTGCTAAGAAAAAGGGATGCTCCATATATTCTATGCATCCACTTCAAGCCTTCGCCAGTGTTGAAAGAGCTGTAAAGGATTTGGAAAACACTGTTTTTAGCATAGAAGGGGATGGAGATAGGATACACCTTCTTGAAGAAATACTTAAGACCACTGGAAATAAATATTTTAAACTTACTTCTCAACAAAAAACCATCTATCATGCCACTGCCTGTGTGGTATCTAACTATTTAGTTACCCTTATGGATTATGGACTTTCATTATTTGAATCCATAGGAATTGAAAAAAATGAAGGGTATAAGGCCTTATATCCATTAATAGAAGGAACAATAAAAAACATATATAGTCTTGGTACTGATAAGGCATTAACAGGTCCAATTGCTAGAGGGGATATACAGACCATAGAAAAACATTTAAAATCCCTTGAGGGTACAGCTTCAAACAAAACTGACTTTTATAAGATAATGGGTGCTATGACCCTTGAAATAGCTAAAAAAGAAAAGCTAAAGGATACAGAAAAAATTAGGGAACTAGAAGATATATTTAGATTATAAAAATAAAATTTTTTATCTTTTGCTAATAGCCATAGGCCATTAGCTATTAACTAACATAAAAAAGATTTTATTAAGGCTATAGAAAACATAAAAGTTAAAATATTAAATAATGGGGTGTTTATTATGTCAAAAAAATTTACTGTTAGTTCCTTTTTAAAAGCTAAAAAAAATGGAGAGAAAATTTCAATGCTTACTGCCTATGATTATTCCACAGCCAAGCTATTAGATGGAGCTGGAGTAGATAGCTTGCTAGTTGGTGACTCCCTAGGAATGGTTATGTTAGGATATGAAAATACCCTTCAAGTAACTGTTGAGGACATGATACATCACTGTAGGGCCGTTGCTAGGGCTACTAAGAGGGCGATGGTAGTTGGAGATATGCCCTTTTTATCCTATCATGTAAATATTGAGGAAAGCATAAGAAATGCAGGAAGAATAATACAGGAGGGAAGGGCTGAAGCGGTCAAGCTAGAGGGTGGAAGAGAGGTTTTGGATAAAGTGAAGGCCATTGTAAAGGCCCAAATACCTGTTATGGGACATCTGGGGCTTACTCCTCAATCTATAAATATCTTTGGTGGATTCAAAGTCCAAGGAAAATCTGAAGAACAAGCTAAAAAAATAATTGAAGATGCATTACTTCTTCAAGAGGCAGGAGTTTTTGCCATAGTACTTGAGTGCGTGCCTGAAGGGTTAGCTAAAATTATTTCAGAAAAATTGGACATACCAACTATAGGTATAGGAGCTGGAAAATACTGTGATGGTCAAGTATTAGTCACTCAAGATATGCTTGGAATGTATACGGACTTTACTCCAAAGTTTGTAAGGCAGTACGCAAAACTTAACGAAGAGATAAGTAATGCTGTAAAGGATTATATAAATGAAATGAAGGAAGGAAAATTCCCAGCTAAGGAACATGTATTTTCTATAAATGAAGAAGTTCTTAACAAACTTTATTAAGCAAAGCCCTCAGAATAGGGGATTTAGAATTATTATGAATAAAGGACGGTGAAAATAGTGGAGATTGTAAAGACAATAAAGGAAGTTAGAGAAAAAATAAAGGCTGCAAAAATAGAAGGAAAATCCGTTGGATTTGTGCCAACTATGGGATTTTTACACGAAGGACATCTTTCTCTAATTAGAAGGGCCAGAAGGGAAAATGACCTAGTCATTGTTAGTATATTTGTAAATCCTACCCAATTTGGACCTAATGAAGATTTTGAAAGCTATCCAAGGGATTTAGATAAAGATAGCCAAAAGTGTAAAGAAGCAGGGGCTGATTTAGTATTTGCCCCATCGGCAGAAGAAATGTATGTAGAAAACTTTTCTACCTTCGTTGAAGTAGAAGGGGAGATTACTAAAAAATTATGTGGGGCCTCTAGACCAGTATTTTTCAAGGGCATAACCACAGTGGTTACCAAGTTATTTAATATTGTGCTGCCCCATAGGGCATATTTTGGACAAAAGGATGCCCAACAGGTGGCAGTTATAAAGAAGATGGTTAGAGATCTGAACTTTGACATAGAAATAGTACCATGCCCATTAATAAGGGAAGAAGATGGACTAGCCATGAGTTCGAGAAATATCTATTTAAATGAAGAGGAGAGAAAAGCTGCACTAATACTATCAAAATCTTTATTCATGGCTAAGGAAAAAATAGAAGCTGGTGAGAGGGAGGCTTCTAAAATAAGGGGATTCATAATGGATAATATAAAGACAGAGCCCCTTGTTCAAATTGACTATGTAGAAATAGTAGATGGTAAGACCCTAGAGAGATTAGATGTAATAAAGGGAGATGTATTAATAGCTTTAGCAGCTAATATAGGAAAAGCAAGAATGATTGACAACATAAGTTTGGAGGTATAAAATATGCTAGTAAATATGTTCAAATCCAAAATTCATAGGGCAACTGTGACCCAGGCAGATTTGAACTATGTAGGGAGTATAACAATAGATAAAACATTAATGGATGCTGCTGGTATATTACCAGGGGAAAGGGTTCAAATAGTAAACAATCACAATGGGGCTAGACTTGAGACCTATGTTATAGAAGGGCAACCCAATAGTGGTATTATATGCCTCAATGGAGCTGCTGCTAGATTAGTACAGCCGGGAGATAATATAATAATCATTGCATATTGTTGGGTTACTGAAGAGGAGGCTAAGACTCTTAAGCCCAATATTGTATTTGTGGATGAAAGAAATAGAATTGTAGAAAAGGCTGATGCTGAAAAGCATGGAGATATAAGATAAAGGGATTGTTTAGACTATGATAGAAAAAAACTTACTTTTAATATGTAAAAAATTTAATGAAAATAATATCGTCTTTGGTATAGGAGCTTCTGTAATGCTATACTACGAGGGACTTGGCACAAAGCCTAATGATATAGACATTATAGTGGATGAAAAAGACGTAGCGAGAGCTAAGGAAATAATGGGGAAAATAGGAATAGCTATAGAGATGCCTCCTAAAGAGCCCTATAGAACTAAATATTTTTATCGCTATAATGTTAATGGAACAGAAATAGATATGTTTAGTGGCTTTAGAATAAAACACTCTAAGGGTGTATATGAATATGATTTTGATGAAAGCAAAATAAAAAAAATATCTATAGGTAATGTAAAAATTCCCTTAACATTTATTGAAGATTGGTACTTGCTTTATCAACTAATACCTAATAGAGAGCCTAAGGTTCAGATGATAGAAAAACATTTTAGAGAAAAGGGAATAGTAAGAAAAGAAATAATAAATAGTTTTTTAGATAAAGATATACCTAATGATATTAAAGATAGAATAGAAGGTTTACTAAAAAACATTAAAAGTATCCTTTGATGCTTTTAATGTTTTTTTATCTATATATTTTTTAAAATCATAGTAGATATTTAAATTCAACAAAGAAATTTTATATAGTAAATAATAAAAATTAAGAAGTGAAATATGAAATCTATAGAAAAAAAGAAAAAAATAGTGAAAAAAAGAGATATTGGAAGTAAAACTGTATAACACACAAATTATAGTAAAAAGATGGCAAATATATGAAGAAACAATTATAATTTGAATTTGCGTTAAAAAAATATATATTGTACATTAGTATTGTGATTAGCACTCGACGATGGTGAGTGCTAATAATTGAATAAGCCCATTATATTTATAAATATAATATTAGATTAAGGAGGTTTTAAAATGAATATTAAGCCATTAGGTGACAGAGTAGTAATTAAGAAATTAGAAGCTGAAGAAAAGACTAAGAGTGGTATAGTACTACCAAGTCAAGCTAAAGAGCAACCTCAAGAAGCAGAAGTTGTTGCAGTAGGACCAGGTGGAGTAGTTGACGGTAAAGAAGTAAAAATGGAAGTAAAAGTTGGCGACAGAGTTATATTCTCTAAATATGCTGGAACAGAAATCAAGCACGATGGTGAAGAATATACTATTTTAAGACAAAGTGATATATTAGCAGTGGTTGAGTAGTCATAAAAATAAAAGAAATTGAAAGAATGAAATAAGGGCAGTTGAATTAAGGTTTATACATAGATTAAAGCCCAGAACCTTTTAAAAGCTGTATACTGTTAACCAATACATAAGGAGGTAATTTGTAATGGCTAAGGAAATCAAGTTTAATGAAGAAGCTAGACGTAAATTAGAAGCTGGTGTTAATAAACTAGCTAATACTGTAAAAGTTACATTAGGACCTAAGGGAAGAAATGTTATTTTAGATAAAAAATTTGGTTCACCAACAATTACTAATGATGGTGTAACTATTGCTCGTGAAATTGAATTAGAAGACCAATTCGAAAACATGGGTGCACAATTAGTTAAAGAAGTTGCAACTAAGACTAATGATGTTGCAGGTGACGGTACTACTACTGCTACATTATTAGCTCAAGCAATTATAAGAGAAGGATTAAAGAACGTTGCAGCTGGTGCTAACCCAATGATCTTAAAGAAGGGTATCGAAAAGTCAGTAGAAATTGCAGTTGAAGAAATTAAGAAGAACTCTAAGCAAGTTGAAGGTAAAGAAGCTATCACAAATGTTGCTTCAATTTCAGCTGCCGATGAGAAGATTGGTGCTCTTATAGCAGAAGCCATGGAAAAGGTAGGAAAAGATGGAGTAATCACTGTTGAAGAATCAAAGACTATGGGAACTACTTTAGAAGTAGTTGAAGGTATGCAATTCGATAGAGGTTATGTATCTCCATATATGGTAACTGACACTGAAAAAATGGAAGCCAATTTAGAAGAGCCATATATCCTAATAACTGATAAGAAAATAACTAATATTCAAGAAATCCTTCCATTACTAGAGCAAATAGTTCAACAAGGAAGAAAACTATTAATTATAGCTGAAGATATAGAAGGAGAAGCCCTTGCAACACTTGTTGTTAACAAGTTAAGAGGTACTTTTGAATGTGTGGCTGTTAAGGCTCCAGGATTTGGTGATAGAAGAAAGGCTATGCTTGAAGATATAGCTATCGTAACAGGTGGTCAAGTGATTTCTGAAGAATTAGGATTAGACCTTAAATCAGTAACTGTGGATATGCTTGGTAGAGCAAAATCAGTTAAAATAGATAAGGAAAATACTACTATCATCGATGGCGCAGGAGAAACTAAGAACATCGAAGATAGAATAAGACAAATCAAAGCTCAAATCGAAGAAACTACTTCTGATTTTGACAGAGAAAAACTTCAAGAAAGACTTGCTAAATTAGCTGGTGGAGTTGCAGTTATCCAAGTAGGTGCTGCTACTGAAACAGAAATGAAAGAAAGAAAGCTTAGAATTGAAGATGCATTAAATGCTACTAGAGCAGCTGTTGAAGAAGGTATAGTTGCTGGTGGTGGTACTGCACTTATCAATGCAATTCCAGCGGTAGAAAAACTAGTTGAAGAACTAGAAGGCGACGAAAGAACAGGTGCATTAATTATAAGAAGAGCTTTAGAAGAGCCAGTAAGACAAATAACATTCAATGCTGGTCTTGAAGGTTCAGTTGTAGTTGAAAAAATAAGAAATATGGAAGTAGGCGTTGGATTCGACGCATTAAATGACAGATACGTATCTATGCTTGAAGCTGGTATAGTTGACCCAACTAAAGTTACTCGTTCAGCCCTTCAAAATGCTGCATCAATTTCAGCACTATTCTTAACTACAGAAGCTGCTGTAGCTGATATTCCAGAAGAAGAACCTGCTATGCCAGGAGCTGGAATGGGTGGCGGAATGCCAGGAATGATGTAATTAACCCTGAGAACTGTTAAATTTTAAGGTTTCAAATATTTTAAAAAAGTAAATGATAGCAAAAGAGGTTTTGTATAAGTTTTAGAACTTATATGAAACCTCTTTTTTTATTGACTAGGAATTCAAATAAATTTAGGGCATACAATAAATTACAAATCATTACCAGTAAAAAATTGGGTTTTTATTGCTTTTGCCGACCTATAAGCTTTGACCAAAACCTACTAACTACGAACTAAGAACTACGAACTAACAAAGCGTCGTAAGACGCCTTTGTTTTGAAAAAAATAATGTTATCTAAAGGTATACTTAATATAATCTAAATAATTCTTTTTTATAATACTAAGTAAAAAGAAATATTAACAAGCATAGCATAATAATATATTATAATTTACAAGGATGCTTTGTAATCAAAGGAAAATGTCAAATAATACATGAATATAAATTTTTTTGTAAAAAATTTTAATAATTTCAGGGGGAGCTAAAAAATGGGTGTTGAAAGTAAAAGTTTAATAGATTTGACAGGTAACCTATGGGTTAGGCTATTAATTACAATGGTAATTTCCATTATATTAGTTGTACTTATTACATTTAAAACTTATCAAACAGATGAAATTAAAAATTATACAACCTTAGGAGAATTTACAGATTACCTTGATGAACGTATACCTTCGCTTATGGATGATTACAAAATTCCAGGAGTAAATATTGCCATTGTTCAAAAAGGAAAGCTTGCTTGGAGTAAGGCCTATGGCTATGCTAATCCTGAAGACAATAGAAAAATGACTGTTGATACGTATTGTAGGGTAGAGTCTATTTCTAAATCCCTTACATCTTGGGGAATAATGAAATTAGTTGAAGAAGGCAGAATTGATTTAGATAAACCTGTAGAAAAGTATATAAAGAATTGGGAGCTTCCCGATTCAAAATTTTCAAAGGAAAAGATTACCGTAAGACAGTTACTTACCCATACTGCTGGTATGCCCTTAGGAGATGTTTTTAAGCGTTATGACCCCAATGAAGAAATACCTTCCTTAGAGGAGAGCTTATCAGAACAGGCCGTTATAATAAAAGAACCTGGGTCCTCTTTTTCATACTCTAATACGGGATATAATTTACTAGAACTATTGGTAGAAGAGGTAAAAGGTAGGGATTTTGCTGAATATATGGAAAATGAGGTATTAATTCCCTTGGGAATGGATAATTCAACTTTCCTATGGAGTGATAAACTTAATCCAAAGGTACCAACGGGCTATGATTTAGACGGCAATGAAGTACCAGTATATATTTACCCTGAGAAAGCTTCCGGGGGACTTTTAGCAAGTGTAGAGGATATAGCTAGGTTTATTTCAGCAGGAATGACAGACTATACTGATAATAAGGTGTTAAAGATAGATAGTATTAATGAAATCTATAGACCACAAGTAGATAAAATAGGAATATACGGGCTTGTATTTGATTCATATGGATTTGGCCATTATATTGAAGAACTATCAAAGGGAATTCAAGCAGTTTCCCATGGAGGACAGGGCGGAGGAATAATGACCCATTTTCATTCTATACCCAAAATAGGGGATGGCATAGTTATTTTAACTAATAGTCAGAGAAGCTGGCCCTTTATTTCCCACATATTAAAGGATTGGGGAAGATGGAGGGGATTCAAATCAGTTGGAATGGGGAAAATAATCTTAGCCCAGAAAGTGCTATGGACCTTAATTGTTATAATTTTACTTCTTGTTTTTTGGCAATCATGGATATTAGTACAAAGGATTGTTTGTGAAGGATATAAATTTTCACCAATACCAAAGAGTTTCATTAGTATTCAAGGAGGCCAGATTATCCTATCTATTATTTTAATATGTGGACTTCTATGGTGTGTTAGACAAGATTATCTATTTATATCTTCGGTATTTCCAGTGGCCTCCCAATGGCTTGGGATTTCAATTTTTATATCTGCAATCTTTCTAATAATATCAGCATTGTTTCTTGTTGATAGATAAAATATATAGAGAAGTCCTTTTAAAGAAATATTTTAAAAGGACTTTTTATTTTTGTCTAGGAATTCAAACCTTTTTCGCAAAAAATTATAGTTAGCAATTCAAATAAATTTAAGGCATACAATAAATTACAAATCATTACCAGTAAAAAATTGGGTTTTTATTGCTTTTGCCGACCTATAAGCTTTGACCAAAACCTACTAACTACGAACTAAGAACTACGAACTAACAAAGCGTCGTAAGACGCCTTTGTTCTTAAAAAATTAATGAAATCTAAAGGTTTGCTTAAGGGAGACTAAATAATAGACTGTTATGATACTTATATAAAATACAATAAGGAAAGGAAGGGAACAATGAATCAGTCATATATACTTAAAACTGAAAATCTATCGAAAAAATTTAATAATAGGTATGTAGTAAATAATCTAGAAATCAAAATCAAAAGGGGAGATATTTATGGGTTTCTAGGTCCTAATGGAGCTGGAAAAACCACTACCTTAAAAATGATTCTTGGATTTTTAAATCCAACAAAGGGAAAGATTTTTATAAAGGATCAAGAGGTAAAAAACTATAAAGATGAAGGATTAAAACATGTAGGAGCAATGATAGAGACACCAAGCTTTTATGAAAACTTGACAGGAAGAAAAAATCTTCAAATAATAGCAGAATTGTATGGAAAAAAAGCAAAAGAAAGAGTTGAAGAAGTATTAGAGATAGTAGAAATGAAGGAAGCAGCGGATAAAAAAGTAAAGGAATACTCAATGGGAATGAAGCAAAGGCTGGGAATAGCAAGGACATTTTTAAATGATCCTGATTTAGTTGTTTTAGATGAACCTACTAATGGACTAGACCCCTATGGAATGAAGACCATAAGGGAATTGATTTTAAAACTTGTCAAAAGTTACAATAAAACCTTCATTATTTCAACTCATCTGCTTAATGAAGTAGAGCTAATGTGTAATAGAGTAGGGATTATTCACAATGGAAAACTAATAAAGGAACTTAATGCACAGGAGATACAAAGTATAAATTTTAGAGGTATATCCTTTGAAGATTATTTTATATCATTAACGGAAGGTGGCAGGAGATATGTTTAAAACTATTAAAAGTGAATTAAAGAAATATATGTCAGGTAAAATGTTATATATATCTATAATATTAGTTATAGTCTTATCGACAATAGATTATATAGCAACTAAAGTTTTCATTAAATATAACCCTGAAGAAGCACTGGAGCTATCTAAGAGAAGTGCAAATATATCTACTCAAGAATATATTGTAGGTACATTAGTGAAATTAATCACTGGTGGAACTATTTTTATTATCGTAACAATTATTATAGCTATTTTAATATCAGAAGACTATGGTAAGGGGACTTTGAAATATTCACTTCTTGCCACAACAAAGTTTAAGTTAATAATGAGTAAAATATTTACAGCAGGAATAATTAACTTTTTATTAGTATCTGCGGCATTGATTAGTTCCAGTATAATTGGTATCTTTGCCTATAAATGGGATATCAGCAGTTATTATGTATTTGAAATTATTGCAGCCTATATATTGGGATGGCTAACGTTATTTGGATTTTCTTGTCTGTTGATATTTGTAATGATCAATATTAGCAAGATAAGTGGAGCTATAGGGGTAGGAATAGCTATATTTATGATAATAGGTGTTTTGGGAGTAATACTGCCCCAGTCTTTAAAAGCATTTATAATAACTGTAAATTTCCCTGAAATAGTGAATATGAATTTAGAATCATTGAGGCAAATCTTTTTTACTGATGTATTATATATTCTATTTTTCTCAACTTTATCTGTGATAATATTTAGAAAAAAAGAATTATTTTACTAGAAAATAATTTAGTATGAGATAACCACCTGAATATTTGGAAAAAATAAACAATATAATATTGAAATATGATAAAATTATAATCAATAAATAAGAGATTTCAAATGTTAGGTAGAGAAGAATTTTATATTATTTTAGAGGTGGTTATGATGGAAAATATACTTGTTGCAGACGATGAGAAGGAAATAGTCGAATTAATAGAGCTATATCTCTTAAAGGAAAACTTTCATGTGGTTAAAGCCTTCGATGGAGAGCAGGCATTAGAATGTGTGAAAACTAAAAATATTACCTTAGCCATTATTGATATTATGATGCCTAAGCTAAATGGATTTCAACTTGTTAAAGAAATTAGAGAAAACTATAATGTTCCTATAATTATTTTGTCTGCCAAGGATGATTTTTCTGATAAAATCTTAGGACTTGATTTAGGTGCTGATGATTATATGACTAAACCTTTTAATCCCTTAGAGTTATTAGCTAGAGTTCAAGCACAAATAAGAAGATTCTATAAACTAAATAAAGAAAATAATAATTCGATGTTAGGTAAAAATAGGATAGAAATTGGAGAATTGGTGTTGGATAAAGAAAGTTGTAATCTAAAGAAAAATAATAAAATCATACAGCTTACCTCAACGGAATACAAGATTATTGAATATTTATTAAATCACATTGGAAGGGTTTTTACTAAAAAACAGATTTTTGAGCATGTCTGGGAAGAAAATTATTATGATGATGAGAATGCAATAAGAGTCCATATTAGTAATTTAAGGGACAAAATTGAGGAAAATCCTAAAAATCCAAGATACTTGAAAACGGTAAGGGGATTGGGTTATAAAATTGAAAGGTTGTAGTATATTATATGAGAATAAAGAAAAGGCTGTATTGGGATTTAATATTTAGATATATCTTTTTTTTATTAGCTGCAATAGTGGTCACAGTAGTTTTTTTAAGTACATTAATTTTTATAACAATAAATACCATTTCAAAATATCCAGATATAGTGAAAAATTCAAGTATATATATTAATAAAATTGAATATGATAATAGGACTAAAGAATTGAATTTACCAATGGATATTGAAGAAAGCGCTTGGGTGGAGATATTAAAGGATAATAAGGTAATCTATATAGAAGGTCAAAAACAGGATGATAAGATGGAGTATACTCAAGAAGAATTAGCCTTTATAGCGAATAATGCAGATGAAAAAATTGCAACTAATAAATATACAGCTGAATACATTCCCTTTACTGGACTAGATGGAGAAAAATATACTTTTATTTATAAAAAGCCTAGGACTAATAGCGGTGTGTTTAAAATAGACTTTGATTTACCAGATTCCCTACGAGACACTGATTTTGAAAAAGAAATATATTCAAAAATTAAATTGAGCTTTTTTACATTTATTTTACTAATAACTATCATAATTTTATTATTTAGTAGAATAACTACCAAAAAAATAATGATTCCTCTTAAAGAAATTAATAATGGACTTAAAAGTGTTATGGCAGGAAATTATTCTACAAGATTAGATTTCGAAGGCAGTTATGAATTTAATCAGGTTAGAGATGCTTTTAATTATATGACAGAAAGGATTAAAATAGCAGAACGAGAAAATAAATCTATAGCACAAAGCAAAAAAAGACTTTTATTAGATATATCCCATGACTTAAGAACTCCAGCTACTGTTATACAGGGTTATGCTGAAGCACTATATGATGACATGGTTGTAAATGAAAAGGATAGAAAAGTCTATTTAAAATATATTTACGAAAAATCAAAGACAATTACTAATTTAATAGAGAGACTATTCAAATATTCAAAGCTAGATAGCAGTATTTTTGATTTAGATAGAAAAATAGAGGATTTGTCTGAATTCCTTAGAAATGTAGTAATTGGTTTTTATGGGGAGCTAGATAATAAAGGCTTTGAACTAGATATTAATATTCCAGAGAAGAAAATATACTTTAATTTTGATGAAATAGAATTGGAAAGAGCTATAGCAAATATCATTGGAAATATTATAAAATATAATCCAAAACATACTAAATTATCCCTTTCTCTAATGGAGGATGGTAAGGATATCCAGATAATAATAGGGGATAACGGTGTAGGGATACCAGAAAATATTAGAGAAAATATATTTAATGCATTAGTACGAGGAGATAACACTAGAAAAACCGATGGAGGTACGGGATTAGGGTTAGCAATATCTAAAAAGATAATTGAACTCCATGGAGGTACTATATCTGTAGAAAGTGAAGTAGGAAAAGGTAGTGAATTTTTTATAAACTTTAAAAGAACCATGATGAATATTTAAATTAGAAATAGGAGTAGGAATTTATCCCTACTCCTTAGTTTTCAAGATCTTTAGTAATAAGTAAACAGTTGATTTCCATTTTTGTTATCAACCATATGGCATGAATAATTATTTAATTTTTCCAAGGGCTTCAGCTAGTCTATCTTTAGTCAAAGGCTTAACGACAAAATCTTTAGCTCCTTTTTGTATAGCTTCTACTACCATATCCTTTTGACCCATTGCAGAACACATTATTATCCGGGCATTTGGATCAATCTTCATGATTTGTGAAACTGCTTCTATTCCATCCATATTAGGCATCGTTATATCCATGGTAACACAATCGGGTTTAAGTTCTTGATATAACTTTACAGCTTTAATCCCATCTTCAGCTTCACCGCACACATTATATCCTAAATCAGTTAAATGCCCCTTAATTACAGTTCTCATAAAGCTTGCATCATCAACAATTAGCACATCAAGCATAAAAACTCTCTCCTTACAGGTGGTTTTAATAGGTAATAAAGCCATTTTTGCACGTATTTATATTATATAATATCACATTTATATACATATTTCTTGTTAAATTATTATTTTCCTGCAAGAAATTTATGATTTTACAAAGAATTAACTGTCTATATATGTCTAATCTTATGTAGAATAATAATTAATGACCAATGGAAAACACTCCCAAATAATAGACTATAAAATTAGATAGATTTAAATACTAAAGATATTAATATATAATATTAAAAAAGAATGGGTATATTTAGGAGGAAATTTTTATGTTTGGAGATTTAAAATATATTAATAAATTTATAGATGTGATTTCAGAAGGGTTTATATTTATAGATAATAAGGGTATAGTTCAGATATATAATAGAAAGGCTAAGGAAATTTTCGGAGTTATTTATAATAATAAGGGACGATGCCATGATGCAGGAACAATTAAAAAAGGGGATATTGTAATAATTGCAGATAATTATTTAGGAAGGGACGATGGAGGACTGGTTCCTGAGGATTTAAAGGTCATTGGAGTAAAGAATGATAATTTTGATATTGGAGATTCAATAATTGCAATAGGAACATATAAGGATGAGACAACCCCAGCAATATTTAAAGCCATGAAGGGACTATATAAGGAGCATTTTCAAATAGCAACTAAATATAAGGGTTTTGATATAAAGGTATCCATAGAAGCAGATAAAAAATTAGTAAGTATATCTATAAATAAGGAAGAGTTCACAGAAGAATATATCAATGCTCTAGGCCACATGGTTGTCCTAGATGGAGAAAAGGGGAATATTAAGTTTTATCAAGCCAAAGGTTATACAATAAGGAGAGAGAGTATAAAGGAAATACTTGCTGGTAAAAACTTTATGGCGAAGGGTAAAGATACAGAGGGTATACAAGTAATTGGGAAGGATATTTTTGAGCTTCATGGAGCAGTACCAGAAATGAAGAGTTTTTATGAAGTGGCAAGGGGAAAAAATTTGAGCTTTACAGACAAGTTTATAGAAATCAATGGACGCCCCACTCTTTGTACACTTATTCCCATAGATGAAAAGGGAAAAAGAATAGGAGCTGTCCTTAGAGTAGAGGATATAACTGAACTTAAAAGATTGACTAAGGAAAGGGATAAAGCCCTCCATAAAATCGAAGAGATGGAAAAACGGTTAAGAAATGAAGAGGAGATTGATAAGCTATTTCCAGAGATAGTTGGGGAAAGTAAAGAAATGAAAAATGTAAAAAAAATGGCCTATAAGGCTTCAAAAACTAACTCTACAGTTCTATTATTAGGGGAAAGCGGTACAGGTAAAACAGTCCTGGCCAAAAATATCCATCATGCCAGCAATAGAGATGGTATGCCCTTTATCCATGTGAACTGTGCTTCAATACCAGAAACCCTTATAGAAAGTGAGTTTTTTGGATACGAAGAGGGGGCTTTTACAGGGGCAAAGACAAAGGGTAAAAAGGGATATTTCGAAATAGCCCATGGAGGTACAATTTTTTTAGATGAGATAGCAGAACTACCAATTTCAATGCAAGTAAAACTGTTGCAGGTCCTTCAAAATAGAAGTTTTTATAGAGTTGGGGGAAATAAAGAAATAAATGTAGATGTTAGAATTATAGCTGCCACCAATAAAAATTTAGAAAAAGAAACGGAAAAGGGTAATTTTAGAGAGGATTTATTTTATAGGATAAATATATTCCCAATATGGATACCCCCCCTTAGGGAAAGGAAGGAAGATATACATCAGCTAGTATATAATCTTCTTCCAAGTATTTGCAATAGAATAGGAACATCCCATAAGCATATATCCGGGGAGGGACTAAAGAAGTTGATGAAATATGATTGGCCAGGAAATGTAAGGGAGCTTGAAAATATATTGGAAAGGGCTGTGAATTTAAGTGAAGGGGATAATATTCTTTCAAATCATATCAAGGTAAAAGCTGAAAGGGAAGATAATATAGAAAATAAAAAGTTAAAGGAAATAGTAAAGGAAGCAGAAAAAGAGGCTATTATAAATGCCTTGAAAAAATGCGATGGAGATAAAAAGTGTGCTATGAAATCCCTTGGAATTGGTAAAACGAGTTTTTATGAAAAGCTTAAAAAATATAGTATTGATTCATAATAATTAATAAGTCTAGAATTTCCGAAAAAAAGGAATTTAGTACGCTTTTATGAACAAATGCTTGAAGTTATTATAGTATTATTGGACAAACTGTTGTAAGACTATATGATTAGCTTAAGCAGTCCGATAATACGGAAAAATCATAATAATTTAATATATAACTTAGCCTTTCTTTAAGCTATGTAGATAATAAAGTAAAATTTTATATTTTATTTATAAATCACCTGCCATAAGCCATGAGCCACAATCCATAAGCCTATACCAAACTTGCTAAAGGAGACAAGGCGTGATAAAAAGCATTATTGGAAACTAGAAATATATTACTTTGGCACAATAATTGCTTAGTTAGAATATATAATAATTTGAGAGGTGATTATTGTGCATAATATACAATCCCGAAATGGTCATTTAATTTTTGGTGGATGTGACGTTGTAGAACTTGCTAAAACCTATGGAACTCCTCTCTATGTAGTTTCTGAGGACATTGTTAATGAAAGATGTAAGGAAATTAGGGAGAAATTTTTATATAAATATAATAATACAAGGGCTGCCTATGCCAGTAAGGCCTTCCTAAACCTAGCTATGTGTAAGATTATAGAAAGAGAAGGACTTGATTTAGATGTGGTATCAGGTGGTGAACTTTATACTGCCATAAATGCTGGTTTCCCTATGGAAAGAGTTTTCTTTCATGGCAATAATAAATCCATAGATGAATTATATATGGCTATTGAAAATGAAGTTGGAAGAATAGTTGTAGATAATCTATATGAATTAGATCTAATTGAGGGAATAGGAAAGGAATTAAACAAAAAAACTAAGATATTATTTAGAATTACTCCCGGAGTAAATAGCAATACCCATGACTATATATCAACGGGACAAAAAGATTCCAAGTTTGGAATACCCCTTAATGAAGATATTATATTCAATGCAATAGAAAGGGCAATAGAATATAAAAATGTGGAATTAATGGGTTTTCATTTCCATGTAGGCTCCCAACTCTTTGATAACAAATCCCACTTAGGAGCCTTAGAGAAATTAATGGTTCTTATGAAGGATGCAAAGAAACGACTTGGTTTTATAACTAGGGAAGTCAATACTGGTGGAGGATATGGTATTTACTATTATGATAATGATAATCCTATGCCACTTAGCTACTTTACAGATACTATAATGGAAAAGGTATACGAGAGATGTAGTGAATACAATCTAGATATACCAACTGTAATAATTGAGCCGGGAAGATGGATAATAGGAGAGGCAGGAATAACACTATATAGCATAGGTTCCATCAAAGAAATACCAGGTATTAGAACCTATGTATCAATCGATGGAGGAATACCAGATAACCCAAGACCAGCCCTTTATGGAGCCAAATATGATGCAGTGGTGGCCAATAGAGCAGATGAAGAAAGGATAAATACAGTTACGATTTCTGGGAAATGCTGTGAAACAGGAGATATACTTATATGGGATTTAAAAGTTCCTAATATCGTATCTGGAGATATATTAGCTGTATTTAGTACGGGAGCATATAACTACTCAATGTCAAATAATTATAATAGAATACCGCGACCTGCTGTAGTGCTTATTAATAATGGAAATTCAGAAATAATAGTTGAAAGAGAAAGCTATAATGACATAATAAAGAATGATAGGATTCCAGACTATTTGATGGATTCAAAAAGTCGAATTCAGGAGCATAGACTATATAGTATAGCAAATTAAAAAATATAAAAAAATAAATTTATCATGGCTGATAAAAAAGGGATATCGAAGTGAAGCACTGAATTATATATTATAAGCAGTGCTTCATTTTAGATTATATAAATATTAGGGGGGAGATTTATTATGAAAAAACTATTAGCCTATTTACTAGTATTGGTATTGGTAGTAGGTGTATTTGCTGGATGTACAAATAACACAGATGTGCCAGCAAATGAAAATGAAGAGGAAGGAAATCAAGAAATTGAAAAAACAGAAGTTGAAAAAGAAGAAATGGTATTAACATTTAATTTAGGAGATGATGTAAGAACGTTAGATCCAGCCTTAAATAGTGCACTTAATGCAGGAAATGTAATCTTAAATATGTATGAAGGTTTAATGAGATTAGATGAAAAGGAAAAAGCTATTCCAGGAATAGCTAAGGATGTTAAGATTTCCGATGATGGACTGAAATACACATTTTACTTAAGGGATGCTAAGTGGAGTGATGGTAAAGACGTAACAGCCTATGATTTTGAATATGCTTGGAAGAGGGCATTGTCACCAGAAACTGCCTCAGAATATGCATTCCAGCTTTATTACATAAAAAATGGTGAAAAATATCATAAGGGCGAAATAGATGCTGAAGAAGTTGGAGTAAAGGCCTTAGATGATAAAACCTTTGAAGTAGAACTTGAAAATCCTACTTCCTACTTTTTAGAATTAACTGCCTTTTATACATATTTTCCAGTTAGAAAGGATATAGTTGAAAAGGATCCAGAGGGATGGGCTATAAATCCAGAAACAGCCATATCTAATGGGCCCTTTAAGTTAGATGAGTATTCAAGGGGAGATAAAATAGTACTTGTTAAAAATGAAAACTACTACGATGCAGAAAGGGTTAAACTAGATAAAATCAATATGGTGATGCTTCCAGATGGAGCTACTGCCTTAACTGCATATGAAAATGATGAGGTACATATATTAGACGACATTCCTGCCCAGGAAACAGCAAGAATAAGTGCAGAAAGTGATGAGTATCAAATAAGACCTTACCTTGCAAATTACTACTATGTAATTAATATACATAAGGAGCCTATGGATGATATAAGGGTTAGAAAGGCATTATCACTAGCCATTGATAGAAAGGCTATTACCACATCGATTTTAAAGGGTGGACAAAAACCAGCTACAGGTTTTGTACCTCCGGGATTAAATGATGCAAATGGAAATGACTTTAGAGAAACTGCTGGGGATTATTATATAGATCCAAATAAAGCTCAGATAGAAGAAGCTAAGGCATTACTTGCAGAGGCTGGCTATCCCGATGGTAAGGGATTCCCTAAAATAGAATTCCTATACAATACGAGTGAAGGCCATAAGGCAATAGCAGAAGCAGTTCAGGAGATGTGGAAGGACAATCTTGGCATAGACATAGAGCTACAGAATCAAGAATGGGCAGTTTTCCAAAATACCCTTGTAGAAGGTAATTTTACAATTGGTAAAGCCAATTGGTTTGGAGATTATGTAGATCCAATGACATTCTTAGACCTATGGACATCGGATGCAGGGAAGAATCTTGCTAAATGGAAAAATGAAGAATATGATAAACTAATTGAAAAGGCTAAGAAGACAACAGGGGAAGAAAGATACAATGCTATGTATGAAGCAGAAAAACTGCTTATGGAAGATGTGGTAGTAATTCCACTGTATTACTATATTGACGATTTAATGGTGAAAGATTATGTTAAGGGTGTTAAAAAGTCCATGTTAGGATATTTCTATTTTGATGAAACATATATAGAAAAATAATTAAAAATAATATAGCATTTAAAATGTCGGGCATTTTTGTCCGGCATTTTAATAGTGAAACTAAAGGAAAAAGGGGGTAATATTTTGATAAAACCTAAGAAATTAAGGTTTGGAGATACATTAGGTGTAGTAGCTCCTTCAAGCCCATCCTATGAAGAAGAAAGGATAGAAATGGGGAAGAGAAATCTTGAGGAAATGGGATTTAAGATTAAGATGGGCAAAAGTTGCTATAGTAAATATGGTTATTTAAGCGGTAGGGACGATATTAGAGCCAATGATATAAATGAAATGTTCTCAGATAATGAGGTGGATGGCATTATTTGTCTAAGGGGAGGATATGGGACTCCAAGGATACTTGATAAAATAGATTATGAAAATATTAAAAGAAATCCAAAGGTATTTGTAGGCTATAGTGATATAACTGCTATTCACATAGCCATAAATAAGTTCTGTGACTTAGTTACCTTCCATGGACCTATGGTAACAGAGATGAATGATAAATTTCATCAGTTTTCAAAGGAATCTTTATTAAAAGCTATTATGGGAAGTGCTGTGGAAAGAACAATTATAAATCCTAATGGGGAGAGTATAAAAACTATCTATAAAGGCTGTGCAGAGGGGATATTAGTTGGAGGAAATTTATCTCTAATTTCTTCTACAATAGGAACTCCCTATGAAATAGATACTAAAGGAAAAATTCTTTTTATAGAGGAAATAAATGAAGAACCCTATAAAGTAGATAGAATGATGACCCAATTAAAATTGGCAGGTAAGTTTAATGATTCAGCTGGAATTATATTAGGAGATTGGAATAAATGTGTACCTGAAGAACCTGAAAGAAGCTTAGAGTTATTACAAGTTTTTGAAGATATATTAATTCCCTTAAAAAAGCCCACTATATATAATCTTCAATCGGGCCATTGTAAACCTATGATAACATTGCCACTGGGAGTAGAGGTTTTTATGGATGCAGGAAAGGGAGAGGTAATAATAAAGGAAAGTGGGGTAATATGATGGACAATCCACTAAAACTTGCTCAGGACATAAAGGACTGGCTTATAGAAGTAAGAAGGGATTTTCATAGACATCCAGAACTGGGAATGAAGGAGTTTAGAACTTCTCAGAAAATAGAAGAATACCTTAAAGGAATGGGAATAGAATATGAAAAAAATGTAGCTAAAACTGGAATTGTAGGGATTATTAAGGGGAATAAAGGGGGAAAAACAGTTGCCCTAAGGGCCGATATGGATGCCCTTCCAATAACTGAGGAAAATAAGGTAGAGTATAAATCAACTATAGATGGTAAGATGCATGCATGTGGACATGATGCCCATATGACCATATTATTAGGAACTGCAAGGATATTAAATGACATGAAGGATGAAATAAAGGGTAATATAAAGCTGTTTTTTCAGCCGGCTGAAGAAACTGTAGGCGGAGCAAAACCTATGATTGAGGAGGGAGTAATGGAGAATCCAAAGGTTGATGTTGTTTTTGGACTTCATGTTGCTCCAGAGATACCCGTTGGTGAGATTGGAGTTAAATATGGTAAGATGAATGCCTCCTCCGATAGTATAAAAATAGTAATACATGGTGAAAGTACCCATGGAGCATATCCCCATTCTGGTGTAGATGCTCTCCTTATAGCCAGTCATGTGGTAGTGACTTTACAATCCATAGTAAGTAGAAACCTTGACCCAAGGGATTCTGCTGTGATAACTATTGGAGCTATACATGGAGGGGAAAGGGGTAATATTATTGCAAACAAAATTGAAATGATAGGAACTGTCAGAACCTTAAGTCCTCAGACGAGGAAAGAAGTACTAGAAAGAATCGAAAAAATTGTTACGGATCTTAGCCAGTCAATGGGAGGTAAGGGGGAAGTATTTATTGAGCCAGGATATACAGCCCTTATCAATGATGATGATATGGTGGATTTAGTAAAAAGGAATGCCGAAAATATATTGGGGAAAGAAAGGGTTAGGATAATAAAGGAACCTAGTCTAGGGGTTGAGGACTTCGCCTATTTCCTTGAAAAGGCCCCGGGAGCCTACTTTAGACTAGGATGTGGAAATATTGAGAAGGGAATTATTCATGATGGACATCATTGCCTGTTTGATATAGATGAAGATTGTTTAAGTATAGGAACTGCCCTACAGGTTCAAAATGTCCTTGAAGTTTTAAAGTAAAACTTATGGATATGGAGAAAATTCTTTTATGAAGGGAATAATACATTGATAATTATAGGGGAGTGTTTAATATATGATAATTAAGGATATTAAAATAGGTACAATATCAATACCTTTAAAAAAACCCTTTAAAACTGCCCTTAGAACAGTAAATAATATTGAAAATATAATAGTAAAGGTTATAACTGATACTGGAAATATAGGATATGGAGCAGCGGCTCCCACAGAGGTAATTACTGGGGATACTATTGAAGGAATTATTGGTGGTATAAAGTATATAAAGAAAAATATAATGGGCCTTAATATTGAAAACTTTGAAAACATCATGATAAAACTAAATAATTCTTTAGTGGGAAATACCAGTGCTAAGGCGGCATTAGACATAGCACTGTATGATTTATTTGGACAGCTTTATAAAGCCCCAGTTTATAAGCTATTAGGAGGACATAAGGGTGACATTATTTCAGATATTACCATTAGTGTAAACGAAATTGATGAAATGGTTAGAGATAGTTTAGAGGCCATAAATATGGGATATAAGACATTAAAAATTAAAGTTGGAAAGGATTCCAAAAAGGATTTAGAAAGGGTAAGGGCCATAAGTGAAGCTGTAGGAAAGGAAATCTCCCTAAGACTAGATGCTAATCAAGGATGGAAGCCTAAGGAAGCAGTAAAAATTATTAGGAAAATGGAGGATTTAGATATAAATATTGAATTAGTTGAGCAACCTGTAAAGGCCTATGATTTAGAGGGACTTAAATTTGTAACCGATAATGTTTCCTTACCAATATTGGCAGATGAAAGCTTATTTTCTCCTGGGGATGCAATGAAAATTATTAATATGAGGGCTGCCGACCTTTTAAATATAAAACTTATGAAAACCGGTGGAATATATAATGCCCTTAAGATTATAGCCATGGCAGAGGCAGCTGAAATGGAGTGTATGATTGGTAGCATGATGGAAAGTAGTATAGGTGCAACGGCAGCCTCCCATTTAGCAGGAGCAAAGGCTATAATTACAAAGGTGGATTTAGATGTACCGATGCTATGTAAGGAAGACCCTGTAGCTGGTGGGTCAAATTTTGATAAATATAAAATTAATCTATCGGATAGGCCGGGATTTGGCTTTGAAGGTATTGAAAATATTAATTACATATAGAAAAAGTGTAAAGGATTAAAATCAGATATTTTATGATATAAAACAAAGGACTCTATAAAACTATTAAATTTATAGAGTCCTTAAAATATTATTATCTCATTACTTGACCAGTTATTCCTCCACCAGTCATGACTTTAGAAAGCTCACTTTTAATTTGCTGTCTAGCTTGACTGCTTGCTGTTGGAGAAGTAGGATAATATCCTTTCTGAATAGCAATTGAGCCTAGTTGTTCTTGGAATTGTTCAGCTTCAGTTCTAAGCTGAGTTAAAGCATTTTTTAAACTCTTATTACTACATTCGCTTATTGCTGTAGTATAATCAGATAAGCTTGCCTTAGTTCCAGAAAGTACGTCACTTACCATATCCTTTTCAGTCATACCTTGAACATTTATATTCATTTTGAGACCTCCATTGTTATTATTTTTAATCAAAATATTGAACAAGTAGTATATTCAATTTTCAACTATAGATATCTAGAATTATCATAAATTAAGTTTCTAAGTGGTACATTCTATAATTTATTAGTAAGTTGCTGAGCTGTTGTTCTAGCTGATTGAGCAGCTTCTGAAAACATTTGTTTTAACTGTGCATCTTGACATCTATTGGAATACTCTTCAAGTTTACCTGCCATAGTTTGATGAGAATCTATAATATGTCTTAAATTTTCAAGTTCCATTTGACTGAGGTTACTAAGGTTTATTTGGTTTAAATTTGCCACAATACATTCTCCTTTCAAAATGATTGTTTTCTTATGGGATTATCCAAATATATTTTGTGTTAAGGAAGATATAAATATTCAGCAAAATTTAAAGAAAAAATTTAAAAATAATGTAAAATCATAAAATTTTATCTTAATTCATTAAATATTGATTCATATTTAGATTTAATACTTTCTAAATAATTAGAGCTAGCTTCTTCAGATTCACACCAACCTCTTTGTTCCTTTGTAGAAAGTATATGGAATTGACAATAATGGGCATTAGAAAGACATGAACTTAAAATTTTTCTGAAGTCATTACATGTAGATTTTGATATTCCAGTATTGTATCCATTAGTAATCTGGTCTTCAGACATTAAAAGATCATCAAGAAGTTCCCGTTCACTTAAAATTAGTCTATGATGTATTAGATTAGCCATAATTTTCTCTCCTTGTGTTTTAATGAATTATTTCTCTTAAATTTCAAATACTATTGATGTATATTTAAAAAATTTAACAACATTTCATAGTTTTGCTTATGTTTTTTAGCTCCTTGATGACATAGCTTTTTTAACTGAGCATCTTCACATAATTCCGCATATTGATTATATTTTTTTATAATCATAGTTTCATAGGAAAGTTGAGTTTCTAAAATCTTCAGATCCGATTGGCTAAGGGTAGAATTAATAATCTTTTCATTGGGTGGAGAAAATATTTGCATAACAGGACCTCCTTTTTGACTTATATAAAATTATTATTTGGAAAATAGGGTTTATTATAGCATGTAAAAAATGAAGTGGATAAGCATTATTAGAAATATTGGATATTTTTATATCTTTCATGAAATATTGTACAGTTTTAAAATTTATGAGAGGAGGTGTAAAGATGGGTTTTTTTGATAATCTACTAGATATGTTTAGAGGGGGTAATAGATTAAATTTTGGTAAGAATAATAGATCCAAAAGTAATTCATTAACTAATATGAAAGATACCCATGTGTCCCTAGGAGAAGATTCAGGGTCATTAGATTCTAGTGAAAATAAGAAATAATAAGGAATATTAAAAAATATTAAATTAAATATTGTACTATATGATATTGACATTTCTTTATATATTTGATAGTTTATATAAAAATACAATAAAGAAAATATCACTCATATAATCTCAGTAATATGGACTGGAAGTTTCTACCAGAGGGCCGTAAACCTTCTGACTATGGGTGAAATTATTATAGTACAATATTTATGACTATCTAATTTTTAAAAAGATAAGGGGTCTGTATAATAATTTCACTCATTTTGAAGTTGTTATACAGGCTATTTTTGTTTTTGGAGCTAAAACCAATGAAAATTAACTAATATTAAAAGGAGAGGATACAGCTATGGAAGGTAAACTTATAAAAGAAGGATTAACCTTTGATGATGTTCTATTAATACCTCAGAGGTCAGAAGTTCTACCAAAGGATGTAGATGTTAAAACTAGACTTACTAAAAAGATAAAACTAAATATACCAATAATGAGTGCCAGCATGGATACAGTTACGGAATCAAAATTAGCCATAGCTATTGCTAGGGAAGGTGGAATTGGTATAATCCATAAAAACATGTCCATTGAGAGACAAGCTATGGAAGTGGATAAGGTTAAAAGAAGTGAACATGGAGTTATAGTAGATCCCTTTCACCTATCGCCTAAGCATATGATAGCAGATGCAATGGAACTTATGGAAAGATATCGTATATCAGGGGTACCAGTGACAGATGAAGCTGGAAAACTTGTGGGAATCATAACTAATAGGGATATAAGGTTTGAAAATGATCCCTCTAAGACTATTGAAGAAGTAATGACTAAGGATAAATTAGTAACTGCAAAGGAAGGAACAACTTTAGAGGAAGCGGAAAGAATACTTAGAAAGTGGAAGATAGAAAAACTTCCAATAGTAGATGAAAATGGAATACTTAAAGGTTTAATAACTATAAAGGATATAGAAAAGACTATTAAATATCCAAATAGGGCAACCGATAGTCAAAGTAGATTATTAGCAGGAGCTGCCGTTGGAGTAACTGGAGATATGATGGAGAGAGTTAAGGCTCTAGTAGATGCAGGTGTAGATGTAATAACTATAGATACAGCCCATGGACATTCCATAGGAGTTATTAAAGCTGTTGAAAAAATAAAGAATGAGTATCCTGACCTTCAAGTGATAGCTGGAAATGTAGCTACTGCTGAAGCCACTGAAGATTTAATAAAGGCTGGTGCCGATGCTGTAAAGGTAGGTATAGGCCCTGGATCCATATGTACTACAAGGGTAGTGGCTGGCATTGGAGTACCTCAAATTACTGCAATATACGATTGTGCAAAGGCTGCAGCTAAGTATGATGTACCTATCATAGCCGATGGTGGAATTAAGTTCTCAGGAGATATACCTAAGGCAATAGCTGCTGGTGCAGATGTTATAATGATAGGTTCTTTATTTGCAGGTACAGAAGAAAGTCCTGGGGAGACAGTTATTTATAAGGGAAGAAGCTTTAAAGTATATAGAGGTATGGGATCCTTGGGCGCTATGAGTTCCGGTAGTAAAGATAGATACTTCCAAGAGGATGCCAAAAAGTTTGTTCCTGAGGGAGTAGAAGGAAGAGTTCCCTATAGAGGACCCCTTAGAGAAACTATTTATCAGCTAGTTGGGGGACTAAAGGCTGGTATGGGATATTGTGGTACTCCAAATATTGAAGACTTAAAGAAAAATGGCAAGTTCATAAAGATTACAGGAGCAGGTCTAAAAGAAAGTCATCCCCATGATATCCATATAACTAAAGAATCACCAAACTATAGCATTTCACAGGAATAAAAAGTATTAACTTAAACTTTATACCACAAATTATGCACAAAAAATAAGGAGGAAACTATGGAATCTAAAGAATTTATTCTAATCATAGATTTTGGTGGACAATACAATCAGCTTATAGCTAGACGTGTTAGGGAAGCAAATGTTTATTGCGAGATAGTTTCATATAAGGATGGGTTAGAGAAGGCAAAGGAAAAGAAACCTACAGGGATAATCTTTACTGGAGGGCCAGCTAGTGTATATGCAGAAGATGCACCAAGTATATCAAAGGAAATATTTGAGCTTAATATTCCTATACTTGGAATTTGCTATGGTGGACAGCTTATGGCCCATGTTTTTGGTGGGAAAGTAAATAGAGCTGACACTAGGGAGTATGGAAAGGTAAAGCTTGATATTAGACCAAATAAGAATATATTTAAGAATATTAAAAATCAATCGGTATGTTGGATGAGCCACACAGACTTTATTGAAAAACTTCCTGAAGGATTTGAAGTAACGGCATCTACAGAAAGTTGTCCAGTTGCAGCCATGGAGAATAGGGAAAAGAAGCTTTATGCAGTACAATTCCATCCAGAAGTGGAACATACTCCCTTTGGAAAGGACTTTTTACAAAACTTTATATATGAGATATGTGGATGTTCTGGAAGCTGGACAATGGAAAACTTCGTAGAAAAAACTATTGAGGAAATAAAAGAAAAAGTTGGAGATAAGAAGGTACTTTGTGGCCTATCTGGAGGTGTAGATTCTTCAGTGGCAGCAGTGTTAGTCCACAAAGCTATTGGGGATCAGCTTACATGTATCTTTGTTGACCACGGACTTTTAAGAAAAAATGAAGGGGACGAAGTAGAAGAGTTTTTCGGTAAGAAATTTAATATGAATCTTATAAGAGTGAATGCTCAAGATAGATTTTTAAATAGACTTAAGGGAATAACTGACCCAGAAACCAAGAGGAAGATTATTGGAGAAGAGTTTATTAGAGTATTTGAAGAAGAGGCTTCAAAGCTTGGAAAGGTAGATTTCTTGCTACAGGGAACTATATATCCCGATGTAATAGAAAGTGGTACCGATGAAGCTGCCGTTATAAAAAGTCATCATAATGTAGGTGGACTTCCTGAGGATATGACTTTCAAACTTATAGAGCCCCTAAGACAACTATTTAAGGATGAAGTAAGAAGAGCAGGGGAAGAACTTGGAATGCCAGAAGAATTAGTTTGGAGACAGCCCTTCCCAGGACCAGGTCTTGCAATTAGGGTATTAGGTGAAGTTACAGAAGAAAAGCTTAAGATAGTTAGGGATTCCGATGCCATATTAAGGGAAGAAATAAAAAATGCTGGACTTGATCGTGATATATGGCAGTACTTTACTGTTCTTCCTGGTATAAGTAGTGTGGGAGTTATGGGAGATGAGAGAACCTATGCCCATGCAGTAGGAATTAGAGCTGTAACCAGTACCGATGGTATGACTTCCGACTGGGCAAGAATCCCCTATGATGTACTTGAAAAAATATCCAATAGAATAGTAAATGAAGTAGATAATGTAAATAGAATACTTTACGATGTAACATCTAAACCTCCTAGTACAATAGAGTGGGAGTAGGATAATAAGTGACAATTGACAATTTACAATTGACAATTTAAAGGGACAGGGGATGTTCTTCTTTACCTCAAAATAGGTATATTAGAGCATCATCTGTCCCTTTTAAAATTATAACAACTTACTCTGTTTCTTTTATATGTCCATCAAGAAAATGAATAAAAATAGGTGCTTCATAACCATTTTCTTCATAGATGCACCAATACATATGATTTTTTATATCCTTTAACCCTTTATTATTTTTCCCCGTGAATGAATGCCATACAAGTAATAGAGTTCTATGGGGATTATAACCTTCATCTTTTGCTATTGAAAGGGCTTCATTTTCTGAGATTCCTTCATCTTCATATACTATATAGGTTTGCTTGTCGACATTGAGGATAATGATATATTTTATTCTATTACTACCATTTTCAATTCCTTTATAAAACTTATCCTTTCCAGAGTTCCAAAATTCGTCAACAGTCATATTGAACTTTTTTGAAATTTTTTTAGGAACAATAACATTAGCGTGATACACTGAATAGTTGATGAATAATGCCACTATTATTAAAATTACAATGGTGATTAAAAGGACATTAACCAAGTCTTTTATCATCTTAACACTCTTTTCAAATAAATAAATCTCTTCGAATTAATTTTTTCTAAATTCTATAATATCCTAATTTCTAATATATGTAAATGGATTGGATATAAATAGGATTTCAAATGTAATAATTTACAATAAATCAAACTATCTTCCCCATATTCACAAAATAGAAGGAAAATAGAAAGAAATAAAGAATATGTAATAATAGAAATAAAGAGGATATGAGCAAAATATTATTTTTAGTTATGGGTGGGGCTTCTATTGATAGTTTTATACTGTATAGATATGGTGCTATAATGTTAGCCTTAGTAGCATTATACCATCTACTCTATGCATTAGAACTTAAACATAATGCTTACACATATGGAAAAGAAATATTATTTGCTATATTGTTTATCGTTATAGCTTTAAATTACTTACTACGTAGCTATAGTATTAAGTTTTTGTGGTAGGAAATATGATATATTGGACACTAAGATGAAATTAGGAGTAGGTTAAAATAATGAATAAGAGCATCTGTGTAGAAAAATTAGTAAATCAATTGAACTCAAAGGATATGGATTTTATAATGAAATATGGCATATCATTTGGTCAAAGAATTTCCTATAACATAGATATGTTTTTCCAGTGTATAAGCAACCTATCTAAGGATGATTTGAAAAATATAATTGATGATTTAAATAGGTTGATCAATGAAGTTGATATAAATGATTTCTTAAAGAAAAAGAATAATCTTTTTTATAGACTAATAAATACAGGTGTAAATGAACAGAAGGAATTATTAAAAAAATATTCTCAAATAGAAACTGAGATTGACAAAATCTATGTTAGACTAAGACAGTATAATTTGGAATTAAAAACCCTAAATAATAAATTAAAGGATATATATAATATTTTTGAGGTAGAATTAAAGGAGTTAGAAACTTATATTAGAGCAGGGGAGTCAGTGGCACATAAGTGGGGAAAGGAAGAGAGTTATATAAATAAAGATAATGATAAAATAGCCTTTGAAACTTTAGAAGAAAGAATTCACCATTTAAAAGCTATAAAAAATGTAGTTTATCAAGTAATTTATCAGATAAAGTCTACTGAAAATATGAATAATGAGTTAATTGAAAGGGTAAATACCAATCTTCTTAATAATATGATCCCTTTAAAAGAATATTTAAAAGAAATACTGGTTGCAATAAAAATATCACAGGATAATCTTATAGAAATAAAACAATTAGAATCTCTAAAGAGAAATCTTTTCCAGGGGATTCAGGATACAAATAATATAGAAAATAAAATCAAAAGCATAATGAAGAATAGTAATGAATAGAGAAAGCTCCTAAAATTCTAGGAGCTTTTAGAGTGTGAATTATAAACTATACTTCTTCATATTCTGTTACTTTTTCTTCTTTTTCAATTAAATTTTCTGTATCTATTTTGCTATTATCAATAACTATGGATGGACTTTCTGGAGAATTTTTCTTAATAAGATCCATCATATTAATTCCAGTGATAGCCTCTACAGTTTCTGGAAGTTGGGCCATCATATTGGTTACATAGCTTGAAACCTTTGCGGCACCACCATTTTTTCCTTCTCCACCGTTATCAACGATAATAATTTTTTCAGTTTTAGTAAGGGGTTCAGAAATATTTTTAGCGATATCAGGTAATTTTTCAACAAGCATTTGTATAACGGCTGCTTCGTTATAAAGTTTAAATGCCTCAGCCTTTTCCCTCATAGCTTCTGCTTCTGCTTTACCCTTTTCTTTGATTATTTCAACTTCAGCAAGACCCTCTTGTCTCTTAGCTTCAGCTCTAGCCTTTCCTTCAAGTTCTATAGCCTTAGCTCTAGCTTCAGCATCTTGGATTTCTTTGAATTTTTTAGCTTCAGCTTCTCTTTCAGCCTTATATTTCTGTGCATCGGCATCCTTTTTAACGCTGGCTTCTAATTCTTTTTCTCTTTTAATGGCATCTCTTTCAGCAAGGTCAATTTCCTTATTTTTTTCTAAAAGTTTAACTTCCATTTGAGTTTCTACTACTTCTTTTTGAACCTTATTTCTTTCAATTTCGTAGGCAAGGTCAGCCTTAGCCTTTTCAGTTTCTTGTTCTTTTCTATAGGATTGAACCTTTAATTCTTTATTTTTCTCATACTCAGCTATTTCAGTTTCTGCCTCAATCCTAGCCCTTTCTCCTTCCTTATTAGCCTGGGCCGTTTGGATAGTAGAATTCCTTTGGGCTTCAGCAGTTTTAATATCAGTCTGTGATTTGGCATTTGCTTCTGCAATACGAGCATCCCTTTTTACTTCTGCAATTCTTTTCTTACCTAGAGAAATGATATAGTCATTTTCATCATCTATATCCCTGATGGTAAAGGACTTGATTTCAAGGCCCATTTGAGCCAGTTCTGCTGCAGCAACTTCTTGTACTTGGGAAGCAAATTTTTCCCTATCTTTATATATTTCTTCAACGGTCATTTTAGAGATGATTTCCCTTAATTTACCCTCTAAAACATCCTTTGCTGTTTCTTTAATTCGTACAATAGTTTCATACTCTTTACCGGTATTAAACTGCTCAACGCTTGAGTAAATAGATTCTTCATCGGATTTCACCTTTAAAACTGTAACTCCATCAACAATAACTGATACACCTTGCTCTGTTAAAGCACCCTTTGTACCTACTTCAATCTTCATATTCTCAAGGGATATAATATCTGTTCTTTCTAGTAATGGGATAACAAATCCACCACCACCGGTTATAACTCTTTTCTTAAGACCAGTAACTACTAATGCCTTGTCTTGAGGAACTTTTTTCCACATACTCAAAATACCTACTATTAGGACAAGTATTACTCCTATAATAATAGCAGGTATAATAAAATCTGTTAAAAACATATTATCATTTCCTTTCCATAGTTTTTTTAATTACCTTTGAAGGAGTTGTCTAAAAAATATTCTTCCTTAGGTTCTACGTAGAAAACCCCTTTCTTGCTAGAAACAATAACAACTTCACTGCCTGACTCTATAGCCTTGCCATTAGAAGTTTTGGCAGGGGAAGTATAAGTGTTGCCTTTGTTTACATATGTAATTTGACCATAGCCATTTTCAAAGATCTTAGATGTAACCTTTGCAGTTAGGCCCACCATATCTTTTTGTGAAGCAGAGCTTGTGTTTTGAGCTTTAAATAGGGGCTGTATTATAAATCTATATACTGCCAAGGATATCATATAGGCAGAACAAAAGGATATAATAAAGCCAATGATAGTTGAAAATCCTTTGATAGAAGTTATAATACCAACTCCACCAAAAACAGTGATAAATGTAACTATAGTTACTGGTTTTATGGGGAGTATGGTTAGGGATGGAACATCAAAATCCATATCAACATCAAAATCTAAAGAATCAAATAAATTTCCTAGAATTAAAGATACTACTGCATATAAAACCCCTGTGATAAATGAAATCTTATATACTAAAAGCATAATTAAAAAATATCAACTCCCTTCATAATGACTATAAGAAATATATTTATATAAAAATTTAAAATATAACATTAGTTATTTTCTTCCACATGAAAAAAGGAACAATATATTAGCTAATAAAATATGTAAGGTTTTTATCTATTTTAGCGAATAATTTTATTTTCAAATTCCCTTTGGATTTCATGGAGTCTTTTAGTTCCATCTAAACGTTTTTGTCTCATCTCATCTTGGATTTGTTTTGTCTCCATAATACCTTGCATTATAGCTTCCCATGTTTTTTCAAGGGTTTCAAGTTTTACAGTTCCTCCAGAAGAAAGCTCTGTAATTAATTTAGACTGGATAGCTGTATCTTGAGCATTTTTTAATAATAATTCATTAGTTTTATCATCTAGGGCCTTTATATTTTTTGCTTGAATAGCTTGCCTTTTTAAAGTAATGGCTTGGGTTAAGGATTGCTTAAATATAGGTATTGTGACTATAAAGGCTGAATTAATTTTTCTAATGAGACTATAGTTTCCTCTTTCAATTAACTTGATTTGAGACATTGTTTGGAGGGAAACATTTTTTGCAAGCTCTAAGTCATAAATTCTTTGTTCTAACATTTCTACAATTTGAAGTGCATTAGATAGATTGAGATGATTTATTTGATCATTGGATTGTTGAGATTGAAGTTCTAGGGTTGGTAGTATATTAGTTTTTAAATCATTTAAAACTAAATTCCCTGCTTGAATATATTTTTCTAGGGATTCGTAATAGTTCATATTTTTATTAAACATTTCTTCTAAGACAGAATTAGAGTTTTTTATTTCTTTTTCGTATTCCTTAAGCTGAACGTAAATCTTATCTATTTCGGCTCCCATTGTATGGTATTTTTCTAATAATTTATTAATAGAATCCTCAGCTTTTTTCCATATTTTTTGGAAAAAATTAGTCTTCTTTTTTTCTTCAAAATCCTTGATTTCAAATTTATCCATTATTTTATTAAGCTGATTTATTAATTCCCCAGAGTCTTCAACTTTAGTTGTTTCAATGGTATGGAGTATTTTGTCAGCAAATTGTGAAATCTCTTGGGTAGCATTTTGTCCAAAATTCATTATGGATTCTGTATCCTTTATATTTATTTCTTTTGCCAATGAAGTTACATCCGGTGAATTATGTAGTTTTTGTTCAACTTGATGTTCTACCTTAGTTAGATCAAAGCTGTGATCTTGATATTCATTGGAATTGACATCAGTAAAGCTATTCATTTAAACTCTCCTTACCTATATTTTTTAGAAATTTATAGGGTTATTAGCAAATTTTAATCCATATTCAATATTATACAATAAACCCATGGTAAAATATACAATTTAAGATAAATTTAAGAAAATGATAAAGAAGTTTAAAGCAATAAAGAGGATAATATTTGATTTGCATATTCAAGTGTTATTTTAAATTTAATAAATACATTTATCCTGCATATCTTTATATAAAGGAAATGTAGGTGAAAAACGTGTTTTCAAATAAGTGTAGATACAAATCATATACTAGAATGAAAAAAAGACCATTGGTTGGACCGGGATTTATAACGGCTGCTTTAGTTATAGGACCTGGTAGTATAACTGTAGCAAGCAAAATAGGGGCTATATTAGGATATTCAACCCTATGGGTGGTGATGTTTTCTTCTATTTTGATGATAACATACACTATAATGGGAGCTAAAATAGGAATAGTTCTTAGGGAGTCTTTTCTTACATCAGTAGCTTTTAAATTTGGGAAGGTAGTAGCTATCTTTATTGGAGTAAGTGGTTTCCTAGTGACTATAGGTTTTCAAGTTGGCAATAATGTAGGTGTAGGAATAGCCCTTAAATCTATGTTTGGAGGGACAGTTAAGTTTTGGATAATTATTTTTGCTTTTATTGCCATATTTCTTTTATGGTCTTCCAATAATGTCTATCGATTATTAGAGAATATAATGACATTTCTAATTGCAGTTATGGTAGTCTCCTTTTTAATAAATTTATTTATGGCTAAACCTAATGTAGAGGAAATATTAAGGGGATTTATTCCTAAACCTATACCAAACTTCCAGCTGATTATACCTATTTCAGCAACAACTTTCAGCGTGGCTTCTGCATGTTTCCAGTCTTACCTAGTACGGTGGAAAAAATGGACAGAAAGGGATATGGCGCTGGCATTAAGGGATTCTATAATTGGCATTATAACAGTTACTATGATCACTATGGTAATTATGATTACTTCAGCTACAATTCTTAAACCTGCCGGTATAAAAGTAAATAGTGCTATGGAAATGGCTATGCAGCTTCAGCCCCTTCTAGGCTCCTTATCAAAATGGCTGTTTTTATTTGGTCTTTGGGCAGGGGCTTTTTCATCCTTTATGGTAAGTGCTACAATGGGTGGAACTCTTTTAGCCGATGGATTTGGACTTGGAGATGGTATGGAAAGTATAAATGTTAAATTTTTTTCCTCTTTAGTTATTATAATAGGAGCTTTGATAACTATATTATTTGGTGAAAATCCTATAAATTTACTGATAGTAGCTCAGTCGGCTACTATAATAGTGGTACCTGTAATAGCTATTATTATGTTTATTTTTTCAAATAACAAGAAAGTAATTAGAAAATATAATAACCGATTAATAGCAAATATATTTGGAATATTAGGCATAATATGGACAATATATCTTTCAATTATGGAGCTAAAGAAATGGATTTAAAAATTTTATAAACTATTAAAAATAAAGAGGGAAAATGAGTATTTTAGAGAATATAGATAAGTATAAAAATTCTGAAAACATTTTCTTCAAAAAATAAAGTAAATAGATTGGAAAGTTCAAAAACGAGGTAAATATATTATAGAGGGGAGTGATGCAATTGACTACACATAATTTTGATAAGGGTTTAAAAAATGAGCCTGGAACATATGCAATTGTACTAAAATCCAATGAAGACCAGGAGATTCACATAGGTAAACTAGGTAAAGTCAATATTCATGATGGTTACTATGTATATGTAGGCAGTGCCTTTGGACCTGGAGGAATAAAAACTAGGGTTGGACATCATGCCGCTATAACTAATAAACCCCATTGGCATATGGATTATCTAAGGAAAGCAACGGAACTCATAGAAGTATGGTATACATATGGTAAAACTAGGTATGAGCATATATGGGCCGATGCACTACAATTATGCCACGGAGCCTCAATACCATTTCCAGGGTTTGGATCAAGTGATTGTCAATGTATATCCCACCTAATTTTCTTTAAAACAATGCCATCATACAGACAATTTATAAAATTAATATTAGAGCAAGAAAAAATCTCTAATAATATAGAGATACATAGATTAGAGTGTTAATATACTAGACCGGTTATTTAGGTCTTTTTTATTGTCTAGGGGTTCAAACTTTTCGATAGCCTATATAGCACCATAATCTTTTAATATTTTCTTTAACTTGCTTAAATTTTGTGGATTTAAAGGCATAAGTGGTTTTCTAGGAAAACCTCCTTTATATCCTAAAAGGTCCATAGCGGCTTTAAGTCCAGGTATACCTAAGTCACCTGTAACCGTATAGTTTATTTCTAACAATCTATGTTGTATTTCTTTGGCTTTTTCAATATTTCCTTCATTGAATAAATTATATAATTTACAGCAATCATCTGGAAGAATATTTGCAAGGGCTAATGTTGCTCCTTTGGCACCAACAGCTAGAGCTGGTAATAAATATCCTGCATTTCCAGCAAAAATTGAAAAATTTTCACCTGTTGTATCCCGTATTATTTCAGTTATTTGAACTATATTTCCAGAAGTATCTTTAATTCCAACTATATTTGGATGTTTAGCTAACTTAGCTACTAATGAAGAAAAAAGGTTAATCCCTGTATTTTTAGGCATATTATATAGCAGTATTGGTATAGGACAATTTTCTGCAACTTCTATAAAATAACTGTACAGTACATCATCCTTCATATTTCCCTTATAATAATGGGGTGGTAGTATTAAAACAGCATCGGCCTTTAACTTAGCCATTGACTTACTTAACTCTATAGTTTCCACAGTGGATTCACAGCTAGTACCAACGATAATTTTTTTATCATTATTAAAATTTTCCTTAACAAATTTAACAAGATTTATTTTTTCTTCTTTAGTCATATAGGGAAACTCACCATTGGAGCCTAATACAACTATACCTTCTAAGTCTGTATTTCCCCATTTTTTTAAATTATGTCGTAATTTATCGTAATCAATTTCCCCACCTTCTGTAAAGGGTGTAACTATTGGAGTAAAAATACCTTTAAACATAAATATCCCCCTCTATGTATAATCTAAAAAAATATATTATTTTAATATTCTATAGCTTGTATATAATTCCTTTATAAAAAATTTTTAATCCCATAAAAAGTGAATAAGTATAATAAAAAAAATCAAAAAATATTAAATTTATGTAATAAATATAGTATTATATAAATAACCATAACTGGAAATAAAATCAA
>CBETVX010000006.1:0-77216 GCA_965539935.1 uncultured Eubacteriales bacterium | reverse complement strand
ATAGGTTTTTTATTACAAAATATCATATTTTTTAAGATTTTTTCTAGTTTTTTGAAAAATTACTTTTTAAAAAGTATATTTAATAGAAAAGCTCAACTACACCAGTAGAAAATACTGGAACAAAGGTTAATAACATTAGACATATTATAAGTAATATATAAAAGGGAACTGCCTCTTTAATAAAATCATTAATCTTACATTTTGTGATTCCACAGGTAACAAACATCAAGGTACCCATTGGAGGTGTAATACATCCTACGGCCATGTTAAATATAAATATCATTGCAAACTGGATTTCATTAATGCCATATGCCTTAGCAACTGGAGCTAATAATGGTACAAGTACAATCATAGCAGCATTACCTTCAATAAACATACCAACAATAATTAAAAATATATTTACTGCTATAAGAAAAATATATTTATTTGATATCATACTAACAATCATTTCAGTTATTTGTTGAGGTATTCTTTCCTTTGTAAGTATCCACGCAAAAGCAGAAGCAGCACCAACTATAAGCATTATAGAGGCTGTACTAGTGATGGTTTCATATATTCCCTTTACTACATCCTTAAATTTCATTTCACGATAGATAAATCCAAGTAATAATGAATATATAATTGCTACAGAACCTGCCTCAGTAGGTGTGAAAATGCCTAATCTTATCCCCCCAATGATTATCACTGGTAAAAATAATGGCAATAGAGCATCCCTTAATGCTATTATAAATTCTTTAGGTTTAATGAAACTACTTCTAACTGGGTTATACCCTCTTTTCTTTGAGATTATAGAAACCAGTATCATCATAGAAATACATAGTAGTAGTCCAGGTCCTATTCCTGCAATAAATAGCTTTCCTATAGATACATTTGCAATTGACCCATAAATGATCATAGCTATCCCCGGTGGAATCAAAGGTGTAATCATTGCAGATGTTGCTGTAACAACTGAAGAAAACTCTTTAGAAAAACCTTTATTCTCCATTTCAGGAACTAACATTTTGGCTTGCATTGCAGCATCTGCAAGATTAGACCCTGATAGACCACCCATTAAAGTTGATAACAATACATTAACTTGTGCCAGTCCACCAGACATATGTCCTGTAAGGGCTTCAGCAAAATTCATCACTCGTTTTGTAACTCCAGAATAATTCATATACACTCCAGCACAAATAAAAAAAGGAACAGCAAGGAGAGGTATACTTTCAATACCTGAAATAACACGCTGAGCAATTATTTTTGTAGGTACATTAGGTGTTAATGCAAAATAAACTACTGAACCTGCAAAAACTGAAGCAAATACTGGAATTCTCATAAACAAAAAGACTATCATAACTAAAGCAGCTAATGCAACAACATTAATTTCCATTTAATTCCACCGACCTTTCTTTTACTTCATCTCTATCTGTAAACAGTGCCTTAATGGTAACAATAGTATAATTTATCATCATCAAAACACATCCTATTGGAAAGGCTGAATATATTATGGGATATGGAATATCTAAGATATTAGTAGTTCTTCCTGTATCATATAACTGCTTTATTAAATTAGAACCATGAATCAAAAAGTACGTTAAAACAGTTATTACTACTATATATCCAAAAGCTTCTATTATCTTTTGTATTGCAGGAGGCATTTTATCTACTAATACCTCTATGGCCACATGACTTCCTGTTCGAAAGGCTGTACCGCAACCAAAAAACACAACCCATGTAAAGCACCATAATTGCACCTCTTGTAACCAAACTATAGGATCATTTAAAAAATAACGCATAATAACTCCCATAAAAGTCACTACTATAAGAACGATTAATGAAAGTCCAGCTATTAATACATCTATATTAGATAAATATTTTAATATATTTCTTTTGGTCATGATTTAATTACTCCTTTCAGTCATAACCCGGAGGCATATAATACCTCCGGTTACTGAATAAATAGTATTAGTTTTCTTTTTGTATATAAGTAAATTATTTCATAGCTTCTTTAACTTTATCGTATAAACCATCGGACCATTTAGATGTGATTTCAGGAAGTGAATAGAAAGCCTTTGCTGCTTCTTTAAATTCTGATTTATCGATGTCTATAACTTCTACCCCTTCTTCCTTTAACTTCTCAAGTGTCTCTTGAGCAACTTTTTCTTGGATTGTATTATTATAAATACCTGCTTCATTACCAGTTTCAATTAATATTTGTTGTTGCTCAGGTGTAAGACTATTAAAGAAGTCTGTTCCAGTAATCCAAGTAGTAAAGTTTTTAACATGTCCATCTAATATTAAATATTTTGCAACTTCCTGGAATTTACCATTATAAAGAACTGTTAAAGGATTTTCAAGACCATCTATTGTCCCTTGTTGTAATGCCGTATATACTTCTCCCAAGGCCATAGGAGTTGGAGTTGCACCCAATACTTCAAATCCTTTTATTTGAATTGTATTATTTGGTACACGTATCTTCATTCCTTTAAGGTCTTCAACTGTCTTTACTGGCTTAGTTGTAAGTGTATGACGATCTCCATACATCCAATTAGAAGTTAACAGTTTTAATCCTTTTTCCTCTAGCTTTTCAGACTGTTCTTTATACCAATCGCTCTCAATAAGTTTCCAACATTCTTCCCAAGTGTCAAATAAATATGGTCCAAATACAATACCAAAATCTTCAACTCCACGGTCTGCATAAAAAGCTCCATCAGCAAGGGTTATTACAGAATCTCCTGCTAACATTTGATCTATCAAGTCATTTTTAGATCCAAGCTGACTTGAAGGGAATATTTCCATTTTCATAGTTCCATTACTTTTTTCTTCAAGAAGTCTTTTCCATTCATTTACAGCAAGGTCAAGGGGTTCACCTGGATTATTTGCATAACCTATTTGAATTACAACTGGCTTAACGTTTTCTTCTTTAGGTGATTCTTGTTGATTAGCACCCGTCGCCTGTTCTTTTGGACTACATGCTGTGAATAATGATAGTGCAAGTAAAGCAATTAATAAAATAGCAATATTCTTTTTCATTTTCATCTCCCTTTCATAATTAATATTAGTTTATTTTAAATGTGCAACAGCACAAACAAACCTTTTCCTAAGCTAAATTAGTAGCTAATATGTATGTAATTTTTTATCTCTATCAACTCATTGTTTAAAATCTCTAGCCCATTACATATTAAATAACGTTTTCTTTGGAAGCAAAATATTTTTCCTATAACAGCAATACAAGCTTCAAACCTAATTTTACCCTCTTATATATCTATAATATATTTGTGATATATCAGAGATATATGACAAGTACAGTTTACATTATCATTGAATATTTGTCAATATATTTTAATAATCTGATTTTATTTGTTTTTATAAAAAAAGAAATCCCTATTCACATAGGAATTTCTATTGTATTTACTTTTTTATACATAAACTTTTCTTATTAAATCCATGTGTAATTTAATACCAAGTAGGTAAAATAGGTAATAAAAAGTATAAATCCTTCTTTTTTAGTAATTTCATGATTTTTACCCTTTGAAAACAACCTAAAGGCAATGAGAATGATAAGCATAGCTGGTATTTGTAGTTTATAAAAGTTTATTGGTACATCTAATCCTCCTGATGTTACGGCAGCTGCACTACCAACAACAAAGAGTACATTTAAGATGTCAGCTCCAACGATATTACCAATAGCAAGTTCCCCATGACCTTTTTTCACAGCCGTAATAGCAGTTATTAACTCTGGTAGGCTAGTTCCAAAGGCAATGAGTGTTGCAGCTATAATACTTTGAGGGATTCCAACCCTAATAGCTGAAATTTCAACTGCTGGTATTAGAACCTTTGATGAAGCTATGACTAAGAATATACCTCCAAATAGCTTTAAGGCTTGAATCAGCACTGAAGTTTTTTCTTTCACTAATCCTTCTTCAGTCAAGGCCTTCTCTTCCTTGGCTTCTCCACCTAAGTCTTGATTTTTAGTCCATTTAATTGAAATATAAATATATATTGATAGTAGTATCAAAAATAACCATCCAATAAATTGACTAATATTCCCTTCTCCTGCAGATAAAATCGGTAAACTAACAACTGCAAGTAAAATTCCAGCTCCTATTTGAATCTTACCCTGGCGTTCAATAACAATGGGGTCAACAGGTAGTCGCCCAATTAAAGCTGCTAATCCAATAATAAGGCCAGTATCAGCAATAATTGACCCAATAGCATTACCTAAGGCCAGATCAGGATTTCCGTTAATTGCTGCTAGAACAGATACTGTAGCCTCTGGGAGAGTTGTTCCCAATGAAATGATTGTAGCACCAATAATTATTTTTGGTACTCCCCAATGCAGAGAAAGACTAACGGCTTCATCTACTAATATATCTGCTCCCTTACTCAATGAGTAAAGCATTACTGCAATAATAAAAACTAAAAAAAACGTTGGTAATATATTTAAATAGTTGTAAATCATTATATCCATTAATTTCTTCCTCCCTATAGATAATTATTATATGTCTAAAATTTAATGGAATATTTTTAAAGGGAAAAATAAAAGACCCTATAAAGAATATAAGTTATAATGTACAATCTTATATTCCTTATAGAGTCTCACTAAGCATTTGCCATTAAAGCCGGGAACTTATTAGTTCCGAAATGACGACTTTAATCCCTTATACCAAAGGTCAGTTACTCCCTCTACCTACTTTAGTATATGTGAAAACAAAATATTTGTCAATTTTACTAATAGATTAAAAACTCATCTAAATTTTGAAAAATCTTAAATTCAGTTGATTTCTTTTATTATCTCCTGTGGTATACCCCAAAATTTAGCCTGTTCCATTAGTTCTTCTTTTTTCCTTATGTTATTATCATTTTCATAGATATTTAAATCATTTTCACTAAAGACTTTTATTTTATATTTATCAATACTATTAATACTCATGTAGTTAACTACTAGAATGATCATGCTAAAAATTAGAAAAATGGAAATGTATATAGTCCCATTGTTCGATAGATTTTTCATATTTATTACCACCTCTATTTTCATATCAAAACTCTATCTTATTTACTTTTATAAATTATCTGGATCCTTATCAAAAAATACTCTTTGGGATTTTTCCTTTGTTTTTAGGATTTCCTCTTGTATTTCTTTAATTTTTTTCATTATTATTACATTTCCTATTTTGGGTACATTATAATACAAAAATAAATCTTCGAATTCTTTTATAGTTTTATTCAGTTCTATATTGATTTTGATAAATTCTTCAATATTTCTACTGTTACAAGCATTTTGAAACTGACGCATATCTATTTCAATTATTTTAACCATATCCTCCTTATTATCAAATTCCTTTAGTGGTAAGGGGTATGGCTTTATTCTTTCAAGGAAATATTTGTTCTTTTTATTTATATTGTAAACATAGGCAACTTCGATATCACTAATATTAAATTTTACATAACACATTTTACTATTTATTTGCTCAACTTTTGCTCCCATTTGAATTAATTTCATTTCATGTTGACTTGCTTCAGAGTTAATATATTTTCTCATATAAGCACCCCATTTTTATTTTTTATTTATTTAATTATAAATAAAATATGATTAAATACACTGTAGATATTATTATTGATAGGATCATTAAAGGAAATCCAATCTTCATGAAATCCATAAAACTTAATTTATACCCTTTTTTATTAAGCATTCCTCCCACGATTACATTTGCAGATGCCCCTACTAAAGTGGCATTTCCTCCTAGACAAGCCCCTAGGGCCAATGCCCACCATAAAGGAGTAACACTTATAGAGGATAAGGCTGCTAAGCTTTTAATAATTGGTATCATAGTTGCAACAAAAGGAATATTATCTAAAAATGCTGAAGCTATGGCTGAAACCCATAATATAAACATAGTTGTCATAAATAGATTTCCTTTAGTGATCTCTAGCATTTCTTTAGCGATAATCTCTATGATTCCAACTTCTTCTAATCCTCCTACCAATACAAATAATCCAATAAAGAAAAATATTGTTGTCCATTCAATCTCTATTAATATTTCTTCTGGATCTAATTTACTAATCAAAAGTAATAAAACTCCACCAAATAAAGCTACTGTGGCAGATTCAAGACCTAAAATTTGATGAACAGTGAAGCCTAGGATTGTTAAAGTCAGTACACTAAGACTTTTAACTAATAGTTTTTTATCTTTTATTGTTTTACCTTCATCAAATTTTAGTATTTTTTTTCTATGATTCTCATCAACTACCAAAGATTTTTTATAAATAAGTTTCAATATAACTATTGTTAAAGTAAAAACAACAATAACTACTGGTCCTAAATTAATAAAAAAATCCATGAATCCAAGATTAGTAGCCCCGCCGATCATTATATTTGGGGGATCACCAATCAAAGTAGCAGTTCCTCCTATATTTGCAGCTAAAACTTCTGGTATTAAAAAAGGAATTGGATTCATTTCTAATGTATCTGTTATAACGAAAGTAACTGGTGCAATCAGTAAAATTGTTGTTACATTATCTAGTAATGCGGAAGATATGGCAGTTATAATTGAGAAAAACATTATTATTTTCCATGGATCTCCTTTAGCATATTTAGCAGTTTTAATAGCTATATATTGGAATATCCCCGTTCTTTTAAGAATATTCACTATAATCATCATTCCTATTAGCAAACCAACAGTATTAAAATCAATCCTCTCAAAGGCGTGTTCTTGTGGTAATACTTTTAGTATAATCATCAAGACAGCTCCAAATAGAGCTATAACTGTCCGATTAATCTTTTCTGATATTATAGCAGTATAGGTTATCACAAAAACTATAATTGATGTTAACAAATGATTGTGCAACATTTTTTCTTCATCTCCTACTTCTTCATTTTATTATTTTATATAACTGCAAATCTTTCACATTAAAACTATACTCCTATTTTTTTAAATGTCAATATAATACACCCAAACTAGCATACGTTTTCAGCTAAAATTCTTTAAAAATCGACAAAAAAGAAGATACATCACTTAAGTATCTTCTACATACTTTTTATATATTTAATTTTTTAGTAGATTTTATTAAATAAGTCCCATTCTGTTATAAGTCCTAGAAGTCTACCTTCCCTAGTACCATCGGAAGTTATAAATAGGGCTATTAACTTATGATTGTTTTTATTTCTTTTTTTAAAAAATTTCTCTGCATCATATAAATTCAAATTTTTATGAACAAAATCAAATTCCTCTTTTCTATGGGCATGTAAATTTGTGAATTGTGCCATCTCATTCATAGTAGCACCATTTAATATGGAACATTTTTCCTTACTTGCTAGATAATAAATAAGTACATTACCATTGAAAACCCCTATTACTTTTTCATTTTCTATAATAGGCACCCTAGATATAAGTAGCTTTTCCATCGACCTCATAACATCTAGCACTATACTATTAGGCGTGGCAACTAACATCTTAGACCTATGGGTGCATATATCATATACAGTTAATGGATTCTTTAATCTATTTAGAATACTTCTATATTTTTCAACCACTTCTTGTACTGGAACAGCAATGGGCTCTTGTATTCCCGAAATAGTATCATGTACTAGGCAGTTTCTCAGTCTAGCATATTGTTTTAATGAATCTATATTCCTTGCTATGAAGTCATTTTTTTTAGATAAAATGTCCAATACTTTCATATGGGATATCCTTTTATCTAGATTCAATAGTTTTCTCATTTCTCTATCTAAATCATTATATATTTGTATAAACTCATCGACCCTATTCATTCAATCCTCTCCTAAATTAATTAGATTTGTATATTAATTTTATTATTTAATGATATACTTATACCCATTTTTTTATTGGATAATTTCCTATAGATTATAAAAAAATAACCTACTGACAATATTTCATCAGTAGATTATATGTAAATCCTATTATTAATTTCCATTAACACCATCTAAAATTGATAATGATATATTTGCAGCATGGTCACCAATTCTTTCTAGGTTACTAATTAAATCTAGGAATATTATACCTGAGCTTGGACTACATGATTGTTCATTTAATCTTTGAATATGTCCTGCTCTAAATTGCTTCTCTAAATAATCTATGTACTCCTCATATTCTAATACCCTCTTAGCTGTGGCAACATCGGCTGTTTTAAATGCATGTAATGCTTCTTTAAAAGATCTTTCTGCTTCTTTGAACATAGTGTTTAGATCTGTTATTGCTTGATCAGTAAAATCACATTTATTGTCAATACTATACTGTGCTAACTCAGCAATATTGTCTGCATGGTCACCAATTCTTTCTAGGTCATTTATTGTATTAAATAATGTATTTACAACGGCATGTTGCTGTTTAGTAAGAGATTTACTTGTTAACGTGCTCAGATACTCCATTATATCCTTTTCCATACGATTAATATTTTTCTCAACTTCAAAAACTTTTTGAGTAAGCTTTTCATCTTTATTTAAAAATGCTTCTATAGATACCTTTAAATTCTCTTGAACTACTTTTCCCATTCTTAGCACTTCTTTAGAAGCTTGTCCCACTGCAATAGAAGGGGTTTCCATTATTCTATTGTCAAGATACTTTAAACCAGCTATTTTTTCATCTTCCCCCGGGATTAACTTCTTAGCTGCTAAGACAATAAAACCTGCAAATGGGAATTGAATAATAACATTGGCTATATTAAAGAATGTATGGGCATTGGCTATTTGTCTTTGAACATCATTAGGAGATAACATAAGAACTAAAGTTTGTATAGGATATCTTAAAATAACCATAAATATAATTGTTCCTATTAAATTAAATAATAAGTGCATAACTGCTGCTCTTTTTGCAGTTTTACTTGCTCCTATACTTGACAATAATGCTGTAGTACATGTCCCAATATTGTCTCCATATAATATTGGCAAGGCTAAATCAATTGTTATTAATCCTTCACTTGCCAAAGCTAATAAAAGTCCTATGGAAGCACTACTACTTTGTACAAGAAGAGTTACACTAAAACCAACTAATATTCCTATAGCAGGATTTTCTAGATTAGCCATTAAATCAATAAAGCCTTGGTATTCTCTTAGTGGCTTTAACGCATCTTTCATATAATCCATACCAATAAATAATATACCAAAACCAATAAGTACTTCTGCAAATTCCTTATGTTTCTTCTTCGATGAAAAGAGCCATATAGACACCCCAAAAGCCACTACTATTGGTGCTATATCAGAAAGCTTAAAGGCTACTAATTGGGCTGTTATTGTTGTCCCAATGTTGGCTCCCATAATTACGCCAATTGCTTGAGTGAGTTTCATAAGCCCTGCATTTACAAATCCTACAACCATAACTGTAGTAGCACTACTACTTTGAACAATCATAGTAACACCGGTTCCTACAAGGACACCCATAAATCTATTATTAGTCAGAATTTCAATTAGCCTCTTGAGCTTTTCTCCTGCTACTTTTTGAAGACCAGTTCCCATCATATTCATACCAAAAAGGAAGAGTCCCAATCCTCCTAAAACTCCAATAGCAATTTCCATAGTTTTACCTCCATCTTCTAAGTATTAATCAAACTTCGACAATTTTTGTCCCGATTTATTATATCATGAACAAAATATAAATGTTAGATTACTAGGTAGGTACTAATGTTAATTTTATGTTAAATTTATTTGATCGTCTCCATTATTATATTATTAAAGCCCGTCAAATTTATTACTGTTATTTAGATTTTCAACCAGATCTAATATATTAATAGTATTCTTCTCTAAAGTATTAATAATATAAGTATTAAAGTTCAAGAAGATGAAGAAAATATGGTGAAATTTCAAAAAAGGAACTACCTTATCTATAAGATAGCTCCTTTGATATACTTTTAATCATGTTATAATACTAGGTTTATTATATTCTAGACCTATACTTTATAATCTATGATATTGTCATTGCCCTCATTGCGTTAAGAACAGCTATAAGGGCCACACCAACATCTGCAAATACAGCCAACCACATTGTAGCAAGGTTTAAAACCCCCAGTATAAGTACCAATGCCTTAACTCCCAGTGCAAAGATTATATTTTGTAACACTATCCTTCTAGTTCTCTTTGCTATTTTAATAGCACTTATAAGTTTCGAAGGCTCATCGGTCATGATTATAACATCTGCTGCTTCAATTGCAGCATCTGATCCTACTCCCCCCATTGCTACCCCAATATCTGCTCTAGCGAGAACCGGTGCATCGTTTATACCATCTCCAACAAATAATAGTTTTCCTTTAGATATTTTTTCTCCTTCAAGCATTTCAACCTTTTCAACTTTATGCTGTGGTAGAAGCTCTGCATATACCTTATCTATCCCTAATTTTTTAGCAACATTATTTGCTACTATGCTATTATCTCCTGTGAGCATTACGGTTTGTTTTACTCCTAATTTTTTAAGTCCCTGTATTGCCTGTCTTGAATCACTTTTTATTTCATCTGAAATGACTATATATCCAGCATAAATACTGTCTACTACTACATAGACCACAGTTCCTAATACATCTATTTTATCATATTCAATATTTTCTCTTTCCATTAATTTAGAATTACCTACTAGTACTTCTTTACCCATAATTGTAGCTTCAATCCCATGTCCTGATACTTCATTATAATTTTTTATTTTACTCCCATCTATTTCTTTTCCATATTCCTTTAGAATTGATATTGCTATGGGATGATTTGAAAAGCTCTCACCATAGGCAGCATATTGTAAAACCTCATCCTTTGAATAATCTTTAGATGGACTTATTTCAGTTACTTTAAATATCCCCTTTGTTAAAGTTCCAGTTTTATCTAACACTACAGTTTCTACATTGTTAAGGGCTTCTAAATAGTTACCTCCTTTAACTAAAATACCATTTTTAGATGCTCCTCCAATACCTCCAAAGAAACCTAAAGGTATGGATACAACTAATGCACAGGGGCAGGATACAACTAAAAATACTAAGGCCCTATATATCCAATCGGAAAATACCTCTCCCTCCATAACTAAAGGTGGTATAATAGCTAAGGCTAAGGCACCATAAACAACTGCTGGGGTATAGTATCTAGCAAACTTTGTTATAAAGTTTTCTGTAGGTGCTTTCTTACTACTTGCATTTTCTACTAAGTTAAGTATTTTAGCTACAGTAGATTCTTTAAATTCCTTTAATACTCTTATTGTTAAAAGACCATTTTTATTAATAAATCCACTTAAAACTTCACTTCCCCTTTGAACTTTCCTTGGAATAGATTCCCCTGTTAATGCGGTAGTATCCATCATAGCTTCCCCTTCTACAACTTCTCCATCTAGGGGAACCCTTTCACCAGGTTTTACTATGATCAAATCCCCTATACTTACTTCTTCTGGGGATACCTTATTTATGTTTTCACCTGTTTTAAGATTGGCATAGTCTGGTCTTATGTCCATAAGTTCAGATATGGATTTCCTTGAGCGATTAACAGCTAAGTCCTGCATAAACTCTCCCGCTTGATAAAATAGCATAACTGCCACACCTTCTGGAAACTCACCTATTGCAAAGGCTCCTATGGTTGCTACTGTCATAAGGAAATTTTCATCAAAGACCTGTCCCCTTAATATATTTTTAAAGGCCCTTAGGACAACTTCTCCACCCACTAAAATATAACTAATAAAAAATAAAGTGAATTCAATCCATAATGGAAAATCTATGGCCATTGCAACTCCAAAAATAACTGCACCTATTATTAATCTTATTAACTCTCTTTTATTTATATTATCTGTATGTCCATTATCATTAGGACCTGGGTTTGTTTTTTCTGTAAACTTTTCCTTTACTTTTACATTTGGCTCATATTTATTTACTATATCCTTTGTGGATGTAATGATTGAATCTACCATATTTTCTTCATTAATTTCAATGGATAAAGTTTTTGTAACAAAATTCATAGATGCTAGCTTTACTCCATTTAATTCATTCACACCTGCTTCTATTTTAGAAGCACAATTTGCACAGCATAATCCCTCTAAAATAAGTTCTTTTTTTAATGACATATGTATCTCCCCCTTTACCTATCTGTGACTTATGTGTTCTAGCCCTTGGTCGAATATATTTTTCACATGCTCATCATCCAGCGAATAATATACTACCTTTCCTTCCTTCCTGTATTTTACTAACCTTGCTGCTTTTAATACTCTAAGCTGATGGGATATGGCCGACTGGGTCATCCCCAATAATGCTGCTATATCACATACGCACATTTCTTCTTCTAACAATGCATATAGTATTTTTACTCTGGTAGTATCTCCAAAAACCTTAAATAGTTCTGCCAAGTCATAGAGTTTCTCATCCTTTGGCATGTTGGATTTTACTTTTTTTACTACATCTTCATGTATTACGGCACAATTGCAAAATTCCGATGAAATTTTCTTACGACCCATGATCACATCTCCTTATATGAATAATTGTTCATATGTTTGTTTTTTTTATTATATAACTATCTAAATTAAATTTCAATATATAAAGTTTAACTTATAAATAAAAAAAATAAGATGATTATATATCCTGCTTTTCATATATAACCATCTTATCTCTATCTATACTAGCTTTACTTTATATTTTCTCATCCATGTATCTACTTGTATTAAAAAAGCCATAAGCTGAGGCCCTGTCATAAGTTGACCAAACCAAGGCTTTTTATAGGATTTTCCTTCAGTCTTTACTATTTCTAATACATTTTCATAATCTATCAGCTGTAATATTGGAGAATTTTTATCTTCTAATATATTCATCATAACTTTTTGTACTGCCTTAGTATATTCTGGATGATGGGTTTTTGGGTATGGACTCTTTTTTCTGTCAATAACATCATCAGGTAATATCCCCCTTAAGGCTCTTCTTAGCAGTCCCTTTTCCCTATTGCCATAAAACTTCATTTCCATAGGTATATTATATGCATATTCTACTAATCTATAGTCGGCAAAGGGAACCCTTACCTCAAGGCTATTTGCCATACTCATTCTGTCTTTTCTATTTAATAAATTTACCATAAACCATTTTATATTTAGATAGAATAATTCTCTCATTCTAGCTTCTTCTTTACTTTCTCCCTTTAGCTTTGGAACCTTATTTATAGTTTCTAAATATTTCTCCCTTACATATTCTTCAAGAGGTAAATCCTTCAAACTTCCACCTAATATGTTTTTACGCTGCTTTACAGATTTTGACCAAGGAAATGTATCGGCCTTTATATCCTCTGGATTTCTAAACCAGGGATATCCTCCAAATATTTCATCGGCACATTCTCCCGATAATGCAACTGTGGCCTTTTTTCTAACCTCCTTACAAAATAAATATAGGGATGAATCGATATCTGCCATTCCTGGAAGGTCTCTAGCTATAACCGCTTCTTCAAGATATTCAACTAAATCATCATTATTAAGTACGATCTCGTGATGATTACTTCCTATTTTATCAGATACCCTTTTAACCCATAAATCATCGGAATTTGGCTGAAATTCACTGGGTTTAAAATATTTATTATTATCTCTATAACTAATTGAAAAGGTATTTAATCTATCCTTTCCTTCCCTTTTAAAGGCCTTTGCTGTAATTGCAGATATAGCACTAGAATCTAATCCACCAGATAGAAAGGTGCATACAGGTACATCAGATACTAGTTGTCTCTCTATGGCATCTATAAGTAGGGTTTTTAAGTGTTCTGTTGTAGTATCTAAGTTTTCTTCATGCTCTTTGGCCTCTAGTTTCCAATATTGATTAAGTCTTAGACCCCTTTCATCAAATATCAAATAATATGCAGGAGGCACCTCATATATATCCTTAAATACCCCGCTGCCTAATGACCTTGCAGGACCTAATCCAAATATCTCTAACAGTCCCTTCTGATCGATTATTGGCTCTACCTTTGGATGCTGAAATAAGGCCTTTATTTCTGATGCAAATATTAAGCTATTATTTTTTTTAGTATAAAATAATGGTTTCACTCCAAGGGGATCCCTTGCCATAAATAACCTCTTATCCTTCTCCTCCCATATAGCAAAGGCAAATATACCATTTATCTCTTTAAGACAATTTATACCCCATTCTATAAAGGATACTAAAAGCACCTCTGTATCTGAATAGGAATCAAATTTATGTCCCTTTTCTAATAATTTTTTTCTAACATCTTCAGTATTATAAAGCTCACCATTATATATTATTGTATATTCCCTATCTCCATAGATTTTAGTCATAGGTTGTTTGCCACCCTCAGGGTCCACTATAGTCAGTCTTCTATGGCCTAGTAGTGCATTATCATATATTTTAAATCCAAAGTCATCAGGACCCCTTTTATCTAGTACTTTTGTCATATTACTTAAAACTTCAACATAACCTTTTATGATCTTATTTTTATTTACCCATCCGGCAATGCCGCACATAAAAATCAACTCCTTGATATGGCTTTTCATTTAGACTTGATAATATAGCTTATGCTTTTTAGGATTTTATTGCTACTTTTATGGTACTATTTTACTATTTAATTTTTACCTATATTCTTGGACATACTCTCTATGTTACAATTAAATAAAAGAGTTTGGGGGATTTCTATGAAAACATGTATCAGATGTAATAAGTTAATTCCTGATAACTCAATAAGGGACTATTGTGATATCTGTTATGAGGTATACGAAAAATTTTTCGATAAAATACGGGACTATCTTCAACAATACCCAAATGCCACTTCCTATGAAGTATCTGAATACACAGGGGTAAGCCATAACATTATTAAGCATTTTGTGAAGGAAGGTAGACTTATAGAAATAGAAACAGATAATGTCAATATAAGTTGTAAAAGATGTGGTTCTTTGATCCTTTCCATTTATCATGAATACTGCCCTAAATGCGAAAAAAAATTAATGAAGGATCTCAATGGAGTAAAAGGGTATTTTACTAAACAAAACAATGCTAGAATGCATTATAAAAAACCCACTAAACATTAATTTCATCTAATTATTGATAAATATATTCCCCTCATATTTATCATATATATATTTATACTAATTTAAGCAAAGAGTCCATAGGACTCTTTGCTTTATTATCCACAGAATATGTGTTTGTGTGAATTATTTTGTTGATAATTAATTCTCTATAAATCCTTGTCCTATGCCTTTCATAGAAGTTGTCCACATTTTCATCTTAATCAACAATTTTACTCTATAAATTATATTGATAAGTCTGTGGATAATGATTTTCCTTTTATTCTTTTATTTTTCAAGGGATTTAGCAATAACTTTATATATTTATCCACAAACTTATCCACATTCAGTTAGTAATTCTTTGAAAATATCTTAGCATACCTACATATATACTCCATGCAATTTTATACTGATATTCTGAATCTTGAAGTAGTTTTTCTTCCTTTGGATTTGATAAAAAACCACATTCTACTAACACTATTGGTACCTTAGGTTTTTTAAGTAAATATATGTCATTTTTCGTCTTAGCTTTTCTAGTATTACCATTATTTAAAACCCTTATTAGCTCCTCTTGGATGAGGGTTGCCATAAGTTTGCTATTTTCTGAATTACTTGGATAAAAAGTTTGAGCTCCATAATATTTAGACTGGGGAAAACTATTTAAATGTATACTTATTATTGCATCAGCTTCACTTTCATCAAATATTTTCTTTCTATTTCGCAAATCTTCATTTTTTTTCTGTCTTATATTCCCTTCAGTATATAGTCCATAATCTCCATCCCTGGTTAATAGTACTAAACTACCACTTTCTTCTAAAATTTCTTTTAATTTCAGTGATATTTCTAAATTTATATCCTTTTCTAAAACCCCTGTTTCCTTTCCACTGGCTCCACCATCTACACCACCATGGCCTGGGTCTATTATTATAACCCGTCTAAATGTAGGCAATGAAGATGTCTCTATAGCATCCCTAAATGTATTTAAACCTAGTACCACTGCTATGGATATAGATAGAATCATTAAGATAGCTACAATAATCCTTTTATTATCTATTATGACAGTTCTCATACATTCCCCTCCTAACTATATTTATAGTTATGAGTCTCTTCTTATTTTTAAAACCTTTTTTATATATTTATTTATTAATTCTATTTATAAATTTTTCTATTGTATTTTAACAAGTCCTATAGTATAATGAAAATATGAAATTACATTTTTATCCACAATTGTAATTATATACAATTTGCGACACAAACCCTAAATGGATTTGGGGTCTTTTTGGGTTTTTTGTCATTTTTTGAGGGGGATTTGATTTTATGTCGAAGGAACTTAAAATTAAAGTCGAAATTTTATCCAGGGAGTTAGAAAACTTAATAAAGGCTAAAGATTATAATATGTTAGATAAGGATGTTCTAGAATATAGTCAAAAACTAGATATACTGATTGTAGAATATATGAAGGATTTACATTAATTTTTTAAATTTTGTCTTCTAGATTCGAACCCCAGGGCAAGCTGATTAATATAATAAAGTAGGATGATGATTAGCCTATTGGGGGGAATGGTTATGAGGGTAGAGATTAATGCTACTCCCGACCTTGAACAATTATTAGAATTGTATAAAACTGTAGGATGGCTGGATTCTAGAGATGATATTTCTTTTTTACAAGATATGCTATCAAATACCAATGAATTTATTTGTATTTATGTACAAGATACATTGGTTGCATTTGGAAGGATGCTTACGGACTATAGAATGAGTGCTTTTCTAGATGATATAGTAGTACATCCTGGTTTTAGGGATATGGGTCTTGGGAGTTTAATCATCAATACCTTAATTTCTAAGGTTCCAAAGGTAAAAAAAGTAAAGCTTACAACCTTTAATGCAGAGGGCTTCTATAAAAAACTAGGTTTTTCTAAGGTAAGTTCTGTACCATTAGAACTTGTGAAAGATTGTTAAAGCACCGTGGATACCACGGGGCTTTTTTGTATAAATTTGTATATAGTATATTATTACATAAAAAAACGCCAGAGGTTTTCCCCTGACGCTTTGTATCCTTCGTACAGAAATTGTTTGTATGTTGATAAAAATATATTATCTCTTTGAGAATTGAGGAGCTCTTCTTGCACCTTTTAAACCGTACTTCTTTCTTTCCTTCATTCTTGGGTCCCTTGTTAAGAATCCAGCTCTCTTAAGAGTTAATCTTAATTCTCCATCGGCCTTAAGAAGTGCTCTAGAAATACCATGTCTTAATGCTCCAGCTTGACCTGTAAAGCCACCACCATGAACTTTAGCAATAACATCAAACTTGCTATCAGTATCAGTTATTTCTAATGGTCTTCTAACTTCCTTCTTTAGAGTTTCATAGTTGAAAAACTCATCTATATCTCTTCCATTGATAGTTATTTTTCCATTACCAGGTAATAGTCTAACTCTAGCTACAGATGTCTTTCTTCTACCTGTTCCATAATATTGTACCTTAGCCATTTGTCTTCCCTCCTTGTGGTATAATCTCCGTTAATTATATATCAAGATTTTCTGGTTGCTGAGCTTGATGATTATGCTCTGGTCCTCTATATACTTTTAACTTCTTAAGCATTTTTCTTCCTAAACTGTTTTTAGGTAACATTCCTTTAACAGCATGCATAATAACTTTCTCTGGCTTTGTGTTGATCATATCTCTATATGATCTTTCCTTTAATCCACCTGGATATCCAGTATGCCATCTATACATTTTTTGGTCTAGTTTTTTACCAGTTAAGTGAACCTTCTCAGCATTAACTACTATAACAAAATCACCAGTATCAACGTGTGGAGTATAAGTTGGCTTATTTTTACCTCTTAATATAGTAGCAATTTGTGAAGCTAATCTACCTAATGTCTTTCCTTCTGCATCTACTACATACCATTTTCTTTCAACTTCAGCTGGCTTAGCTAAGTATGATTTCATCTATTTCCCTCCTAACTTCCAATAACAGTATTCAACAATAATCAATCCAAAATTTTTGTATCTTAAAATCCGGGGCTAGTGGATTTTATAGACATATTAAACATAATCATTTTAATACATGGTGCCGTGTGTGTCAAGGTTTATTTTTGATTTTTAATAATAAACCTCTGCTAAGTATAGACCATGGGCTGGTGCTGTATGTCCAGCTTTATTTCTATCCTTAGATGAAATTATAGTGGGAATGGTATTTATATCCTTTTTTCCTATACATACTTCCACTAATGTGCCTGTTATAATTCTAACCATATTGTATAAAAATCCATCTCCATTATATTCTAATATGATAAAATCATCCTTTTTATATACATCTATATTGTAAATATTTCTCACAGTAGTTTTTACACTAGTCCTACCAGTCATAAAACCTTTAAAATCATGTTTGCCTATAAAATATTTAGCTGCTCTTTGTAACTCATCAATATCTATTGGTTTTTTTATATAGTATGAATAGTTCCTATATATAGGATTTGGTACACTATTATTGTATATTTTATATAGATATTTTTTCCCTTTGCTACAGTATCTAGCATGGAAATTACTATCCATTTCCTGGGCACTAATTATAACTATATCTTCAGGTAAAAATCCCCTTATTGCATCGGGGATTCTATTTACAGGTATACTGAAATCGGCCTTAAAGGATGCAACCTGACCTAATGCATGTACTCCCTTGTCGGTGCGACCTGAAGCTTCTACATTTATTTCTTGTCCTAAAAGCTTTGATAAAGCATCCTCAACCTTTTCTTCAATGGTATTTGATGTATTTATCTGTCTTTGCCATCCACTATAATTTTGCCCATCGTAGGCTATAGTTAATTTTACTGTTTTCATTCAATTCACCCTATAGTTTTATAGATAATATTAGGATAGTTGCTTTAAAAATAGGCAATAATCTCTTTTTCTTAAGGTCATTCTCTTTTTATCCTAAAGTAGCATAGTACCCTATATAGTTCTTAAAATAATTACACCTGCAATAAATATTATTATAAAGATTGCTGCTAAATAATCTCTTTTGTATAGTTTAAGGACCTTCATTCTTGTTCTATTTTCTCCACCTCTATAGCACCTTGCTTCCATGGCCATGGCTAGGTCATCTGCCCTCTTAAAGGCTCCTATAAATAAAGGTACTAATAGCGGTATAAGACTTTTAGCTCTATTTACTATATTTCCGCTTTCGAAGTCTGCACCCCTTGCCATTTGTGCCTTCATAATTTTATCGGTTTCTTCCAGTAGTGTTGGTATAAATCTTAGTGCTATGGTCATCATCATAGCTAGTTCATGGGCAGGTACTCCAAATCTCCTAAAGGGGTTTAATAGTCGCTCAATACCATCGGTCAATTCTATTGGTGATGTTGTAAAGGTAAGTAGGGATGTGCCTATAATAAGAAATATAAGTCTTAAACCCATAAATAATGCTAGTTTTAAGCCTTCTTTTGTTATTTCAAGGGGCCCTATTGCATAAATTACTTCCCCGGGAGTCATAAACATATTAATACCAAATGTAACAAGAATAATGATAAATATAGGTTTTAGTCCCTTTAATATAAACTTTAATGGAACTTTTGATATTATTATAAGCAGTGCTAGAAATCCTACTATAAGGGTGTAATCCATAAGATCCTTCACTATGAAAAGGGAAGCTACATATAAAAATGTAGAGATTAGCTTGAGTCTTGGGTCTAGTTTATGAATTACTGAGTTTACTGGATAATATTGTCCTATAGTTATGTCTTTAAGCATTTTTATTCCCTCTTATCATTTTTAATATTTCCATCTTGGCTTCTTCTACTGTTAATATATCATTTCTAATATCAAAACCTCTTTCCCTTAATCTCCGTACTAAATCGGTGATTTGAGGTAATCCTAGTCCTATTTTTTCTAATATATCTGCTTCAGTAAATATTTCTCTAGGTGTTCCTATTAATGCTACTTTACCTTTATCCATTACTATTATTTTATTTGCTAATCTTGCTATATCCTCCATACTGTGGGATACTAATATAATTGTTGATTTGTGTTTTTTATGAATGTTTTTAATTTGTTCAAGTATCTCATCCCTTGCCCTTGGATCAAGTCCAGCTGTAGGTTCGTCAAGTATAAGCACTTCTGGTTTCATGGCTATAACTCCAGCAATGGCTATACGTCTTTTCTGACCCCCACTTAACTCAAAGGGAGACCTTTCTTTAAGCTCATCATAGTCTAGACCTACAAGTTTCAATGCTTCTCTAACCCTTTTATCTACTTCTTCATGGGATAATCCTAAGTTTTTAGGACCAAAGGCTATGTCCTTCACCACTGTTTCTTCAAACAATTGGTATTCTGGATACTGAAATACAAGCCCTACTTTTTTTCTTATCTCACTAAGTTTAACGTCTTTTTTAGTTATATCCAAATCATTAATATATATTTTCCCTGAAGTGGGCTTAAGTAGTCCATTAAGGTGTTGTATAAGGGTTGATTTACCTGACCCCGTATGTCCAATGAGCCCTACAAAATCTCCAGCCTCAATCTCTATATTTACGTTATCAAGGGCTTTTGTCTCAAAGGGGCTTTTTGGGTTATATACATGTACTAAATTTTCTACAATAATTGACATAGTTTATCCACCATTTCTTCTACTGTTAATATATTATTTTCTATATTAATTCCAGATTTTTTCAGTTCGTTAGCAAGTATTGTTACCTGAGGGGCATCAAGCCCCATCTCTTTAATTTTATCAGTGTTGGAAAAGACTTCCCTTGGTCTTCCCTCAAGTACTATTTTACCTTCTTCCATGACTATTACTCTGTCAGCCATTACTGCTTCATCCATAAAATGGGTTATGTGAATAACAGTTATACCTTCTTTATTAAGCTTACATATAGTCTCCATAACTTCTTTTCTTCCCGATGGGTCAAGCATGGCTGTAGGTTCATCAAATATGATGCAATCTGGTTTCATGGCTAAAATGCCTGCTATGGCTACTCTTTGTTTTTGACCTCCCGATAGTTGATGGGGAGGTTTTCTTTTAAGCTCATCTATCCCTACTGCCTCAAGGGCCTCATCCACTCTTTTCCTTATTTCCTTAGGCTTTATACCTAGATTTTCTGGCCCAAAGGCTATATCTTCTTCAACTATGGTGGCAACTATTTGATTATCTGGATTTTGAAAGACCATTCCAGCTGATTGCCTAATATTCCATAGATATTTTTCATCAGTTGTATCCATATTATTTACATATACTTTTCCACCGCTTGGTAAAAGTATTGCATTCATCAATTTAGCCAATGTTGATTTTCCTGAGCCGTTATGCCCTAGTATGGCTACAAATTCACCTTTTTTTATTTCTAGGTTTAAATTATTTACGGCTATGACCTTTTTCTCTTCGCCATTATATTCAAACACCAGGTCTTTAGTTTTTATCATTCTAGTCATTTAAATACCATCCTTTAACTATTTACCCTACCTAATATATTATAACTTAAAACTACATAAATCAAAAATATTTTTATTTTTTATGAAGCTTCTAATCCTACTACTCTCATAGACATTTTTACTGTTTTGTATATAAATACTGTTAGAAAAATATTTGTAATTGCAGTAGGCATGACTACAGTCATAAGGAGTATTTTAAATGGAGCTGGAAGTCCTACTATAAATAGGGCAGCAGTTAAAAAAATGCTTCCACTTATTACTGTCCCAATTCCAGATATTATTCCTATGGCTATTATATTGTCTTTATATTTTCCTAGACCTTTAATCATAGTATACACCACAAAACAAGTTATAAACTTATCTATTATATTTGGTATCTGTCCTCCTGGAAAGGTCGTAGTCATTGCAGTTATTATTCCCCCTAATAATGCTGTAAGTAATACATTTTTTATATCACTATTAATTAAAATGCAAACAAAAATTATAGATAACATTAAATCAAATTTCATACCACCTATACTACCAGGTATTACATTCCTTAATATTATTCCTATGGCGATCAGTAATGCTGTAACAATATTTTTTCTTAAATCCATTAAAAATCTCTCCTTTTTTATAGTTTTTATTTCTTATTACTTGCCAATTCCAGTCCCATTCATCTGTCGTTCATAGCATACTGATCACCTCCTTAATCTATCTTTTCTATATAACTCTTTAGTCATATGAAATAAAAAAAGCCTTCCATCCCCTATGAAAGGGACGAAAGACTTACTTCCGCGATACCACCCTAGTTAAATAGCATATAGCTATTTCTCTTAATCAGGTACGGAGAATTTCTATAGTTCTCGATACCCTGTTTCTGTAACGGGAAACCCCCGGCATCAGCTACTTTAAAAAATTTCGCCTTGCTTCTCCCAGACCCATTCATTAGATATTTTAATATCGGACTTCCACCAACTCCGACTCGCTATAATTAAAAAGATCTAATTACTTCTTCTGTTCAAAGAATTTTCTTTAAATATTTATTATATATATTATGTTATTAGTAATTATTTGTCAATACTTTTTTGATATTTTGCTATTATATAATAAAAAAGGGACTAAGCTTATACTTAATCCCTATAGTAAACTATACTAATTCAATTATTGCCATAGGTGCTGCATCACCTTTACGTGGCCCTAATTTAAGTATTCTTGTATATCCACCATTTCTGTCTTCGTATTTCGGTGCGATTTCATCAAATAAGTTCTTTACTACTGTTTCTTCTGTTATATATGATAGGACTTGACGTCTAGCGTGTAAGTCTCCTCTTTTAGCAAGAGTAATAGCCTTTTCTGCTAATTTACGAACTTCTTTTGCTCTTGTTTCTGTAGTTTCTATACGTCCATGCTTCAATAGACTAGTTACTAGATTTCTTAGCATTAAATTTCTATGAGCAGTAGGGCGACCTAATTTACGTTGTTTAGCCATTTCTTTCCCTCCTTTACGCTAGTCTATACTTTATTCGTCACTAGGTTTAAGCCCAAGATTTAAATCTGCAAGCTTATTCTTAACTTCTTCTAGTGATTTCTTACCAAGGTTTCTAACCTTCATCATATCTTCTTCAGTTCTTTGTGTTAATTCTTCAACAGTATTAATACCCGCACGCTTTAAACAGTTGTAGGAACGTACTGATAAATCTAACTCTTCTATTGTCATCTCTAAAACTTTTTCTTTTTTATCTTCTTCTTTTTCTACCATAATTTCAACATCTTCTATATGTTCTGTTAGATTTATAAATAGATTTAGATGTTCATTCATAATTTTAGCACCAAGGGAAGCAGCCTCATCTGGGTTTATACTTCCATCTGTCCAAATTTCTAATGTTAATTTATCATAATCAGTTACCTGTCCGACTCTAGTATTTGTAACAGTATAATTAACCTTTTTTACAGGTGTAAAGATTGAATCAACAGGTATAACTCCTATTGGCATACCTTCTTCTTTGTTTAGCTCTGCAGGAACATATCCTCTACCCTTAGCCAATCCTATCTCCATATTTAATTTTCCACCTTGTTCAAGGGTTGCAATATGAAGTTCAGGATTTAGTATTTCTACATCGGCATCAGCCATTATATCTCCTGCTGTAATCTTACCGGCATCCTCTACTTGTATTCTTACAGTTTTAAATTCTTCATCTGAGTGAATCTTAGCAGATAATCCCTTTAAATTTAGTATTATTTCAACAACATCTTCTTTAACTCCTGGCACTGTTGAAAACTCATGAAGCACTTCATCTATTTTGATCCACTTTACTGCTACACCTGGAAGGGATGATAGCAATATTCTCCTTAGGCTATTGCCTAATGTAGTTCCATATCCTCTTTCTAAAGGTTCCACTACAAACTTCCCATATGTGAAATCATCTGACTTTTCAAGAATTTCTATTTTTGGCTTTTCTATCTCTATCACGATTTTACCACCCCTCTTAGTTGTATAGTTAGTTCACAGTTAACAGCCCACTATTTACAGTTAATGTCTATAATATAAATACTTATTTACTGTTAACTGTTAACTTTATATTTACGAGGGCAACTGATTCTAATATATTAATATATAATAAATATCTATTATCTAGAATATAGCTCTACGATTAAGTGTTCTTCAATAGGTAAATCAATATCTTCTCTTACAGGTAATGATGTAACTCTACCTTTTAAGTTTTCAATATCAACTTCAACCCAATTTGGAGTGTTTATATTTCTTTCCTTAATTTCTTTAAACTTAGCACTTGATTTGCTCTTTTCTTTAGCTACTATTTCATCGCCTACATTAACTAACATTGACGGAATATTAGCCTTATGACCATTTAATGTGAAATGACCATGTCTAACTAATTGTCTTGCTTCTTTTCTAGAAGCAGCAAATCCCATTCTATAAACTACATTGTCTAATCTTCTTTCAAGTAAGCTTAGGAAGTTTTCACCAACGATACCTTCCATTTTTTCAGCCTTTTCATAGTAATTTCTAAATTGAGTTTCTAAAACTCCATAATATCTTTTAACTTTTTGTTTTTCTCTTAACTGTAGACCATAGTTAGAAAGCTTAACCCTTCTTGCACCATGTTGTCCCGGTGCCTTTGCTCTTTTTGTGATAGCACATTTATCTGTATAACATCTATCTCCCTTGAGATATAGTTTCATGCCTTCTCTACGACATTGTCTACAAGATGGTCCTGTATATCTTGCCATTTTTTCTGCACACCTCCTAGTCTATTATTAAACTCTTCTACGTTTTGGTGGTCTACATCCATTGTGTGGAATTGGAGTAACGTCTTTTATAAGATTTATTTCAAGTCCAGCAGCTTGAAGTGATCTAATCGCAGCTTCTCTACCTGCTCCTGGTCCTTTTACATAAACTTCAACCGTTTTTAATCCATGTTCCATAGCAGACTTAGCTGCTTCTTCTGCTGCCATTTGTGCAGCAAATGGAGTAGATTTTCTTGAACCTTTGAAACCACAGTTTCCAGCACTTGACCAAGCAATTGCATTACCAGCCATGTCAGTAATTGTTATTATAGTATTATTGAAAGTAGACTGGATATGAGCTTGACCACGTTCTATATTTTTACGCTCACGTCTTCTTCTACGTGTTTTACGCACTTTTTTTGCTGCCATTACTTAACCTCCTTTAACTATTTCTTCTTACGTCCTACTGTTCTCTTCTTACCCTTACGTGTTCTAGCATTTGTTTTAGTACTTTGTCCTCTTACAGGAAGACCTTTTCTATGACGTATACCTCTATAGCAACCAATTTCTTTAAGTCTTTTAATGTTTAGTGAAATTTCTCTTCTTAAGTCACCTTCAACAGTATAATCATTGTCTATAATGCTTCTTAATTTACTTACTTCTTCTTCAGTCAAGTCTTTAACTCTAGTATCGAAGTTAATTCCTGCCTTCTTTAAAATAGTTTGAGATGTTGATCTTCCTATACCAAAGATATAAGTTAGTCCAACTTCTACTCTCTTATCTCTTGGTAAATCAATCCCTGCTATTCTGGCCATTACCTTTGCACCTCCTAGTTATCAAATGAGTTATCATTTATATGTTAAGTCTTGTAATTTGCTCAGGATGATTTCAAATCTGAAAACAACTAATCCAGCAGCTCACTTAGTTATTTCCATTCTAATATTATACTAAAGGTTAAACTAAATTTCTATAGTTAATTTAGGAATTAACCTTGTTTTTGCTTATGCTTTGGATTTTCACAAATTACCATTACTTTGCCTTTTCTTTTAATAATCTTACATTTTTCACATATAGGTTTTACTGATGGTCTAACTTTCATTGTATCCCTCCTTAAACTATTTGCCACGCCAAGTAATTCTACCTCTCGTTAAATCATAGGGTGATAATTCTAATGTTACCTTATCCCCTGGTAGAATTCGGATGAAGTTCATTCTTAATTTACCAGAAATATGAGCTAATACTTCATGACCGTTTTCAAGTTTTACCTTAAACATAGCATTTGGCAGGGCTTCTACAACAGTACCTTTGACTTCAATAGCGTCCTTCTTTGCCATTAGGAAATATACCTCCTATTCTTCTACTACCTAAGTCCCATTCGCTCTAACTCACGTCTTAAAACTAGATTTGTAATCTTTTTTTCTTCCGTTTTTCTCTTTTGAATTTCTTCACTTACTAAATTATATTTTGCTAAATGTTTTATCTTTTTTTTCTTAGGTTTTTCAATTCGTCTTAAATCTCCATCTGCTACTAAAACATAGAAATCATCAATTATATCAACTATTATGAATGTCCTGTCCTTATCTCGTCCTGCTTTTGATTTTACAAATTGTCCTACTACAACTTCCCTTGTGCTTTGCAATCTATACACCTCTTTTAAGAATCTAGAGCTTTGTGAGTAGTATAGGGTCACTATCTGTTATTGCAACTGTATGTTCATAATGGGCTGACAATTTATTATCCTGTGTTACAACTGTCCAGTCGTCCAGTAGGGTTTTAACTTTATATGTTCCTTCATTTACCATAGGCTCTATAGCTATAACCATACCTTTAGCAAGTCTTGGTCCTTTACCCGGTGGTCCAAAGTTAAGAACTTGAGGGTCTTCATGCATATTAGTTCCAATGCCATGTCCAACTAAATCTCTAACTACAGAAAATCCGTGTTTTTCAACATAGGTCTGTATTGCATGGGATATATCAGAAAGTCTATATCCTACTCTACAATATTTAAGTCCCTCGTAAAAACTTTGCTTAGTAACATCAATAAGTCTTTGAGCCTCATGACTTATATTTCCTACTCCATGGGTTTTAGCTGAATCACCATAGTATCCATCATAAATAGCCCCTATATCTATACTAATAATATCGCCATCTTTTATTTTTTTTAACCCTGGAATGCCGTGTACTACTTCTTCATTTATAGAAGCACATATACTTGCTGGGAAGCCATTATATCCTTTAAAAGCAGGTATTCCTCCTAGGCTTCTTATTGTTTCCTCTGCTATCTCATCAAGTTCCTTTGTTGTGATGCCTGGCCTTATATGTTTTTCCAGTTCTTCATGGGTTTTAGCCACAATTCTACCTGCTTTGCCCATTATTTCTATTTCTTTATCTGATTTTAATATAATCATTATTTGTCGCTCCCAAGGGCTACCACAATATCTTCAAAAACCTTATTAATATCTTGCTGACCATCTATATCTACTAAGATCTTTTTATCGTTATAATAATTTATTAATGGAGCTGTCTCATTAGTATATACTTCTATTCTCTTTGATACTGTTTCTTCTTTATCATCATTTCTTTGATAAAGCTCACCACCACAAACATCACATTTGCCTTCTTCTCTAGGTGGATTAAAGTCCACATGGTAAGTAGCTCCACACTCTTTACAGATTCTTCTCCCTACCACTCTTTTTACTAATAATTCTTTATCTACTTTGATATTAATTACTTTATCTAAAGATATATCCATATTTTCTAAAACTTTATCTAGCTCCTCTGCTTGATTTACAGTTCTAGGGAAACCATCTAGTAAGAAACCATCTTTACAATCATCTTCTTTAAGTCTATCCTCAACTATTGCAACTACTAATTCATCAGGAACTAGCAAGCCTTTATCCATGTATTCTTTTGCTTTCTTACCTAAATCTGTTCCTTCTTTAATATTTTTTCTGAATATATCCCCTGTTGAAATATGAGGTACATTATATTTTTCTACAATGCTTGCTGCTTGTGTACCCTTACCTGCTCCAGGTGGGCCTAATAAAATTAATCTCATATTACCATCTCCCGGTTTTGGTATTATTTCATGGGGAAGCATCCCCATGAATTTATTTTAAGAATCCTTGATAATGTCTCATCATCATTTGTGCTTCTATTTGCTTCATAGTTTCTAGTGCAACACCTATTGCAATTAATAGTGCTGTACCACCAAATCTAATCTGCATGTTAAGTCCTGGGAAATTCATAATTATTGACGGTAATATCGCAATAATGGCTAAAAATATTGCACCAGCTAATGTTATTCTGTTTAATGTTCTTTGAAGATATTCGGAAGTTGGTCTTCCAGGTCTAATACCTGGGATGAAACCTCCGTTTTTCTTCATATTCTGTGCTACTTCTACTGGATTAAATGTAACTGCCGTGTAGAAGTAAGTAAAGAATATGATTAGTAGTGCATATAATATATTATATATCCAAACTCCTGGATTTCCTGTAGGAGATAAGTATGTGTTAACAAAGTTAATAAATGTAACATTTTTAACAAAATATGTTATGGTTAATGGAAACTGTAGTAAAGAAATTGCAAATATTACTGGTATAACACCTGCTTGATTTACTTTAAGTGGTATGTGGGTACTGTGCCCACCATACATCTTTCTTCCTACAACTCTCTTAGCATATTGCACCGGTATTTTTCTTGTACCTTGCTGGATTGCTATTACACCTGCAACAATTAAAACTGCTAAAATTGCAAATATGATTATTGAAATAAAGTTTTGCTCTCCAGCTCTAAGCTTCGTAATCGTTTGAGCTATCGAAATTGGTATTCTTGAAATAATACCTGCGAATATTATAAGGGATATTCCATTACCTATTCCCTTTTCTGTGATTTGTTCACCAAGCCACATTAAAAATGCTGTTCCAGCAGTTAATGTTATAACCACTACTGAAACGCTCCAGAAATTATATACTATTAAAGCATCTCTAAATATACCTACACTCATTCCTATTGCTTGAATTATAGCAAGTACAACCGTTCCATATCTAGTATACTGAGCTATTTTCTTTCTACCTTCTTCCCCTTCTTTTGCTAGGGCTTCAAGGCTTGGTATTGCAATAGTAAGTAGGTTCATAATAATTGATGCTGTAATATAAGGTGAGATACTAAGAGCAAATATTGTAAAGTTCTTAAAAGCCCCTCCAGATATGAAGTTGAAAAAGTTAAGGAGACCTTCTTGTTGTCCTTCAAACATGGCTTGAAGGATTTGTCTATCCATACCTGGAACTGGAATACTTGCTCCAAGTCTAAATACTGCAAGCATCATTAATGTATATAGTATTTTTTTTCTTAAATCTGGTATTTTCCAAGCATTTCTAAGGGTAGCTAGCATATTAAATCACCTCTGCCTTTCCTCCAGCAGCCTCTATTTTTTCTACAGCGGACTGACTGAATTTATGAGCTTTTATAGTTAATTTCTTTTCTAGCGTACCATTTCCTAGTATTTTTAATCCATATCTAATCTTTTTAACTACACCTTCTTCTTTTAAAAGCTCAGGTGTGATAACAGTTCCTTCTTCGAATCTATTTAAATCTTCTATATTAACAATTGTCCATTCTTTTCTAAAGGGATTAGTGAAACCTCTCTTAGGAAGTCTTCTGTATATAGGCATTTGGCCACCTTCAAAACCAGGTCTTACGCCACCACCGGAACGAGATTTTTGTCCGTCCTGACCACGTCCAGCAGTTTTACCTTGTCCTGTAGCTGTACCTCTTCCTAATCTTTTTCTATTCTTTTTTGATCCCTTTGCAGGTTTTAGTTCATGAAGCTTCATGAGTACACCTCCTTTTACCTTATATTTCTTCAACCTCTACTAAATGTCTTACTTTATGAATCATACCTCTCATTTGAGGATTATCTTCTTTTTCAACGGTTTGTCTAATCTTTCTTAATCCCAAAGCCTCTATAGTTTTTCTATGTTGAGGCTTAGTACTAATTGTACTCTTTACTAGAGTTATTTTTAACTTGTTAGCCAAGGTAATTCCCCTCCTAACCTAAGATTTCCTCAACAGTCTTACCTCTTAGCTTAGCTACTTCTTCAACTGTTTTTAGATTTTTTAATCCTTCTATTGTTGCATTAACCATATTTCTTGAGTTATTTGTTCCTACTGACTTAGCTCTAACGTCTTTTATACCAGCAAGCTCTAATACGGCACGTACAGGTCCTCCTGCAATAACTCCTGTACCTTCACTAGCTGGCATTATTAGAACTCGACCTGCACCAAAGCGTCCTTTTATTTCATGTGGAATTGTTGTTCCAACCATTGGTACATAAATTAAATTCTTTTTAGCATCTTGAATTGCCTTTTTTATTGCGTTTGGAACCTCTTGTGCCTTACCAGTTCCAATGCCTACATGGCCATTTTCATCTCCTACTACAACAAGAGCACTGAATCTAAAGTTTCTACCACCCTTAACAACTTTAACAACACGGTTAATGGCAATAACTTCTTCCTTTAGATCAAGTTTTGTAGCATCTATTAACTTACGGCGCATTAATTTCCCTCCTTCTACTAAAATTTAAGTCCAGCTTCTCTAGCTCCATCTGCTAATTCTTTAACTCTTCCGTGATATAAATATCCGCCTCTATCGAAAACTACTTTTTCTATACCTTTTTCAACAGCTTTCTTACCTATAAGATTACCTACAAGTTTTGCAGCTTCTTTATTACCTGTATGACTTACTTTGCTCTTTACTTCTTCATCTAGGCTAGAAGCAGCTACAAGTGTAACACCATTAACATCGTCTATTATTTGTGCATATATATTATTTAAACTTCTATATATGTTTAATCTTGGACTCTCAGGAGTTCCAAATACTTTCTTACGAACTCTACGATGTCTCTTTTTTCTCATAGCGTTACTGCTCTGTTTTTTAATCATCTATGTCACTCCTTTCCTACTATTTACCAGCTTTACCTTCTTTACGTCTTACATATTCGCCAGCATATCTGATACCTTTACCTTTATATGGCTCAGGTGGTCTTAGGTCTCTTATTTTCGCAGCATAGTTTCCTACTAACTGCTTATCTATACCCTTTACTATTATTTCAGTTTGTGAAGGAGTTTCAGTAGTTATACCTTCTGGATCCTCCATGTCTACAGGGTGAGAAAAACCTAATTGTAGATTAAGAGTTTTTCCTTTTTTATTTGCACGGTAACCTACACCTACTATTTCAAGTTTTTTCTCGTATCCTTTTAATACTCCTTCAATCATGTTGTTGATAAGAGCTCTACTTAGACCATGTAATGATCTATGATCTTTCTTATCAGAAGGTCTTTCAACTTTTATGATATTTTCTTCTATATTAACCTTTATGTCAGGATGAATTTCTTGCTTTAGCTCACCCTTAGGCCCTTTAACAGTTACTAAGTTGTTATCGTCAACAACAACTGTTACACCTGAAGGTATCTCGATTGGCTGTTTACCTACCCTTGACATTTGTGCACCTCCTAGTCTTAAGCTTTATTACCATACGTAGCAGATTACTTCTCCACCTACGCCTAATTTACGGGCTTCTTTATCTGTGATAACTCCATTTGAAGTAGATATTATAGCTATTCCTAATCCTCCAAGAACTTTAGGAATTTCGTTTCTCTTAGCATATACCCTTAAACCTGGTTTTGATATTTTCTTTAATCCAGTTATTACCTTTTCTTTGTTTGGACCGTACTTAAGTTGTATTCTTAGTATACCTTGTTTACCATCTTCTATAACGTCGTATCCTTTTATAAAACCTTCTTCTAATAATATATTTGCTATAGATTTTTTCATATTAGAAGCAGGAACATCAACTGATTCATGCTTAACTAAGTTAGCGTTTCTAATACGAGTCAGCATATCTGCAATTGGATCTGTCATTGTCATACTCAGTTACCTCCTTCCCATTTTACCAGCTTGCTTTTCTAACACCTGGTATTTGTCCTTTATAGGCTAATTCTCTAAAACAAATACGGCATATACCGAATTTTCTAAGGTATGCATGTGGTCTACCGCATATTCTACATCTATTATATTCTCTAGTAGAGTACTTTTGTTTTCTACTCTGCTTTACTTTAAGAGCTTTTTTCGCCACTATTTTCCCTCCTTATTATTATTTGCTGAATGGCATTCCCATAAGCTTTAATAATTCACGGGCTTCTTCATCAGTATTGGCAGTTGTTACTATTATTATATCCATTCCTCTAACTTGCTCTACTTCATCATAATTGATCTCAGGGAATATTAGTTGCTCTTTTATACCCATTGAGTAGTTTCCTCTTCCGTCAAATGAATTTGGATTAATTCCTCTGAAGTCTCTAACCCTTGGAAGAGCTATGCTTATTAATCTATCTAAGAATTCAAACATTCTTTCTCCTCTAAGAGTTACCTTTGCACCTACTGGCATTCCTTCACGTACTTTGAAGTTAGCTACTGATTTTTTTGCTCTTGTTACTATTGGCTTTTGACCTGCAATAGTTTCAAGTTCTTTAACCGCTTGTTCTAAAGCTTTACGATTATCTTTAGCATCTCCTAGACCCATGTTAAGAACTATTTTTTCAATTTTGGGTACTTCCATAATATTATTATAATTAAATTTATCTATTAAGCTTTTCATTACTTCATTTTTATATTTTTCCTTCAGTCTGGCCACAAATTTTACCTCCCTTCGACCGAGTTAACTAATCTATCACTTCATCAGTTTTTACTGAAACTCTTACTTTTTTACCATTATCTAATTTTTTATATCTAACTCTTGTTCCACTTTTAGCCTTTGAATCGTATAACATAACATTTGAAACGTGGATAGGTGCTTCTTTCTCAATTATGCCACCTTGTTGATTAACTTGAGTTGGTTTTTGGTGTTTCTTAATCATATTAACACCTTCAACTATAACTCTTTCTTTTTTAGGGAAAGCTTGTAATACTTTACCTGTCTTCCCTTTATCTTTACCAGTAATAACTACTACTGAGTCTCCTTTTTTGATATGCATTTAGTACACCTCCTATACTATAATACTTCAGGAGCTAATGATACAATCTTCATGAATTTGTTGTCTCTTAACTCTCTAGCAACTGGTCCGAAAATACGTGTTCCTACTGGGGACTTATCGTCCTTTACTATAACCGCAGCATTTTCGTCAAATTTAACATAACTTCCATCTTTTCTTCTAAGTCCTTGTTTACTTCTTACTACAACCGCCTTAACAACTTGACCCTTTTTAACAACTCCGCCTGGCGTTGCATTTTTAACAGAAGCAACTATTACATCTCCTATGTTAGCATACTTTCTTCCTGAACCACCTAAAACTCTAATACATAGTAGTTCTTTTGCACCTGAATTGTCAGCTACTGTAAGACGACTTTCTTGTTGAATCATTGTTATACCTCCCCTCCTGTATTACTTAGCACGTTCAACTATCTTATCGACTCTCCATCTTTTTTCCTTACTTAGAGGTCTTGTTTCCATAATTCTTACTTTATCGCCAATTCTACACTCATTATTTTCATCATGAGCCTTGAATTTTTTAGTTCTCTTAACTGCTTTTCCATATAGTGGATGACGAACGAAATCTTCAACTGCTACAACTACAGTTTTGTCCATCTTGTCACTCACTATACGACCAACTCTTACTTTTCTGTTTCCTCTTTCCACGATGTTACCTCCTTCCTAAAGCTTAATTTATGCCTTAAGTTCCTTTATTTCTCTTTCTCTTAATATTGTCTTAATACGAGCTATATCCTTTTTAACTGATTTTATTCTCATAGGATTTTCTAATTGACCCGTAGCTAGTTGGAATCTTAAGTTAAATAGCTCATTTTTCAAATCTCCAAGCTTGTTATTTAACTCCTGTGAAGTCATATCACGTAATTTACTAGCTTTCATTACCTTCACCATCCTTTTCTACCGTATCCTGGCGTGTAACAAATTTACATTTAATAGGTAACTTCATAGCAGCTAATCTCATAGCTTCTCTAGCTAACTCTTCATCTACCCCTGATAATTCAAACATTACTCTGCCAGGCTTAACAACAGCTACCCAGTATTCTGGAGAACCCTTACCAGCACCCATACGAGTTTCAGCTGGTTTTTGAGTAACCGGTTTATGTGGGAAGATTTTAATCCAAACCTTACCACCTCTTTTGATACGTCTATTTATAGCAACCCTTGCTGCTTCTATTTGATTTGAAGTTATCCATGTTGGCTCTAAAGCCATCAACCCATACTCACCGTATGTTATGGTATTACCTCTTTGAGCTTTACCTTTCATTCTGCCTCTATGAACTCTACGACGCTTTACTCTTTTAGGCATTAACATAATGCTTTTCCTCCTTCCTTTGCATTACTTGTCTCTGTTTCTTTTAGTTCTTCTATTGTCTCTTTTTCTATTATCTCTATTTCTATTGTCTCTACCTTTAGTATCTCTTCTGTTCTTCTTAGTTTCATTATTTACTACTCCAGGAAGAACTTGCCCTTTGTATATCCAAACTTTAATACCTAATTTTCCATAGGTTGTATCTGCTTCCGCGAAACCATAGTCAATATCTGCTCTTAAAGTTGAAAGTGGAACATTTCCTTCACTGTAGCTTTCAGTTCTAGCCATTTCAGCTCCATTTAATCTACCAGCTACTTGAACTTTAATTCCTTCAGCTCCAGCCTTCATAGCTCTTCCCATTGCTTGCTTCATAGCTCTTCTAAAGGAAATTCTTCTTTCAAGTGCAAAGGCAATATTTTCAGCTACTAATTGTGAATCAATTTCAGGGTTTCTAACTTCAGTTATATCTATATGAACAGACTTTCCAGTCATTTTAACTAATTCTTTTTTAAGTGCTTCTATGTTTTCTCCACCTCTACCTACAACCATTCCTGGCTTTGAAGTGAATACATTAATATTTACTTTATTGTTAGCAGCTCTTTGAATAACGATTCTTGATATTCCAGCTGTGTACATTTTATTTTTTATATGTTTTCTTACTTTAAAATCTTCTATTAAAAGGTCTGAGAAATCTTTTTTGTTAGCAAACCACTTAGAATCCCAATCCTTAATAACTCCGACCCTTAAACCGTGTGGACTTACTTTTTGACCCATACACTTTCCCTCCTTCTATTCTTTTTCTGCTAATACAACTCCTATGTGACTAGTTCTTCTTAAGATAGGATTAGCTCTTCCCATAGAACCTGCTTTCCATCTCTTCATAGTAGGTCCTTGATTAGCATAAACTTCCTTTACATATAAACTTTCTCTATCCATATCGTGATTGTTTTCAGCATTTGCTATTGCTGATTCAATAACCTTCACAAGTACTCTTGCACCTTTTTGTGGTACAAACTTTAATATAGCCACAGCTTCTTGTGCATTTTTTCCCCTTACTAAGTCAGCTATTGGTTTCATTTTTCTAGGAGAAATCCTTACGTATTTTGCAACTGCTTTTGCTTCCACGGTATTACCTCCTTCCATGTCTTTCAGTTATGAAATTATCTAACTTTACTTGATTTCTCTCCTGCGTGTCCTCTAAAAGTTCTTGTAGGAGCAAATTCACCTAATTTATGTCCGATCATATCCTCAGTTATATATACTGGAACATGTTTTCTCCCGTCGTGAACAGCTATAGTGTGTCCAACCATTTGTGGGAATATAGTTGATGCTCTAGACCAAGTTTTTAAAACCTTTTTTTCACCTTTTTCGTTCATTTCTTCTATTCTTTTTAGAAGCTTAGGCTCGACAAAAGGCCCTTTCTTTAATGATCTACCCATAAGTTTGTATCCTCCCTTCTTACGATTAACGTCATACTGCCGTCTCTAGACTCAGCCCTAGGAGTCTAGAGCCTTTATCTATTTTTTCCTCTACGTCTAACAATATATTTATCAGATTTTTTGTTTTTCTTTCTAGTTTTGTATCCAAGTGTTGGTTTACCCCAAGGAGTAGTTGGAGATGGTCTACCGATAGGCGCTCTACCTTCACCACCACCGTGAGGGTGATCGTTAGGGTTCATAACGGAACCTCTTACAGTAGGTCTAATACCCATATGTCTCTTTCTACCAGCTTTACCTATAGTAATATTTTCATGGTCTAGGTTTCCTACTTGACCAACTGTAGCTTTACATTCAACACTTATTAATCTAACTTCACCTGATGGAAGTTTTACATGTGCGTATTTACCTTCCTTAGCCATTAACTGAGCTGTAGTTCCTGCTGATCTTACTAATTGTCCACCTTTACCAGGCTTAAGTTCTATATTGTGAATCATTGTACCAACAGGCATGTCTTTAAGTTTTTTAGCATTCCCTGGCTTTATATCAGCTTCTGGTCCTGCTATAACTTCATCACCTACACCAAGTTTATTTGGTGCTAATATATATCTTTTTTCTCCGTCTGCATAAGTAAGTAGTGCAATGTTGGCTGATCTATTTGGATCATATTCAATTGCTGTTACCTTTGCAGGAATGTTTTCTTTATCTCTTTTGAAATCTATGATTCTATATTTAACTTTATTTCCGCCACCTCTATGACGTACAGTTATTCTACCTTGATTGTTTCTCCCAGAATTCTTTTTAAGGGTAAATATCAATGACTTTTCTGGATCTTTTTTAGTAACTTCTTCAAAAGTTGAAACAGTCATTTGTCTTATACCAGGAGAAGTAGGTCTAAACTTTTTTATACCCATTATTCTTTCCCTCCTTTTACTAACTTAGGAACTATATTCCTTCAAAGAATTCGATCTCTTTGCTGTCTGCAGTAAGCTTAACAATAGCTTTTTTCCAATTCTTTCTTCTGCCTACGTATCTTCCCATTCTTTTTTCTTTTCCTAACATATTCATGGTATTTACTCTTTCTACCTTTACATCGAAAATCTTCTCTATAGCATTTTTAATCTCTGTTTTATTAGCTTTCTTATCAACTTCGAAAGTATATTTCTTTTCTGCCATATCTTCCATACTTCTCTCAGTTATAAGTGGCTTAATTATTATATCATAAGGTGTCCTCATTACTTGTACACCTCCTCAATCTTTTGTACAGCTTCCTTAGTAACTACAAAAGTATTATGATTTAATATGTCATACACATTTAATGTGTTTACTAAGGCTGTCTTTACCTTTGGTATGTTTCTCGCTGATTTAACTACATTTTCATCCTTACTAGCAGTAACTATTAAGGCTTTTTTATCAGCATTTATATTATTTAGTATGCTTACCATATCTTTAGTTTTAGGTGCATCCATTGATAATTCGTCTAATATAATCATTTCACTATTTTTAACCTTAGCACTGAAAGCTGATTTCATTGCAAGTCTCTTAACTTTCTTTGGAAGCTTATAGCTATAATCCCTTGGTTTTGGTGCAAATACTACACCACCACCAACCCATTGAGGTGCTCTTGTACTACCTTGACGAGCTCTACCTGTTCCTTTTTGTCTCCAAGGTTTTTTACCTCCACCTCTTACTTCTGCTCTTGTTTTAGCTGATTGAGTACCTTGTCTTTGATTTGCAAGATAGTTAACTACTGCTTGATGTAAAACATGTTCATTTGGCTCAATACCAAAAATATTATCATTTAATTCTATTTCACCAACTCTTTGTCCGGAAACATTCATCACATCTAATTTAGGCACATTTCTTCCTCCTCTCTCTTGCCAGAATACTACTTACTTTTTTTTACTGATTCTTTTATTGTTACAAGTCCGCCCTTTGGACCTGGAATTGCGCCTTTTATTAATAAAAGATTTCTTTCTGTGTCAACTTTAACTACTTCAAGGTTTTGGATTGTAACTCTTTCGTTACCCATTCTACCAGCCATAGTTTGACCTTTGAATACTCTTGATGGAGTAGCTGAAGCTCCTAGTGAACCTGGTCCTCTATGATACTTAGAACCGTGAGTTTCAGGTCCTCTACTTTGATTATGTCTTTTTATAGTACCTTGAGTTCCTTTACCCTTTGAAGTACCTACTACATCTACGATTTCTCCAGCTTCAAACATGTCTACCTTTAATTCTTGACCTAGGCTGAATTCATCAACTTTTTCAAGTCTAAATTCCCTTATATATCTTTTAGGAGTAACTCCAGATTTGTCAAGATGTCCCTTTAAAGGCTTATTAATTCTTTTGCTTTTTCTTTCTTCGAATGCAACTTGAATTGCATTATAACCATCATTTTCCTCTGTTTTTACTTGTGTTACAAATACTGGACCTGCCTCTACAACTGTTACTGGAACTACATTTCCATCTTCAGTAAATATTTGAGTCATTCCAATTTTTTTACCTAATATTCCTTTCATTTTAGCACCTCCTATTAATCTTACAGCGGATTACATCTTTCATGCAATCGTACTAAGATAGGTCGGCTTTACAAATTGTATATAAACCTTTATCTTAGTAATCTTAATTATAATTTGATTTCAATATCTACTCCCGCAGGCAAGTCTAATCTCATAAGAGAATCAACTGTCTTTGGAGTAGGGCTTAAGATGTCAATAAGTCTTTTGTGAGTTCTCATTTCAAACTGCTCTCTTGAATCTTTGTACTTGTGAACTGCTCTAAGTATTGTGATAACTTGTTTTTCAGTTGGTAATGGAACTGGTCCTGAAACCTCAGCTCCTGTTCTTTTAGCAGTTTCAACAATTTTTTGAGCAGATTGATCTAACACCTTGTGATCATAAGACTTAAGTCTTATTCTAATTTTTTGGTTTTTGTTAGCCATCTTCTTTCCCTCCTTCTCATCGCACGTATCTTTAATTTACGTACGACTGGAACCCATGTACACTCTCCCGGGTGTTCACTAAATTTTTTTAAAATAGGGATGAGTGAGATTCCCGTCGCCCGATTCATGAACGGACATTTCTCTACAGAAATTTACCCAGGTAATCCTGGCAACCTTCTGTATCATCGCAGTCCAAACACATACCTTATCATTATAAACTATCTACTTTCTTTTTTCAAGTCCTAATATTATTATTGGAAATATTATTTATAATTATGAATATTTTTTTCATTTGAGTTTAAAAATAATAGGTTAGAACTTATAAAAGAAGTATTAAAACATGCAAACCTAGAAGATTTTTCTTCTAGGTTTGCTTTTTATATCTATTAATTTTGATTATTATTCAATAATCTCAGCAACAGCACCTGCTCCTACTGTTCTACCACCTTCACGAATCGCAAATCTTAATCCTTCTTCAATAGCGATTGGTGTGATAAGTTCGATCTCCATTTCTACGTTATCTCCTGGCATACACATTTCTACGCCTTCTGGTAATGCGATTGATCCTGTTACGTCTGTTGTTCTAAAGTAGAATTGTGGTCTGTATCCGTTAAAGAATGGTGTATGTCTTCCACCTTCTTCTTTCTTTAATACGTATACTTGTGCTTTGAACTTTGTATGTGGGTTGATTGATCCTGGCTTAGCTAATACCATTCCTCTTTCAACTTCGTCTCTTTGCACACCTCTTAATAATGCTCCGATGTTATCTCCTGCTTGTGCTTGGTCTAATAACTTTCTGAACATTTCTACTCCTGTTACTACTACTTTTCTTATTTCTTCTCTTAATCCTACCATGTCTACTTCGTCTTGTACTTTTAGGATTCCTCTTTCTACTCTTCCTGTTGCTACTGTTCCTCTACCTGTGATTGAGAATACGTCCTCTACTGGCATTAGGAAGTCTTTGTCTGTATCTCTTTGTGGTTCTGGAATGTATTCATCTATTGTTTCAAATAATTCTACTATCTTGTCTCCCCATTCTCCCTCTGGATCTTCTAATGCTTTTAATGCTGATCCTTTTACGATTGGTGTGTCATCTCCTGGGAATTCATATTCGTCTAGTAATTCTCTTACTTCCATTTCTACAAGCTCTAATAATTCTTCGTCGTCTACCATGTCACATTTGTTTAAGAATACTACGATATATGGTACACCTACCTGTCTTGATAGTAATATATGTTCTCTTGTTTGTGGCATTGGACCATCTGCTGCTGATACTACTAGTATAGCTCCGTCCATTTGTGCTGCTCCTGTGATCATGTTCTTTACGTAGTCAGCATGGCCTGGGCAGTCTACGTGAGCGTAGTGTCTATTTGGTGTTTCGTACTCAACGTGAGCTGTTGAGATTGTGATTCCTCTTTCTCTTTCTTCTGGTGCCTTGTCTATGTTGTCAAAGGCTACTGCTTCACCAAATCCATATCTCTTGTTTAGTGTATGTGTAATTGCTGCTGTTAACGTTGTCTTTCCGTGGTCTACGTGTCCTATTGTTCCTATGTTTACGTGGGGCTTTGTTCTTTCAAATTTTGCTTTTGCCATTTCTTTTTCCTCCTTCTGATTTGAATTTAATCTTTTCTTATTTTTAACAAATTCAAATTATTTTATTTTCCTTGTATAATTTTCTCAGCGATATTGTTAGGTACTGGCTCAAAGTGACTGAATATCATAGTGTAAGTACCTCTACCTTGAGATTTTGAACGAAGGTCAGTTGCATAACCAAACATTTCTGAAAGTGGTACAAAGGCTCTTATAACTTGAGCATTTGATCTAGCTTCCATTCCTTCAAGTTTACCTCTTCTTGAGTTGATGTCACCAACAACATCTCCTAAGTATTCTTCAGGAACTACTACTTCAACCTTCATGTATGGCTCAAGTAATATTGAGTTTCCTTTTTTCATTGCATCTTTTATAGCCATTGAACCTGCTATCTTAAAGGCCATTTCAGAAGAGTCAACTTCGTGATATGAACCATCATAAAGTTCTACTTTTAAGTCAACAACTTCATAACCAGCAAGTACACCATTTTCCATAGCTTCCTTAATACCTGCATCTACTGCTGGAATATATTCTTTTGGAATAGCTCCTCCAACAACTGAATTAACAAATTCATATCCCTGTCCAGGCTCTTGAGGAGTAACTTTAATCTTAACGTGACCGTATTGTCCTCTACCTCCTGATTGTCTAGCAAATTTAGCTTCAACATCAACAGGCTTAGTAATTGTTTCTTTATATGAAACTTGAGGAGCTCCTATATTAGCTTCAACTTTAAATTCTCTAAGAAGTCTATCAACAATAACTTCAAGGTGAAGTTCACCCATACCAGCTATTATTACCTGACCAGTTTCTTCGTCAGTATAAGTTTTGAATGTTGGGTCTTCTTCAGCTAGTTTAGCTAATGCAATACCCATTTTTTCTTGTCCAGCTCTAGTCTTAGGTTCTATAGCAACTTTAATAACAGGCTCTGGGAATTCCATTGACTCTAAAACTATTGGGTCATTAGCATCACATAGAGTATCCCCTGTTGTTGTATATTTTAGACCAACAGCTGCAGCTATATCACCTGCATAAACTTTTTGAATTTCTTCTCTTTTGTTTGCATGCATTTGAAGTATACGACCAACTCTTTCTTTTTTATCCTTAGTAGAGTTGTGTACGTATGAACCAGAATCTAATGTTCCAGAGTATACTCTAAAGAATGCTAGTTTACCTACATATGGGTCAGTCATAATCTTAAATGCTAATGCTGCAAAAGGACCTTCATCACTTGATTTTCTAACTGCTTCTTCTTCTGTTCCTGGAAGCACCCCTTTAATTGGTGGTACATCTGTTGGAGCAGGCATATATGCAACTATAGCATCAAGTAATAATTGAACACCTTTGTTTTTATATGCTGAACCACATAATACTGGTACTATAGAATTATTAATAGTTGCTTTTCTAATACCGTCTTTTATTTCTTCTTCTGTTAATTCTTCACCTTCTAGGTATTTCATCATAAGTTCTTCGTCTGATTCTGCAACGGCTTCTAATAATTCCATTCTATATTCTTCAGCTTTTTCCATTAATTCTTCTGGAATTTCTTCTACATCTATTTGCTTACCTAGATCATCTCTGTATATTCTAGCTTTCATATCAATTAGGTCTACTATACCTGCAAAATCATTTTCAGCTCCAATAGGTAGTTGAATTGGTACTGCATTTGCACCAAGTCTTTCTTTCATCATTTCAACAGCACCATAGAAGTCAGCACCTGTAATATCCATTTTGTTAACAAATGCCATTCTTGGTACTCCATATTTATCTGCTTGTCTCCAAACAGTTTCAGATTGTGGTTCAACACCACCCTTTGCACAGAAAACCGCTACTGAACCATCAAGCACTCTTAAAGATCTTTCCACCTCAACAGTAAAGTCCACGTGTCCCGGCGTGTCTATAATGTTAATTCTATGATTAAGCCATGTACAAGTAGTAGCTGCTGATGTGATTGTGATACCTCTTTCCTGCTCTTGTTCCATCCAGTCCATGGTAGCAGAACCTTCATGGGTTTCTCCAATCTTATGGTTTATACCTGTGTAAAACAGGATTCTCTCTGTGGTAGTAGTTTTACCAGCGTCTATATGGGCCATTATACCGATATTTCTTGTTTTCTCTAAAGGAAAGGCTCTAGACACGATGTTTCCTCCCTTCTTATACAATGTTATAGGAATATTTCAACACAAACATGATAATATCATATCTTCTTTAAGTTAATGTTAATTTTATGGTATTTATTTTTTCTAAATATTGTTTATAATTACCATCTATAATGTGCAAAGGCCTTATTAGCTTCTGCCATTTTATGAGTATCTTCTTTCTTCTTAACTGCATTACCAGTATTGTTTGCTGCATCCATAATTTCTTTAGCTAGTCTTTCTACCATTGTCTTTTCTCCTCTTTGGCGAGAATAGGTAGTTAACCATCTTAATCCTAAAGTTTGTCTTCTTTCAGGTCTAACTTCTACAGGCACTTGATAGTTAGCTCCACCAACACGTCTAGCTTTTACTTCAAGTACTGGCATTATATTGTTCATAGCCTCTTCAAATACTTCAAGTGGATCCTTAGAAGTTCTTTCTTTAATTATTTCAAATGCATCATATACTATTCTTTGTGCAACACCTTTTTTTCCATCAAGCATTATATTATTTATAAGCTTAGTAACTACTTTGCTGCCATAAATAGGATCTGGTAATACTTCTCTTTTTGGAACATTTCCTTTTCTTGGCACTTTACTTCCCTCCCAAACATTTTTTTATTCATCGGTACTCGACAACGTAATTGTCGTAGTGCGCTGCAAACTACTATATAAAACCCCTCCCATTTTAGGAGGAGGTATATTTAATAGCTTTTTCAGCTTTATTTTTTAGGTCTTTTTGTACCGTACTTAGATCTTCCTTGCATTCTGTTATCTACTCCTGCAGTATCAAGAGTTCCTCTTACAATGTGATATCTAACACCAGGTAAGTCTTTTACTCTTCCACCTCTTATAAGAACAACACTATGTTCTTGAAGGTTATGTCCTATACCAGGTATATATGCAGTTACTTCTATACCATTAGTTAATCTAACTCTGGCAACCTTTCTTAAGGCTGAGTTAGGTTTTTTAGGTGTTACAGTTTTCACTGCAGTACAAACTCCTCTTTTTTGTGGTGAACTCATTTTTGTTGGCTTTCTCTTCAATGAGTTGAAACCTCTGTTAAGAGCAGGAGCTGTTGATTTCTTTTCAATTTGCTCTCTACCTTTACGAACTAACTGATTAATTGTTGGCACTTAACTACACCTCCTTCCAAGTTTATATATATTAATGTGCTAATCTCTTGCACAAATTATCATTTTAAAATAACTGCTGTTGCAGCACCTACATCAATTCCACAGGCTTTGCCAAGCTTTTTCATAGATTCAACATATACCACTTGAATTTGTGCTTCTTGAGCTGATTCTACCACGTTTCTAACAACATGCTTTTCTGCATCTTTAGCAATAAACACTGTAACAGCTCTACCTTCTTTTACAGCCCTAGCTGTCTGCTTGGTCCCAACCTTTAATTTGTCTTGTTTTTTAAGCTCCAATAAGTGCATATAGTATCCTCCTTTTTTATGCCACCTATAGATCATAGCTATTCTATGACCTATAGGCAGTCAAAAGTCCACTATATTAAATTTGCACACTACAACATTTTAACACCAAAGCCTTGTTATGTCAATATGATTATTGTAGCTCTACATTTTCAATATCAGACTCATTATTTTCTTCTACTTCAGTGTCTAACGCTATATTTTTATATCTTTTCATTCCAGTACCAGCTGGAATTAGCTTACCAATTATTACATTTTCTTTTAATCCTAACAGCTTATCTACCTTTCCTTTTATAGCAGCTTCAGTTAATACCCTTGTAGTCTCCTGGAAGGATGCCGCTGAAAGGAAAGATTCTGTAGCAAGGGATGCCTTAGTTATACCAAGCAATACTCTCTTAGCAGTTGCTGGTTTTCCACCTGCTTCTTCTACCTTTTTGTTTTCTTGTTCAAAATCATAAAGACTTACTAATCCACCTGGTAGAAGATCTGTATCTCCTTGGTCTTCAATTTTTACTCTAGACATCATTTGCTTTACAATAACTTCAATATGCTTATCGTTTATATCAACACCTTGCATTCTATAAACTCTTTGCACTTCTTTAGTAAGATATTCTTCAACACCTTGAGCGCCTTTTATTTTAAGTATATCGTGTGGATTTACTGAACCTTCAGTTAGTTCATCCCCAGCTTTAATATACTGTCCTTCTCTAACCTTAATTCTTGAACCATAGGCTATTTGATAAGTTTTTGCTTCTCCATCATCAGAAGCAACTGTAATTTCTCTTCTCTTTTTCGTATCCTTTATACTTACTCTTCCATCTATTTCAGATATAATTGCTAATCCTTTAGGTTTACGGGCTTCAAATAATTCTTCTACCCTTGGTAAACCTTGTGTAATATCGGCACCTGCTACCCCACCTGTATGGAATGTTCTCATTGTAAGCTGAGTACCTGGCTCGCCGATTGATTGTGCTGCAATAATACCTACTGCTTCACCTACATTAACTGATTTTCCTGTAGCAAGGTTTTTACCATAACATTTAGCACATACACCATGCTTTGATTTACAATTTAAAACAGTTCTAATTTTAACTCTTTTAATTCCTGCTTCAATTATTATTTCAGCATCATCGTCGGTAATCATTTCATTTGCCTTAACTATAACTTCACCTGTTTCTGGGTGTTTAATATCTTCTAATGCATATCTTCCTGCTATTCTATCGAATAATGGTTCTATTTCCTCTTTACCATCCATAAAGGCTTCTACGTATGAACCTTCATCAGTTCCACAATCTTCTTCTCTTATAATTACATCTTGACTTACATCAACTAATCTTCTTGTTAGGTATCCTGAGTCAGCTGTTCTTAAGGCTGTATCTGCAAGACCCTTTCTAGCACCAGTTGTGGAAATAAAGTATTCTAGCACTGAAAGTCCTTCACGGAAGTTTGATGTAATAGGTATCTCAACGGTATGTCCAGTAGCATTTGCCATAAGTCCACGCATACCTGCAAGCTGTCTTATTTGGTTTTTACTACCTCTGGCACCTGAATGGGCCATGATAAATACGTTGTTTAACCTTCCTAATCCATTCATTAGGGCGTCGGTTACTTTATTTGTAGTTTCTTGCCATGTTTTAATAACATTTTCGTATCTTTCTTCGTCAGATATTAAACCTCTTCTATAGGCTTTTTTGTATTTATCTACCTTTTCTTCAGCCTCAGAAATCAGTTCTTCCTTTTCTTTAGGTATATCCATATCAGATACACTTATAGTTACTGCTCCACGGGTTGAGAATTTAAATCCTAGGGATTTAATGTGGTCAAGCATGTTAGCAGTTATGGTATTTCCATGTTTTCTAAAACATCTATCGATTATTTTTCCTAAGAACTTTTTATCTACTAAAGTATCTATTTCTAATGCATACTTATCCTTGCTTCTATCTACAAATCCTAAGTTTTGTGGAATATTCTCATTGAAAATGAATCTTCCTACAGTACTTTCAACTAATTTTCCTGGATCATCTTCATGTAGCCTTACTCTAACTTTAACTCTAGCATGTATTCCCACCATGCCATTTTCATAGGCCATAAGCATTTCTTCGTAGTCCTTAAATACCTTACCTTCTCCTGGCTCACCTTCAATTTCTATAGTTAGGTAGTAACTACCTAATACCATATCCTGAGTAGGTGTAGTTATAGGTGATCCATCCTTTGGTGCAAGGATATTATTAACGGATAACATCAAGAATCTAGCCTCAGCTTGAGCTTCTACAGTAAGTGGTACGTGTACCGCCATTTGGTCACCGTCAAAGTCAGCATTGTAAGCTGTACATACTAGGGGATGAAGTCTTATGGCTTTTCCTTCAACTAGTACCGGTTCAAAGGCCTGAATACCTAATCTATGTAGAGTAGGGGCACGGTTTAATAGCACTGGGTGTTCTTTAATAACTTCTTCAAGAACATCCCATACTCCAGGCTTAACTCTTTCTACCATTCTTTTTGCACTTTTTATATTGTGAACATATCCATCTTCCACAAGTTTCTTCATAACAAAGGGCTTAAATAATTCTAATGCCATTTTCTTTGGTAATCCACATTGATAAAACTTAAGTTCTGGTCCAACTACTATAACAGAACGTCCTGAATAGTCAACACGCTTACCTAATAGGTTTTGACGAAATCTACCTTGCTTACCTTTAAGCATGTCTGAAAGAGATTTTAATGGTCTATTTCCTGGACCAGTTACAGGTCGACCTCTTCTACCATTATCTATTAGTGCATCCACGGCTTCTTGAAGCATTCTCTTTTCGTTTCTAACGATTATATCTGGAGCACCTAGTTCTAAAAGTCTTTTTAATCTATTATTCCTATTAATTACTCTTCTATATAAATCATTTAAGTCCGATGTAGCAAAACGTCCACCATCAAGTTGAACCATAGGTCTTAAATCCGGTGGTATTACAGGTATAACATCCAGTATCATCCACTCCGGCTTATTTCCTGACGTTCTAAAGGCTTCAACTACTTCAAGTCTTCTTATTGTCCTAACTTTCTTTTGACCGGAACTTTCTTTAAGTTTTATTCTAAGTTCCTTAGAAAGTTTATCAAGATCTATCTTTTGTAGTATTTCTTTTATGGCTTCAGCACCCATTGCTGCTTTAAATTCATTACCAAACTTATCTCTATATTCTTTATACTCCTTTTCAGTAAGAAGCTGTTTTTCACTTAGGGATGTGTTGCCTGGGTCAATTACAATATATGATGCAAAGTATAGAACTTTCTCCAAGGATCTTGGAGACATATCCAATAGTATACCCATTCTACTTGGTATTCCTTTAAAATACCAGATGTGTGAAACTGGGGCAGCAAGCTCAATATGCCCCATTCTTTCACGTCTAACTTTAGATTTTGTAACTTCCACACCACATCTATCACATATTACACCTTTGTATCTAACCCTTTTATATTTACCACAGTGACATTCCCAGTCCTTTGTAGGACCAAATATTTTCTCACAGAAAAGCCCTTCCTTTTCTGGTTTAAGTGTACGATAGTTAATAGTTTCTGGTTTCTTAACTTCTCCCTTTGACCATAATCTTATTTTTTCAGGTGAAGCTAATCCGATCCTTATTGAGTCAAAGCTATTAAGTTCGAACAAGGAGTTTCTCTCCCTTCTTTATTAGAATATGTGAATTAATTGATTTACTCTTCATCATAGTCATTATCTTTATCGTCATTATTATAGGCATTTTCATAATACTCTTTTTTCTTATTTTCTTCATTTCCATTTATAGCATAATCACTTTCCATTAAGCTATCAACTTCATCTATATCATCTTCATCGTCTTCTTTAATCTCTATCTCAGCCTCATTCTCTGATAAGACTTTGACATCTAATGATAAACTTTGTAATTCTTTTATAAGTACCTTGAAGGATTCTGGTATTCCTGGTTCAGGAATATTTTCGCCTTTAACAATGGCCTCGTAAGTCTTTACACGTCCAACAACATCATCGGACTTAACAGTTAATATTTCTTGAAGGGTATGGGCTGCACCATAGGCTTCAAGGGCCCAAACCTCCATCTCACCAAATCTTTGACCACCAAATTGAGCTTTACCTCCAAGGGGTTGTTGTGTTACTAATGAATATGGACCTGTACTTCTTGCATGGATTTTATCATCTACAAGATGGTGAAGTTTTAACATGTACATATATCCAACTGTAACACGATTATCAAATGGGGCTCCTGTTCTTCCATCATAAAGTTGTAATTTCCCATCTGATGGATATCCACATTCTTCAAGAAGTTCCATTATGTCACGTTCCCTAGCTCCATCAAATACTGGAGTAGCTACTTTCCATCCTAATTTTTTAGCTGCTAACCCTAAATGTACTTCAAGCACCTGCCCTATGTTCATACGGGAAGGTACACCTAGTGGGTTAAGAATTACTTGTAGTGGAGTTCCATCTTCTAAGAATGGCATATCTTCAACCGGTAATATTCTAGAAATAACACCTTTATTACCATGTCGTCCGGCCATTTTGTCCCCAACGTTAATCTTTCTCTTCTTGGCAATATATACCCTAACTAAAATATTTACTCCTGGAGGTAGTTCATCTCCATTTTCCCTGGTAAATACTTTAACATCTACTATAATACCTGATTCACCATGGGGCACTCTAAGGGATGTATCTCTAACTTCTCTAGCCTTTTCTCCAAATATTGCTCTAAGTAATCTTTCTTCAGCAGTAAGTTCAGTTTCTCCCTTAGGAGTTACTTTTCCAACAAGTATATCTCCAGAAACTACTTCAGCACCTACTCTGATTATACCTCTTTCATCCAGGTTCTTAAGGGCATCTTCTCCAACATTAGGTATATCCCTTGTTATTTCTTCAGGTCCTAGTTTAGTATCCCTTGCTTCTGCTTCGTATTCTTCAATATGAATTGAACTTAATACGTCATTGATAACTAACTCTTCACTTAAAAGAATAGCATCCTCATAGTTATATCCTTCCCAAGTCATAAAACCAACTAACAGGTTCTGCCCTAGAGCTATTTCTCCATTGTCAGTTGATGGACCATCGGCAATTATATCTCCAGCTTTAATCTTTTCACCTCTATCAACTAAAGGTCTTTGGTTTATACAAGTTCCTTGGTTAGAACGTTTAAACTTAAGTATTTTATAATGGTCTTTTCCACCATCGGAATCTCTTTTTATAACTATTTCGTCAGCAGTTACTTTATCTACTATTCCATCATTTTTAGCTACTATAACCGTTCCCGAATCCTTAGCTGCTGCGTATTCCATACCTGTCCCTATAATAGGAGAATCAGGTTTTACTAGTGGTACTGCCTGACGTTGCATGTTTGAACCCATCAAGGCTCTGTTGGCATCATCGTTTTCAAGGAAAGGAATCATAGCCGTAGCAACTGAAACTATTTGTCTTGGAGATACATCCATATAATCTACTTCTGAACTTGGTACAACGTCAATATCTCCGCCTCTAATCCTTGCTATTACCCTTTTATTTATAAATCTACCTTCTTCATCTAATGGCTCATTTGCTTGACAGAAAATGAACTTTTCTTCTTCATCGGCAGTTAAATGGTCTATTTCATTAGTAACTACACCTTTTTCCTTATCTACTCTTCTATATGGTGCTTCGATAAATCCATATTCGTTTACCCTAGCATAGGTACTTAATGAGTTAATAAGACCGATATTTGGTCCTTCAGGCGTTTCTATTGGACACATTCTACCATAGTGAGAATTATGAACGTCCCTTACTTCAAAGCCCGCTCTCTCCCTAGACAATCCACCTGGACCTAATGCCGATAGTCTCCTTTTATGGGTAAGTTCTGAAAGAGGGTTTGTTTGATCCATGAATTGTGATAACTGACTGCTACCGAAAAATTCTTTGATAGCTGCTGCAACTGGTCTAATATTAATTAGAGCCTGTGGAGTTATAGCTTCCATATCTTGAATAGTCATTCTTTCTTTAACTACTCTTTCCATTCTAGACAAACCAATTCTAAATTGATTTTGAAGAAGTTCTCCAACGGATCTTAATCTTCTATTTCCTAAATGGTCTATGTCATCAACATTACCAATGCCATAGGGAAGATTTAAAATATAACTCATAGTAGCTATAATATCATCTTTAGTAATATGCTTTGGTATAAGCTCTTTTATCCTATCCTTAATAGCTTCTTTAATTTCTTCTTCGCTTTCATAGGCATCTAGTATTTCTTTTAAAACTGGGTAATGTACCTTTTCATTGATATTCAACTCATCAACATTAAAGTTAATATGAGCTTTTATATCTACAAAATTATTTCCTATTACTTTTACGACTCTTTCATCTTCACCATAAACTAGTACGGATTTGATACCTGAGTCCTCAATTTCAACTGCAGTTTTTCTATCTATTTTTTGATCTTTTTCTACTAAAATTTCACCAGTGTTTATATCTACAATATCCTCAGCTGCAACCACATTAGTTATTCTATCTGAAAGCCCCAGCTTTTTATTATATTTATATCTACCTACTTTGGCTAAATCATATCTTTTAGGATCAAAAAATAGAGAATTAATCAGATTGTTTGCACTATCTACTGTAGGCGGTTCACCTGGTCTTAGTTTTTTATATACTTCAATTAGACCTTCTTCTTGGTTTTTTGTGTTATCCTTATCTAGTGTTCTTGTAAGTCTTTCATCTTCTCCAAATAAGTTAATAATTTCCTGATCTGTTCCGTAACCTAATGCTCTTACAAATACTGTGAATGGAAGTTTCCTTGTTCTGTCGATTCTAACAGAAACTATTCTGTTAGAATCTGTTTCGTATTCAAGCCACGCACCTCTATTAGGTATAACTGTTGTTGAAAACAATTCTCTTCCTGCTTTATCTATTTGTCTGTCATAGTAGGGCCCTGGAGATCTTACTAGCTGACTTACTATAACTCTTTCAGCTCCATTTATTATAAAAGTACCTTTATCGGTCATCAGTGGGAAATCACCCATGAAAACCTCTTGTTCTTTTACTTCTCCAGTTTCCTTGTTGATAAATCGTACTTTTACTTTAAGTGGCACTGCATATGTTACATCTCTTTCTTTACATTCTTCTTGATCATACTTAGGTTCTCCATCTAATGAATAACTAACAAATTCTAGAATAAGATTACCAGTATAATCTTGTATAGGTGTAATATCATTGAAAGCTTCCATTAACCCTTGTTCTAAGAACCATTTGTATGACTCTTTTTGAATCTCGATGAGGTTTGGCATTTCAGTAACTTCATCGATTTTTGCAAAGCTCATTCGTGTGTTTTTGCCGACCTGAATAGGATGTGGCATTCATTATTCACCCCTTATAGTAAAATAAAAAAGTCTACTTTAACAAATCCTTTTTACAACAACTCATAGGAAATTATTTTTAATTCCATATTATTATGAAATATAATTTCCATAATGGGTTATAAAAAGTTAACCTTTAGAATCTTCAATTCAAATTGAAGACTTTTTTATTTGGTTTATTGAATATATATTGAACAAAAGTATTTTATATATAAATACCTTTGTTATAGTAATCTAAAGAGTTTTTACTAAAAACTTAATTTTTACTAGACATTACCTATGTATTATCTCCAAATCAAGTTTTTTTATACAATCAATACAAAAGTACACTCTTATGGCATTTTACAATGTTATCATAACAGTATTTCTATGTCAAGTCTTTATTAATACTTAATTTTATAAAGTTTTATATGGAAATAATCTAATACCTATTCACTTCCTTTAATCAAATAAAGAAAGGATACTTATAATAAGCATCCTTTATAGTAGCTTTAGGGTTCATATTCTATTCTTCATTAGTCAATATAGTCTACAATTAGCTTAGTAAGTCTATCTAAACAGTCTATTAATGGAGAGTGACCACAGTTTTCTAATATTTCTAGCCTACCATTATCACCTATTGCTTTAGCAATTTCCTCTCCTATATTCCTAGGAATAACTACATCCCTATCCCCTTGGATTATTAATGTAGGTGCTTTTATTTTATATACATCTCCTGTTCCATCTGACACACCATTACTCTCATCTGAAATATTAAATGTTAGTAATCCGTAGTCCACATCTACTAAGTTTCTTTGTGTTAACATATCATTCAGATATTCTTCATATTTCTCTTCAGTTGGTTTATTATGGGTGTATATTGACATATTCCATATATTTTTTAATGTCTCTTTATCTCTATTAGCATAGGCCTTTAATATAGGAAGTACTTGGATAGGATCTTTAGCAATCTCTTCACGGGTCTTCAGCAACTGTCCTGGTATCGGCTGTCCCTTTTCATCTTTTTTAAACATTGGATATCCTTTAATACCAACTGATTCTATTAATATAAGCTTTTCTACTAGTTCTGGATAGTCTGCTGCAAACTGCATAGCTACGCCTCCACCTGTTGACCATCCTGCTACACTAAACTTTTTAAGCCCTATAGCATCTACAAAAAGTTTTACATCTTCCGAAAAATCCTTTAAGCCATTGATGGATTTATTATATGTAGATATTCCAAAACCTCTAAGGTCAATTGCATAAACCTTATATTCCTCTGGCAATTTATCTATTAGTATGTCCCAATGCTTTGAGGATGTCATATTGCCATGAATCAGTAATAATACCTTTTCCCCCTCAACTGTTTCTCTATACCCTAATGTTTCACCATTAGATAATTCAACTTTCTTTAACTTTACTTTCCTTGACATATTGGCCCCCCTTTTTGTATATTTTACCATATCATTAATGATATAGTTATTGTCTTTTATTCCAATCTATATAGTAAAACCATCTTAAAGTAAATCTGTTAGATACTTTGCAATTATTCTATCTCTCAACTAATCTCTAAAATCAGCACTCTAAATATTTTCCTCCATTGGCCCCCATTTGATAACGTTTGCTGCCCAACTATATCCAATCCCAGCGGCAATCATAGAAATAATAGTTCCATCTTTAATCTTTTCTTCCTGTAGCCCTAATTGTAGTGATAGTATTTGATCTATCTGTCCCATATGGCCAAAATGTTTTAAGTAGATTGTATTTTCTTCTGTAAGCCCCAATTCTTGAATCATATATTTATGCATGGAATATTTAAAGTGTAGTACTGCTAGATATCCTAATTTTTCTTTAGGAATTCCAGATTTTTCAAAGGCTTTATCTATACAGTAAAACCAATTCTTCATAGATACTTCATTTAGCCTTTCTTTCATATGTTTTTCATCGAATATCATCAATGATTTATAGGCTTTGTCTAAATTTTCTGCCGTTATTGGATTGGCAATACCTCCATACTTAACTCCTGCGTCTCTAGCCAGTGAACCATCAGATATAATATGAGTACCTAATAGAAGATTTTTATTATAATTTTTCTTTAAAATAATTGCTCCTCCACCAGCCCCTAGGTTGTACATCATTGACATGGATTTATCGGTATAATCTACAAAGTCACCATTTCTATATCCTCCTACAATCATTACCATATCTATATCATCACTGGCAATCATCATATTTTTTGCAATCTCCATAGCTGCAACCGTGGTACAACATCTCTGCTGAACATCAATAGCCCAAGCATTGGTTGCTCCAATCTTTTCTTGGATATAGATTCCCGAGGTTGTCAATGGATATTCCTTCCACTCTTCCCCTATACATAAAATTAAATCGATTTCCTTTGGATCTACACCAGTTCTTTTTAATGCATCTAAGCCAGCTTTGACTCCCATTTCCTGTGTCCCATCATGGGGTCCAGGAATAGGCTTTTCTATTATTCCAAGTTTATTTTTAACAGCATCTTCTGTCCAGTATCCCTTAGTTGCTTCAGATATTTCTTTAGCAGTCATCCTTCCCTCTGGTATATATAATCCCGTTCCAACAATTCCAACATTTATTTTTCCCTTTTCCATTTTAATACCCCCTATAATTTTTATTTGAAAATCTATTTCTCTAGACCTTTGACATCTTATTGATTTAAATAGATATGTATGATAATCAAACCTCCTGTAATTAAAATATAGTTACTATATTTTTATCAAAGGCCAAATATATTCTAAGTTTTAAATTTAAAAGAGCAAATTATATGCCAAAATTTTTGTCCTAAAAAATCAATGAATCAATGTTATTTTCTATATTATAAATATCAAAAAATTAATAAGCTAAGGTACTGTAAAAATATACTACAGCTCCTTAGCTTTTCCCCCCTACTTATCTTATACTTATGTAATGTTTTATTTTTTTACAAATGATTAAATTATGGACAGTATTTGATTCCATATTTTTCTATTTTGGTGTATAAACTTGATCTGCTTATTCCAAGGATTTTAGCAGATTTTAGCTTATTTCCCTTAGTGTATTCTAAAGATCTTATAATGGCTTCCTTTTCCACATCCTCAATAATATATTTAAGGGATTTTATGGGACCGTTAATTATAGCTTTATTTGTCTGGGTTAGATATGAAGGTAAGTACACTGGTAATATAGTATCCGAGTCTGCTAAATTGATAGCCCTTTCTAAGACATTTTCAAGTTCTCTTACATTTCCTGGCCAAGTATGACTTTCTAAATATTCCATTGTTCTTTTATCAATTTTACATACATATTTTCCAAGTTGATTAGATATTTTTTTCAGCAATAGATTTGCAAGGGACTTAATGTCGCCATATCTTTCCCTCAAAGGTGGAATTTCTATAGTCATTACATTGAGTCTATAAAATAAATCTTCCCTAAATTTTTTCTCATCTACCATCTTCCTCAAGTCCTTGTTTGTAGCTGCTATTACCCTTATGTCCACTTTTTGGGTTTTATTACTACCGATCCTTTCTATTTCCTTTTCTTGAAGAACCCTAAGAAGTTTTGCCTGCATATTCATAGGCATATCTCCTATTTCATCTAAAAATATACTACCGCCACTGGCTAATTCAAATTTTCCTATTTTACCCTGCTTTCTTGCACCGGTAAAGGCCCCGCCTTCATAGCCAAACAACTCTGATTCCAATAATTCCGATGGAATTGCCGCACAGTTTACTTTAACAAAGGGAAAATAGCTTCTTCCACTTCCATTATGTATGGCATGGGCAAATAGCTCTTTTCCAGTTCCACTTTCTCCTAAAAGCAATACATTTGAATTGGTCTGGGCAGCTTTCTTAGCCATATATTTTGCTTCCTGTATTTTCTCGCTATTTCCCACTATGGTATCCCATGAATATTTAGCCCCACGTATTTCCCTTAATTGGTCTTTAAAGTGTTGTAGTTCTGTTTCTAACAGCTTATTTTTTTCTATAATGTTCCTAAATTGACCTAAATCTTCAAAAAGTATTATACCAAAACCATACATTATTTCCTGTTCTTTATCAAGTACAGGTATCCTATGCACAATAGCTGTATGTCCATTTTTAAAAGTATGTTTCCATGCTATCTCAGCCTTTTTAGTCTTGAACACATATGGAAACCTAGTATTTTTATCTACTTCATTTACCTTTTTACCATATAGTTTTTCTTTAGAATATCCCAAATAGTCGGCGAAGGCCTGATTTATCATAACTATTCTTGTGTCTTTATCTATAAGAATTATAGGCACTGGAATTGGGTCAAATATTTTCTCCATTGTGGATATGAAATATTCAGGAAGCAATGGATTGTCCCCATTATTCTCTCTCCTATTGAAATTACTTTCCATAGGTCTCACTCCTATTGCATTTGTTGTCATTATCTTTTTAAAAATAATTATATTTTAAATATTCTATATTTGACCAAATATTCCTTTTATTACATAAAGAAAAAAGGCAGAAAATAAAATTTCTGCCTTTTAGAGTAAAGTATTTGTATATTATTTAAAATTAAACAAAAGGTACCTCAGTAAATCTACTGAGGTACCTTTGTTTTAAAATTACTAAATTATTTAAGTTCTACAGTTGCTCCTGCATCTTCTAATTTAGTTTTCATGCTTTCAGCTTCTTCTTTAGCTACTCCTTCTTTAACTGGGCTTGGAGCACCATCTACAAGAGCTTTTGCTTCTTTTAATCCTAATCCAGTGATTTCTCTTACAACTTTGATAACGCCAATCTTCTTAGCGCCTGCACTAGTTAAGATAACATCGAATTCTGTCTTTTCTTCTTCAGCTGCTCCACCAGCTGCTCCACCAGCTACAGGCATTGCTGCCATCATAGGAGCTTGTGCACTTACACCAAATTCTTCTTCTAAAGCCTTTACTAACTCAGATAATTCTAATACAGTAAGATTTTTAACTTCTTCAATTAAGTTTTGTACTTTTTCGCTTGCCATTTAATTCTACCTCCATATTATTTAAATTTTTAGTTTTTTATTGTTCTTTTTTCTCAGCTATTGCATTTAATGCGTAAACAAGATTTCTAATATTTCCTTGAAGTACATTAGCAAATCCTGAAATAGGACCATTTAATCCTCCAAGTACTTGTGCAATTAACACTTCTCTTGATGGTAAGTCTGCTAGATTCTTGATTCCATCAATGTCTATTATTTTACCATCTACTACACCAGCTTTGATTTCTAAGTTCTTATGATCCTTCGCAAATTCGCTACTAATTTTAGCAGGAGCTACAGGATCTTCAAAACTGTATGCAATAGCATTAGGTCCTTTAAGATATTCATTGAAATTTTCTAATCCAGCTTCTTTAAAGGCAAATCTCATTAATGAATTCTTATATACTTTGTATTCAACACCAGCTTCTCTAAATTTCTTTCTTAGTTCAGTTACTTCTTCAACATTCAAACCTCTATAGTCAACAAGAACTACAGCTTGAGATTGATCAATTTTTTCTTTTAGTTCCTGAACTAGTTGCTTTTTTGCTTCTATTTTAGAGCTCATCCCTAACCCACCTCCTTATTGACTTGATTTGTACCTTGCTTATTTTTATTAAAATCATAAGCCATATAAGCCACATAACTATTAAAGGCCTCTCCGCAAACACGAAGAGGCCATTTGGTAGTCATAGATATAAAAATACACTACTCAAATCTATCGTCAATGACCTCGGTAGGCATAATTTAAGCTTACTTTTAGCACCTACTGTCTACGGCTTAATTTCTATTTTAATTTGTAACAAGGCAATTCTATCATCAATATAATATTAAGTCAACAATTATTTTAAGAAATTAACCAATTATTTTGGAAGGATTTATTTTTATTCCAGGACCCATAGTGCTTGTAACAGTTACATTTTTTAAGTATGTTCCTTTAGCAGAGGCTGGTTTAGCCTTCACTATAGCTTCCATTATAGTCTTAAAGTTTTCCATTAACTTTTCTTTACCAAAAGATACTTTTCCAATAGGAACGTGAATAATGTTAGTTTTATCTAATCTATATTCAACTTTACCTGCTTTGATTTCTTTAACAGCCTTTTCAACATCAAAGGTTACTGTACCTGATTTTGGGTTTGGCATTAACCCCTTTGGTCCAAGTATTCTACCAAGTCTTCCAACTACACCCATCATATCTGGAGTAGCTACTACTACATCAAAATCAAACCAGTTTTCATTTTGAATTTTAGCTACGTATTCGTCAGCGCCTACATAATCAGCACCTGCAGCTTCAGCTTCAGCCACTTTGTCTCCCTTTGCAAAAACTAAAACTCTTTTAGTTTTTCCTGTTCCATGGGGGAGAACTATAGCACCTCTAACTTGTTGGTCAGCATGTCTTCCATCTACACCTAGTCTTACATGAAGTTCTACTGTTTCATCAAATTTAGCCTTTGCTAAATTTGGTAGAAGTTCAAAGGCTTCTTCTAAATCATATAGCTTAGCTCTATCTACTAGCTTAGCTATTTCAGCATATCTTTTTCCTTTTTTAGCCATTATTTTTTACCTCCTTTGTGGTTTTAACGGTGTGTACCTCCCACACTATTGAATTACTCTTCTACTACAATACCCATACTTCTAGCAGTACCTTTTATCATGCTCATAGCTGCATCAAGATCTGCTGCATTTAAGTCAGGCATTTTTAATTCAGCTATTTCTTTTACTTTGTCAATTGATACTTTAGCCACCTTGTTTACATGTGGCTCTCCAGACCCCTTCTCTATTCCTGCTGCTTTCTTTAATAATACTGCAGCTGGAGGAGTCTTTGTTACGAATGTAAATGATCTATCTTGGTATACTGTTATAATAACTGGTATTATTAGACCAGCTTGATCTGCAGTTTTAGCATTGAATTGTTTACAGAACTCCATAATATTAACACCATGTTGTCCAAGGGCTGGACCTACTGGTGGTGCTGGATTTGCCTTTCCTGCAGGAATTTGTAATTTAATTACACCTGTAACTTTTTTAGCCATTTTAACACCTCCTTAAAAAAGTCATCAAATATCAAATTTATAATAAAAGCCTATAGCTTTTCTACTTGGTCGAACTCTAATTCAACTGGTGTTTCCCTACCAAACATAGAAATTAGGACTTTTAAAGTTTGTTTTTCATGGTTTATTCCCTTTACTTCTCCCATGAAATTCTCAAATGGTCCTGAAATAACTTTAACAGTTTGACCAATTTCTATATCTATTGAAGCTCGTTCTATTTCTATGCCCATATTCTTTATTTCATCTTCTGTTAAAGGTACTGGCTTTGATCCAGGTCCTACGAATCCTGTAACACCTCTAGTATTTCTTACTACATACCAAGTTTCATCATTCATTACCATTTTAACTATTACGTAACCAGGAAAAATTTTCTTCTGCTTAACTTTTCTCTTTCCGTTTTTAATTTCTACTTTTTGTTCAGTGGGCACAACTATATCTGTTATAAAGTCTTCCATACCTCTATTTTCAACTAACTTTTCTATGTTTGTTTTCACCTTGTTTTCATGTCCCGAATATGTGTGAACAACATACCATTTCGCTTCTTTATCAGACATGCTATAGACAGAGGATTATTACAATATTGCAATAATCTCTCCTTCCCTCCCTTGCTATGAGATACTATTTAATTAAAAATTGAATAACTTGGCCAAATATGGTGTCAAATAACCATAACCCTAGTGCTGCTAAAGTACAAGTTACAAGTACCACAATTGTATAAGACTGAAGCTCATTTCTATTAGGCCAACTTACTTTTTTAAGTTCTGCCTTTACACCTTTAAGAAATTTTCCTAATCCTACCTTTGAAGAATTAGTTTGTGTAGCCATCTTATTCACATCCTTATACGATAATTATTTACATAAGATGCATTTTTTCTTATTATTTCGTTTCTTTATGAGCAGTATGCTTTTTACAGAATTTACAATACTTTTTAATCTCTAATCTGTCTGGATTATTTTTCTTGTTTTTAGTAGTATGATAATTTCTTTGCTTACATTCTGTGCAGGCAAGTGTAATCTTAACTCTCATTTCAACACCTCCTAGTGTATCTTCTTCTATATATTAAGAAGTATAAACTTCCTTATTATGCATACAATCCACCATTTTAATATCACTAATTTAAACTATCACAATTTATAATGGATGTCAATATAGTTTTAAATTTAAATATACTCAATATAGTATAGCCAGTTTTTGCATAATATATAAATCTATGATTCAACTTCATTAATATGTTACAATTCTTATTTGTTCATTTTAATAGGACTAGGATTTCCCTAGTCCTATTATAAACTAGACTAATTTGTATTAATACTATTCAATAATCTCAGCAACAGCACCTGCTCCTACTGTTCTACCACCTTCACGAATCGCAAATCTTAATCCTTCTTCAATAGCGATTGGTGTGATAAGTTCGATCTCCATTTCTACGTTATCTCCTGGCATACACATTTCTACGCCTTCTGGTAATGCGATTGATCCTGTTACGTCTGTTGTTCTAAAGTAGAATTGTGGTCTGTATCCGTTAAAGAATGGTGTATGTCTTCCACCTTCTTCTTTCTTTAATACGTATACTTGTGCTTTGAACTTTGTATGTGGGTTGATTGATCCTGGCTTAGCTAATACCATTCCTCTTTCAACTTCGTCTCTTTGCACACCTCTTAATAATGCTCCGATGTTATCTCCTGCTTGTGCTTGGTCTAATAACTTTCTGAACATTTCTACTCCTGTTACTACTACTTTTCTTATTTCTTCTCTTAATCCTACCATGTCTACTTCGTCTTGTACTTTTAGGATTCCTCTTTCTACTCTTCCTGTTGCTACTGTTCCTCTACCTGTGATTGAGAATACGTCCTCTACTGGCATTAGGAAGTCTTTGTCTGTATCTCTTTGTGGTTCTGGAATGTATTCATCTATTGTTTCAAATAATTCTACTATCTTGTCTCCCCATTCTCCCTCTGGATCTTCTAATGCTTTTAATGCTGATCCTTTTACGATTGGTGTGTCATCTCCTGGGAATTCATATTCGTCTAGTAATTCTCTTACTTCCATTTCTACAAGCTCTAATAATTCTTCGTCGTCTACCATGTCACATTTGTTTAAGAATACTACGATATATGGTACACCTACCTGTCTTGATAGTAATATATGTTCTCTTGTTTGTGGCATTGGACCATCTGCTGCTGATACTACTAGTATAGCTCCGTCCATTTGTGCTGCTCCTGTGATCATGTTCTTTACGTAGTCAGCATGGCCTGGGCAGTCTACGTGAGCGTAGTGTCTATTTGGTGTTTCGTACTCAACGTGAGCTGTTGAGATTGTGATTCCTCTTTCTCTTTCTTCTGGTGCCTTGTCTATGTTGTCAAAGGCTACTGCTTCACCAAATCCATATCTCTTGTTTAGTGTATGTGTAATTGCTGCTGTTAACGTTGTCTTTCCGTGGTCTACGTGTCCTATTGTTCCTATGTTTACGTGGGGCTTTGTTCTTTCAAATTTTGCTTTTGCCATTTCTTTTTCCTCCTTCTGGTTATTAATAATTCTCACTTCAGGGTTATAGTAAACTCGCCCTGGTGTATCTTGGTATGTACATAAAACATTTTTTGGAGCCCACGAGCGGATTTGAACCGCCGACCTCCGCCTTACCAAGGCGACGCTCTAACCTACTGAGCTACATGGGCATTTACCTATAATATTTTACTACGTTTACTGCTTTTAGTCAACGGATTTTTATAATGTAATACTACCAATTCTTAGCTGTTTCTTAGTTCCAAAAACCTTTCGAGTTTTCTTTTTACTCTTTGAAGGGCATTATCAATAGATTTAACGTGCCTATCTAAATCTTCAGCTATTTCTTGGTAGGATTTTCCCTGTAGGTAATACATAAGAACTTGCCATTCTAAGTCACTAAGTATTTCTCCAATTTTTGATTCTATATTCATTACTTCTTCTCTAGAAATTAGAAGCTCCTCTGGATCACATACTCTTTTCCCCGATAATACATCTAAAAGAGTTCTATCGGATTCTTCATCATATATAGGTTTATTAAGAGAAACATAAGAGTTTAATGGTATGTGTTTTTGTCTTGTAGCTGTCTTAATAGCTGTAATTATTTGTCTTGTTATACACAGTTCAGCAAAGGCTCTAAAAGAAGAGATTTTATCACATCTAAAATCTCTAATAGCTTTAAATAAGCCTATCATACCCTCTTGTATAATGTCTTCTCTATCGGCCCCTATAAGAAAATAGGATCTAGCTTTTGCCCTAACAAAATTCTTATATTTTTTGATCAAATACTCTTGTGCCATAGAATTTCCATTTCTAGCATCTTCAACTATTTGTTCATCCTCTAACACTTCATATCCTTTCAATTTTTCATCCCATAGACTCACTCCCACACAATCTCCTCCTACCCCTTATGTAATTACCTAGCTTGTCCATATAACTCACCATGATACCATTATACATTAATTTACATAACTCCGTCAAGAATTAACCACCTTCTTTTCTCCATTTTTCAAGTATTTCAAGTACATTTTTATCCAATCTATCACTTATTAACATTTTTTTCATATTTTTGTTTTCCTCTACTTTATTTTTTATTTTGTGTCTTATTTGATCCATCTCAATTTTAAGTTCTCGAGGGATCATCCTCACAGCTCCACTTCCTAATACTACTTGCTGTTCAGCCCAATCAGAAGTAACTACCTTTACTATATCTCGCTTATTTTTTGTGAGTTTTTCTACCACTTCCTCTATATATGAATCCGCCGTTTGATGTTCCTTAGTAAAGACAACTTCAATCCCTTTATATTTTTCTTTTTTAACCTTTGTTCCCTTAACTTGATATGCATCGAACACTATTATGACTTCTTTACCAGTAAAAGAATGATACTCCACCAGTTCATTTATTATTGCATCTCTTGCTTCTTCAAGGCTTCCTTTGCTTATTTCCTTTAGATGGGATAATGCATTTATTATATTGTATCCATCAACTATTACATATTCTTTCACCTTATGCCACCCTATCTATTATCTCTTTGTCTTAGAGCCTCGTACATTAATACCGATGCAGCCACTGAAGCATTTAATGAACTAACTTCACCCTTCATTGGAAGCCTAACTAAAAAATCACATTTTTCTTTTATCAATCGGCTTATTCCTTTGCCTTCACTACCAATGACAATTCCTATACTTCCCTTTAAATCACAATTATAATGGACATCATTCCCTTCCATATCTGCTCCAATGAACCAAATTCCCTCCTGCTTCAATTCATCTATGGTTCGAGCAAGATTTGTAACCTTAGCAACAGGTACATATTCTATTGCTCCTGCAGAGGTTTTGGCAACGGTAGCTGTAAGACCAACGGCCCTTCTCTTAGGAATAATAACTCCATGTACCCCAACTGCATTAGCTGTCCTAAGAACTGACCCAAGATTATGGGGATCTTTGATTTCATCAAGAATTATTAAGAATGGACTCTCGCCTTTTTCCCTTGCTATTTTTAATATATCTTCTACATCGTAATATTTATAAGCCGCCACATAGGCGATAACACCCTGGTGGGCATTTGAAGTTGATATTTGATTAATCTTATTTTTATCTACATATTGTACTGGCACACCCATATCTTTAGCCATAGCAATGATTTTCTTTATTGAACCTTCTTTATTGCCCTTTGAAATAAGAAGTTTTTCAATCTCCCTTTCGGCTTTCAATGCTTCTATTACAGGGTTACGACCTTCTATAATCTCTCTATTTATCATATTTTCACTCCTTCATTCTTTATGGAAAGTATAAAGTTAGGGTGCAAGGTTAAAAAGTAAATAACTTGGAACCTTCAAGCACCCCTTTACCTATAAATTAGTAAATTTTTCTCTAACTTCTTTAATTTCTCCACAGGTCATATTACCTTCTGGACAATTGCCCCTTATACAGTTTGGACCACAATCTTTAAAAATATTAGGAGCCACTTCCCTAACTAATCTTAACATCTCAGTGGCTAAATTTCTAATCTCCCATTGAGCTCTATTACAGCATCTATGTTTAAAAAAATGAATTAAGGTTCTAGTGTTCATTGTAACTACTATTTTTGTTTCACATGCATTTGGAAAAACAAACCGAGCATCTTCTATAGCCTTTTTTTCAGCTGCTTTCTTGGCCTTTTTTTCATCTAAGCCCTCTTTTATAAATTTTTTAAAATGTTTGTTGAAAAGAATTTCCGTTAATTTATCATAGGTTCTCTGATCTTCTTCCATGGCCTTTACAAAAATCTCCTTAGCTTCAGGATCTTCCTCTATATGGGGAGGAATAATATACTCAAACTGGTCTAACTTAACATATCTTTGGGATTGTTGAGAGTATGATGCTATTCTATGTCTAACCAGTTGATGGGTTAAAACCCTACTTACACCTTCTATGGCAAATGTAAATGATACATGCTCTAGGGGTGATTGATGACCTAGATTCATTAGCATATTAATAAATTTTGATGTTTTTTCCTTAGTTAGGTTTTGTGTTATTTCTTCTACTCCTACCGATGAATAACAAAGTTTTGCAGCACTTGCAACAACCTCTTCTGGATTTGGTGTATATTGAATCAACTGTACTTTCATCCTTTGGCCCCCTTATTTATGTGAAAAATTTGTTTTGAATGATTTCTCATTATTATTTTCTAGATAAAACCCGATCTTCTCCAAAGGGTATTAGGTAAAATAAATATTTTCTAACCTTAGCCCTGTATTTTCCATTAATTTCCACTTCTTTGTATTTATCATAATTTCCGTCTTTGACTTTTATTAGGGATATTCCTTCAGTATCAACCTTTTCAATCTTAACTACTCTGTATCCTATTATATTGTAATCCTTTAGAAATCCTTGATAGCTTTCATCTACAATTTTTTCTACATATTCTTTGAATAGTTTTTCATCGTTATTTAAGCCTTGGACCTCATCAAAATAGAATGATTTTATAAAGAGAGCTATCAATAAAAGTATTATAGTATATACATACATTCTCTCTCTTTTTATCATATTAATCCCCCATATTTTTTCTATATACCTTCAATTATTTCTATAGATTTTTTTATTATTTCTTCTAATCTTTTTTCTTCTTCTCTTAAAAACAAATATCCCAATAAAGCCTCATATCCTGTTGCGTATTTATAATCAGATATGTTTGCATTTTTCGGTACTGTTCCTGATTTTTGATTCCTTCCTCTTTTAACTATCTGCCATTCCTCTTCAGTAAGGTAATCCTTCAAGGCATGTACTATTTTAGACTGTGCCGATGCCTTTACAAATTTTGTAGCTCCTTTATGAAGATCATATACCTTCTTTTTTTGTGTCTTTATTACATAGGTTCTAATATACACCTCATAAATTGCATCTCCAATATAGGCATAAACTAGAGGTGATATAGATCTAATATTAGCTTCCTTTAAAATATCAACTTTTAATTCCTTTAAAAAAGATGTCATCAAATATCCTTCCCCTTAATATTTTAACATGGTAAATAAAATAATTATACATAATGTGGTCCTAAAATTTTCACCATAGATGTATATCCTACCATACATCTATAGTGAAATATTAGAATTAAAACAAATTATATCCTCTTCCACTTAACACCTTGAGGTGTGTCTTCAAGTATTATTCCTCTGTCCTTTAAATCATCTCTTATTTTATCTGCCAACTGATAGTTCTTTTCTTTCCTAGCTTTCTGTCTTTCTTCTATAAGTTTTTCTATTTCTTCATCTAATACTTCTTTTTCTTTTTTAACAATTCCAAGCACATCTGTTAATTCATTAAATAATCCCAAGGCCTTTTCCACAAGCTCCTTTGAGGAAGAAGCTGAAATAGATGTGTTAATATTCTTAACAAGTTCAAAAATAGCGGCTATTGCATCGGCAGTATTTAAATCATCATCCATTGAAATAATAAACTTATCTCTGTATTTAGTTAAATCTTCAAATATTTCTTTTTCTGCATCTGACATTTGACTTTCTTTAACATTTTTATTTATATACTCTAAATTTTCTTTAGCATTGTATAATCTTTCCAAGGCATTTTTTGACTGCTCCATTAATTCTCTACTGAAATTTATTGGATTTCTATATTGGGCTGATAAAAGGAAAAATCTTACTACCTCTGGTTCAAACTCTTCAATTATATCTCTTACGGTAAAAAAGTTACCCTTGGATTTAGACATTTTTTCATTGTTTATAGTGATATATCCATTATGAACCCAATATCTTGCAAAGGGTTTTCCACTATAGGCTTCACTTTGAGCAATTTCATTTTCATGATGGGGAAAAATTAAGTCTTGCCCACCGGCATGAATATCTATAGTTTCTCCTAAATACTTAGTTGACATAACTGAACACTCTATATGCCATCCAGGTCTACCTTTACCCCAAGGACTCTGCCATCCTGGCTCTCCTGGTTTTTGTTTCTTCCACAAAGCAAAATCTGCAGGATTTTTCTTAGTTGTATTTACTTCTATCCTTGCACCTGCCTCAAGTTCTTCTAGACTTTGTTTAGAAAGCTTTCCGTACATGTCAAATCTTACAGTGTCAAAATAGACATCTCCATCTACCTCATAGGCAAATCCCTTTTCTATGAGTTTTTCAATAAACTCAATAATCTCCCTAATATTTTCAGTTACCCTTGGATGAATGCTGGCTCTTTTTATTCCTAAGGCATCGGCATCTTTAAAATATTCTTCAATATATTTTTCACCAACTTCCTTAGCAGTTATCCCCTCTTCATTAGCTTTTTTAATGATTTTGTCATCTACATCGGTAAAATTTTGTACATAGGTTACTTCATATCCTCTATATTCTAAATATCTTCTTAAAACATCAAAAACCACAAAGGGTCTAGCATTACCTATATGGAAGTAGTTATATACAGTAGGTCCACATACATACATCTTAACTTTTCCTTCTTCCATTGGCACAAATTCTTGTTTTTCCCTAGTTAAAGTATTAAATAATTTCATCTTTTTCTCTCCCTTCTATTTTTAAAAGTTTATTTTCCAACTGAACAATCCTTTTTCTTAAGCATTCTAATTCTTGAGCAACTGGATCAGGTAATTTTATCTGATCAAGGTCAGCAACGGGTTTATCATTTTCACTTTTTACTCTGATATTATCTTTTATAACAACTCTTCCTGGCACACCAACAACAGTACAATTGGGCGGGACTTCCTTTAATACTATGGAACCTGCCCCTATTTTTGAATTATCTCCTACTTTAAATGGTCCTAGCACCTTCGCCCCTGAAGATACCACAACATTATTTCCAATAGTAGGATGTCTTTTTCCCTTTTCCTTCCCGGTACCACCAAGGGTGACCCCTTGATATATGGTTACATCATCACCTATTTCTGTGGTTTCTCCTATTACTACTCCCATTCCGTGATCAATAAAAAGTCTTTTACCTATTTTAGCACCAGGATGTATTTCTATTCCTGTAATAAATCTACTTAACTGGGACAGTATTCTAGCCAATAAAAACAATCTTTTCTTGTATAGAAAATGGGCTATTCTATGGAAAAACACTGCATGAAATCCCGAGTAGGATAATACAACTTCTATTCTACTTCTAGCTGCTGGATCCCTCTCTAAAATAGTATCTATATCTTCAATAAAATGTCTGATAAATGACAATTTTTCACCTCCCTTAAATAAATCAAAAAACCAAAAACTCCGCCTCTGATTTCTTATCAGAGACGGAGCTAATCCGCGGTTCCACTCTGTTTGGTTAATACCCCCACTTGTGGGCCTTTAACGGAGCCATCCGCCTAAACCTACTGATTTCAATTTAGGACTCATAGGTGCATTTCGATTAACATATAGCTTAGAATTGCTTTCAGCCAGTGACAATCCCTCTCTAAAAGCCTCAGATAATCTACTCTCCTAATCAACGTTTTAGCCTATATAATTTTTTTCTATATATTCAATACGTTTAATAATATTTTCTCTACCTAATATTACTATAACTTGATCAATATCCGGACCATGTAATTGTCCTGTTAAGGCTGCTCTAATTGGCATATAAAGCTTTTTACCCTTTATTCCTGCTTCCTTTTGTATCATTTTAAATACTTTCTTTCCAAATTCATCGTTTATTTCTTCTGCCCCAATTACTTTTTCTTTAAATATATTCAGAAGGTGGCCCACATGTTCCTGTTTTAAAGTTTCTTTAACTTCTTCATCCTCTAACACTACTTTTTCAGTAAAGAATCCCTTAGCATATTCAGTTATTTGAGATAAATATTCTATTCTCTCTTGGGCTGTCTTAACTATTCTCTTAACCCAATCAAATTTCTCCTCTGCTTCATCTTCAGTCATTAAACCTGCTTCAATTAAATATGGAATAGATAGTTTTGTTAATCTATCTATATCTCCATTTTTTATATAATGGGAATTAATCCAATTAAGCTTATCTACATCAAATACTCCTCCGCTTTTAGATACTCTCTCTAGAGAGAACTTTTCAATCATATCTTCCATTGACATTATTTCATCATTATCCTCTGGTGTCCATCCTAATAGGGCTATATAATTAACAAGGGCTTCAGGAAGATATCCTTTTTTCTTAAAGTCATGTACAGCAACGTCCCCATGTCTTTTACTTAGCTTTTTCTTATCCTTATTTAAAATATTTGGAAGATGAACATATTTAGGTGCTTCCCAACCAAAGGCTTCATATAGTAATATATGTTTCGGAGTGGAAGAAAGCCATTCTTCTCCCCTTATAACATGGGTTATACCCATACTATGGTCATCAATAATTACGGCAAAATGATAGGTAGGAAATCCATCGGCCTTTACAAGTACTTGGTCATCTAAATCATCGGTGTTCATAGTAACTGTGCCTCTTACCACATCATCAAAGGATACTTCTCTGTTATCAGGAAGTTTTAATCTAATAACATAGGATTCTCCATTTTCTATTCTCTTTTTAGCTTCTTCTAAAGGTATGCTTCTACAATGTCTATCATATTTAGGAGTTATTCCCTCGGCCTTTTGCTTCTCCCTAACTTCTTCTAATCTTTCCTTAGAACAGAAACAATAATATGCATGACCTTCTTCGATTAATCTATCTATATGATTTTTATATATATGGAGCCTTTTAGATTGTACATATGGTCCGTACTCTCCCTTTTCCACAAGTTTTCCATCTACTAAAGAAGGGCCTTCACTATGGGTTATACCTGCCCACTCCATAGATTCAATTAAACCTTCAACTGCACCTTCAACATATCTAGTTCTATCAGTATCTTCTATCCTCAGTAGATAAGTGCCATCTTGCTTTTTGGCAAATAAATAGTTATATAGTGCTGTTCTCAATCCTCCTACATGAAGATATCCCGTAGGACTTGGGGCAAATCTAACTCTTACTGACATTTTATTTCCTCCTATGTATATGAATTTAAATGTTTTCTCCAATTTATTAAATTATTATATCCTAAAAGCACTATACTATCAAGGAAGTTGAAAAAATATAACTTAACTTCCCATAACTGATTAATGTTCTATAAGATGTCCCTAAAGGTAATCTTATAGAACTATTTTCATAAACTTTTTACACATTAATACCTAACCTTTAGTTAAATATACATTTAGTTTTTTACCTAAGTAATTTAATAGCCTTATAGAAGGCCTCATCTATGAAAAGCTCCTCTTTTTCTTCTTTCCATCTCTCCTTATACTCTACAATACCTTCTTCTGCTTTTTTCCCTACTATTATCCTTACAGGAAAACCTATTAAATCTGCATCTTTAAATTTAAATCCCGCTCTCTCATTCCTGTCGTCTAACATTGCATCTATCCTAAGCTCCTCATTAAACATTTTATATATATCTTCTCCAACCTTTAATTTATCTTGATTTTTTACGTTAAGCACCGATACTAACACCTCATAGGGAGCAATCTCCTTTGGCCAAATAATACCATAATCATCATGATTTTTTTCAACTATAAGACTAAGTAAAGTATATAGATCTATATAATGATATAAACAAAACATATCCTTGGTTTTTCCTTGCTGATCTTTATAATTTAAATTCTTTATATTAGCATCATTCCCCAGGCTGTATACTCCACCAAGTTTAAATCCTCCCTCTATTTCCAAGCTACCTTTACACAAAGGGCACTTATCATTTCTATTTATATAGCTTACCTGTGCTACTATATAATTTTTTACATCCCTTGATAACACTACGTTTTTCATATGATAATCCTTTTTATTGGCTCCTACAACAAAGGCTCCACCTTGTATTACTTCCTCATCTATTATTATTTTCACATCATCTAACCCAATTGGTCCAACAAAACCCGTTACTGTATCTAAATGTTCTATATCCTTAGCTTCAGCCATGACTATTTCATCTAACATTACATTTAAAACCCTACTTAATTTATATAAATTAAGTTCTCTATCTCCCCTAATTACTACTGCGATTATTTCATCCTTAGCCTTTACAAGTAATGTTTTAGCCAGCTTATTTGCTTTTATTCCTAAGAATTCTTCCAACTCTTTAATAGTCTTGATATTAGGTGTTAAAACTTCTTCCATTCCAACATCATTTATTTCTATTTTTTCCATATGATAATCTGCAATTTCTTCTAAGGCAGTGTATCCACAATCTGGGCATTTATAAATAGTCCTATCCCCTTTGTCATGTTTCACTATAAAACTATGGGCAGTTCTATTGCTTTTTATGGGATTATAGTCTAACATACCTGAAATCTCTAGATTTAGATTTTTCAATAACTCCTTATATTCTTCTATCAGATCATTATAGGTTTTTGGCAAACCCTCAATATAGGGATAAAAGCTAATCCCCTTTAATTCTTTATAATTTTTGGATTTTAATAATCCGTCCTTTACTTTTATATTATTTCTCACAAGACTTTTTACATCATAGAAAGAAGCGGGAAGTTCTTTGTAGGATTTTATGTCACTTCTTATAGATAACATTGCATCCTTTATAAAATCATCACTATGTAAATTGATTTTTTGGAAATTCAGTTTTTCAAGGCCTCTCTCAATATACTTTGTCAGTTTTTCTAGCACTTTAACTCCCAAGGGTAATATAGAATATTTTCCTGGCTCAATATGCCTGAACATAGCTGATCTAATGAGAAGTTTCTGACTCTCTAGAACAAAACTTTCTTCAATATCCTTCAAGGTTTTACCTGTTATTTTACTCATGTACATCTTCATCACTCCTGTCTTTATTAGTTCATAACTATATAATATCCTATAGTGTCTATGTATTCAAAGAAAAGTATTATTTTTTCCAATATATTGATTTATTGTATAATTTTTTCTTATATTTATCAATTTAAACTTTTCCCTATAATATAATTTACACAGGCCTAAATTAATATATAAGGGGGAATTATACATGGCTGATTACAGAAAACTATGGGAATCTCTAGATATGGATTTAGAGAAACACGATGAATTATGCGAAATATTACCTAAATTCTATGATGAGATTTATCTGTCTCAAGAAAATCGACCTGAAGGCATGAATTACTACAATTTTGTTATTTCTGAGGTTCATGGCCTTAGAATAAAGGAGCTTAACGATTATAAGAAAAATAATGGTAAAGTAGTTGGAAGTTTTTGTGTATTTGTACCCGATGAAGTAATAAATGCCGCAGGGGCTATAGGAGTAGGTCTTTGTAGTGGTTCTGATTTTTGGCATCCCGCCGGAGAAAAGGTTTTACCTAGAAATACATGTCCATTAGTTAAGGCCTCTGTTGGGGCTAAATTAAGTGCCACTTGTCCTTATTTCCAATCTTGCGACCTATTAATTGGCGAAACTACTTGCGATGGTAAAAAGAAAGCTTGGGAGATACTTGAAGAACATGTACCTATGCATGTAATGGACCTTCCACAAAAGAAAAGGGAAAAGGACAATATCCACTGGCAAGATGAAATAAAAATATTCATTGATAAAATGGAAGAATTAACTGGAAATAAAATCACCTATGAAAGTTTAGCGGAGGGAATTAAACTTATAAACGAAAGACGAAAAGTTCTGCAAAGACTTTATGATGCAAGAAAATCAGAAAAATTACCTATAAGTGGAAAAGACGCCCTTTTAATTTCTCAAATAGCCTTCTATGATGACCCTGAAAGATTTATTGAAAAGACTAAAGAACTTTGTGATGAATTAGATGAAAGGATGGCTAAGGGTATTTCTGTTTTTGATGAAAATACTCCTAGAATCTTAGTTTCTGGAACTCCTATGGCCGTTCCTAACTGGAAACTTCATCATATCATTGAGTCTAGCGGAGGAGCCGTTGTATGTGAAGAGACTTGTACAGGAACTAAGTACTTTGAAAACTTAGTACATGAAAATTCAACTACAATAGATGAGCAAATCAAAGCTTTAGCAGATAGATATCTTAAAATAAACTGTGCTTGCTTTACCCCCAACGAAGGAAGAATCAATGATATTATAAGACTTTACAAGGAATATAAAGCCGATGGTGTAGTTTATTTCACCCTTCCCTTCTGTACTACATATGCTTTAGAATACAAAAAAGTAAAAGATGCTTTAGACAAAGAGAACATACCAGTTATCTTTATTGAAACAGATTACAGCTTACAGGATGCTGGACAACTTAAAACTAGATTAGAAGCCTTTTTTGAAATGTTACAAGCCAATAAAGAAGCGGCCTTTTCAATAGAATAGGTGATTTTATGTATATGGAAAGCAGATCCTATGTTCTATTTCCAACTCATTCCGATGGATTGGCGTTGGAAAAAATTTTGAAAGAAAAAAATATCCATTACACAATAGTTCCAACGCCTAGAAGCCTCAGTAGATGCTGTGGCATTTCTATAATGATTAATCCAAATGATGTAGATAGGGTCCAAGACTTACTTAATAATAATAGAACTATTAATTATGAAGGCATACATACTATTGAAAGAAAGAAAAAGTCATTATTTGATTTTTAGCTTTATTTATGTATTTACAATTATTTAGGAGGTTTATGTATGTACTCCATAGGAATCGATTCAGGTTCTGTAGCAACTAAAGCAGTTTTGTTTAATGGGGAAATTGTAAACAGCATTATAATCCCTACAGGTTGGAGTCCTAAAAAGGCTTCTGAAGAAGCATTAAAAATACTTTTAAAGGAAAATAATATTTCTAAAGATAATGTTGCCATTGTCATCGGTACCGGTTATGGTAGAGTCTCCATGAATTTTGCCAATAAAACTGTAACAGAAATAACTTGTCATGGTAAAGGGGCCTATTTTTTAAATAATAATATAAGATGTATATTAGATATAGGTGGCCAAGATAGCAAAGTTATTAGTCTTGATGATAAGGGTAATGTAATTGACTTTTTAATGAATGATAAATGTGCAGCTGGGACTGGCAGATTTCTTCAAGTAATGGCAAATGTACTAGGCTTAGATGTGTCTGAATTAGACGGTTTAGCAGCCCATATTAAACCGGAACCTATTACTAATATGTGTACAGTTTTTGCTGAATCGGAAGTAATAAGTCTTTTAGCAAAAGGTGTAGATAAAAAAAGGGTTGCCTCGGGAATAATACACTCCATAGCCAATCGAGGAGTTTCCCTTTTAAATAGAATAAATATTAAACCTGATATAGCTTTTACGGGTGGCGTAGCTAAATCTAAACTAATAAAGGCTGTTATTGAAGAAAATATTAAAATGCCCCTCTACACTCCAAACAATTCTCAAATAGTAGGGGCTTTAGGGGCAGCTGTCATAGGCTGGAATATAAATAACGCAAGTATCTAATATTTACTTGCGTTATTTATATATACTTTATATCTCTCATTTACTAATTCTAAATATATGGGATGTTTTTCTCCATTTATCCAATTGAGAATCCACAAGACTCTTCTCTACAAATATAACTTTCCCACTATTCTCAACGAGCAGTACCGTTGAAGCCCTTGTTCCATAGTTTGGGCTTTTTATAAATATTGGTGATAAAATCCTCTCCCACTCTGTACCAACACCTGTATTAGGAAGTTCACTATCCTTTGCTCTTATATCATCCCTTAACATATTAAATAGCATATCTATTTCTATCTCTTTACTATGTTTTATTATACTTTTAAATATTTCTTTACCTCTAGATATTTTAGGCCAAGGAGTATCTAAAAGATGATTACTCAAACCATATATACCTGATTGTATCTTTTTAATATCATTCTCAACATTACAGTAATAATATAGATTTTTTTCATCTCCCAGTATCAAGTTAAAGGGATTATACTTATCCTTGTTGTCTTTAATCTCTTTAAGATAATCCTTTATATCTTTATTATTCGTTAAATAATCTTTAACTAAATTCCCCCTTGATAAGGATTCTTTTTTATGAAGAGAAAAATCTCTATAATTAGTAACTGCTCCAAACCTTCCTTGCTTATCTATGGCCATCCAAGTACCCATCTTTTCTAAATCTCTACCCCCAAGAATGTCTGGATAATCTTCCCATAAATCTGCTGTCTTAGTTGGTCTTTCATAAAACTCATCTCTATTAGCTGCTAAAATCAATTTGTATTGTGGATGACTTTTATAGGCAAAGAAAATTATGCACATATCCCCACCTGCCTATTCATCTTTTTTAGCTCTATCTATAACTTCACCCATTTTAGACATTATATAATCATACCCACCTTTTGAATGTGGAATAGTACAGTGGCTACAATCTTTAATGCCAGTATTGTATTTATAATTACCTTCACAATCTTCTTTTAGTAAGTATAATGGACAAAAACAAAATAGACAATTAAAACTTTCAACATCTTTAACCCTATGGCATGGAAAATACTCACATTTTTTATTTTGTACAAACTTATAGTTTTCACTCATATTCAGACCCCCTGTAATAATTAAATAGTATATAAAATTATTATAACATTATCTCTTAATATTTATAATTAATGTGAATAAAGAAAAAAGGCGTCTTACGACGCTTTGTTAGTTCTTAGTTCGTAGTTAGTAGGTTTTGGTCAAAGCTTATAGGTCGGTAAAAAAACAATTTTTTATTTGAATTGCTAACTATAATTTTTTGTAAAAAAGGTTTGAGTTCCTAGACAATAAAAAAACCCCCAGTGTTTTAAATAACACCGAGGGCCCATAATACTATTGTTATATTAATATGCTCTTGCCACATATACCATGTGCTTTGCTTCTTTACCACAGAAATGACACTTTTCCCCTAGGTCTTCTTGTTCAAATGGTATACATCTAATAGTAGCTCCCGTTTCAGCCTTTATATTTTCTTCACAACTAGTTTCTCCACACCACATTGCCTTAGCGAACCCAGGTTTCTCTTTTTGTTTTTTCTTAAAATCATCAAAATTTTCTACCTTATAAGTATTTTCATCTCTATGATTTCTAGCCTTTTCAAGCATATCCTTATGAATAACCTCAAGTAAATTCCCAATAGAATCCGCCAACCCTTCCATTGACACTGGATTCTTCTCTAGGGTATCTCTTCTAGCCACCATTACTTGATTATTTTTAATATCTCTTGGCCCTATTTCAATACGAACTGGTACTCCCTTCATTTCATACTCATTGAATTTCCAACCTGGTGAATAGTTTTCATCATCATTAAGTTCTACTCTGATACCGGCATCTTCTAAAGATTTTTTAATCTCATAGGCTTTATCTAAAACTCCCTCTTTATGTTGTGCGATCGGTATAATAACTACTTGAATAGGAGCTACCCTTGGAGGAAGAACTAATCCCCTATTATCACCATGGACCATAATAAGGCCACCTATTAATCTAGTAGATACTCCCCAAGAAGTATGATATGGATTTTCAAGATCTCCATTTCTATCTAAATAGGATATATCGAAGGCCTTAGTAAAATGTTGACCTAAATTATGGGATGTACCTGCTTGTAATGCTTTACCGTCATGCATTAAAGCCTCCATTGTATAAGTGGCATAGGCTCCTGCAAACTTTTCTTTTTCACTTTTTCTTCCCACTACTACAGGAATAGCTAACAACTCTTCAGCCATTTCTTTATATATATTTAACATTTGAATAGTTTCTTCCTGAGCTTCATCATAGGTTTCGTGTAAAGTATGGCCTTCCTGCCATAAGAACTCTGAAGTTCTTAGGAAAGGTCTAGTACTCTTTTCCCATCTTACAACACTACACCATTGGTTATATAAATATGGAAGATCTCTATAGGATCTAAGCCATTTAGAATACATAGAACAGATTATCGTTTCCGAAGTAGGTCTTACACATAATCTTTCCCCTAATTCTTCTTTACCACCATGGGTTACCCATGCAACCTCTGGGGCAAATCCCTCAACATGTTCCGCCTCTTTATTTAATAAATTTTCTGGAATAAGTAAAGGAAAGTAGCAATTTTTATGGCCTGTGTCTTTAAATCTCTTGTCTAAATAACTTTGGATATTTTCCCATATGGCATATCCATAGGGTCTAATAACCATAAAACCCTTTACCGGTGAGTAGTCCACCATTTCTGTTTTTAATATTACATCGGTATACCATTGTGGAAAGTCTACTTCCATTGGAGTGATCTCTTTTACAAAATCCTTATTATTTTTTTTACCCATTTTACACCTCTCCTTAAAAGATTTATAATTCTAAAAGTATATTTTATAGTTCATTGGCATTTATTTTACACAATAAAAAAATCCTCATCTCTGCTACTTTAGAGACGAAGATTTTATTCGCGGTACCACTCTATTTAATCTACAGCTGTAGATTCCCTCTTTGTAATGATATCGGTTTTACCACCGTATGACTTTATTAATTGGTCATAGGCTCTGGGACGGGTTCAAAAGGTATATATCCAACCAAGTCTTCCAGCCCAAGGACTCGGCTCTCTTTTGGAATCAACATTTCTACTATTTCCCTTCACTGCCAATAGAAATATTTAATTTATTTTAATTAATAACTATAATATCCAAATTATAATATTTTGTCAACAGTAACTACCGCTTGAGCTGCTATGCCTTCGCCAGTACCTGTAAATCCAAGGCCTTCAGTTGTAGTAGCCTTTACATTTATAGCATCCATATCAATATCTAAAGTCTCACTTATATTCTCCCTCATATTTTCTATATAAGGTGCCATTTTCGGTTTTTGGGCAATAATCACTGCGTCTATATTATTTACTCTATATCCTTTTCCCTTTAATTTAATATTGACTTCTTTAAGTAATTTGATACTAGAAATACCTTTATATCTATCATCGTTATCTGGAAAGTGCTTACCTATATCCCCTAAAGCTACTGCTCCAAGCATAGCATCCTTTATGGCATGGAGCAATACATCAGCATCAGAATGACCTAACAACCCTTTTTCATAGGGTATTTCTACTCCACCTAGTATAAGTTTTCTATTTCCCACTAATTTATGTACATCATATCCTATTCCTACTCTCATTTAAATCATCCTCTCTACAAACTTCACTTTAAATTATCATATTTCCAGGGAAATATATATAATAATCATAATTTCGACCTTTAATGCTACTTCTGTGAAAAGTTATAAGTATTATTTTACCATAGGAAATTTTCAAAACAAAATATCCTTCTGCTTATATAGATAGAAGGATATTTTTAATGTTCTTAAACTTAATCTCTATTAATATTTTTTATTTCTTTAAACTCTTTAATCATTCTATAGGGTTTTGTTACAACTCTAAAGGGAATGGAATATAAAAATTTTGACAAATCCTTCTTTATTTCTTTGCTCATGCGCTTAGGCTTAGTTGATATCCTTTGAAATATATCCTTCGCATATGTGGTTAATACTAGATCTTCATTTATCTCTAAGAAGACTTCACATTCTAAACATTTAATCCTTTCAATATTCTCTCCTATATAAACAATTTCATGCATTGTATCCCTCTTACAATTCACACAATATAGTTCCGCTTGCATTTTACTTATTTCCATACTAACACCTCGTTCATATCAAGATTATAAATCTATTATATCTATATATTAACCCAAATTAAATATTAAATCACTTTTTTACATTATACATATGCAAGCTTTATATTGGATAGTACTTAATCTATCATTCTATATAAAAGCAATATCTTCAATTATAAATAATAAATCCCTATATTATTAATATACCATAATTATGACCTGTTTTTTATCAAATATACTGATTCAAATAATATTCTTAAAGCCCCTATCTTTAAAAGATAGAGGCTTTATACATTTTGAAAATTAATTTTTATTTTATATGGTTAAATCCCACACTTCATATTACTTTGGAGGTAAATGTATACATTCACCCATAGCATCGGCACAGGCT
>CBETVX010000005.1:0-77261 GCA_965539935.1 uncultured Eubacteriales bacterium | reverse complement strand
TTTCATTTAAAACTAGAAAATTAAAGAAATTTTTTCTGTCAGTGGGAAGTTGGTTAGAGATACTGACCTATAAAACCATTAAAGAAATTAAGGGAACCGATGATATAAGGAGCGGAGTTTTATTTTTATGGGACGATGGTATTAAGGATATAAAAAATGAGATAGATGTGATGGCGTCGGTAGATTCCAGTTTAGTATGTGTATCTTGTAAAGATTCTAAGAATTATAGGGAAAGTGATTTAAATGAGCTAGAAGTCTATGCTGAAAAAATAGGAGGAGAAGATGTACTGAAGCTACTTGTTGCTACTGGACTTCCCAAAAAGAGAAGCGTTTTAAAAAGAGCAGAGGAAATGGACATACATCTTATTGTATTTGATGGAGATATAGACACATTTAAAAGGGATATGGAAAGAGCTATAATGAATAAAGTTATATATAGTATATAAACAATATTTAGGGTGATGGGATATGATTAAATTAAATGATAGTCTTAAAGAATCATTATGGGACATATGTATAGTATTAAAAAAGCTTGGATTGCCCTTTGTAATCTTTGGCATACTTTTCTTAATATATAGTTTCATAAATAATGCACCTGTAATCCCCTTTAGTTATTTTATTATAGTATTTTTATTTTTAGCTTTATTACAAACTATCTTTGAAAATACATGGTTAGCAAAGGAAATACATAGACTAAATAATAGGATAGATGAAATAGAAAAGAAACAAAAAGCCAAATAGGGCTTTTATTTTTTTGCAAAAAGTGTTATATTATAAACATAAGCTTACAAGATAATCAAAAGTTGGTGATAATTTGACTGGTAGAGAAAAAGAGATATTAGATATTATAAAAATAAATCCCCTCATATCTCAAAATGAAATAGCTGAAAAACTTGGCATTGCCCGTTCTTCAGTAGCAGTACACATAACAAACCTAATAAAGAAGGGATATATTAAGGGAAAGGGATATATAGTAGATGAATCCAGTTATGTTACTGTAATAGGTGGAGCCAATATTGATATACAAGGCTTTCCACAGGATAATTTAAAACTTAATGACTCTAACCCTGGAAATGTGAAGATATCTTTAGGGGGAGTTGGAAGAAATATTAGTGAAAATCTTGTAAAGATAGGTGTGCCTACAAAACTCATAACAGCCATAGGAAATGATGCCTATGGAAATAATATTATAGGAGAGTGTAAAATATCAGGAATAGATATTGAACATTCACTAATATTAAAAAATATGCAAACCTCCACATATCTTTCTGTACTAGACGAAAAAGGAGATATGAAGGTTGCAATAGCTGATATGGATATAATAGATGAATTAGATTCTGACCATATCCGTAAGAAATTTCATATAATTAAGGGTTCTAAGGCCATCGTTTTAGATACAAATTTAAAGAAGGATTTGATTGAGTACTTAGTTACAAACTTTAAGGATTTAGATTTTATGATTGATCCAGTTTCTACAGCTAAGGCAAAAAAAATCAAGGATATTATAGGAAGATTTCATACTATAAAACCTAATAAATTAGAAGCTGAGATGATGACTGGTATCAAAATAGATACCGAAGGTGATATTAAAAAAGCTATAAAGTATTTTATCCATAGTGGAGTTAAAAGAGTTTTCATTAGCCTTGGTAAAAAGGGTGTATTTTATGGGGATGAGGAAAAAATAGAGTACTTACCTGCACCGAATATAAAAGTTATTAATGCCACAGGAGCAGGGGATGCATTTATGGCTGGATTAGTTTACGGATATGTAAACAATCTATCATTAAAGGAAACAGCTAAGTTTTCAATAGCAGCATCGGTTCTAGCTCTATCCCATGAAAACACAATAAATCCAAATATATCAACAGAAAATATAAAGAGAAAAATGGAGGAGATGATAAAATGATAAATAAGTATTTAGATATTCATCCTGAAGTTAAGAAGGCATTAAATGAAGGTAGGCCTGTAGTGGCATTGGAATCCACAATAATTTCCCACGGTATGCCCTATCCTCAGAATGTAGAAACAGCATTGAAGGTTGAAGAAATCATAAGGGAAAATGGAGCAGTTCCTGCAACTATAGGTATAATAGGTGGAAGATTAAAGGTAGGTTTAGATAAGGAAGAAATAAATCATCTAGCAAAGGCTAAGGAAGTTATAAAGGTAAGTAGAAGGGATATTCCCTTTGTAATTGCCAAAGGGCTAGATGGAGCTACAACGGTGGCTGCAACAATGATTGTTGCAAACCTTGCAGGTATTAAGGTCTTTGTTACTGGAGGAATAGGTGGAGTTCATAGGGGAGCACAGGAAAGCTTTGATATATCAGCAGATTTAACAGAGCTTGCAAATACAAATGTAGCTGTAGTTTGTGCAGGAGCAAAATCTATACTAGATATAGGACTTACTTTAGAATATCTAGAAACCCAAGGGGTTCCAGTGGTAGGTTTTGGTACTGAGGAGTTTCCAGCATTCTACACTAGAAAAAGCGGATTTAAAGCAGATTACAAGGTTGATTCCCCTAAGGAGTTAGCACAGTTTATTAAAGCTAAGTGGGATTTAAACTTAAAGGGAGGATTAGTAATAGGTAATCCTATACCTGAGGAACATGAGATGGATTTTGACACTATTAATAAAGCCATAGAAGATGCCTTGAAGGAAGCAGAAGAAAAGGGGATAAAGGGTAAAGAAACTACACCATTTTTACTATCAAAGATTAAGTCTCTGACTGGTGGAGATAGCCTTAAGTCAAATATTGAGCTTGTTTATAATAATGCAAAGGTAGGTGCAAAACTAGCTGTCGAATTATCAAAATTAGATTCTCAAGATACAGAGTAATAAATGTCATAATAAATTGTCGTTTTAAAATGTCGTCGAAATTTCCCAGGAAATAAAAATGTCGAAGGGGGATTCGACGACATTTTGTTTATCGACATATGACAAAATACTTGTTTAAAACCATGATGTTAGGATTTGTCTAAAGGGGTAATAAAACTAATGGGATACATTCAAAGCATAATACAAGTATGTATTTTACCTTATAAAATTTAATGATATACTTATGATAAGTTAAATATTTCCTTTTGAAAGATTACAAAAAATCAAAATTTTAGGTGTAAGTTGTTTTAAATATATACAAATTTATTTTTAAATGGAATTAACAAAGGAGGGCTATTAATGGCATCTGTCAGGTTAGCAGAGACAAGGGAGAGTGATATTTTGACAAACTTGGCTGTCCAATCAGAGGCCTATTGGGGATATGATCTGAAGTTTATGGATAATTTCAAAAAACTCTATAAAGTAACAGAAGAGATGATAATAAACCATCCTACATATGTTTTGGAGGAAAATGAACAAATTATTGGTTTTTATAGTATTAATAGAGATTTTAAAAAAGCATCCTTAGAGTATTTTTATATAGATCCAAGTTATATAGGCAAAGGTTATGGAAAAGTTCTTTGGAAACATCTAGTTGTGCAATGTAAACAAAAGGATATTTCTCAGATAGAGTTTGTAACAAGTCCACAGGCAAAGGGTTTTTATTTAAAAATGGGAGCAGATGAAATAGAAGAGGTATACTCTATAGTAATGAAGGAAAGAAAAATTCCTAAATTAGTATATAGAGTATAAAAAGAAAAATTTATTGGAGTATAAGTATTTGAAATGGTAGATGGATAGAAATTAAAAGCATAAAAAGGTTTAAGGGGATATTGATGTTTATTCCAATAGAACTTTATCACTAGGGATTTCTTTTTCATCGGTGTCGTTTATTTTTGTAAATCTATAGATTCCAAGTAGTATAATGGTACTACCTATTATTTGCCAGATTGTAGGGAATTCAGAAAAAATAAACATTGCCCAGATAGTTGCAAAAACTGGTTCAGCTAATACGGAAGTAGATATAAATGTAGGTTTAACATATTCTAAAACCCAGTTAAAGATACTATGGCCTAATATGGTGCATAAAAGAGCTAAGGTAAAGAATCTTAAATATTCATCAGCACCATAGGGGTAAAGGGAAGTCTTAGTGCCTATAACCAGTAAGAATAATACTACTGTACAGGTAAGGTATACTATAAACGTATAGGTAGTAACGGAAATCCTTTGTCTAGCATATCTACCTATCATCATATATCCTGCAACAAAAAGACCACCTAGGATGGCCAATATATCACCTAATAGAACATTATTTCCCAATGAATAATCACCTGTAGAAATTATAATACTCCCTGTAAGGGACATAGCAATACTAATAATAGCTTTAGTAGATACCCTTTCCTTAAGAATAAAAATAGTACCTATTACTATAAAAATAGGATGAGTATTTACAAGTACAGTTGAACTGGCGATAGAAGTATATTTTATTGAGGAAATCCATGTAGCAAAGTGTAGTGCCAAGAAGATTCCACTTAGAATACAAAAAAAGAAGGTCTTTTTATCGATTTTTTTTAATTCATGGGATTTTTTGAGTAAAAAATAGGGTAATAATAAAAGAACAGTAAATCCTAAACGATAAAAGGCTATAATTAAAGATGGAGCCTTAGAGGATTTAGTTATAACTGAAGAAAAGGATACGAAAACTACTCCTAGAATAACTATAAGTTTAACATTTGCTTTTTTCATTGCCAACACCTCGAAAATATATTGTTAGATATTCTATTATTCGATGTATTTATTATATAATCCTTTTAAAAATAATAGAATAAGAGAATTTATTTATTTAAATAAAAAGAAATATCTAGTATAATACAGGGGGAAGGAGATTTTAAATGGATAAAGGATATATTCATGTTTATACAGGAAATGGTAAAGGGAAAACAACAGCTGCCTTTGGACTTGCCCTTAGAGCAGCATGTTCTGGTAAAAAAATATACATAGGTCAGTTTGTAAAGGGAATGAAGTATAGTGAGGTTGAAGTAGAAAGGTATATACCAGCAATCAAAATAGAACAACTAGGTAGAGATTGCTTTATACATCATGAGCCTACAGAGGAGGATATAAAGGCTGCTAGAGAAGGATTTGAAAAGTGTAAAAAGATACTAAAAGATGGAGAATTTGATTTAGTTATTTTAGATGAAATAAATATAGCAATTTATTTTAAATTGGTTTCTATAGAGGAAGTTTTGGAAATGATAAAAGATAGGGCACCCCATGTGGAAGTTGTTCTTACAGGTAGATATGCTCCAAAGGAAATAATCGATGTAGCTGATTTAGTCACTGAGATGAAAGAAATTAAACATTATTATACTAAAGGCATTATGGCAAGAAAGGGAATAGAGAATTAATTTTAAAACATAAAGGAGATGAAAAAATGAAAAACATTGAACAAAAAGTTATTAACACAATCAAATTTTTATCAGTAGATGCCATTGAAAAAGCCAACTCTGGACATCCAGGTTTGCCTATGGGAGCGGCAACTATGGCTTATACTTTATGGAGTAAGTTTTTAAAGGGAAGTGGTAAAAATCCTAACTGGCCAAATAGGGATAGATTTGTATTATCAGGTGGTCATGGTTCTATGCTTCTTTATTCATTGTTACACCTATTTGATTATGGTGTATCTATAGAAGATATAAAGAATTTTAGACAATTGGGAAGTAAAACTCCAGGTCATCCAGAATATGGACATACTCCAGGGGTTGAAACTACAACTGGTCCCCTTGGACAAGGTGTGGCAAACGCTGTCGGTATGGCAATAGCTGAAAGAAGACTAGCTGCTGAGTTTAATACAGAGGACTATACTATAGTAGATCATCATACATATGCTATTGCTGGCGATGGAGATATGATGGAAGGTGTGGCAAGTGAAGCAGCATCCCTTGCTGGACATCTTAAATTAGGAAAATTAGTAGTTCTTTATGATGATAATAATATTACTATTGATGGTAATACTGAAATAGCCTTTACAGAAGATGTAGGAAAAAGATTTGAAAGCTATGGTTGGCAAGTATTAAAAGTAGAAGATGGACATGATGTAAGTGCCATTGAAGAAGCAATAAAATTGGCTAAGGAAGAAGAAAGTAAACCAAGTTTAATTATTGCCAAAACTATTATTGGTCATGGAAGTCCAAATAAGGCAGGAACATCAAGTGTTCATGGTTCTCCATTGGGAAAAGAAGAAATAAAGCTAACTAAAGAAGGACATGGATGGAATGAATATCCAGACTTTTATGTTCCAGAAGATGTCAGGGAATATTTGAATAATATAATAGCAGAAAGAGTTAGTGAAATGGAAGCCTGGGAGAGAAAGTTTGAAGAATATAAAAAGGCTTATCCAGAAAAGGCTAAGAAATGGCAGCAGTGGCATAGTACAGAAATTCCAAAGGAACTTTATGAGGATAAAGAGTTATGGAATTTCGGTGATGCTGTAGCTACTAGAAATGCCGGTGGTACTGTTATGAATATTATTAAGAAATATGTTCCAAATTTAGTAGGTGGATCGGCTGACCTTAATGCCTCTACTAAAACTTATTTAAAGGATAAGGGAGATTTCAGCAGTGAAAATCCTAGTGGAAACAATATATTCTTTGGAGTTAGAGAACATGCCATGGGGGCTATATTAAATGGTATGGCAGTTTATGGTGGATTACGTGTATTTGGGTCAACTTTCTTAGTATTCTCAGATTATATGAAGCCTGCCATTAGAATATCGGCATTAATGAATTTACCAGTTATCTATGTATTTACCCATGACAGTATTGGGGTAGGTGAAGATGGACCGACCCATCAACCTATTGAACACGTGATGGCCCTAAGGTCAATACCAAATGTAACTGTATTTAGACCAGCAGATGCTAAGGAAACTTCTATTGCATGGCTTAAAGCATTAGAAAATACTGAAGGACCTTCAGTTTTAGTATTAAGTAGACAAAATCTTCCTACTTTAGAAAATGTTCATAAGGGAGCCTATGGAGGAGCATATATACTTAAAAAGGAAGAAAAGGAAAAACCAGATGCCATCTTAATAGGTAGTGGTTCAGAAGTATCTATCCTTATGGAGGCCCATGAAGAACTTAAGAAGGATGGTATTGATACTAGAGTAGTTAGTATGATGAGTTGGGAAGTATTTGATAAACAATCGGATTCATATAAAGAAGAAGTACTTCCAAAGGATATAACTAAGCGTATAGCTGTAGAAGCTGGAATAACTATGGGTTGGGAAAAATATGTAGGATATGAAGGAAAAGTTATCGGAATAGATCACTTTGGTGCTTCTGGTCCTGGACCAATTCTAATGGAGAAGTTTGGATTTAATGCACAAAATGTTGTAAATAAAGTTAAAGAAATGTTTTAAAACTAATCTCAAAGTTTATAACTACTATAAAATGAAAAAGTCTGTGGAGTATTGATAAACTCCCAGGCTTTTTTATTTATATCAAAAGATAGAAATTGTCTATTTTTTCTGAAAGACCTCTGTTATAATATAGTATAAAAGATTACAAATTCTTAACAAGTAGGTGATTGTATGACTGAACTTCTTTATAAAAGCACTAGAAGCAAGGAAGAAATAGTATCGTCCCATCAGGCTATTTTAAAGGGACTAGCTTCCGATGGTGGTTTATATGTGCCTGTAAATTTCCCAAGGATTACTGATCCCTTGGATAAATTAAAGGACTATACCTATAAAGAATTGGCAATGTATATTTTGAAGCAGTATCTAGCTGATTTTGATGAAAAAGACCTTAAAGAATCTATAGATGAGGCCTATGATTCAAAATTTGACACGGAAGAAATTGCTCCACTAAAAAAAGTAGGAGATTCTTTTTTTCTAGAGCTTTATCATGGACCAACATTGGCCTTTAAGGATATGGCCCTTTCCATATTACCGAAACTACTCCAAAAATCTGCTAAGAAAGAAAAGCTAGATAAAGAAATAGTCATTTTAACTGCAACTTCAGGGGATACTGGAAAGGCAGCCTTAGAAGGATTTGCAAATGTAGAAGGAACTAAAATAATTGTTTTCTTTCCTAAGGATGGAGTTAGTAAAATACAGAGGAAGCAGATGATAACTCAAAGAGGAGATAATACCTACGTAATAGGAATAGATGGAAATTTTGATGATGCACAAAGTTCTGTCAAAGAGGTTTTTAGAGATAAAGAGTTTAATGAACTATTGGACAAAAAAGGTTTTATGTTTTCATCTGCAAATTCAATTAATATCGGAAGATTAATACCTCAGATAGTTTATTATTTTTATGCATATTTAAGATTACTCAAAAGTGGAGAAATAAGTGAAAATCAAAAAATCAATATAGTAGTGCCAACGGGTAACTTTGGAAATATTTTAGCTGCCTACTATGGCAAAAAAATGGGACTACCAGTAAATAAGCTTATCTGTGCTTCAAATGAGAATAACGTGCTATATGACTTCATAAATACAGGTATATATGATAAAAGAAGGGATTTTAAAAAGACCATATCACCTTCAATGGATATATTAGTTTCAAGCAATTTAGAAAGATTATTATTTGAACTATGTGATAGGGATTATGAATTTATAAAAGAAATGATGGAAAGACTTAGCAAAGAAGGGGTGTATGAAATAACCCATACTATGAAGGAAGGTTTAAAGGATTTTTATGGAGGATATGCCACCGATGGTGAAACTATAGATACCATAAAAAATCTTTATGATGAGTACACATACCTAGTTGATACCCACACTGCCGTTGCTTTTAATGTATATAGGAAGTATGTAGAGGATACTGGTGATGAAAGTCCAACAATCATAGCCTCTACAGCAAGTCCCTTTAAATTTCCTAAGAGCGTAATGGAGGCTGTAGCTCCAGAATATAAGAGGTATGACGAAATAGAACTGATAGAGATTATGGCACAATTATGCAAATTAGAAATACCAAAGGCCATTGAGAATATAGACAAAAGAGAAGTATTACATAAAAAGACATGTAAAACTTCTGAAATCAAAAATGTAATCTCAGAAATATTAATAAAATAGGTGATGAATATGATAAAGGTAAGAGTTCCAGCCACAAGCGCAAATATTGGACCAGGTTTTGATTGTCTTGGACTAGCCCTTAATTTATATAATAACTTTTATTTTGAAGAAATTGAAGGAGATATTTTCATTGAAGGATGCGAAAAGGAATTTGCAAATAAAGATAATTTAGTTTACACTTCAATGGAAAAAACTTTAAATAAAATTGGATATGACCTAAAGGGTGTAAGAATTAAGATAGAAAGTAATATTCCCATATCTAGGGGCTTAGGTAGTAGTGCTTCATGTATAATTGGCGGTGTATTAGGAGCTAATGAACTTGCAGGAGGGATATTAAATAAAAAACAAATATTAGAGATTGCAACAGAGATAGAAGGACATCCCGATAATGTAGCCCCAGCCCTATTAGGAGGTATCACTGTGGCAATTTCTAGTGGAGAAAATATACTATATAGTAAAATTAAAACTCCAAAGGATATTAGTTTCTACGGATTTATCCCTGATTTTAGGTTATCAACAAAGGAAGCTAGAGAGGTTCTTCCTAAAGATATACCATATACCCATGGGGTATACAATGTAGGAAGGGTATCACTTTTGGTTTCGGCCTTATTCAATGGAGAATATGGTCTTTTAAAGGAAGCATGTAAAGATAAATTGCATGAGCCCTATAGAAGTAAACTGATTCCTCAATACGATGAAATAGTAAGTAAATGTGAAGAATTAGGAAGTTTAGGAGTTTTTTTAAGTGGCGCAGGACCTACTATCATGGCAATGGTTCATAGGGACAATATAGACTTTTATGATAAGATAAAGAAACATACAGAAAGATTAGAATATGCAGTAGATATTAAGAAATTATACATTGATCAAGAGGGAGCGACAGTATATAAAGAATAAGAAGGGAAAGAAAAGGCAAAGTATATCCATTTAAAAGATTACTTTGCCTTAATTTATCATTTTATAATACTACACTTGTGGCAATCACATATCCTAAACATATAGATACAAACCAAAGTAGACTTCCAAAGATGATCCCCTTTGTACCTACCCTTTTTAAAAAATCAGGCTCTATTGCAAAACCAACCATAAAGAGAGCTGGAGCCATTAGTTTCTTGCCAAAGGCAAATATTTCTTTATAAAATGGTGCTGGGAATGCACTTGCTATAGCAACAGAAATTAAGAAAAATATAATAAAAATCGGAAACTTAATATTTTTCTTAGTTCCATAGAGAACTCCAAAAAATAAACTAATAGGTATTATCCATAGGGTACGGGTAAGTTTTACTAATGTAGCTATTTTAAGAGCTTCTGGACTAAAGGCAGCTGCAGCACCTACCACTGAACTTGTATCATGTATACTGAGGGCAGACCAAAGCCCAAAACTTTCCGATGTCATATCCAGGGTATTTCCTAAGAAAGGGAATAGAAATAATGCAATGGCATTTAAAAGAAATACTACTCCAGTTGAAACTGCAATTTCATTGTCATCGGCATCTATAACAGGAGCTACTGCTGCAATAGCGCTACCTCCACATATTGCAGTACCACAACTAATGAGAGTACCAATATTTTTATGAAGATTAAACATTTTTCCTAAAAAAATACCAAGAAAAACTAGAACAAAAAGTGCTAAAGCAGTTTGAAGCATTCCTTTAGAACCCACTTCAAATACTTGCTGCATATTTAGACCAAATCCCAATAAAACCACAGCGGCTTCTAAGGTACGCTTTCTTAATTTTGAGAGATTTTTAGGCTTATAAAATAGTCCTGTAAAACTAAGAATAATGCCCGTTACTAGTGCAAGGGGAGTTGATATAAAAAAACTAATTAGAACTAATACTGGAAAAAATAATTCATTTCCTAATATTTTTTTCATCTTCTCCAACTTAAATCATCTCCTATCATAATTTTACCATTCTATTTTAGCATCATTGAAAAATTTTGTCTATTATATTATTAATAATATGTATAAAATTCAATTTTCTACCATATATGGAATTGTTATATATAGTACTTTCATATCATTTTTTATCTTTATCAAAAATATAAGAATAAGAGAGAATAATGGAGAATTTTAAAAGAAAACTTCAAATATATAGCCAGAATATAGATATAGACTTTTTGAAATTCAGATAATAATTTGCTAGAATAGATATATCAAAATATAGGTTGAGATAGATATTATTAATAAACCCTTTTTAATTTCGAGGGTATTTTTTGTTGACAACTTATCTATATATAGTATATATAGATTATTAAATATACAAAATGCAGTAAAGAAGGGAGATTTATATGATTGATAAAATTAAAAAACGGGATGGGAGAATAATACCTTTTGTTCCTGAAAAAATTACGGCTGCCATTTACAAGGCTGCAAAATCTGTGGCGGAAAAAGAAGGGGAAAGGGCATCCTATGAGATTGCGGAAAAACTTACTGAAGAAGTAGTTTTAATGTTGGGAAAGAGATATCATTCAGAGATACCTACAGTTGAACAAGTACAAGACACTGTTGTAAAAGTTTTAATTGAAAAAGGACATGCTAAGACTAGTGAAGCATATATACTATATAGAGCAGAGCGTAGTAGAATAAGAGAGGCTAGAACTCGCCTAATGAAGGAGATAGAAAGTATTACCTTAAAGGATGCTTCTGAAAGCGATATAAAAAGGGAAAATGCAAATATAGATGGTAATACTGCCATGGGTACAATGCTTCAATATGGAAGTGCAGTTTCAAAGGAATTTTGCAAAAGTCATTTGCTAAAGCCTGAACATTCCTATGCCCATGAAAATGGAGATATACATATACATGATATGGACTTCTTTAATATGGGAACCCTTACTTGTACTCAAATAGATATCTTGAAACTATTCAAGAATGGATTTTCTACAGGACATGGATTTGTAAGGGAACCTCAAGACATCATGAGTTACGCTGCACTAGCTGCTATAGCAATTCAATCTAACCAAAATGATCAACATGGTGGTCAAAGTATACCAACCTTTGATTTTGGACTTGCACCGGGAGTTAGAAAGACCTTTAGGAAAATATATCTAAGCAACTTATCAAAGGCATTAACACTACATTTTGACATATTAGATAATGAAGCTGATAAATTAGCTAAGGATATAATTGTTAAGTGTGAAGAATCCACAAATGAAAAATTAGCCTTGGGAAATAGTTCTGTATTTAAAGAGCAAGAAATTAAGATTCTAATGGAAAAACTTGATACCGACGTTTCTACAGCTTCTAAGATAAATAAGCTTGTAAGAAAGTATGCCAATAAAGAGACAGATAGAAAAACCTACCAAGCAATGGAGGCCTTTATACATAATTTAAATACTATGCATTCAAGGGCAGGGGCTCAAGTTCCATTTAGTAGTATAAACTTTGGTACAGATACATCGGAGGAAGGTAGATTAGTAATAAAAAATCTACTACTTGCTACCGAAGCAGGCTTAGGAAATGGTGAAACTCCAATATTCCCAATATTAATATTTAAAGTTAAAAGTGGAGTTAACTTCAATGAAGATGATCCTAATTATGATTTATTTAAACTTTCCTGTAGGGTATCGGCTAAAAGATTATTTCCTAACTTTAGTTTCCTAGACTCACCATTTAATGCCCAGTATTATAAGGAAGGAAGACCGGAAACTGAAGCCACTTACATGGGATGTAGAACTAGAGTTATAGGAAATGTTTATGATAAAACTAAAGAAGTAGTTACTGGGAGAGGAAATATTTCCTTTACGTCAATAAATCTTCCTAGACTAGGGATAAAACATGGTCAGGCAGTTAAAGGGGAAACTGATTTAGATGGATTTTTCAATGATTTAGATGAAAAAATAGATTTAGTAATAGAACAGCTATTAGAGAGATTACAAGTACAACAAAGTAAAAGGGTTAAAAACTTCCCATTCCTAATGGGACAAGGAGTATGGATTGATTCTGAAAAATTAAACTGGAATGATAGCCTAAGTGAAATAATAAAACATGGAACCCTAACAGTTGGCTTCATTGGACTTGCTGAATGTCTTAAGGCCTTAATAGGAAAGCATCATGGTGAAAGTGAAGAAGCACAGGAACTTGGATACAAGATAGTGAAATATATGAGGGATAAACTTGATAAAACGGCAGAAAAATATAAGCTTAATTTCTCATTGATTGCTACTCCTGCGGAAGGCCTATCAGGAAGATTTACTAGAATTGACAAAGAGATTTTTGGTGAAATCAAGGGTGTAACCGACAGAGATTATTATACTAACTCATTCCATGTACCCGTTTATCATAAAATAAGTGCCTTAGAGAAAATTAGATTAGAGGCACCCTATCATGAATTAACTAATGCAGGCCATATAACGTATATTGAGCTTGATGGTAAACCTTCAGACAACTTAGAGGCCTTTGAAACTGTAGTTAGGGCAATGCATAGAGAAGGCATAGGATATGGTAGTATAAACCATCCTGTTGATAGGGATCCTGTTTGTGGATATAATGGAGTTATAGACGAGGTTTGTCCAAAATGTGGAAGAACAGAGGATGACGGTATTAAGTTCGAAAGAATAAGAAGAATTACAGGTTATTTAGTTGGAACTATAGATAGATTCAACAATGCAAAACTTGCAGAAGTAAAAGACAGAACTAAACACGGTCTTAATAGAAGCAACTAAGGAAGTGATTAAATGCTTATAAGATTATCCCATGGGTTAACTAGAGATAGTATAGTAGATGGCCCAGGGCTTAGGGCTGTAATTTGGACCCAGGGATGTAAACATAAATGTAAAGGATGTCACAATCCTTCAACCCATGATTTTGACGGTGGATTTCTTATGGAAACTAAAGATATTATAAATCAGCTTAAAGAACTTGAACTACATAAAGGAATCACCTTCAGTGGGGGTGAACCCTTTGAACAACCAATACAGTGTATAGAAATAGCTAAAGAAGCCAAAAACATGGGACTAGATATTTGGTGTTATACGGGATATACTATAGAAGAAATTACTAATAAAAATAGTATAAATTATAAAAAAGGATGGTTAGAATTTTTAAACCTTATAGATGTATTAGTTGATGGCCCCTTTATAATACAGAAGAAAAATCTACTTTTAAAATTTAGAGGTTCAGAAAATCAAAGAATTTTAGATGTAAAAAAATCATTGAAATATAAAAAACCCGTATTGTTTGAAGAGATTTATAGCATAGAAGAAATACCATTGGCTAGATAAAAAAGCTGCCTCAAAATGAGGCAGCTTTTGTGTTTAATAATTATTAGATTAAATCATGTGAAATATTCAATTTTACCATTGGGGAAGTATTTTTTTATTAACATTGTAATATAGTTTTTAATTTCTGTGGCATCTTCTTTAGTATATACATATTTTATCCTACCATATCTGCCCCATTTTTTCATTCTTTTACTTTCATACATATCTAGTTTAGTGTTTGGAAATCTCTCCATAATAACTTTTTTAGCTGATGGAGTAAATCTATGTTGTATTAGTTCAAAGGAAATATTTTCATGGGAAATGATTTCAATTTCTTTATATAAATTTTCAAATAGTCTTTTATATTGATATTTCCATTCATTATGACGCATTATTGGGGCTATTATAAAGCCAAGTTTATAACCGGACTTTGCCATTTTTCCCGCTGCTTCAAGTCTTTCCTTTAGGCTATGGGTATTGTGTTCAAAATTGTCAATCACATAATCTGAGTTAATAGAAAATCTAAATCTAGTATGACCATTATGCTTTATATCCAATAATGAATCTACATTTGAATATTTAGTTACTACTCGTAAACGACCATTTTTTAGTTTGCCGAAGTGCTCTATACTTTTCTTTAATGTACCTGTAATATGTTCTACCCCTAGGGGATCTCCAGTACTTGCTGCTTCAAAATAAGTGATTTTAGGTAAATTCTTCTCTATATATTTATCGATGGTATTAAATATATCATCTATATTGACATATACCCTTACATAGGGGCGTTTTCCTTGGGTAGAAAAAAGATAACAGTACTCACAGTTACCGGGACAATTTGTCATAAGGGAAAATTGATAATGGGCAGAGGGTCTACAGTCGCATAAATCCATGCTTTTTTTAAGACCAACTACCAAAGTCTTTTTTGCATTGGCGAACTTTTCCTTTTCAGTTTTGCCTGGAATGTTTCTGACTTGATGATGGGCTGTTGTTTGTAATATTTCAATGTCATTATTTTTACAAAAAGTTTCAATTCTTTTGCCTATGGGATGCTTTAGGGCTTCGGCTTCAAAATATACCCTGTCTGGCATCCAAAGTTTCATTATACATGCCTCCTTTTTAAATTATTGATCTACTGTATTTAGAATATCCAAATAATCATAAAGTTAAAGATGAAAAGTAAAATTGCCGACATAATAAATGAATAATGATATAGTAAAACATTAAAGTAATGGGAGCGGTAATAGATATGGCTAGAGATGTGAATATTGACCCAAATATATTGAAAAGAAATAAGATACCTCCTTTAATAAAGGATAAAGAGTGGATAAAATTATATGGAGATAATTTAACTAAGGAAATGAAAAAGCTAATGGAGAAACTTAAAGAGTTGGTAAAGGAGGAGAAGGATCTTCATAGACAAATCATAGTTAAAAGAAAGGAAAAGAAAGGGCTTGTTGGAAAAATACTTAAATTATCTGATGAAGCAAATAATAACAATAATGAAGTAGCACTTTTAAAATTAGAGGAGACCAAAAATAAATTACTTGAAATAAATGATGAAATCGATGAAATACAATTTAAAATGGAAGTGTTGCCAAAGGAAATTGAAAATATTAATCTACAGCTCTTAAAAGAAACAGTCTTGATTTCCTATAACTTTATAAAGGAAGATAAAAAGAGGGTAGATTATTTAGATGAAGAAATTAAAAAGATTAGAAAAAAAATAGGTGAAATGTTTGAAGAAAAATTTGAGAAAGAAGAAAGGGTTAATAATTATTACATGTATTTACATCATACCCTTGGCCATGAGGAAACAGATAAGTTAGATAAAAAATTTTTAAAATAAAGTAATAGTTACAGCCTCCAATGTATATGCATTGGAGTTTTTGTATTATATAGGAAATTATATGTAGACATTAAATATAGTAATGGATATGGCAGACTATAGTTGAATAAATTATGTAAAAGAAAATGTGTAAATTTTGTAAAACTAATATATAATTAATTTAAAGTATAAAATTTTAAGGTGATAAAATTGGTTAAAGGCATAGGAATAGACATTATTGAAATACACAGGATAAAAAAGGCAATAAGAAATGAAAAATTTGTAAAAAGGGTATTTACTAAAAGTGAAATACAATATTTTGAAACTATAGGAAATAATATTAATACCATTGCCGGTACCTTTGCAGCAAAGGAAGCTGTATTAAAGACTTTAGGTACTGGACTGAGAGGTTTTAAGTGGATAGACATAGAGATAGTAAGGGATGATTTAGGTAAACCAATGGTAAGACTATATGAAGGTGCCAAAGAGGTTGCCCAAAAAAGAGCCATAAATGATATTCTAATTTCCATATCTCATTCTAGAGAATATGCTGTGGCTCAAGCAATAGGAGTATAAGGTGGTGTTTAAATATGAAAGTTGCATTAAATAAAGAAATGAAAGAAATTGATAGAATTACAATTGAAGAATACGGAATACCAGGGATTGTGCTTATGGAGAATGCAGGTCTTAAGGTTGTAGATGAAATTCTCAAAGATGCCCATAGTGAATCTAAGTATACAGTAATTTGTGGGAAAGGGAATAACGGTGGAGATGGTTTTGTAATAGCTAGACATTTATACAATAAAAACTATGATGTTAAAGTATTGTTAATAGGAAGTAGTAAAGATATAAAAGGAGACGCGTTAATTAATTTTAATATAATTAAAAAACTAGGTGTTGAGGTACATGAAATAATACATATAAATAATTTAAATAAGCTTAAGGATGGTATTCAATCCAATTCAATAGTTATAGACGCATTATTTGGTATAGGACTCAGAGGTGATTTAGAAAACTTTGAAGAGAAAGTAATTGATATAGTTAATGAAAATAGTAAATATATTATTTCAGTAGATATTCCTTCTGGAGTTAATGGAGATAATGGGAGCATATGTAAAACAGCCATTAAAGCCGATAAAACAATAACCTTTGCCCTTCCCAAATGTGGAAATATCATATTTCCAGGTGCAGAATACAATGGAGAAGTGGTATTGGTGGATATTGGCATACCCTATAAACTCATTGAAAAAATGGATTTAAGACACAATATTATTACTAGGGAGCTAATAGAAGCTAACTTGCCAAGAAGGAGAAGAAATGCCCATAAAGGAAATTTTGGCAAGGCCAATATTATAGCAGGTTCTCAAGGGATGACAGGAGCGGCAATACTAACCTGTAAATCTGCCCTTAGAAGTGGATTAGGGTTATTACGACTATATATAGGTGAAAGCTTAAATTTTATAATAAAAGCAAGTGTTCCTGAAGCAATTACTATACCTTTGCATGAAATGAGAAAAGGAGTAATAGGTATAAATCATATCGAAAAAATTCTTGAGGGAACTTCCCAGGCCGATGTATTGACAATAGGACCTGGCTGTGGAAATACAGCAGAACTTGGTGAAATAGTAAAAAGAGTGTTAGAACAGGTAGAGATTCCAATAGTGCTTGATGCAGATGGATTAAATGTATTATCAAAAAATATAGACTGGTTAAGATCAAAAAAGGCAGAATTAGTAATAACACCTCATTTAGGTGAAATGTCTAGATTAACAGGATTGTCCATTGAAGAGATAAATAAAAATCCAATTACCGTTGCAAGAAATTTTGCCATGGAGTGGCAGCTTATAACTGTATTAAAGGGAGCTAGTACTATAGTGGCGGCTCCGAATGGTCAAGTCTTTATAAATATAAATGGCAATCCAGGAATGGCAACTGCAGGTAGTGGAGATGTTTTAACAGGTATTATTACTGGACTGATAGCTCAGGGCATAAAACCTTTAGAGGCTTCTATCACAGGTGTATATATCCATGGACTTACTGGGGATAGGGTTGCTGAAGGTAAAGGAGAATATGGATTAGTAGCAGGAGATATTGTAGAAGAGCTACCATATACAATAAAGGAAATAATGAGTAAAAGAAGGGAGGAAAAATATGAAAGCAAAGACCATAATGAATAAAGATGTAATTACTGTGATGCCCCAGGATACAGTTACGAATCTAGTTAAATTACTTTTAGATAATAGGATAAGTGGAGTACCAGTGATTGATGAAGATAAGAAGGTAGTTGGAATAGTATCTGAAACAGACTTAATATATCCTGAAAAGAGCTTACATATGCCAGCCTTCATACCGATTTTAGATAGTATAGTATTCCTAGAAGGATTTAAAGAAATGGAAAAAGAAATAAAAAAGATGGCAGCCTATAGGGTAGAAGATATTATGGTTAAAGATGTTATTACAGTAAATGAAGATAGTGAAATTCAAGAAATAGTAAATATAATGATTAACAGAAGAATAAATAGGATTCCAGTTGTAAATGATGAAGGAAAACTTGTTGGAATTATTACCAGAAGTAACATTTTAAAGCATATTTATTAAAACTCCACGTAAAAATTATATTAAGATAATATATAGTAGTTTTATCTGGGGGAATTTGTTTTGAAACTTAGATTAATTTCTTTATTAGTGATAGCTATAATAATAGTTACCGCTTGTTCACCTAAAACCGATGAAGAAATATTCTATGATGCTCAAAAGAAGATATTAAATTTAAACAGTTATGTATGTGAAACAGAAGTAAAATTACAGGGGAATAAACAGCCATCGGTTTTTACTGCAAAACAGTGGTATATGGCACCAGATAAATATAGAATAGAGATACTTTCACCTGAAAATCTAAATGGGAAAACAACAATTTACAATGGCAAAAAAGCCTTTGTATATCATCCAAGGATAGGACAAAACTGGATGATGCAAAATTCACCGGACTCCCTTGAGGAGAAAACGTTTCTAGGATCTTTTATGGAGAATTTTATTAATTCAGAGGAATTTAAAATTTATAGAAAAAAAATTAATAAAAAGGAATATTTATTCCTAGAAACGGAAATTCCAGGAAACAATCCATATTTTAATAAAAAAGTATTATGGCTGGATATAGAAAAATATCATCCATACATGTTGCAAATATTGGATAATAAGGGTCAGGTCAGGGTGGATATAAAATACTATAATTTTAAGTTTAATGAGAAATTCAATGAAGAAACCTTTAATATACAAGGGGAAATATAAAAGGGGGAGAAAATAACAGATGATAAGAGGTTTAAGACCAGTATGGGCGGAAATAAACTTAGATAATTTAGCCCATAATATAAGGGAAGTAAAGAGGGTAGTAAGACCAGATACAATTATAACAGCTGTAATTAAGGCCGATGGATATGGTCATGGAGCAGTTCAAATAGGAAAGACACTGCTTGAAAATGGAGCAGACAGATTTGCAGTTGCAACCCTTTCTGAAGCCATTCAACTGAGAAAAGTATATCAAGATACACCTATACTTATATTAGGATATACGCCTAATGAAAGTGCTGAAGAAGTAATAAAGTTTAATATTATCCAAACAGTATATACATATGAACAGGCCCAGTATTTTTCTAAAAAAGCCCAGAAGATGAAAAAAACTATTACATTACATATAAAAATCGATACTGGTATGAGTAGAATAGGTATGCAAGTAAAAGAGGAGACAATAGAAACCATTGGAAAAATAATTAAGCTTTCCAATGTATTTGTTGAGGGGATATTCACTCATTTTGCAGTAGCCGATGAGAAGGATAAATGCTTTACTAATAAGCAAGCTGAAAAATTTGATTACATATGTAAAGGACTAGAAAATATAGGGGTAGATATTCCTATTAAACACATTTCAAATAGTGCAGGAATTATAGACTTGCCAAATATGAATTATGATATGGTAAGACCGGGAATCATGCTTTATGGGTTATATCCTTCCGATGATGTTAATAAAGACAAGGTAGACTTAAGGCAAGTGATGACACTAAAATCAAGGATTTCCCATGTAAAGGAAGTAGAAGAAGGAAGAGGAGTTAGCTATGGACTTATATATAAGACTAAACAAAGAACTAAAATTGCAACAATACCTATAGGCTATGCCGATGGATATACTAGATTACTTACAAAGAAAGCAGAGGTTTTGGTAAAGGGAAAAAGAGTGCCAGTAGTTGGAAGAATATGTATGGATCAATGTATGATAGATGTAGGAAATCTCGACGTAAAAGTTGGAGATGAAGTTATACTTTTTGGAAATGATGGGGAAAATAGTATTACAATAGATGAAATAGCTAAAAAATTAGGAACTATCAATTATGAGATAGTATGTATGATTAGTAAAAGAATCCCAAGAATATATATTAAAAATAATAGAATTAGTAGTATTACAGATTATGTTTTGAATTTATAAACTTATGATGTTATAATACTTGAATGAGATAATGTGAAAAAATTAGCTGATTGGACTATGTTTTTAGAAAAAGTTGTCATATTGACACACTTATAGTGAATAATATATAATAAAATTAATGTACAAATTTATGATTTAAAATTGGGTACATTATCTCCAAAATTCCTTTCTGGAGGTGCACTATGGCTGAATCAAAAAAAATAATGGTATATGTTCCGAATTCTTTATTGGAAGAAGTAGACTACATAGCAAAATTAGAAAAGAAAAATAGAAGTGAATTTGTAAGAGAGGCCATGAAATTGTACTTAAGGGAGAGGAAGAGAATGGATATGAGAGAATCAATGAAGAATGGATATAAAGATATGGCAGCTATAAATTTAATTTATGCTGAAATTGGAATTGATGTGGATTATTCCTTGGAAAAATATGAAGCCCAATTAGCTGCGGAGTGTGAGTAGATTGATAATAAGAAGAGGCGATATATTTTATGCAGATTTAAGTCCAGTGATTGGGTCAGAACAGGGTGGGGTAAGACCAGTATTAATTATACAGAATGATATAGGCAATAAATATAGTCCTACAGTAATTATAGCTGCAATAACATCACAAATAAATAAGGCTAAGTTACCTACCCATATTGAGATAGAGGCTAAGTCCCATGGACTACCTAAAGATTCAGTTGTGTTATTAGAGCAAATAAGAACCATTGATAAAAGACGATTTATAGAAAAGATTTGTCGTCTAGATGATGAAATGATGGCTAAAGTTAATGAAGCTCTTATGGTCAGTTTGGGGCTTATAGATATATAATATACATAAAAAGGCTAAATCCCCTGGAATTAAGGGGATTTTTATTTTTTGGAAATAGAAAATTATATTTAACAGTTTATCTTATTAGTAACATTATGATAAAATTAAATAAGGTTAGAAGAATTCTATTTCTCAGGAGGAATAATATGAACAAAAGCAAAGGTCTTAGATTCTTTTTTTTATCATTAGCGGTTGTAATACTAATAGGTGGATTTTCCATTGTAGGAAGTGCAATGTTTGCTGAGCCTGGCTCAGAGGAAGATCCAATTATAACATTAAGTTATCTTGAACAGAGAATAGGAGAAATAAAGAATTACATAGATGAAAATTTTCAACAGTTTAGTAATGAAATAATTAATGTTAATACAACTATTGGTGAAATTAATGAAAAAATAGATGAGTTAAGTGAAAAAAGTGCTGGAAATATAAATAATAACGTATCTAGCTCAACTTCAGGGACGCAAGCTGTGTTTGAAGTAGTATTTGCTGAGGCTGGCAAATTTGTGTACTATGGAGAAAGTACTGAGGTTATTGTACGTTCAGGTAAGGCCCTTGCTATACAGAGTGAAAGTGGAGGCCTTACAGACGTTACAGCTGGTAAGGACATAAAGGCAAATGAAGAAGTTCCCCTTAATCATTTAATAATAATTCCAAGAAATGATGGTAGAGGAATGAGTATTCAAGCCGATTCCTATTTAATGATAAAGGGAAGTTATACTATACAATAAGCAGCTTTGCTGCTTTTTTTATGGCGAATATAGTTTAAATCTATTAAAGCAAATTCTATGGAGGATTATATGGATGAAAGTAAAAAAACTGTCAATGCAATATTATCAGTAATTACAATAACACTTATTGCAAAGTTTTTAGGATTCTTTAGGGATGCTATATTAGGTAGCAAATTAGGGGCAACTGTGGAAGCAGACGCCTATATTATGGCATTAAATAGTACAACAATAATATTTTTAAGTTTTGGAAGTGCAATTAGTACTTCAGCTATTCCTTTAATAGTGAAAAAACTCAAGGATAATGGAAAAAAATCGGTTTTTGATTTTACAAATAAATTAATCAATATCATACTATTGACATCGGTAGTAGCCGTTATTTTTGGTATAATATTTGCGCCACAAATTTTATCCATATTGGCAAAAGGGTTTTATGGTGAGAAAAGAGAATTAGTTATCCAATTAACTAGAATTATGTTTCCTAGCTTAATATTTATTAGCAGTGCATATCTTTTCGTTGCTTTTTTACAATCCCTAAGCAAATTTATTGTGCCGTCTATAATAAGTTTTCCCTTTAATATAATGCTAATCATATATTTATTATTTGCCTTAAACAAATATGGAATAATTGGATTGGCCTATGCAACTGTTATTGGTTGGTCACTACAGCTTCTGATTCAAATTCCATTTGCAGTTAAAGAAGGTTATAAATATAAACTTACATTAGATTATAACGATGAGGATGTAAAAAGGTTTTTAATATCCCTATTACCTATAATATTTGTAGCTTCTATACATCAATTTAACATACTAATAGATAATATGTTTGCATCAACATTGGAACATGGTAAGGTGGCATCCATTTACTATGCAAATATATTATATACAGCAATAGTTACAACTACTGTATATGGTATTAGTGCAGTAATGTTCCCTAAATTTAATCAAAATCTATCCCCAGAAAGCATGGATAATTTTAAAAGACTTGTGCTATCGGTGGTGAGAACAGTCATATACCTACTTATTCCCATGACTGTAGGACTTATTATATTAAGTAAGCCAGTTATAAGTCTAGTATTTGAAAGGGGTGAATTTAATTCCTTAACAACCTATGATACCTCATTGGCATTAGCAAGTTATGCTTTAGGAATGGTTGGATTTGGAGTATTAGATATTGTAAATAAGGCTTTTTACGCCCTAAGCAATACAAAGATTCCTGTAGGTATAAGTATCTTTGTAGTCCTATTTAACTATTTTATAAATAGAATACTTTTGGATTTAATAGGATTTAAGGGATTGGCAATTGCAACATCATTATCTTTAATATTTGGTGCTATTTTAATTCTCTATTTATTTAATAGAATAGTTGGGGGACTAGACTTTTTGGAGGTTTTAAAAACTCTATATAAAACAGTACTGGCTTCTACATTAATGGGAAGTGGTATATATTATTTTAAAAGTTATATCAGTAGTATTTTAGCTCCGGATGTTTTTATAAATAAATTTCTAATAATTGGTACAAGCCTATTGTTAGGAGTCCTAATCTTTAGTATATCTACTGTAATAATGAAGGAGAAAACATCTATTTACATATATGAAAGTTACATAAAAGATAAATTATACCCTAAAAATAAATAGTTTAGAAAGGAAGAAGTATATGAAAAAAAACATTCTACTTATAGCATTAGTAGTTATTGGGATACTAACCACATCTATAACTATTTTCGAAAGAATTAGTGTAGAGGGAAAAAATAAGGGTGTAGAAATAGTTTTAGATTATAAAGAAATAGAAAATCTCGCTAATCAATCGGAAGAAGATATGGCTTGGTGGTTAAAAAAGTTTAAATCTCTTGGAGCAGCGTCGGTAGCAATTAATGAAGAGACCTTAGAATCAATGGTTGAAGATGATAAAGCTATGGAGCTAGAGGTTGTAGGAAATATAAAGAAAGATGTAAACTGGGAGAAAAAATATTCTGAAGGTGTAATTCAATACTTAGAAGAAGCAGATAAATATGACCTATTGGTAATGACTAAATCAAGGGATATATATGATTTTGTTAGACTTGGACTTCAAAAGCGTTATCCAAGGGATATATACAGAGAAATAGAAGAAAAAGATACTTATTATATATTGATAGATGGAGATGAAGAAGAGGCCTTATATTTACAGGGGCAAAATATACTAGATGTGGAAGGTGAAACTATCGGTACTAAAAAGCAACTTTATTCTTCTCAGGTAGCAAAAATTGGTTTAGGATTTGATGAAGAAAAGATACAATTAATTAAAGAAAGTGGTCTTGAAGTGCTTCCACGACCTGCTAATTATATGAAATATTCCGAAAAACTTGTTGAAGCTTACATAGATGAAATGGAAAAATACAACTTAAAACCATCCCTATTTATTTTTGGAGGTAAAGAAGTTTTAGGATATCCAGATGATATAGAAGATTTAAAGGATTATATGGAATCTAACGATATAAAAGTAGGGCTTATTGAGACAGGAGTTCAAAGAGAACATATAGAACAAGAAGGGATTGAAAAGCTTACTGAAGACCTTAATTATAATGCTGTAAGGGTATTCTCTGTTTGGGATTGGGTTCAGACAAGATTTCAGTATTACAACTATGAGGGAGCAGAAGAAATAGAAAATACAATTTACAGAGCTGTTACCGAAAGAAATATAAGGGTCATATATTTTAAACCATTTAAATACGACCAATATGAATATGTAACAGATTATAATGAATATGAAAAGATGTTCAATAGATTTAACTCTAGAATAGCAAGACATGGAATGGAATTAGGTAACTTTACCACTATGAAGCCCTATAAACTTGGATTTTTAAGATTAAATTTAATGGGGCTAGGGGTTCTAGGAGCTGGAATGCTAATATTAAATGCACTTATAAAAATCAAAGACAAATATATAAATATATTGGCAGGATTGGGAATTGTTTTTGTATTTATTATGAATTATTTCCTTCCTAGCCTTAGTGATAAAATCCTTGCATTAGGAGCAAGTATTATTTTCCCCACACTAAGCATATTATATTTAATGAACTACAGTAAAGATCAGCTTCTTAAAGATAACAACAGTAGCTTCTTAAATATTATAAAGAGTTCAATTATTACTTTGTTAATATGTGTAGCCATATCAATGGTTGGAGGAATGTTTATCGGAGCAATTCTCTCTGATATAAGGTATCTATTGGAAATGGATATTTTCAGGGGTGTTAAATTTAGTCAATTAATTCCTTTAGCTATGTTTGGGATTATATATATTTCTAAATTTGGCTATGACAGAACTAAAGAAAAGATTAGTGGTCTAGATACGGGATTAAAAGATATAGGCAGACTTATGGAACAGAATATCAAAGTAAAACAAATAGCTGTAATGGCAATATTATTAACAATTGGATATATTTATATAGCTAGAACTGGCCATGAAACAACTATACAGCCTTCAGATTTAGAAATGATAGTACGTAATTTTTTAGAAGAGGTTTTACTAGCTCGACCAAGAACAAAGGAATTTTTAATGGCCTTTCCAGCATTATTATTAACAGTATATGTAGCCTTTAGGAAATATAAAAAATTGATTTTCCCCTTTGGTTTAGTTGCAGTGATTGGATTAACATCGGTTGTAAATACATTTAGTCATCTACGTACACCTGTTTATTTATCAACAATAAGGACATTTTATTCAGTACTATTAGGGTTAATTTTAGGTTTCGTTGCCATAGGTATTGCACTAGGTTTAGAGAAAGTCCTTCATTCCTTTGAAAGGAGAAAAGGTTAATGCATAGGATTTTAATATCGGGGTACTATGGGTTTAAGAATTTAGGAGATGAAGCAATACTAGAGGCTATAGTAAAAAATCTAAATAGGAATATAAATAATGTGGAAATAACAGTTCTGTCTGCCGATCCTAAGATTACATCAGAAAAGTATGGTGTAAAAAGTATCAATAGGAAGAATGTATTTAAAATAATTAAGGCTATGGCAAATACAGATATCTTACTAAGTGGCGGAGGTAGTTTATTACAGGATATTACAAGCAAAAAAAGTATTAACTACTACTTAGGTATTATTGCTATAGGCCTTATCATGAGAAAAAAGGTTATGGTTTATAGTCAAGGTATAGGGCCTATTAATAAGGAATTTCATAAATGGCTTACTAAGTTTTTACTTAATAAGGTTAATTATATAACAGTTAGGGACTATAATTCTAAGAAGGACTTAGTTGAGATGGGGGTTAATAGTAAAAAAATACAAGTAACTGCTGACCCTGTTATGAGCATGGATAGGATAGATAAAGAAAGTGGATTAAGGATTCTACAAACCTATGACTCAAGTTTTGATCCTATGAAACCCACTATAGGATTTGCCTTTAGAGGTAAAAATTATACCCCTAAAATAAAGAGGATTTTGATAGAAACTGTAGAAAAATTAAACAAGGAGTTAAATGCAAATATTGTATTTATACCCTTTCATTATAGTGAAGATATGGAAATAAATAATGATTTATGTAAAGTGTTAGGGAATAAAGTAATATTTCTAAAATATAGATATAATAGTAAAGAAATATTGAGTATATTTGAGAATTTAGATTTATTAGTAGGTGTAAGACTGCACTCCTTAATTTTTGCAGCTGTTGCAAATGTTCCTATGATAGGAATATCCTATGACCCTAAAATAGATTATTTTATGGATACATTAAATAAAGAAAGTCTTTGTGATATTGATAATTTATCTAGTAGGATATTGATTGAGGGTATTTATGAGATATTGAATAATAATGAAAGTTATAAAGAATGTCTTAAAAATAAAGTAATTGAGCTAAGAAATAAAATATCTATTAATGCAGAAATAGTAAAAAAATTACTGTGAATTGGAGGCAAATATGCGTAAAACAACAAAAATTTTTGGTACTCCTATTGATATGGTTACAATAGAAAGTGCCTTTGAAAGATTTAAGGTATTATTAGATAGGGAAAGGTTTGCTATGATCTTCACACCTAATACTGAAATCGTTATGAAAGCCATTGAAGACGATGAGCTCAGGGAAGTATTGTTAAGCTCTGATATGAATATACCCGATGGAATTGGATTAATAATTGCTTCAAAGATACATAGATTAGGTTTAATTCAACGAGTTACAGGTGTGGACATGATGGATAAAATCCTTAAATTCTGTAATAATACCAGGAAATCTATTTATGTTTTAGGTGGAAAGCCTGGAGTTGCAGAAATTGCATGCAATAGTATTTCAGATGTTTATCCTAATATAAAGATTAAAGGTTCCCATCATGGATATTTTGACTCTAAGGATGAACAAAAAATAATAGATAAAATTAATGAATTAAAGCCAGATGTTTTATTTGTAGCCCTAGGTTCACCAAGGCAAGAAAAATGGATATATAAAAATAAAAAGCTATTAAATGTTAGTGTTGCTATGGGTGTAGGAGGAAGTGTTGACGTATGGGCAGGCACTGCAAAAAGAGCACCTAAAATATTTCAAAATCTAGGTTTAGAGTGGTTTTATAGACTTCTAAAGGAGCCATGGAGAATCAAGAGAATGATGGTACTTCCGAAGTTTCTTATTAAAGTAATACTTAGCAAAGACATTAGTTAAATCCAGATTTAACATTTTTAGAATATTTGTACCCCTTCTTGAATACTATTTAATAACTAAGCAATATATGGAAAGAGGGGGTAGTTTATGGAGAAGCTTAAAAATATGGTAACCAAAAAGAACCTTGCTATTGCAGTCGTAGTAATATTAGTTTTGGTAAGTGGGACAATGACCTATAAACATTTTACTGATGATAGTAAATACATCAAATTCGATGTATTAAGTGAAGAAGAGATACCTCAAAAAATCAAAGATATACTGCCAAGATATCAAAATCTTGAGAGGGCTTTAGCTTGTAAAATTGATGAAGAAATTTATGTAATAGTAACTAGGGGAGAAAAGCCTACTGGAGGATATACAGTTAATATAGATAAGATTGAAAAAATAATGGAAGATGAAAAATTTAAATTGGTAGTATATGCTGAATATAAGGATCCTGAGCCTGGAGAAGTGGTAACTGAAGCTATTACATATCCTTATACCGTAGTTAAAACTAATCTAAATGAATTACCATATAGAATTGAATTAAAAACAAAATATCAAGATTAATGGCGACCTAAGAAGGTCGTTTTTTATTGTATAGAAACTCAAACCTTTTTCACAAAAAATTATAGTTAACAATTCAAATAAATTTGAGGCATACAATAAATTACAAATCATTACCAGTGAAAAATTGGTTTTTTATTGCTTTTATCGACCTATAAGATTTGACCAAAGCCTACTAACTACGAACTAAGAACTAACAAAGCGTCGTAAGGCGTCTTTGTTCTTTGACTTTTTGTATTAAAAAGAAAAGACAAATTCCTTGTTATATTTTTGGAAAAAATTACATCAAGGGAAATGTCGAAATTTGTCGAATGTGATATATAGTGCAAAATATTAAAACTATGGGAGGAATGTAATTGAAAATAAAAAAGATAATAGCGGGTGGCTTAATAGGTTTATCAATCTTTGCTCAAAGTAGTTTATTAAGTTTTGCAGGAACTGCTTACTATCAAATAAAGAGTGGAGATACCTACTGGAAGATAAGTGATAGATATGATATAGATTTAGAAGAGCTCTTAGATACTAATTCAGATAAAAACAGCTCATATCTTGAAGTTGGACAAACTATACTTTTACCCTATGATTCCAATGAAAAGATATTATATACAGTAGTCAATGGCGATACATACTGGAAAATCGCCGAAAAATTTGGGATAAGTACAGATGAGATAATTAGAGCAAATAATGCTGGTTCAAATTCATATTTAGAAGTAGGGGATATTGTTATAGTTCCTCAAGGTAACAAAATCCATATAGTTCAGTGGGGAGAAACCTATTGGAAGATTGCTGAAAAGTATGGCATAACTACCATAGATTTATTAGAAGCTAATAATGCTGAGAAAAATGATTATCTAGAAGTAGGTGATGAAATTATAATACCTACTGGAAATAATGGCCAAGAAACAACTAGTATAGTGGGAATGGAATCTTATACAAATTCAAGCTCATCACAGCCATATATTACCTATGAGTATTATACTGTTAAAGAAGGAGATACCTACTGGACAATAGCTAATGATTTTGGAGTTCAAGTAAATGACCTATATGAAGCAAACGGAGCAAATGATAATACGGTACTTAACATAGGAGATACTGTGAAAATCCCAGTATACAATATACCTATAACTAGTACTCCAGGAGAGCAATATGGTGAATATTTAGATTGGTGGACCCAGGCCCAGTATGTAGTACCTATAGGTTCAGTATTTAAAATAACAGATTTTTATACGGGAAAATCCTTTATGGCAAAGAGAACTATAGGAGCAAATCATTCGGATACCGAAACTTTAACTGCGGAAGATACAAGTATATATTTAGAGATATTTGGTGGTAGTTATAGCTGGGAAAAAAGACCAGTTATAATTGAGTATAATGGAAGAAAAATTGCTGCCAGTATGGCAGGTATGCCCCACGCAGGAAACGAAAATGCACCAGCAGGTGAATATACATCCTGGAGAAGTGGGGACTATGGAGAAGGAACTAATTATGATTATATAAAGGGAAATAATATGGATGGACACTTTGATTTACACTTTAAAAATAGTACTAGACATATAGATGGACAAATAGATTCAACCCATCAAAATAATGTAAAAATAGCAGCAGGTCAGAAATAAATAATAGTTAAATCTAGTGACCTTAGCTAGTGTTAAGAGGATAAATCTTAATACTAGCTTTTTTTTCGCAAATTTTAACAGCGATTTAACCAATATTAGGTATGAGTAATATAAAATTTAAGTACCAGTATAGCTGTAAAATAAGCAAATCTTTTTACTAAATATTATTAGTAAATAATAAAAGGATAGGAGGAAAAAATGGATCCCATTTATCAAAATAAGAAAGAATTAAAGAATGTAAAAATAGAGAAAAAAAACAATCATTTTTTGCACAAGTTCTTTAATAATAAGCCATTAAGAAAATTAGATTTTAAAGGTATGAAAGGAATTCATGATGGTAGGATATTTAGAAAAATATTTAATCCTATAAAAGAAATATTTAGATTACAAAATAAAAATCTTAAAAAATCAAACATGTCCCTAAGAACACAAATTTTACTAGTTTTTTTCCTTATTTCTATTTTGCCAGTTATTTCTATGGGGATTTTTATTTATACCAATGTAAGTTCAAAATTAGATGTTGATCAAAAAGAGATGTTAAAAGCCTATTCAGATGGAGCAAAAAAGAGTTTAGATATAACAATAAGTAATACAGAAACAACCCTAAGTGCATTATCTTCCCAATCGGATATGTTGGTATTATTAGATGATATAAAAGATGGAAATTTAAATGATGCTAGATGGCTCAATACCGTTTTATTATCATTAAAAAATGTAGTGAAAAATTCAGATGGATTATATCAAACGATTTTTATATCAGATATGAAGGGAGAAATAATAGCCGATGGTTCTGCTTTTAGGGAACAATATACAGGGACTAATATTTCAAATGAAAACTACTTCAAAGAAATAGTCTCAGGAAATAATGAATTTTTTATTGGAAAGACATATAAATCTACAATAACAGGAAGACATGTTATTCCTATAGCAAAATCTATAAATACTTTATCTGATCAATTGGGAGTAATAGTTATTTTGTTTGATTTAGAGGAATTTATGAAACCTCTTGAAACCTTGAAAATTGGAGAAAGTGGTATGGTTTATGTAGTAGATGATTCTAAGACCGTAATATATCATGAAGATGAAGAATATTTATTTAAAACCATTGAAAATAACCTTATACAAAGTGAAGCTGACAATATGATGAGAGAGGGAAAACTTAAAAATAACTTTGGTAGATATACATATGATGACGTAAAGAAAGTAGCATCCTATCAAAAACTAGATTGGGCAAATTGGATAGTAGTGACTGCCATTAATCAACAAGAGTACAATGATACAATAAATACTATTAAGAAATTTATTATCATTATTGTGACTGTATTATCTTTGATCTGTGTACTTGTTTCTTTTATATATTCAAATAGTATAGTAGAACCTATAAAAGGTCTAGCCTATATTATGAAAAGTGTTTCAGAAGGAGATTTAGACAATAAGGCTGATTTTCATACTAGTGGTGAAATAGGGGTTTTAAACGATAGTTTTAATAATATGATTAATGAAATTAAAATTCTTATCGATAGTATGACTAAGGCATCAATTGAAGTGTCTGATGCTTCAAATAAATTAACTGTTATTTCTGAAGAAGTATATCATTTTACAGAGGATATAAAAGAAGTAGCAGGGGAAATAGAAATAGGATCAAAGGAACAAGCCAGTGATGTAGATATAAGCCTTGAGAATCTTAAATCCTTATCGGAAACAATACAAAAAACAAAGGATTATTCTAAGACTATAATTGAAACCCATAATAAAACAGATAAAATAGTAAATTCTGGCTTAATACAGGTAAATGAGTTGAAATCTTATTCTATAGAAAGCTTTGAAGTTTCAAAGAAAGTACATAATGAAGTAGCCCTATTAAAGTATGAAATAGCTAAAATAATTAAAGTTAATGAAACAATAAATAATATATCTAGACAAACTAATCTGTTGGCATTAAATGCAGCTATTGAGGCAGCTAGGGCTGGTTCGGCTGGAAATAGTTTTGCAGTTGTGGCCCATGAAATCAGAAAATTAGCTGAACAGGTTTCAGAAGAATCAAATTATATAAGAGAAATAATTGAAGAAATAACATATAAGACTAACAAAGTTGAAAATGTTGTAATGACCAGTGAAAATATCATAGAAAAACAAAATAATGCTGCTTTAGATACAGAAAAGGCCTTTAAGTCAATAATTACTTCAATTAAAAATATGGCTGAAGAAATGACCCATATTATTGAAGATATAGATATGGTAAATAAAAGTAAAGAAGAAATTATTCAATCCTTTTCTCATATATCATCAATTGCCCAACAGACTGCAGAGACTTCAGTCACTATGAGTAAGGGGATAAATCATCAATTTGACATATTAAATGAATTAAATAGTAATGCTGCAGAGTTAAATTCGTTATCTAATAATTTAAGAAGGTGTATTTCATATTTTGAAAGTAAGTAAAGAAAGATTAAAAAATTTATCTATGAAAAATTTCAAGAATTTTTTACTTAACATTTCTACTTAACATTTCCTTAACGTTATATTAACAGCTCCATAACAAACTATGGAAATAATAATGATATTTTATATATGAGGCATAAATAAGTATAGGAAATGAAGGGAGAATGTATATGAAGGCGAAGAAAAAAATAATTGCTCTTTTATTAGTAAGTATTTTATCAATAGGTTTATTAGCAGGATGTGGAAGTAAGACAACTAGTGAATCAGCTCCATCAAATGAGTCAAAGGAATCAAGTCAACAGGAAGAAACATTAGCAGGTTCTATAGCTATTGATGGGTCAAGCACAGTATATCCTATAACAATGGCTGTGGCTGAAGAATTCCAAAAGATTCATCCAGAAGTAAGGGTTACTGTTGGTGTATCAGGAACAGGTGGAGGATTTAAAAAGTTTATAGCAAAGGAAACAGATATTAGTGACGCATCTAGACCAATAAAAGATGAAGAAAAGGAAGCTGCTGAAGAAGCAGGAATACAGTTTAAAGAGATAGTTGTAGCATATGATGGATTATCAGTACTTGTCAATCCAGCTAATGATTGGGTTGATTCCTTAACTGTTGAAGAGTTAAATATGATATGGAACAAAGATAGCAAAGTTAAGACATGGAAAGATGTAAAAGCGGAATGGCCAGATGAAGAAATAAAACTTTATGGTCCAGGATCAGATTCAGGAACATTTGATTACTTTACTGAAGAAATTAACGGTGAAGGTGGAAACATAAGACCTGATTATACAGCAAGTGAAGATGATAATGTATTAGTTACAGGTATTGCAGGAGATAAATATGCTTTAGGATTCTTTGGATATGCCTACTATGTTGAGAATACTGACAAACTAAAGGCAGTTGCTATAGATGGTGGAAATGGCCCAGTACTTCCTACACAAACAACTATTGAAGATGGAAGCTACTCACCACTTTCAAGACCAATATTTATTTATCCTAACTTAGAGAGTTTAGAAAGACCAGAAGTAGCAGAGTTTGTAAAATACTATTTAACAGAAGGAAAAGAAGTAATTCCATCAGTAGGATATGTAAAAGTTCCAGAAGAAAAATATACTCAACAACTTGAAGATTTAGGACTTTAACTATATTAATAAGTATAATAATACATACTTAAATAATAGTTAAGCAAAACAGGTTCTAAAAGGGCTTCCTAGGCCCTTTTATTGCCATGTTTGGGGGGAAATATAATGAATAATAAAAGTAGTAAAAAGATCAAGGAAAAAATAATAAAACATATGTTTACTGTCTTAGGTTCAGTATCTGTATTAATTACCGTAAGTATTTTATTTACTTTGATGGGTGAAAGTATACTGTTTTTTAAACAAGTGCCTATTTTAGATTTTTTAACTGGTACTAAATGGACACCACTTTTTAAACCACAGTATTTTGGTATATTACCACTTGTTGGTGGCACTTTTTTAATTGTATTTTTTTCTTCTTTAATATCAATTCCCATTGGATTATTTAGTGCCATATATTTAAGTGAATATGCTCATAAAAAGGTAAGAAGGGTTATTAAACCGATTCTAGAAGTACTAGCTGGTATTCCATCAATAGTATATGGTTATTTTGCCCTTAATACTATTACCCCAATTATTAGAAATATATTTCCTGAAACTAGTATATATAATGGCCTTAGTGCTTCTATAGCTGTAGGAATTATGACTATGCCTATGGTACTTTCCTTAAGTGAAGATGCTATGAAAGCAGTGCCAAGCAGTCTACGGGAGGGAGCATATGCCTTGGGACTTACTAAGTTAGAAGTAGTTCAAGGGGTGGTAATACCTGCTGCATTTTCAGGTATAATATCTTCATTTATACTTGCAATATCAAGGGCCATAGGAGAAACCATGATTGTTGCATTAGCCGCAGGGTCAACCCCTAAATTAACCCTTAATCCTCTTGAAAGTATTCAAACTATGACAGGGTTTATAGTACAAATAACAAGTGGTGATGTTGTACAAGGTTCTATAGAATCACAGAGTTTATTTGCTGTTGCTATGTTGTTATTTGTTATTACACTAACTATGAATTATATTTCTAGATATATAGTAAGACGATTTAAGGAGGATTATTAATGGGGAATATAAAAAAGAGAAAAAAAATAAATAGTATCTTTCATGGTATATTGGTGGCTTGTATATTATTTAGCATTTTCATGTTAGCCTTCTTATTTATAGATATATTTAAAAAAGGTATTGGGTACTTAAATTGGGATTTCTTAAATAACTATACCTCAAGATTCCCAGAAAAATCAGGGATTAAGGCTGGACTTTTCGGATCATTATGGGTCATTGGATTAACCATGGCTATAGCATTTCCCTTAGGAGTAAGTGGAGCAATATATTTAGAAGAGTACGCCACAAATAATAAGTTCAATGATTTAATCAAAGTAAATATTAGTAACCTTGCTGGTGTTCCTGCCATAGTATATGGGATACTGGGATTATCAGTTTTTGTACGTTTTTTAAATTTAGGTAGAACTATTATAGCAGCTAGCTTGACAATGGCTTTATTAATATTGCCAATAATAATAGTTTCGGCCCAGGAAGCTTTAAAAACAGTTCCTAAAAGTTTGAAGCATGCTTCCTATGCCCTTGGTGCTACTAAATGGGAAACTGTACGGGAAGTTATTCTTCCATATTCCATGCCAGGTATATTAACTGGAAGTATATTGGCAGTATCTAGAGCAATAGGTGAAGCAGCTCCTTTAGTAGTTGTTGGTGGAGCAGCAGGAATTTGGTTTAGTCCAACAAGTGTATTTGATGAATTCACAACTCTGCCGCTACAAATTTTCACATGGGCCTCAATGCCAAAGCTTGAATTTCAGTTTGTTGCAGCAGCTGGAATACTAGTACTTCTCTTAGTGCTAATTGTAATGAATTTAACTGCAATTCTATTAAGAAATAAATATCAAGATAGGATAAAGGCATAGGAGGATTGTATAATGAAGATAAAAATGCAAGTAAAGGATTTGAATTTTTATTATGGTGATTTTCAAGCTTTAAACAATATTAACATTGATATAGAGAGAAATAAAGTTACAGCTTTAATAGGCCCTTCAGGATGCGGTAAGTCTACATTTCTTAGGACTTTAAATCGCATGAATGATTTAATTGAGGATACAAAGGTAGAAGGGGATATAATTTTAGATGGACAAAATGTTTATTCAAGGGATTTGGAAGTTGAGGAATTAAGAAAAAAAGTAGGAATGGTGTTTCAAAAACCTAATCCCTTTCCTAAATCAATTTATGACAATATAACTTACGGACCTAAAAGACATGGAATAAAAAACAAGAAAAAACTTGATGAAATTGTTGAAAAAAGCTTAAAGGGAGCCGCACTTTGGGATGAAGTAAAGGATAGACTAAATAAATCAGCATGGGAGTTATCTGGCGGTCAACAACAAAGACTCTGTATTGCTAGGGCTATTGCTATGGAGCCAGAAGTTATTTTGATGGATGAGCCAACATCAGCTCTAGATCCTATTGCCACTGGAAAGATTGAAAACTTAATAGAAGAACTTAAGAAAGATTATACAATTGTTATTGTTACTCATTCTATGCAACAGGCAGCTAGAATATCTGACCAAACGGCATTTTTCTTAATGGGAGAGATAATAGAAGTAGGGAATACAGATCAAATATTTACAACACCGAGGGATAAAAGAACTGAGGACTATATTACAGGACGCTTTGGATAAAATTATTTTATTATTTACCACGGAAAGAACTATAATGTAAACATTATCTTTTATAACATAAGGGGGAGATGATTAATGGTAAGGGAAAATTTTCAGGCATCTATTAGAGAACTAAAGTCTGATATAGTTAAAATGTTTGATGGGGTTGAAGATTTAATTAATAAGGCAATAACTGCATTAGTTAATAAGGATACTAAACTAGCACGGGAAGTAATAAAGCTAGATGATAATATTGATAAACTAATGTTTGATATAGAGGATAAAGTAATAGAGTTAATTGCATTGCAACAACCTATGGCTAAGGATTTAAGGATTATATTTTCCATTTCAAAGATGATTACGGATATAGAAAGAGTTGGAGACTTTTGTGTTAATATAGCAAAGGAAGTTATAAAAATAGGGGATGAAAGTCATGTAAAACCCTTGGTAGATATACCTAAGATGAAAGACATTATAATTGAAATGATAAAAAATACTAAAAAAAGTTTTATTAATGAAAATGCAGATTTAGCATATAGAGTTGGAAAAGATGATGAATTAATAGATAATCTTTATGCCGATGTATATACTGATATTCTACTATTGATTAATAAAGATAGTAAATATATCAATCAAGGGACGAAGTTATTAATGGTTGGAAGATATTTAGAGAGAATAGCTGACCATATTACTAATGTTTGCGAGAAAATTATATATATAGTGGATGGGGACAGAGTAAATATTAACTAGGTCAATATATTTATCTTATTTAAAGGCCCATAATTCATAGTTAATCTGTTAAAATCAATGGATTAACTATGAATTATGGGCTATTTTTTTCATATATTTTTATCAATATGGAATATTAAATACTGTAATTAAAATATAGATTTAATTAAAAGAATTATGGGTAAAATTCAAATAATTATTTAAGTTTAAAGGGGAGTGTTGAAATGATAAAAGAATATAAAGTTCCTATTAGTAAACTTAAAAATACCTGTAGTCTTGATTGTTTTAATTTTAAAACCACTGCTGAATTAAAACCTTTACAGGGGATAATTGGTCAAGAGAGGGCATCCCAGGCCTTGAAATTCGGTCTTTCAGTAAAGAAAAAAGGATATAATATTTTCGTAGCAGGACAAACAGGAACGGGAAGGAATAGCTATGTTAAGTTAATTACAGAAGAAAAGGCATCAGAGAAAGAAGTTCCCGATGATTGGGTATATGTTTATAATTTCAAAAATCCCCATTGTCCCATGGCACTAAATTTAGGAGCAGGCATGGGTAAAGAATTGGAAAAAGAAATCAAAGATATGATAAAACAATTAAAGAAAGAGATTGAAAATGCCTTCAATAGTAAGGACTATGAAAATAAAAAAAGTAGCATATTTAAACAATATCAAACAATATCTCAGCAAATTCTTGAGAAACTTAATATGGTGGGAGAAAAGCATGGATTTAGATTTAAAAGAACTGAAAATGGTGGGCTTATAAGTATTCCCCTTAAAAATGGAAAGCCTATGAGTGAAGAAGACTATAAAAAATTAACTAAAGAAGAGCTTGATGAGCTAAATAAAAAAACAAATGATTTAAGTCTTGATAGTGTTGATTTATTAAATGAATTAAGGGTATTAGAGGGAAAATTTAGAGATAAGCTCAAAGAATTAGATAAAAAAACAGCAGCATATGTAGTAGAATTCTACATAAATAATCTTAAGAATAAATTCAATTATGGAAAAAAGATAGAAGAATATTTAGAAATGCTCAAAGAGGATATTATTGAACATATAGATAAATTCAAAGATGATGCAGATAGCCCAAATAACAATCCATTGGCTATTTTTCAAATGAGATCATCGGAAGCATTTTTTGATAGGTATAGAGTTAATGTATTTATTGATAATAGCGATAGAAAACATGCACCTGTGGTATTTGAAAGTAATCCTACCTATTATAATTTAGTTGGAAGTACAGAATATAAAAATGAAATGGGCGTTATGAAAACTGATTTTATGCAAATAAAACCTGGAGCACTTCATCAAGCCAATGGAGGATATTTAATACTTCAAGCTAAGGATTTATTAGCTAACGCCTTTGCATGGCAAGGATTAAAAAGGGCTTTAAAAACAAATGAGATAATCATTGAAGGAATCGGTAATCAATTGGGATATGTAGTAACTACTAGCTTAAAGCCTCAACCTATACCAATAAATCTAAAGGTTATTATAATTGGGGATCCATATACTTATCAACTCTTATATAATTATGATGAAGAGTTTAAAAAATTATTTAAAATAATGGCTGACTTTGATGTAGAAATGGATAGAAATGAAGAAAACATTATAAAAATGGCAAGATTTATTGCAACCCATTGTGAAAAGGAAAACCTAAGACATTTTGATGCTTTTGCAGTAGGAAAAGTTGTGGAATACAGTTCTAAGCTGGCTGCAAGTCAAAAGAAGATAAGTTCTCGATTTAATCAAATAGTAGAAATTTTATATGAAGCAGATAGTTGGGCAGAAGTAGATGGAAGCGATATTGTAAAAGTAGAGCATGTGGAAAAGGCCATAGGAGAAAAAATATTTAGAAATAATAAATTTGAAGAAAAAGTATTGGAAATGTTTGAAGAAGGAGATTATTTAATAGATGTAGATGGTAAAAAAATCGGAGAAATAAATGGCCTTGCCGTAACGGGAACTGGAGAATATAGGTTTGGAAAACCAAGTAAAATCACAGCTGCCACCTATAGAGGTAAGGCGGGGATAATCAATATAGAAAGAGAAGCAAAGACCAGTGGAAAAATCCATGATAAAGGTGTAATGATAATAAGTGGATATTTAGGATACAAATATGCACAGGAAAAACCCTTGGCCTTATCTGCCAGTATAGTATTTGAACAACTTTATTCAGGTGTGGACGGAGACAGTGCTTCTAGTACAGAACTTTATGCAATATTATCAAGTATAGCAAAGGTTCCTATAAAACAATATATAGCTGTAACAGGGTCGGTAAATCAAAGAGGATTAATTCAGCCAATAGGTGGAGTTAATGAAAAAATAGAAGGTTTCTTTAAAGTATGTAAACTAAAAGGATTAACTGGAAAACAAGGAGTAATGATTCCCCATCAAAATGTGAAAAACCTTATGCTTAGCGACGATGTAATTGAAGCAGTAAAAAATAATAAATTCCATATATACGCCGTTAAAACTATTGATGAAGGTATTGAGATACTTACAGATATTCCTGCGGGAGAAGCCGATGAACAGGGGAATTATCCTGAAGGAACTATTCACTACATGGTCAATAAAAGACTTAAAGAAATCTATGATAAACTTAAAGAGGAAAATGAGAATAAATGATTATGACAAAAGGGCTGACAAAATGTCAGCCTTTTTGTTATGAAGAAAACAACATCTATTGGGACAATATATTTTCAGATTAAAAACTCACATAAGACTTTATTAATATATAATGAACATGTTATATTATAAAGTGACAAGATAGTAGAAATTTCCTAGCTGTTAAGTAAAAATAATTGAAGGAAAGGAAAAACAAGTGTCGAAATAGAAATAGTGATAGGAGATGATAGAGTGATTGAGCTTATTAATGTTTCTAAAAGATATAAAAATGGTGTGATGGCACTATCAAATATAGATATTAATATAGAAAAGGGAGATTTTGTTTTTTTAGTAGGCCCAAGTGGGGCAGGAAAATCTACATTGATAAAAATGTTACTTAAGGAAGAACAGCCAACCCAAGGAAGAATAATAATAGATAATGAAGATATTACCAATATTCATAGGCGACATGTACCAATGCTTAGAAGAAAAATTGGCGTGATATTTCAAGATTTTAGATTATTGCCTAATAAAACAGTTTATGAAAATGTAGCCTTTGCTATGGAAATAATAGGGGCTTCATCAAAGGATATAAGAAGACAAGTACCAATGATATTAAGTATGGTGGGACTAAGTAGTAAGGCCAAGATGTATCCAGATCAACTGTCGGGAGGGGAACAGCAAAGAGTATCAATTGCTAGGGCAATAATAAATAATCCTCCAATAGTAATAGCTGATGAACCCACTGGAAACTTAGATCCGGAAACATCTTGGGAGATTATGAGACTTATCAGGCAAATTAATCGAAGGGGAACAACCGTAGTCATGGCAACCCATGCCCAAAATATAGTAGATATTATGCAGCAAAGAGTAATAGCTTTAGAAAATGGAACATTGGTTAGAGATGACATAAAGGGGGGCTACGGATATGAAGATTAAGAGCATGCTGTATTTAATAAAAGAAGGCTTTAAAAATCTATGGCGTAATAGAGTAATGAGTTTAGCTTCTATAGGATCGGTTACAGCTACCCTTATTATTCTTGGGCTAATATTTTTACTTATTTTAAATATTGATAGCCTTGGCCAAGGAGCTAAAGAGCAATTTGATACTGTTCAGGTTTATTTAGAAGATGACCTATCCATAGATAAAATAGAAAAAATTGGGGATATAATTGATGATTTAGAAGGAATTAAGGATATAAGATACGAGTCTAAGAAAGAAGCCCTGGAAAATATGAAAGAAAAATGGGGGGAGCATGGATATTTATTAGAAGGTCTTGAAACTAATCCACTGCCAAACTCATATATAATAAGCTTAAATAATATTGAAGACAGTGACACTATTGTATCAAAGTTAGAGGCAATTAATGGGATAGAAGAAGTAAAATTTTATAAAGATATAGTTGATAAATTAATAGGAATAACTAATTTTATTAGACTGGTTGGATTAATTATCATGATAATACTCATAACTATATCTATATTTATTATAGGAAATACCATTAAACTCACAGTATTTGCTAGAAAAAGAGAAATAAATATTATGAAATATATTGGAGCTACTAACTGGTTTATTAGATGGCCATTTTTGATTGAAGGTACTATTTTAGGACTTTTGGGCTCAGGGATTTCATTGGGTATAATCTATATGGCATATAAATATGTATATGAAATAGTTACTACAAATCTATACGTGATGTTTACTGCATATATGTTACCCTTGGAAGTGGTTATGGATAATCTATTATTAGTATTTTTAATACTAGGTTCCGGTATAGGAGCCTTAGGAAGTATTATGTCTATGAGAAAATATCTAAGGGTATAGAAATGGAGGACAGGAGATTATGAAGAATAAAAAATTAATATTATTCATTATATCAATAGTATTTATAATATCTACTATGATACAGTCCTTTGCAATTGACATAAGTACAGACAAGGAAAAATTAGATAGCGTAAACCAAAAAATCAAAGAAGTATCTGAAGAAAAAAAAGAAAATATTAATCAACAAAAAACAGTTCAAGAAGAAATAAAAAAATTAGAAAATGATATAAGTAATTTAGAAAACCAAATAAAAGATATAAATAATGATATTAATGAAACAGAGAAAAAAATTGAAAAGGCAGAGATTGATTTAGAAAATGCCGAGGAAAATATAGATAATAAGAAAAATACACTGAATTCAAGGCTAAGAGTAATGTATAAAAACGGAGACGTAGGTTATATAGAAGTGCTTTTGAATTCAGCTGATTTCACAGATTTTTTAACTAATATAGACATGGTGAAAAAAATATTTAATCATGATGTAGACCTTTTAAAGTACTTAAAAGAACAAAGAGATATTATTGAAGATAAAAAGAATTCACTGGAATTATATAATTCAGAGTTAATTACCTTAAAGAAAGATATGAATAACAAACAGCAAATGTTAGTAGTTTCCCGTGGAGAGCTAGATAGAGTAAAAAAACAACTTGAAAATGAATATGTTGAATTGGAAGAGGAAGAGGATGAGTTAGTAAAACTAGCAAAAAAAATTGAAGAAGATATTAGAAAAAAACAATCAGCCGCAGAATATGTTGGGGGAAAAATGACTTGGCCAGCTCCAAATTACTATACAATAACTTCACCCTTTGGATATAGAATACATCCTATCTTAAAAACTAAAAAGCTACATACAGGTATAGATATAGGAATTCCCCTTGGAAAGGATGTAGTGGCAGCACAAAGTGGTAAGGTCATCCACGCCGATTGGCTAGGAGGTTATGGTAAAGTTGTAATGATAGACCATGGTGGGGGAATAGTAACCCTCTACGCCCATAATTCTAAACTTTTAGTAAAGGAAGGCCAGGAAGTAAAGAGAGGACAAACCATCTCTAATTCTGGTAGCACAGGTATGTCAACGGGACCACATTTGCATTTTGAAGTTAGAGAAAATGGAAAATACGTAGATCCATTAAATTATGTAAAACAACAATAAAACTTGCAGGCTTATGTCTGCAAGTTTTGTTTGCTAAGGTAAAAGATGGTATAATGATTAAAGAAATCAAATAAAATATAATATCGGATTTTTTCTTTGTTTTTGACATAATATAAAATAGAGGTGAAATTTTATGATTAAAAAAAGAACTGCTATAGCTATTGGTATTGTTTTAGTATTGGTAACTGGTATAGTTTCTGCTGTTTTTAGCAATTTAGTAGCTATACAACTGGATGATAGAGTTATAATCAAAAAAGAGGACTATGAGTACTTCGCCCAGTTACAACAAGATTTGGGTAAGATGCTACAATTAAAAGAATTTATTAAAGAAAACTACTATAAGCCAGTAGATGATGTGAATTTTGAAGATGGAATTATTAAAGGACTATTTGAATCCTTAGAAGATCCTTATTCAGTCTATATGAATAAATCAGAATTTGATAGTTTTACAACCCACACAGAAGGATCTTATGGAGGAATCGGGGTTATAGTTACACCAGGTGATGACGGATACATAACAGTGGTAACTCCCATTGAAGATACTCCCGGTGAAAGGGCTGGAATACTATCGGGGGATAAAATAATTAAGGTAAACGATAAAGAAGTTACAGCAGAAAAACTAGATGAAGCTGTAGCAATAATGAAGGGTGAGCCTGGTACAACTGTGGAATTAACACTTCTAAGACCTAATAAAAAAGAGCCCTTAAATATAGAGTTAAAAAGAGAAGAAATTAGACTTAAAACCGTTAAATCTAGAATATTAGGCAATAATATTGGATATATACGAATTTCAATGTTCGATGAAAAAACTGCTGATGATTTCAAAGTTCACTTAAATGATTTAGAAAAACAAAATATAAAAGGTCTGATTATTGACCTTAGAAATAATCCGGGAGGTTCATTAAGTGAGTGCGTTGAAATTGCCGATGAATTATTAGGTGAACAGATAATAGTATATACACAAGATAGAGATGGTAATAAAAGATATGAAAAGTCAGATGCAGATAAAATTGATGTGCCTTTAGCAATTTTAGTAAATGAGGGAAGTGCAAGTGCCTCAGAGATTTTAACTGGAGCAGTGAAAGACACGGAATCTGGAACTATTATTGGGACCACTACATTTGGAAAGGGATTAGTTCAGATAGTAAGGCCACTAAATGATGGCACTGGTTTTAAACTTACTATATCACAATACTTTACTCCAAATGGAAGTTACATTCATGGTAAGGGGATTGAGCCCAATATAGTTATAGATTTACCTGATGAATTGAAAGAAAAACCAGAAATAAGTGATGAAGAAGATATTCAGCTACAAAAGGCCCTTGAAGTAATAAATAGTGAAATTCAGTAATTTTTGCCCGGGATTAATTCCCGGGCTAAACATCTATTGGGGGAGATGTGATAAGAGTGGAATGGCTACAACTAATTATTATGATGTTTCAATCAATTCTTATGATAGTAATTAATCCATTATTTTGGCTGGTATTAGTATTAATTTATATTCAATATAATAGAGTTGCTAAAATGGAAAAAAAGTTAATTGGAGAGACTAAAGCCACTACAAAGCAAAGAATGTTAACGGCTACTGGGGCAGGATTTATTGGTGGAATAATGGGAACAATAGTAATTTCAATTTTAGGAGTAACTGTACAGATTAAAGATTTTAGATTTATTTTACCCTTAGCAATAATATTAATGATGATAAATGTTAGATACCTATGTTTTTCCTATGCAGGTGGAATAATTTCTTTATCTAGTCTTATCTTTGGTTTTCCCGATATTAATGTATCTAGTATAATTGCAATAGTTGCAGTCTTACATTTTATAGAAAGTATTCTCATATGGATAGATGGACATAGATCACCTACGCCTATATTTACTGAACATGATATATATGGTACCGTAGGAGCCTTTACTCTCCAAAGATTTTGGCCCATTCCCTTTGCTGTTATGATTATCATATTAACTAAAATTCCTGGAAGCACAGACCTTAATCTTCCCGATTGGTGGCCACTATTTATAGAAGAAGGGCTGGACATAGATAATATTACATTACAATTATCAGTAGTTATGGCTGCATTGGGATATGGAGATATAGCTATAAGTAGTACACCGAGACAAAAGGCTAAAAAATCTTCTCTAAGGCTAGCTCTATATAGTATTACCCTGTTAATATTAGCAACTTTATCATCCTATATTTATATATTTAAATATATAGCTGCTATTTTTGCGCCTTTAGCCCATGAAGGGCTGATAATATATAGTCAAAGGGAAGAGAGGAATAAAAGACCATTATTTAAAAATAGTAATAGGGGATTAACAGTATTAGACGTAAAGAAGGGAAGTGTTGCTGAAAAAATTGGGCTTAAACCTGGACATATAATCTGGAGTGTAAATGACTATCTAATAAATGAGAAGGAAGATTTATTTTATGTATTAAGGCAAATACCAACATACATAAGAATAATAGCAGTAAATACAAATGGGAATACTCAAATATTGGAGCATCATGATTTTAAAAATGGCATAACTTCCCTTGGAGCCATAATAGTTCCAAAAGAAGCCAATGTAGTAGTAAATACAAGGGGCAATAATAGTATATTTAAAAAAATCATAAACAAAATGAGGAAATAAATATGTTATAATTTAAGTATCTCATACTCTAGGAGGAATTACATGTATAAAGGCAGTAGGATTCCTTATTTAAATTTAATTCCACTGTTAATTATAGGATTTATTTTATATAAAGTTATAAACAGAGTAGATAATTATCTATTCATAAATACAAACTTTATATCTGTAATTAGTCCCTTTTTATGGGCTTTTGCAATATCCTATCTTCTTAATCCTATCATGAATTATTTAGAAACACATCATAGGTTTAAAAGAGGGTGGAGTATATTTGTTATATACCTATTTACTATAGGAGTAATTACTATTGTGATTACTATTGTAACACCACGAATTGTTAACAGTATAGCTGATCTAATAAAGGATCTGCCAACCTACTTTGAAGAAACAGAAAAATGGCTAAGAGCCCAAATAAATAGCTTAAAGTTTTTTGATAGATATGGTGTAACATCATATTTGGAACAATATCTTAACACCATAATTCAGGAAATTAGTATATATATTAATAAACTATTAAGTACTGCAGTATTGAATATTATTAATATAACTTCTTTTCTACTAAAAATACTACTAGCTCTAATAATTTCAGTGTATTTATTAAAGGATAAGGAAATATTTATAAAAAGTATTAAAAGAATATTGTTTGCTTTTTTTAATCATAACAGTGCAAGAAATATTATTGATTTTGGTAAAGAACTAGATAAGGTGTTTTCCCAATTTATAATTGGTAAATTTATAGATTCATGTATAATAGGGATAATTTGTTTTATAGGGCTTGCCATTATAAAGGCACCCTATGCCATGTTATTAAGTATAATTGTAGGTATCACCAATATGATTCCATATTTTGGCCCTTTTTTCGGAGGTGTTCCTGCTGTAGCAATTACACTATTTCATGATCCTATTAAGGCTTTGTGGGTTACAGTTTTTATACTAATACTACAACAATTCGATGGATGGATACTTGGTCCCAAAATACTAGGGGATAGTGTAGGATTATCTCCATTTTGGATAATACTGGCCATAGTGTTAGGTGGAGGATTCTTTGGAGTAGTAGGAATGTTTTTGGGAGTACCTATTATGGCAGTTATAAAGACTTTACTTCATCGGTTCGTTAATAGAAAATTACAATCCAAAGATATAAAAATTTAAAAGGTAAGGGATGGCTTGAAGATAAGCCATCCCTAAATTTATGTCTAAATTACATATTAATATTTTTATAAAAAATATTAATATATTTAAAATAGCTATTGATAATATAACGACTAAATATACGTAAGTTTTTAATATTCTAATAATTTATAATATTGCTAATACGCAAAAGGGGGAGATATCGATGAAGAGTGACTTAGTAAAGGGTGGGATAAAGGGAGCACCAGCAAGGTCTTTATTTTATGGTATGGGATATACGAAGGAAGAAATTAATAGGCCCTTAATTGGTATAGTAAATTCTCAAAATGAAATTGTACCAGGGCACATGCATTTAGATAGAATAGCTGAGGCAGCAAAAAAGGGAGTTGCTATGGCAGGTGGTACTCCCATAGAGTTTCCAGCCATAGGTATTTGTGATGGAATAGCAATGGGACATAATGGCATGAAATATCCATTAGCCAGTCGAGAGTTAATAGCTGACTCAATAGAAGCCATGGCAAATGCCCATGGATTTGACGGGTTAGTATTAATCCCTAACTGTGACAAAATAATCCCTGGAATGTTAATGGCGGCTGCAAGACTGAATATTCCATCGGTGGTAGTCAGTGGAGGACCCATGAGGGCAGGAAAATATAAAGATGAAGAAATTGACTTTAGTACATGTATTGAGAAGGTAGGGTCCTGTAAAAAGGGGTTAATAGATGAAGAAGAGTTAGAAGAAATAGCAATGCAGGCTTGCCCAGGATGTGGTTCATGTTCAGGATTATTCACAGCAAATAGTATGAATTGTCTAACAGAAGTATTAGGTATGGGTCTTCCCTTTAATGGTACAGCCATGGCCCATTCAGGTGAGAGAATAAGACTTGCAAAGTATGCTGGAATGAAGGTAATGGAGTGTTTAGAAAAGGAAATCAGACCTAGAGATATTTTAACTTTAGAGGCCTTTGAAAATGCCATAACCGTGGACATGGCAATGGCCGGTTCATCAAATACCGTATTACATCTACCAGCAATAGCCTATGAAGCTGGAATTAAGTTGGATTTAGAACTTTTTGATAAAAAGAGTGAAGAAACACCTTACTTAACAAAATTAAGCCCCAGTGGAAAGCACCATATAGAAGATTTACATATGGCAGGGGGCATACCTGCTCTTATGAAGGAACTTACTACAAAGGGTCTAATACATGAAAATCAAATTACTGTTACGGGAAAAACTGTAGGTGAAAATATAAAAGATCATAATATAAAGAATAATAACGTAATAAGATCTATTGAAAATCCATACAGGAATAAAGGTGGACTAGCTATATTGTGGGGTAATTTAGCCCCAAATGGAGCAGTAGTTAAGGAATCAGCAGTAGCTGAGGAAATGTTAGTACATGAAGGACCTGCCAAGGTTTATAATTCTGAAGAGGAAGCAGTAAATGCAATTTTTGAAGGAAAAATAGAAAAGGGAGATGTGGTAGTAATTAGATATGAAGGTCCTAAGGGTGGACCAGGAATGAGAGAAATGTTATCTCCAACATCTGCTATAGCAGGGATGGGGTTAGATAAGGATGTTGCATTGCTTACAGATGGTAGATTTTCAGGAGCTACCAGAGGAGCAGCTATAGGACATATATCACCGGAAGCCATGGAAGGAGGAAATATAGGACTTTTAGAAAATGGTGATATTATTGAGATAGATATACCAAACAGAAAACTCAATGTTAAGTTAGACCAGGAAGAATTAGAGAAAAGAAGAAAGAATTTTAAACAAATAGAGCCTAAAGTAAAATCAGGTTACCTTGCTAGATATGCAAAATTAGTTACTTCAGCAAATACAGGTGCAGTATTGAAATAATTTAAGGGGGAAAATTAATATGAGAAAAATAATATCTATGATGATTTGTGTTGTTATGGTAGTAGGTTTGTTTGCAGGGTGTAGTAATACTGGGGAACAAAATACCAGTTCTAATACTAATGAAGAGAAGAATGTTACAAATTCAGAAGTTGAAAATATGACTATTAAGCTTGCCCATGTTGTAAATGAAAATGATGGATTCCATATTGCTGCATTGAAATTTAAGGAATTAGTAGAGGAAAAAACTGAAGGAAAAGTTACCATAGAGATTTATCCAAATGCAACCCTTGGTGATGAAAGAACTCTATTAGAAGGTATGCAAATGGGTACAATTGATATGGGAGTTATAACTAATGGACCAGTAGCAAACTTTGTTGAAGAGATTGCAGTATTTGAATTGCCATTTTTATTCGGCAGTCCTGAAGAGGCTTATAAAGTTTTAGATGGTCCTGTTGGAAAAGAGTTATTGGAAAAACTTGAAACTGTAAATCTGAAGGGATTGGCATATGCTGAAAGAGGATTTAGAAATCTGACAAATTCAAAAAAGCCAGTTAATAATGCATCAGATATTAAAGGACTTAAAATTAGGGTTATGGAAAATCCAGTATATATAGATACATTTAAAGCTTTAGAAGCCAATGCAGTTCCAATGGCCTGGACAGAAACCTTAACAGCACTTCAACAAGGTACAATTGATGGACAAGAAAATCCAGTTAATGTTATACATTCCTTTAAGTTAGATGAAACACAAAAATATCTATCAATGACTAGACATACTTATGCACCAGCAATTTTTGTAATGAGCAAACAAAAGTTTGATAAACTTCCTGATGATATTCAAACTGTTTTTGAAGAAGCAGCCCAATCAGCAGCAGAATATGAAAGAAAAGTTAATGCGGAAAATGAAGAAAAGCAACTTGAAGAACTTAAAGCAAAGGGCATGGAGATAGTAGAGCCTGATTTAGAATCCTTCAAGGAAGCTGTTAAAGTGATATTTGATAAATATGAAGATAAATATGGAGAATACCTAGAAAAAATTCAAGAACAATTAAATTAATAACTAATAAATAGCCCTAGTTTTCACTAGGGCTAAAGAAATACAAAAGGAAGGATGTCTATGAAGATAGCAGTTGTTTTTAAAAAAATTAGTGATTTTCTAGATAGTTTGATTATGAAATTAGTATTTGTTTCCATAGTGGGAATGATTATATCTATATCACTTCAAATATTATTTAGAGTTTTCTTCGATGCTTTGACTTGGACAGAGGAAGTATCCAGGTATCTATTGGTTTGGTCTACTTTTTTAGGTGCAACCCTTGCCTTTAAAAGAAATATGCATATATCAGTTACTTTTTGTGTTGATTTATTTAAAGATAGATTGAGGAAAATAATTACTATAATAAGCATAATAGCAAGTACAATTTTTTTTATAATAGTTACAATATATGGATTTAGATATATGTTTATGCAGTCAGCTCAGGTCTCAGCTGCATTAAGGATGCCAATGAAGTGGGTATATTTTGTTATTCCTATAAGTTCTATTGTTATGGTCATTCATGGAATATCTCTTATGCTACAAGAAGTTGTAAAGGGGGAAGAACTGTAATGGCGACCTTATTATTTATAACATTTTTTATTTTCTTATTGTTAGGAGTTCCAGTGGCCATTGCCATAGGGATAGCATCAATAGTGGCACTTGTTACACAGGACATGCCCCTAGTTATTATTACCCAAAGAATGTTTGCTGGGACAGATTCCTTTCCTTTAGTTGCAGTTCCATTTTTTATTTTATCCGGTGATTTACTAGCTAAAGGAAAGGTTTCCGAAAAACTTGTGGATTTTGCTGACTCAATATTTGGGGCTTTAAGAGGAGGCCTTTCAATAGTATCGGTATTGGCTGGTATGTTCTTCGCTGCTATTTCTGGTTCTGGAGCCGCAACTACTGCTGCAGTAGGAACGACTTTGGTACCAGAGCTTAAGAAAAAGGGATATGATGAAGCTTCATCGGCAGCCTTAATAGCAGCAAGTGGAACTATAGGAGTAGTTATTCCACCTTCAGTACCTATGATTTTGTATTCTGTAATATCGGACCAGTCTGTTTCTAGACTGTTTTTAAATGGTTTTATTCCAGGTATAATGATGGGCCTTATGTTAATAGCCATTGCAATAAAGCAAGCCCATGATAGAAATTATCCAACGGGTTCTAAACCATCATTTAAAAACATATTGATTACATTCAAAAATGCAATTTGGGGTCTTTTAACACCAATAATTATATTAGGTGGTATTTTTTCAGGTTATTTTACTCCTTCTGAAGCAGCAGTTATAGCTGTAAATTATGCACTTATTGTATCTTTATTTATATATAGAGATATGAGGATTAAAGATGTTTTTGATATTATTTGTAAGTCAGCTATAACAATGTCAGTGGTAATGTTTATTATTGCAACATCTTCAATTTTGAGTTGGATACTTGCCAATTGGAATATACCTACAGCTATAGCAAATGGGGTATTGATGTTATCATCTAATAAATACATAATTATGCTACTAATCACAGGAATTATATTAATAACAGGTGTCTTTATGGAAACTGCATCTGCTTTGATTATATTGACTCCTGTATTTCTTCCCTTAGTAAATCAATTAGGTATTGATTTAGTTCACTTTGGAATTATTATGGTTGTGGGACTTGCAATTGGTATGGTAACTCCACCTGTAGCAATTAATCTATATGTAGCTTCAACAATTACAGGACTATCTATTGAGAAAATTACAAAGGCTATTTTACCCTATTTATTAGGATTAATTATAATACTAGTACTAATACTGTATCTACCTTTGGTAATTCCAATAATTCGATAACCCAAATATACATTTGAATATAGAAATTAAGCTCATAAGTGTAAACCTATGGGCTTAATTTTTTTTATAATACAAATCATAAATTTTTAAATATGATATAATATTTTTAAATTTTATTTTCTTGTTTAAAAGGATGGTTATATATGGATGTATCTTTATTCCTAAAAAGAGATAGGAATTACTATGATGATGTTCAAAAATTTCAGTGGGGAGAAGTTGCATGGATACATCAACCTAGCCATACTGGAAATGAACGTATGAGTATAGGTTTAGTTACAATTTTCCCAAATTCAAAGCATGAAAGACACTTTCATTTTGGAGAGGAGCAAGTATTATTTGTACTTGAAGGAAGTGGGATTCAAAGGATTGATGGAAGAGAAAATATTATGAAAGCAGGAATGATAGTTCATTGTCCTCCATATTCAGAACATGAGGTAGTAAATATTGAAAATAAAAGTCTTAGATTATTGATAATTTATACACCAGCACAATTTGGAGAAATAGGCCAAGAGATTTATACAATAAATAAAGAAAACTTACTTGATAATATAGATAAAGAAATTTTAGAAAAAATACAATCAGAAGTATCGGACATCCTAAATTTATCCGTTGTATTTTTAGATAATAAAAAAAGAAGAGTTACAGAAGAAACTCATATTAATAAATTTTGTATGCTTTGTAGTAACAGTAACCAATGTTTGGAAGAAACTAATAAATATTTAAGTAGTCCCCTTATGGATATGCATAAGGTACAAATGTGTAAATATAATATATTGACTATTAGTGCACCTATTATGATTGACAATAAAGCTGTTGGATATATAAAATGTGGACATTTATTAATTAATAGGCCTAGGGATATTGAAAAAAGAATAGATAAGCTTAGTAAAGAAAATAACTTGAAATATGGGGAACTAATGGATATGTTTAATCAAATTCCTCTGGTACCAAAGAGTAGACTATATACCCTAGGGGAATATCTTACCATGATTGCTAAATATGTTTCTGGAATCATATCCAATAATATAATAGAAAAGGAAATGATAAGAAAAAATAATGAAATAATTGAAAAAACTAAAGAAACAATTTATTTAGAGAATGCATTAAAGGAAGCTAATGTTAAACTTCTCAAATCTAAAGTAGCAACTAATTTAAATAAGATTAATTTTAATAAAAATGATTTATCAGGTATAGGTAAAATCAATTACCCTGTTGAAAAAGAAATAGAACTGATAAAATCAATTACAAATTTAGATAAGAACAATGCTAATAATATAATTAAAGATTTATTTGAGGATTTTAAAGAAAAACAAATTAGCTTTAATAAAGCAAAGATTGTAATTGACGAATTTTTTACAGTAGTATCTAGAGCAATTTATGGTCAGATTAATGATGTGGAAATTTTACATTCATTAAGAAACGGATATAAAAATATGCTTCAAAAGTGTACTAATCAAGATGATTTATTAAATCACTCATTAAATTTCATTGAAAATGCTATGGATATTTTAACAGAGTACCTTTTTCAAGGGGAAGATGAATTGGTAAAAAAAGTTAATCTGTATATAGAAAAAAATTATATGAAGAATCTTACTTTAAAATCTATTGCCGAAGTATTTTACATCAGTCCTAATTATTTAAGTAGCTTATTTAATGAGAAGAATGGTATGTCTATTACAGATTATATAAATATTAATCGAGTAGATAATGCTAAGATATACTTAGTTAAAACTAAAATGAAAATCTCAGATATAGCAAAAAAAGTTGGGTACAAAAATTTAAGCTATTTCAGCTATATTTTTAGAAAGTTTGAAAATTGTACTCCAAAGGAGTATAGGAATAAGCATAGTATTAATCTAAAATAGTAAGATTCAATAAAAGGGAGCAGTTTTCAATTATAAACTGCCCCAATTACATCCTTCATACTTATTAACAAAATAGTTTTTATTGCTAGATATTTTTTTCAATAATCTAATTAACACATCCACTTCTTCTTTCGTATTATAAAGTCCAAAGCTTATACGTACCATCCCAGGTCTAAGGAAGCTAGGATTTTTAATATTATTTTCAATCTCTGTATTGCTTATACCAAGTAGTTTAAATATATAAGGTTGGGCACAGAAACAGCCATTTCTTACGGCTATACCAGCTTCATAGGACAGAATATTAGCTAGGGTTTCGTGATAAATATCTTCCATATTAAAAGTAATTATTCCAAGTTTATCCTCTAGTCTAAGTGTATCACCATATACTGTAATTCCTGGTATATTTTTGATTTTTTCCATAGTATACTGAGTAAGACTTTTTTCATGGTTTAAAATGTTATTCATTCCAAGACTATTGAGAATTTTTATAGATGCTACTAATGCTACTACACCTATTACGTTAGGGGAACCTGCTTCTTCCTTATGGGGAGGTTCTGCCCAAATAACTTTTTCATGGGTTACTATATCTATTGTTCCTCCTCCACAATATTCAGGGGCACTATTCTCAAAATTTTTCTTTGGGCCAATTAATACACCTATTCCAAAGGGGGCATACATTTTATGGGCTGAAAAAACTAAGTAATCTATAGCCCTCTTAGGATTATCAGGTCTCATATTAATGGGACCATGGGGTATTAGCTGGGCAGCATCCATAAGTATTTCTGCTCCATTATCATGGGCAAGTTCTGCCATCTCATATATAGGATTCATATATCCTGTAACATTTGATGCTCCAGTGACCGTAACTAATCTAACTCTATCTTTGTACTTAGCAAGTTTTGATTTAAAATCTTCCATTGACAGGCGACCATTTTTATCTATATCAATATAGTCCACAGTGAATTTTTCTCTCCAAGGTAAATCGTTAGAATGATGTTCCATGGCTGTAGATAGTATGACATCCCTTCCCTTCATTGGTTTAAGTCTATAGGAAATCTTATTTAGAGCTTCAGATGCATTCTTTAGGAAGATTACAGTGTCTTTATGGGGGTGGGCATTTACAAAATCACAGATTACCTCCCTTGCTTCTTCAAATAATCTAGAGGAATATCTAGATTTAAATCCAGTACCTCTATGTATAGAAGAATACAAGTGGGAGAATTCATTAACCTTACTTAATACGTATTTAAAAGGTGGAGTTGTAGCTGCATTATCAAAGTTAATGGGTATAACCTCTTTTCCGTTAGATATAGGTATTCTAATATCAAGACCAAGAACAAGATTCCTATAATTCATATCATTCACAGATAAACATTCCTTTCAAATTACATATATAATATTATTTTATGTCGACTAAAATAAAATGTGATAAAAATAACCTACTTAATTGACTTGATAAAAAAAGAATTATATAATAGACACGTTAGGAAGCGAACGAATGTTTGATAACGATTTTCAAATTGCAATTTAATATATTAATTTCAGACAAATAATAAAAAGATAAAAAAATGGTTAATTAGTAGTTATATAGGTATATATTTATTGATGTCAAATAAGAGGTGTATATTAATGGGAAAGTTTAAAATAGTATCGGATTATAAACCTACTGGAGACCAACCTAAAGCCATAGAGGCTTTAAGTGAAGGTATAAAAAAAGGAAAGAAACATCAAACTCTTTTAGGAGTGACTGGTTCAGGGAAGACCTTTACTGTGGCTAATATTATTGAAAAGGTACAAAAACCTACATTAGTAATAGCCCATAATAAAACACTGGCTGCTCAATTATGCAGTGAGTTTAAAGAGTTTTTCCCAGAAAATGCAGTAGAATTCTTTGTAAGCTATTATGACTACTATCAGCCAGAAGCATATGTAGTACAGACTGATATGTATATAGAAAAGGATGCTTCAATTAATGATGAAATAGATAAACTACGTCACTCGGCTACAGCGGCTCTCTTTGAAAGAAGAGATGTTATAATAGTTGCCAGTGTATCATGTATATATGGTCTAGGGGACCCAATTGACTACAATAAGCTGGTTCTTTCCTTAAGACCAGGAATGATTAAAAGTAGAGACGAAATTTTAGAAAAACTTGTTGATATACAGTATATGAGAAACGATGTAAATTTTACACGGGGAACCTTTAGAGTTAGGGGAGATATAGTGGAGATTTTTCCTGCATCATCTTCTGAAAATGCCATTAGGGTAGAATTATTTGGAGATGAGATAGATAGGATCACCGAGGTAAATGCCCTTACAGGTGAGATTATAGGACTGAGAAATCACATAGCAATCTTCCCTGCATCCCACTATGTTACCGATAAGGAAAAACTTGAACTAGCAATAAAGGACATTGAAAAAGAACTACAAGAAAGGGTAGCAGAGTTTAAAGAAGAGGGGAAACTTTTAGAAGCCCAAAGAATATATCAGAGAACTAAATACGATATAGAAATGCTAAGGGAGGTTGGATTCTGTCAGGGTATAGAGAACTATTCGAGACATATATCTAGAAGAAAACCAGGAAGCAGACCCTTTACATTAATAGATTATTTCCCAGATGATTTCTTAATAGTCATTGACGAATCCCATGTTACATTGCCTCAAGTTAGAGCCATGTATGGGGGTGACCGTTCTAGGAAAACAAATCTTGTTGAACATGGCTTTAGACTTCCATCGGCCTATGACAACAGGCCCCTTAATTTTGAGGAGTTTGAAAGCCTTATTAATCAAGTGTTATATGTTAGTGCTACTCCTGGTCCCTATGAAAAGGAACATAGCAGTAATATTGTTGAGCAGATTATTCGACCTACAGGCCTTGTAGATCCTGAAATAGATGTAAGACCAATTGAAGGTCAGATAGATGATTTAATTGGTGAAATTAATAAGAGAGTAGAAAAGAATCAAAGAGTTTTAGTGACAACTCTTACGAAAAAAATGGCAGAAGACCTCACAGACTATCTGACAGAGACAGGAATTAGGGTAAAATATATGCATTCAGATATAGATACAATGGAAAGAATGGAGATTATTAGAGATTTAAGACTTGGTAAGTTTGACGTTTTAGTAGGCATAAATTTATTAAGGGAAGGACTAGATTTACCTGAGGTGTCCTTAGTAGCTATACTTGATGCTGATAAAGAGGGATTCTTGCGTTCTGAGACTTCCCTGGTTCAGACTATAGGTAGGGCCGCAAGGAATGTGGAAGGTAAAGTAATAATGTATGCCGATAGGATTACAAAGTCCATGAAATATGCCATAGATGAGACTAATAGAAGAAGAAAGTTACAAGAGCAGTATAATAAAGACCATGGAATTACTCCTAAGGGTATTGTAAAAAAAGTTAGGGATGTTATAGAAGCAACTAAGGTGGCAGAAGATGAAGTAAAATATGGAGTTAATAAGGATGAAAAACTAAATAAAGAAGAAATATTGAAATTGATTGGAAAGCTAGAGTCAGAAATGAAGGAAGCTGCCATGGATTTACAATTTGAAAGAGCAGCGGAACTTAGAGATAAAATTAAAGAGCTTAAAGAATCAATCAAAGATTAAAAAGATGAACAGCCATCCTCTTTAGGAGTCTGTTTTTATTAATAATTAATTAAAAAACAGGATTGCGAAGGTCGTTGCAAAGGATTATCGTAGATTATATTGATATTTGAACTGAGATGTTTATAAAAAATAAGGATTGATTACTATAAATAGTTAATACCAATTAATTATTCATTATTAATTATTAACTAAAATTGATGGGGTGAAAGGATGTCAAAAAACTATATTTACGTACGGGGAGCTAAAGAGCATAATCTTAAAAATATAGATGTTAAGATACCAAGGGATAAGTTTGTAGTAGTTACAGGATTAAGTGGTTCTGGTAAATCATCCCTTGCCTTTGATACTATATATGCCGAGGGTCAGAGGAGATATGTGGAGAGTTTATCTGCCTATGCAAGACAGTTTTTAGGTCAAATGGAAAAGCCAAATGTTGAATATATAGAAGGACTTTCTCCAGCCATATCAATAGACCAAAAGACTACCAGTAGAAATCCACGTTCTACCGTTGGTACTGTTACAGAGATATACGATTATCTTAGATTACTTTATGCTAGGGTAGGTATACCCCATTGTCCAGTTTGTGGAGTAGAAATCTCACAACAGTCTGTAGACCAAATAGTTGACAAAGTTATGGAACTGGAAGAAAGAACGAAAATACAGATACTAGCCCCAGTAATAAGGGGGAAAAAAGGGGAGCATAAAAGGGAACTTGAAAGGATTAAAAAGGATGGCTATGTAAGGGTACGAGTTGATGGGGAGCTTAGAGAGATAACTGAGGAAATAAAGTTAGAAAAGAATAAAAAGCATACTATAGAAGTAGTAATTGATAGATTAATTATTAAGGAAGATATACAAAAGAGGCTAACTGATTCTATAGAAACTGCATTAAAGCTTTCCGAGGGCCTTGTTATTATTAATATATTAGATGGAGAAGATCTATTATTTAACACAAAATTTTCTTGTCCAGAGCATGGTATAGGTATAGAAGAACTTGAGCCTAGAATGTTTTCCTTTAATAGTCCCTATGGTGCTTGTCCTGATTGTAAGGGTATAGGATACTTATTAAAGGTGGACCCTGAACTTGTAATTCCAAATGATAAATTAACTATTCGTCAGGGAGCTATAGCCCCCATTGCAAATAGCGGTGAAGGCACATATTATCAACAGATGATAGAGTCCTTGGCTAAACATCATAAAGTTAGCTTAGATATTCCAGTGAAGGAATTGCCTAAAAAATTCATTACTGAACTTTTATATGGTACCGGTAATAGAACCATAGAGTTCACATATGAGGGAAGATATGGATTTAGAAAATATAATGCCCCCTTTGAAGGAATAATAAAAAATCTAGAAAGAAGATATAGGGAAACTAATTCTGACTATATTAGAAATAAAATAGAAGAATTCATGAGTTTAAATGCCTGCGAAAAATGTAAAGGAGCAAGGCTTAGTGATGAATCCCTTGCAGTAACTGTAGGTGAAAAAAACATAGCAGAGGTAACAGAACTTTCAGTAAGAAAGGCCTATGAATTCTTTGAAAATCTTACACTGGATAAAAAGAATACTAAAATTGCAGAGCAGATATTAAAGGAAATAAGAGCAAGGTTAGAATTTTTAATTAATGTAGGACTTGATTATCTTACTTTATCTCGTTCTGCAGGGACCTTATCTGGAGGAGAATCCCAAAGAATAAGATTGGCAACTCAAATTGGTTCTGGTCTAGTGGGAGTATTATATATATTAGATGAGCCAAGTATAGGACTTCATCAAAGAGATAATGAAATGTTACTGAAAACCCTAAGGGATTTAACTCATATAGGCAATACTTTAATTGTTGTTGAACATGATGAAGATACTATTTTTGCAGCGGACCACGTAATAGATGTAGGGCCAGGGGCTGGGGAGCACGGTGGATATATTATTGCAGAAGGTACTGTAGATGAAATAATGAAAAGTGAAAGGTCTATTACTGGACAATATTTAAGCGGTAAAAAGAAAATTGAAATACCAGATAAAAGGTTAAAGCCTAATGGGAAATGGATTGAAGTAAAGGGAGCAAAGGAAAATAACTTAAAGGGTATAGATGTAAAGTTTCCTTTAGGAGTATTTACATGCGTAACAGGGGTGTCTGGTTCAGGAAAAAGTACCCTTGTAAATGAGATATTATATAAAAAGGTGGCAATGGAGCTCCATAATTCTAAGAAAAAGCCTGGAGACCATAAAGCAATTAAGGGAATAGAACATGTTGATAAAGTTATAGATATAGATCAATCTCCTATAGGAAGAACTCCAAGATCTAATCCTGCAACCTATACAGGAGTATTTGACCATATAAGGGAATTATTTGCTAAGGTACCAGAGGCTAAGATGAGAGGTTATAATAAGGGAAGATTTAGTTTTAATGTGAAGGGTGGAAGATGTGAATCCTGTAAAGGCGATGGAATACTTAAAATAGAAATGCATTTTCTACCCGATGTATATGTACAATGTGATGTATGTAAAGGAAAGAGATATAATAGAGAAACCCTAGAGGTAAAATACAAGGGAAAGACCATATCTGATGTTTTAGATATGACCGTTGAAGAAGCATTGAGCTTTTTTGAAAATATACCTAAGATAAAGAGAAAATTACAGACATTAAATGATGTTGGACTTGGATATATAAGATTAGGACAACCTTCTACTCAACTATCAGGGGGAGAAGCACAGAGAATAAAATTAGCAACAGAATTAAGTAAAAGAAGTACAGGAAAAACCTTATACATTCTTGATGAACCTACCACAGGACTTCACATGGCAGATGTTCATAGGCTAATTGGAGTATTAAAACGCTTAGTGGAGGGTGGAAATACTGTCATAGTTATAGAACATAACTTAGATGTAATCAAATCATGTGACCATATTATTGATTTAGGACCTGAAGGTGGAGATAGAGGTGGAAGTATATTAGCTGAAGGTACCCCAGAAGAAATTGCAAATGTAGAAAACTCTTATACAGGACAATTTTTAAGCAAAATTTTAAATAAATAAAACCCACATTTTGTGGGTTTTATTCAATAATTATTCCCCTAGCTTTGTTATTTTTGTTTACGACTATTCCAGCCATATCACCTATTTTTAAGTCAGAAAAATCTAGATTTATTATTTTATCATTTCTTTTAAGTATTATAATAGGATCATCAGTTACCAATAAATCTGGATTTTCTTCAATTGAATTATCATCTATATGTTGATAGATATGTATCATTCTTTTTTCCCTATCAATATTTAGTATTTCTCCATATATAAATCTTTCGCCTTCCAGTGGATTACACTCGGGAATGTCTTGAAAGTTATTAATATAAACAGTATTGCTTTCATCATTCCATAGAACTGATGCATTTAAAGATTCGGATATAAACCTTAGGGGAACATAAATACGATTCCTATAGATAAATGGTTCATTTTCTAAATCTATTGATTTATTATTTACTATAATTTTAATATTCTTGAAAAAAACCTTTATGTCCTCACATTTTTCCATAGCAAAGCTACTAACAGAGGATATTAAAAAAATAATTAAAGCTAAAATCAAAATTTTATTATTTCTCATAATACCTACCCCCAAATATATTATTCATTTGGGAGTATAGTCAAAACAAATAATAATTATACAAATAAAGAATAAAAGAAAAAAGATGACAATAAACATGTCACCTTATCTTTATATAAATCCTATAGAAATTCTGTCAACAATTATTCAAGCTTGATTATCATTTAAAAATTTACCTTAAAAATTGAATAAAAAAAGATTGTAGAAGGTAAATAGATACTAACACTGCTATACAAGCTAAAAATGCTTTGATACGCTGCGGGACGACGGCAGGCCTGTCACCAGACATAATCAAAAACCACACTCCTTAATAAATAAAGTTTTTTGATATTTAAATAATATGTTATTTAATAAATAAAATTCATCTTTTGAATAAAAAGTTTTAAATATTAGTATATATTTTTTATTTATAGACTATTATAACATAATTTTTATGTATGTAAAAGATAGAACTGATAAATTTTTGAAAATTTAAAAACTATTGATTTAGAAAAAGAATGCTTGACTGTATAAGCATAAATACTAAAATATATATAAATAGTTATATGGGGTGTTTTAAATATGATAGATATACGTGAGCAATTAAAAAAGCTTCCTGATAAACCAGGAGTTTATCTGATGAAGGATGAAAAAGGAGAAATAATCTATGTAGGGAAATCTAAATCCTTAAAAAACAGGGTTCGCTCTTACTTCACATCTAATAAAAGTCATCCTCCAAAGGTACAAGCAATGGTCAACGTTATTAAAGAATTTGAGTATATAATAACAGATACTGAAGTGGAGGCACTGATTTTAGAAGCTAATCTTATAAAAAAACATAGACCAAGGTATAATGTACTGCTTAGAGATGATAAGAGTTATCCGTATATAAAAGTTACAATAAATGAAAAATTTCCTAGGGTTATTAAGACTAGAAAAATGAATAAGGACAATGGTAAGTATTTTGGCCCTTATATAAATGTAGACGCTGTGAATCAAACTCTAAGTACAATAAATGAATTGTTTCCAATAAGAAAATGTAAGAAAAACCTAGAAAAAAATAATGAAAGACCTTGTCTAAATTATCATATAAATAAATGTATAGGACCATGTACAGGTAATGTTAACCATGATAAATACATGGAAACAATCGAAGAGATACTACTATTCTTAAATGGAAAACAAGAGATATTAATAAATAAATTAGAAGAAAAAATGGTAGAGGCATCAATTGATCTAAATTTTGAATTAGCAGCTAAATATAGAGACCAAATAAATGCACTTAAGAGCTTAGCTGAGAAACAAAAGATAGTATCTACTTCCGATGCGGACCAAGATTATATTTCAATGGCAACAAGTGATAATCAAGTATGTGTGATGATATTTTTTGTTAGAAGTGGTAAACTTTTAGGAAGAGAACAACATATTTTAGAAGGTACAAAGGATATGGATAGAGAAGAAGTATTGAGCACATTTATTAAACAATTTTATTCAGGTTCATCCTTTATACCTAAGGAAATTTTAGTAGATTGTGATATAGAAGATAGGGATATAATAAAAAGTTGGCTGGACCAAATAAAAGGTAGCAAAGTTAGCATTAAAAAACCTATTAAAGGTGAAAAGAAAAAGCTATTAGATTTAGTTTATAAAAATGCCGTTGAGTATCTAATGAAATTTGAAGAAAAAATTAATCGAGAAAGGGTGTTTGCCCAAAGTGCATTAACAGATATTAAGAATCTCATTGGATTAGATAAAATCCCATATAGAATAGAGGCCTATGATATATCCAATATTTACGGTGTGTTTTCAGTAGGTTCCATGGTAGTCTTTGAAAATGGTAAGTCCATGAATAGTGGATATAGAAGATTTAAAGTAAAGACTATTGAAGGACCCAATGACTATGGTAGTATGCAAGAAGTATTGTATAGGCGTTTCAAAAGGGGACTGGAGGAAAATGAAATTGTCAAAGAACAGGGAATTGATTTGACAAAGGGGAAATTCTCTATTTTTCCAGATTTAATTCTACTTGATGGTGGCAAAGGACAAGTAAGTGCTGTAAAGGATGTTATGAAGGCCTTAGGAATTGACATTCCAATAGCCGGTATGGTTAAGGATGATAAGCATAATACCAAGGGCCTTATTTATGAAAATAATGAATTGATACTTGATAAAAGAAGTAATGGATTTAAATTAATAGCTAAAATTCAAGAAGAAGTCCATAGATTTGCCATAACATATCATAGAACACTTAGGGATAAATCTATGATACAATCAATATTAGATGAAATACCAGGAATTGGACCTAAAAGAAAAACCAATCTACTTAAACATTTTGGTTCAATAGAAAAAATAAAAAGAGCTGAAGTTAAAGAACTAGTTGAAGTAAATGGAATAACTGTAAAGGTGGCAGAAAATATATACAACTTTTTTAGAAAAACAAATAAAAGTTGATGTATCTATATAATCAAATGAAAAAAATAGATATTTATAATAGGTGGTGTTATTATGCAAGGTATTCTTATGTCAAAGTTTGCTAATGATCTTGATTTAGAGATTGTAAATGATTGGGGAAATGAAGAAATAATAATTTCAACTAGCGAGGTAACTAGACCTGGATTGCAGTTTGCTGGATATTTTGAACATTTTGGGTATGACAGAGTACAGATTATTGGGAGACAAGAGTGGAGTTATTTTTCTAAACTAACTGCACAACAGAGAAAAGAGAGGGCTAGAAGATTAATGGAGTTTAAAATTCCATGTTTAATAGTTACTAGAGGATTGGATGTATTTGAAGAATTAATAGAAGAATCAAAGATTTATAATAGACCTATTTTAAGAACAAAACTTCCTACTACAAAATTTATTAGTAAACTAATAAATTATTTAGAAGATGAACTTGCACCTACTATTACTATGCATGGTGTTTTAGTTGATGTTAATGGGATAGGAATGTTAATATTTGGTGAAAGCGGTATTGGAAAGTCAGAAGCTGCATTGGAATTAATAAAAAGAGGGCATAGACTTGTTTCCGATGATGCAGTAAAAATTAAAAAAATTGATGATAACTCCCTAGAGGGAACTTCACCTGAACTAATAAGAAATTTCTTGGAGATAAGAGGAATTGGAATCCTAGATGTAGCAAAGTTATATGGTATGGGAGCTATTAGAGATAAGAAAAATATTGATATGGTGGTACAACTGGTATCAGATAGTTCAGGAGACTCCATTGATAGATTGGGTTTAGAAGAGAGATATATAGATATATTAGGAGTAAAGGTTTCAAAACTACTTATGCCCGTAAGACCAGGCAGAAATCTGGCAGTTATAATGGAAGCAGCAGCTAGAAATCATCGTCAAAAGAGAATGGGTTATAATGCAGCTGAAGAATTAGAAAAAAGACTTACAAAGCACAATAAAATCCATAACAAATAAGAAAAAATTATCCCAATATTAAAACTATTTTTGTATTTAAAGCAAAATTTACTTTTTTCTTAAAATTATAAAGTGATTTTAAAGTTTTATATCAAGAAAAAAGATAAATAAATTATTATTAACTAAATCAAAATAAAATATACACATATATATAAGAAAATGTTATAATAGGATTAGATTGTTATATATTTCACGACAAAAATTTACTTTTAGTGGCAAACGTATTACTGAAAATATGGAAATTTAATTTTAGTTAATAATCAAAACTTAAAACTAAAAATTATGCTTCAAGAAAAACAAAGCGTCTTTGACGTTTTTGTTTTGTATGTAATATATTAGCATCTTATATAAAAATGTGTAAAGGGGAGGTACTATGGCTAAAAACATTTTAACAGAGGAGAATTTTACTAAGCTTAATGAGGCAATTGAAGAGTTTAAAGAGAAAAAAGGTGCTCTTATGCCTGTACTAAACGAAGCACAAAAAATCTTTGGAGCAATTCCGCTAGAGGTTCAAAAAGTTATATCTGAAAAGCTAAGCATACCAATGGCTGAAATATATGGAGTAGTTACATTTTACTCTCAATTTTCATTGGAGCCAAAGGGTGACTATTTAATAGGAGTATGTTTAGGTACAGCATGTTATGTAAAGGGTGCACAAGCCATTGTAGACAGAATAAGTAAGGAAATAGACGTTGAAGTTGGAGGAACTTCTAAAGATGGGAAATTCTCATTAGAAGCAACAAGATGTATTGGAGCATGTGGATTAGCACCAGTTATAACTATTAATGAGGATGTATATGGTAGATTAGTTGAGTCAGATGTTCCAGATATACTTAAAAAATATCAATAAGCACACTAAAATAACCCTAACAAAATTTGTTATTTAACAAACAATTCTTGCGGTTAGATTATATCAATAAATAGGAATATTAAGTTTTATGTCCATAAATATAAAGGGAGGTAGTCGAATGAAATCCTTAGAGGAATTAGCTAAAATTAGAGAGGAAGCCCTTAAGAAAATAGATATCAGAAAAGATAGAGAAGGTACTAGAATAGTGGTAGGTATGGCTACTTGTGGTATATCTGCTGGTGCTAGACCTGTATTAACAACATTAGTTGAAGAGGTAAAGAAAAGAAATTTAAAAAATGTAGTAGTTACTCAAACTGGATGTATCGGAGTATGTAGATTAGAACCAATTGTAGAGGTTTACAAAGAAGGGGAAGAAAAAGTAACTTACGTTGAAATGAATGAAGAAAAGGCAAAGAAGATAATAGCGGAACATATAGTAAATGGTAATGTTGTAAGTGAATATACTATAGGAGCATATGAAAAATAATTGACAATTAAGGGATTTAAAGGATAGGACGAAAGTTTTTTTCAATAGCTAATAGCTGACCCAGTAGGATTACTTAAAAGATTAAAGGAGGTAAAATAATGGAATTTTATAGATCACACGTACTTGTATGTGGTGGTACAGGATGTACTTCTTCAGGTTCAATGTCTATACTAGAAAAATTTGAACAAGAATTAGAAAAAAATGGTTTAACTAATGAAGTAAAATTAGTAAAAACGGGATGTTTTGGACTATGTGAGGCTGGACCAATAGTGATTGTTTATCCTGAGGGAGCTTTTTATAGCCAAGTTAAGGTAGAAGATATAGAGAGGATTACTACTGAGCACCTTTTAAAAGGTAGAATAGTTAAGGATTTATTATTTAAGGAAGCTGTAGAAGAAGATAAAGTTAAATCTATAGATGAAGTTGGATTTTATAAGAAGCAAAAAAGAGTTGCCCTTAGAAACTGTGGACTAATAAATCCTGAAGAAATTGATGAATATATTGCCATGGACGGTTATAAGGCTTTAGGAAAGGTTCTTACTGAGATGAAGCCAGAGGAAGTTATTTCTGTAATTAAAGAATCAGGACTACGTGGTCGTGGCGGTGGAGGATTCCCAACAGGGCTTAAATGGGAATTTACTGCTAAGGCACAAGGAGATCAAAAATATGTTGCATGTAATGCAGACGAAGGTGACCCAGGTGCTTTTATGGACAGAAGTATACTTGAAGGTGACCCCCATGCATTAGTTGAAGCAATGGCTATAGCAGGATATGCTGTTGGAGCTGACCAAGGGTACGTATATGTAAGAGCGGAGTATCCAATAGCTGTAAAGAGACTTCAAATAGCAATTGACCAAGCTAGAGAATATGGATTACTTGGTAAAGATATATTTGGTACAGGATTTAACTTTGATTTAGAAATAAGGCTTGGAGCAGGTGCCTTTGTATGTGGTGAAGAAACTGCTTTACTACAATCTATAGAAGGTAAAAGAGGTATGCCTAGACCAAGACCACCTTTCCCAGCTGTTAAGGGATTATGGGATAAACCAACATTATTAAACAACGTTGAAACCTATGCTAATATTCCTCAAATAATTTTAAATGGATCAGAATGGTTCTCAAGTATCGGAACTGAGAGATCAAAGGGTACTAAGGTTTTTGCACTAGGTGGAAAAATTAATAATACAGGACTCCTTGAAATTCCAATGGGAACTACCCTTAGAGAAGTTATATTTGAAGTAGGTGGAGGAATTCCAAATGGTAAGAAATTCAAAGCAGTACAAACAGGTGGACCATCTGGTGGATGTATTACTGAAGAGCATTTAGATACTCCTATTGATTATGATAATCTAATTGCACTAGGTTCTATGATGGGTTCCGGTGGTATGATCGTAATGGACGAAGATAACTGTATGGTTGATATAGCTAGATTCTTCTTAGACTTTACAGTAGATGAGTCATGTGGTAAATGTACTCCATGTAGAGAAGGAACTAAGAGAATGATGGAAATACTTGATAAGATTACTCAAGGTAAAGGGGAACCTGAAGACTTAGATAAATTAGAAAACTTAGCAGATACTATTAAGTCCGCCTCTTTATGTGGGCTAGGGCAAACAGCTCCAAACCCAGTATTATCAACTTTAAAATATTTTAGACATGAATATGAAGCCCATGTATATGATAAAAAATGTCCTGCTGGGGCATGTCAAGCATTATTATCTTACCATATTACAGATGCATGTAAGGGATGTACCCTATGTGCTAAAGCATGTCCAGTAAACTGTATAAGTGGAGAAGTTAAAAAACTTCATGAGATAGATCAAGATAAGTGTATAAAATGTGGAGCATGTATGGAAAAATGTCCGTTTAATGCAATTATAAAGAAGTAGACTAAAGTTAGCTTAAAAAGGAGAGGTGAAAATGGAGAAGGTAAAACTAAGTATAAACGGTTTAGAGATAGAGGTTCCAAGTAATTATACTGTTTTAGAAGCAGCTAAAGAAGCTGGAATAGATATACCAACCCTTTGTTTTCTTAAAGATATAAATGAAGTTGGAGCTTGTAGAGTATGTTTAGTAGAAGTTGAAGGGGCAAGAAGTCTACAAGCATCCTGTGTACTTCCTGTAAGAGAAGGTATGGTAATTAATACAAATACTAAAAAAGTTAGATCAACAGTAAAAACTACAGTTGAATTAATTTTAGCTAACCATAATAGAGAGTGTTTAACTTGTTCAAGAAATAGAAATTGTGAACTACAAACTTTATCAGAAGAATTAGGAATAGAAGAATTAAGTTTCCAAGGGGAAAAAAGAGAGGCAACTATTGATGATTTATCCCATTCAATAGTTAGGGATTCAAGTAAATGTATCCTTTGTGGTAGATGTGTAAACACATGTAAAAAGGTTCAAGAAATAGGAATCTTAGACTTTACAAATAGAGGATTCAAAACTGAAGTAGCTCCAGCATTTAACAAAAGCATGGCTGAATCACCTTGTATTTACTGTGGTCAATGTATAAACGTATGTCCAGTGGCTGCTTTAAGAGAAAAGTCAGATATAGAAAGAGTATGGGATGCAATAGAAGATCCAGATACTCATGTTTTAGTTCAAACAGCCCCAGCAGTTAGAGCTGCATTAGGTGAAGAATTTGGACTTCCAATAGGTACTAGAGTAACGGGTAAAATGGTAGCAGCCCTTAGAAGATTAGGATTTGATAAGGTGTTTGACACTAACTTTGGTGCAGACCTTACTATAATGGAAGAAGGTCATGAATTACTTGATAGAATTCAAAATGGTGGTAAATTACCAATGATTACTTCATGTTCACCGGGCTGGGTAAGATACTGTGAATTCTATTATCCAGAGTTTTTGGAAAACTTATCAAGCTGTAAATCACCACATCAGATGTTAGGTGCTGTATTAAAATCATACTATGCAGAATTAAATAATTTAGACCCTGAGAAAATTTTCGTTGTTTCTATAATGCCTTGTACCTCTAAGAAAACAGAATCAGCTAGAGAAGAAATGGAAGTTAACGGCTTAAGGGATGTAGATGCAGTTCTTACTACTAGAGAACTTGGTAAGATGATTAAGCAAGCTAGAATTAAGTTTATGAATTTACCAAATGAAGAATATGACGAAATATTTGGAGAATACACAGGAGCTGGAGTAATTTTTGGTGCAACCGGTGGAGTTATGGAAGCAGCCTTAAGAACTGTAGCTGATGTTCTTACAGGAGAAGATTTAAATGAAATAGATTACAACGATGTTAGAGGTGTAGCAGAAGGAATAAAAGAAGCAACAGTTAAAATAGGAGATAATGAAATAAAGGTTGCTGTAGCCCATGGCACAGCAAATGCAGGTAAACTTTTAGAAAAAGTTAAGGCTGGAGAAGCCGATTATCACTTCATTGAAATTATGGGATGTAGCGGTGGTTGTGTAAACGGTGGTGGACAGCCCCATGTTGATGCTAAGACTAGAGAAGAAATAGACATAAGAGCTGAGAGAGCTAAGGCCTTATATGAAGAAGATACTATAAAGGAATATAGAAAGTCCCATAAAAATCCAATGATTAAAAAGATTTATGACGAATTCTTAGAAAAGCCAAATAGCCATAAGTCCCATGAACTACTTCATACCCATTACCATGCAAGAGAAATTTTTCCTGTAGGTAAGAAAGAAGACAAAGCAGCTTTAGAGGCAGCAGTAGCAACAGAAAAATAATAAATTTAATAGAGGGTAGCAATTGCTACCCTCTATTAATAAATATAAATATCTAGGTATATTATAAGACCAATTATAGTATTAAAAATATTAATATACTTTTCTGACCAATGGATTTTATTCATTGGAAGGAAAATAAAACTAAATATATTGAAACTAATTGCAAGGAACATTCTGAGCAAAAGGTGGAAAAGTAATATAAGTATTATAGGTATATATTAGGATATATTTATACATTTATGTATTTTAATATATACCTATAATTCAAAACTTCCTAAGGGGAGGATTACTTTCCTACCTTTTGGGGAGTTTTTTTATTGCATTTTTTATAAAGCTAGGAGGAACCATGAATGGATAAAAGAATAGGTGTGGTTGCAATAATAGTTGAATCATCGGAAAGTGTACAAAGGGTAAATTCTACATTATCCAATTATTCAGAGATAATAATTGGAAGAATGGGAGTACCCTATAGAGAAAAGCAAGTAAATGTAATATCAATAATTGTAGATGGAAGCACAGATGAAATAGGAGCATTAACTGGAAAACTAGGAAGAATCCAAGGAGTATCTGTAAAGAGTGCATTGACGAAAAAGTAATGGTTTTAAAATAGGATTTATAATATTTGGAGGTAATAATATGGATACTAAAAAAATAATAAATGAAAAGGAAATATTTAATCTTCTTGAGGAAGCAAAACAAGTAACAAAAGAAGAGATTAGGGAAATTATAAACAAAGCAAGGGATTGTAGAGGCCTTCAGTTTGAAGAAGCAGCAGCACTACTTCAAACTGAAGACAAAGAGTTACTGGAAGAGCTTTACGCTACAGCAAGATATATTAAGAATAAAATATATGGCAATAGGATAGTTGTATTCGCACCACTATATACAAGTAATGAATGTACAAATAACTGTTTATACTGTGGTTTTAGAGCAGCTAATAAAGAGATATATAGAAAAACATTGTCCACTGATGAGGTTATAAAAGAGGCAAAGGCCATAGAAAGACAAGGACATAAAAGAATTCTATTAGTTTGTGGGGAGGATGAAAGTAAAACAGATGTTAACCACATAATAGATTCAGTTGAAGCTATTTATAATAATGTAGACATAAGAAGGATAAATGTAAATTCAGCACCTATGACTACAGAAGACTTTAAAAAACTTAAGGCAGCTCAAATAGGCACCTATCAAATATTCCAAGAAACATATCATAGAGGGCAGTATAAGAAAATGCATCCAACTGGGTCGAAATCTGATTATGACTGGAGAGTGACAGCTTTAGATAGGGCCTTTGAAGCTGGGATAGATGATTTAGGCATAGGGGTATTGCTTGGTCTGTATGATTATAAATTTGATGTGTTAGCTACCCTCATTCACTCAGAATATTTAGATAGCAAATATAATGTAGGGCCCCATACAATTTCAATTCCTAGGTTAAGGCCTGCCCATAATACTGCGATAAAAGAAGTTCCATTTCCAGTATCAGATGATGAAATAAAAAAGATAGTATCCATATATCGACTTGCTGTCCCATATACAGGGATTATTCTTTCAACTAGAGAAAGTGCATCCCTTAGGGAGGAACTATTAGAACTTGGAGTATCCCAAATGTCAGCAGGGTCTAAAACAAATCCTGGAGGATATGAGGAAAAGGATAATGAAGCCTCTCAATTTGAAACAAGTGATAAAAGAAGCGTGGAGGAAATGATTAGAGTAGCTATAAATCAAGGACATCTACCAAGTTTCTGTACAGCTTGCTATAGAGCAAAGAGAACTGGAGAAGCCTTTATGGAGCTTGCAAAGGATGCCCATATACATGAGTTTTGTCAACCAAATGCCATATTAACATTTAAAGAATATTTAGAGGAGTATGCTTCAGAGGAAACTAAAATGTCTGGAAATATCATGATAGAAAAAGAATTAAATAAAATAATACATGAAAAGATTAAAGAAGAAACAATAAAAAGACTAAAGAGTATAGAAAAAGGAGCAAGGGATTTATACTTTTAAGACCTACTAAATATACTTGGAGGTAATTATGACGGAGCAGAAGATAACTCACTTTCTTATTATGGCAGGTTCAACCTCACATATGCTTATGGGTGATAAGTTACTTAAAGATGCTGGTATATTTACAGCCCTAGTACCAGCGCCTTCAGAATATGGGACAGTTTGCGGCACAGCCATCAAAGTTAGTGTAGAAGATAAAGAAAGGGCAGAAGAAATACTAAGAAATAATGGGATTATTATAGAAGGGATATATGAAGATAAACCTCAAAGATTATCGGGACTCGTAAATAAAATAATGGACTCGGTTATTTCTAAAGAATTCATGGATGTACTTCAAAAGATAGAAGAAGGTAGGGAACTATTTTATGAAGACATTGTTCTTTTATTAAAAACTGATAGAAGGGCCGAAAAGGAAGCACTTTTTTATGCTGCAGATAGGATGAGAAAAGAAGTAGTGGGAGATATTGTAGACATTAGGGGAGCTATAGAGTTTTCAAATTATTGTAGGAAAGACTGTAAATATTGTGGAATAAGAAAAAGTCTTGATGATTTAGATAGATATAGAATGACAGAAGATGAGATTATGGAGGTAGTTTATGAGCTTCATAATATAGGGATAAAAACAGTTATATTACAATCTGGAGAAGATTTATGGTGGACTAAAGAAAAAATATCTTCTTTAATTAAAAGGATTAAAGAAGAAACAAGAATGAATATTACCCTGAGCATAGGGGAAAGACCTAGAGAAGAATATGAGTATTATAGAGAACTTGGAGCCAATAACTTCCTCTTAAAAATTGAAACTACTAATAGAAAGTTATTTGAGTTTATTCACCCAGATGATGATTTTGATCATAGAGTAAAGTGCTCTAAATGGTTAAAAGAACTTGGTTATCTCAATGGTTCAGGGAGCATCATTGGACTTCCTGGACAAAGGGTAGAAGATATTGCCAAGGATATATTATTTTTTAAGGAAATGGGAATTAACATGATAGGAATAGGACCCTTTGTACCTACAAAGGGAACTCCCTTTGAAAAATATCCCCATGGAAGTATTGAAATGACTTTAAAGGCGGTGGCAGTAACTAGAATTGTATGTAAGAGAGTATTTATACCTGCCACAACGGCACTGGCATCCTTAGACCCCGATGGTCAAACAAAGGCCTTAAAGGCTGGTGCCAATACCATAATGCTTATTAATACACCACCTAAATATAGATATAATTATCAAATATATAGTGAAAAGAATATGGTAGACTTAGAATCGGCCTATAGGGCAGTGGAAGAAGCAAAAAGAAAAATGCCACCATACTTAAAAAATTAAGAATTAAGAATTAAAAATTAAGAATTAAAAATTAAGAATTAAAAATTAAGAATTAAAAATTAAGAATCAAGGAGGAAAATTATGCAAGAGACACCCAAGAGTAATAGACTTCATATAGCCATATTTGGCAAGAGAAATGCCGGTAAATCAAGTTTAATAAATGCCATAACAAATCAAGATATAGCTTTAGTTTCAAAAATAGCTGGAACCACCACAGATCCTGTTAGTAAGGCTATGGAGATTTTACCCATTGGTCCTGTTATGCTTATTGATACGGCAGGTATAGATGATGAAGGTGAATTAGGAGAACTTAGAATAAAAAAGACATATAGGGTTTTAAGTAAAACTGAACTTGCCATTATAGTAATAAATGGACAAAGTGGAATTACAGATTTTGATGAAGATATAATAATGAGAGTTAAGGATAAAAAAATACCAATAGTTGGTGTAGTCAATAAAGTGGATATACTGGATGTAGAAGATAAAGTCATAAATGAATGGAGCAAAAAATATAATATGCCCTTTGTAAAGGTAAGTGCCACAACTAAAAAGGGAATAGAAAAGCTAAAGGAAACTATTATAAAGGTTGCCGATCTGGGTAAACACGAAAAAGTAATTGTTGGAGATCTGATTGAGCCCCATGATTATATAGTATTAGTTACCCCTATAGATAAGGCGGCTCCAAAGGGAAGACTTATACTTCCCCAGCAGCAGACCATAAGGGATATAATAGACCATGCAGGAATACCAATAGTCACAAGGGAAACTGAACTTAAAGAAGCCTTAAAGGGATTAAATAAAAAACCAAGATTAGTTATTACAGATTCCCAGGCCTTTGAAAGGGTAGATAAGGAAACACCTAAAAATATAGACTTAACATCTTTTTCCATATTATATGCTAGATACAAGGGTGACCTAGAAGAGTTGGTTTCAGGAATAGAAAAAATCAAAAATCTAAAACCAGGAGATAAAGTACTTATATGTGAAGGCTGTACCCATCATAGACAAGAGGGGGATATAGGTAGGGATAAAATACCAAGATGGCTTGAAGATATGGTTGGTGGAAAATTGAATTTTGAGTGGACTTCTGGAACTGCCTATCCAGAACCAGAAACAATGAAAAAATTTGATCTTATAGTTCATTGTGGAGGATGTATGTTGAATCCTAAGGAAATGGAGTTTAGAATAGAGCAGGCCAAGGAAAATAAAACACCAATTGTAAATTATGGAGTCCTTATAGGATATGTTACAGGCGTTCTCGAAAGAGCATTAAGCCCTTTCCCAAAAGTAAGGGATTTATTATAAAACTAAGTAAATTAATAATATATGACCTAAGGGAGATTAATTTCTCCCTATTACACTGACCCATTTTTTAAGGAAATTTTCATTTCTATTTAAGAATTTATTTTTTATAAGGTTGTTTTTTCATCTTACCTTTTTCACGTAGATTTCCAAATAATAATAAAAATAAAGGTAAAATGAAGCCAAAGGTAAAGGAAAACAATACCCAAGTAGTACTGTTAAATTGGCTGGCATAAGCATTATTAGGATAGACTATTAAAGAAAGAAAGACCATAATCATAGCAAGGGGCATGGTCAAGGATTTATATTCTTTTAGATTTAAGATTTGTGAAAGTCCCGATACTGCTCCGTAAAAATAAATCAGTATTTTAAAATATATGGTGATAATCCAAGATATAGCTATTACGACTTCAACCCTCTCTATGATATTACCAACGCTTATTTTTTTTGCCAGGATATAGCTTGAAAAAGTATTACGAGCAGCTTGATCATACCCAAGAATCATAATATTTAAGATTGTTAATAAAAAAATAATACTTCCTGATACTAGAGCACCACTGAAAAAGGATTTCTTACAGTAACTCGGTTCATTCACACATGCGGGGAATATCATCAGTAGAAGAATAAGGGTCACAGATGAATAGCTCATATATGATAAAGTTCCCCTTATAATTGGCACAATACCATATTCTAATACGGGAAGTATATTGTGATAATTAATTTCTTTAATAATAAGGAGAATAAGAATACTCAAAAAACCTATAACATAAGGGTATAGTATTTCAGCAGCCCTAGCAAAGGTCTCTAATCCTAGACGAGTACCTATAACAATTACGATTACAAAAAAACTATTTATTATTACAACAGGGGTATCAATTAATATTTGGGTAGTAATAAAATTTCCCATAAAAGACAAAAGTAGTGCTGTATTTAATAGGGCGAAAAGAACAAAACAGATAGCGATAAATTTTCCCATCCATTTCCCCAAAAGTTTTTCTATATATTGAACTAAGGACATGTCAGTCAATAAATTACTTAAGCTATTGTAAATCCATATTATCAAAATACTTCCTAATATACCAAATAAGGCAGCTATCCAAGCATCTTGTTTTGAGATAGCTGCTAAACTCCTTGGAGTAACTAATAAAGATCTACCTAAATAGCAAAGAGTTACTAACAGCTTAAACTGATGTGAACTTATTATCCATTTATTAGACATTTTATCCCTCTTTCTGTTACTTTAATATCTTAAAAATAAAATCACTAAGGGGTTTGTAAATAATAGTAAGCCCATCTAAGGGATTTGGTAAAGTCTCATAGAGTATTTTAGCTATGCTGAGGATGAAAGCCAGAGGTAGTAAAATACAAAAAACCAACAACTCTTTTTTTAAGTTATTTTTTTTAAGTTGTGGAATTTCAAATGAAGCTATAGCTATAGTGACTGCAATAACACCGAGAAAAGACCACATGATATATTACTCCTTTATTTCATTTTGAAAAGACTCAGAAATTGTTCCTAATCGTCTAATTTTAACGTCTACATTCATATTAACTGGTAGGTTTGCAAATTTATCATCCCATCCATCTTTAAGCTCTTTCCATAATTTGGGGTCGGCTCTATGAATAGCTTCTCCAAATCCAAATATATCACTTTTATAGATAGTTTTAGCTTTTTCTATTACTACTTCCATTTCATCCTTTATGATTTTTTCCGCATTTTCTTCAAATTCATAAATAGATTTTGTTTCAAGAATCTTTGAATCACATTGAACTTCTCCTATATTAGATTCAGCAGTAACATCAATATAAATTCTAGGTTCTCCATTTTCAACTTTACATTTTAGTTTAGTTTTTGACCTTACTATTTCTAGACTTATAAGCTGATTATCTAAACATGGAATATTAATGATTGTACTTTCAACATTGTCATTGATAAAGTTAAAACCCTTACTTTCATCTTCATTTAGCCAGCCAACTAGTTTATCTCCTCTAAATACAGCTATGTGATCAATCTGTACAGTGGTAAAGGGCTTAATTCTCTCTATATTTTCTTTAGCAGTTCCACTATCCACATCACCTGAAATTGTAATGCCAGTGAGAACAGGGTTTTTTCCATCACTAACTAGAATTTTTATCAGCTCATCAAGTTCAATATGATAAGTTGCAGCCCATGACTGTTCAGACATTTGTAAAGAGGTATGCATATTTTTTGCAGGAATTTTCTCTAGGGGAGTTAGAATACTTAAAATGTCTTCAGCCTTAAACCTCCTTGAAACTAAAATATAAAAATCTGTCCTCAATTCATGATCCCTTGAAAAAAAATCTAATGCTTTAGCTATTCCATTTTTTGCAAACTCTTCACCGAAAACTATGGTTTGTATATGGGATAGATAAACCTTTCTCGGTGTTTTTTGAGTTAATTTCCTAAAGGCTTCAAAAATAGTTTTCCCCCTGGTTTGATAAATAGTAACAGCGGTTCTTGTAGACGAGGTATCAACAGTAATTTCTGAAGGATTGATGAGCTGAACTGTAATTAAATATTCATTATCAATTTTATCTATTCCAATACCCATGGCAATTGATAGTTCATCTATTTCTCGCTTGCTCCAACATCCAGATAAAAAGTTAGTAATAGTAATTAATATTAATAATAAGATAATCTTTTTTTTCATGGAAAAACTCCTTTTTATACTATTAATTTTTAATTATCTTTTTTTGGAGGTTGAGGCTTAGCAGAAGAAGAATTTTGTTGCCTAAATATATTTGTTTGACTAATTAAACTAGGTCTAGTTGTAAGCATATGTCTAGGTAATCTTATAATTGCATCCTTTCGGTCTTTCTTAATATAAGGACCTATTGGAGCAAAATATGGTATTCCAAAGGAACGTAAGCTACAAAGATGAAGGACTAATACGATTAGGCCTAATGATATACCATATAAACCGAAGGTGCTGGCTAATATCATAAATACAAAGCGAAGCATCCTTATAGAAATCGATATATTATAATTTGGAAATGAAAAGTTACTTATGGCAGTAATGGAAACTACTATGACCATTGCTGGAGAAACAATACCAGCCTTTGTAGCTGCTTCCCCTAGTACCAAAGCTCCAACTATAGAAATAGCCGAGCCGATTGCCTTTGGAAGTCTAATTCCAGCTTCCCTTAAAAGTTCAAAGGTTACTTCCATAATTAATGCTTCAAAGAAGGCAGGAAAGGGTACTCCTTCCCTTTGGGCAGCTAAATTTATAAGCAAAGTTGTAGGAATCATTTCTTGATGAAAGGTTGTTATAGCAATATATAATGATGGAGATAATAATGCTAAAAATAATCCTAAATACCGTAATAGACGTAATAAGGATGAAATTTCAAAGCGTGCATAGTAATCTTCACTTGAATGTAAAAAATGTATAAATAGGGACGGTACTATTAGTACAAAGGGAGTTCCATCCACTAAAATAGCTATACGACCTTCTAAAAGGGCTGCCGATACAATATCAGGTCTTTCGGTATTGAGTATAGTTGGGAAGGGAGAATAAATATTATCCTCTATTAATTCTTCGATATATGCACTTTCCAGTATCCCATCTATATCAATTCTTTCTAGTCTAGTATAGACCTCTTTGACTATTTCATCATTTGCTACTCCTTTTATATAAGCTATAGCAACCTCAGTTTTAGTTCTCCTTCCTATATGTTTAGTTTCTATCCAAAGATTAGGGTCCCTTATCCTCCTACGGATAAGGGCCGTATTAGTTCTAATGGTTTCAGAAAAACCATCCTTTGGACCTCTTACAACCGTTTGAGAACTAGGTTCTGTAACACCACGGTCTTCCCAGCCTCTGGTACAGCTGGTAAAACCTTTAGAATATCCATCTATCAGTATAACTGTATCTCCTTCTAAAATATGAGATAATACCTCATTCAAATCGTAAATCTCATCTAAATCACAGGAGGTTAATACAAAATCCCTTAGAATTTCATAGATATTATTCTTTGAAGCAATATTTTTATCTATATTAGTTGTTCGAATATCATGCATTAAAGTTTTTAGAATATAATGTTGAATAAAATCTTGGTTAGCTAATCCATCGGTATAAATAATACCTATTTTAATTTTTCCAGATTCACCTATAGAAAACTCCCTAGTAATGATATCTGTACTATTACCTAAAATAGTTTTCACCCTATCAATATTTTCCTTGACATTCTTAGAAATATTTCCATAATCATATGTATTTTGAACATGATTTATTTTTTTCTTAGGTTCCTTTTTGAAAAAACTAAATTTTTTTTTCATAT
>CBETVX010000004.1:0-79289 GCA_965539935.1 uncultured Eubacteriales bacterium | reverse complement strand
TCCTGGTCTACCTGGTGATGGACCTGAAGGACCTTGTTGTCCTGGTCTACCTGGTGATGGACCTGAAGGACCTTGTTGTCCTGGTCTACCTGGTCTTATTCCAAAGGGAGGTCTTCCAAAGGGCCCTGGACGTCTTCTATAAAGCATATTGGAATAGTAATCATTCACATATATCACCTCTAAAATTATATTTCTATACATAATATGAAAAAAAGTGTAATATGGTGAACACCACATTACACTTTTGAAAAATTGATTTTTATTTAATTTCTTCAGCATATATTTTAGGTTCTGGTCTTGGTCCTAAAACTACTATACTTGAAAAATCATCACCCGTATTATTTTGTAAGTAAAATTCTTCTTCGCCTTTGCAGTGAATTACATCTCCCTCTTTGATATCATGGGGTTTATTATTTACTGTAAGTTTTGCTCCTCCTTTGATTACATACAGAATCAAATCACTATCTTCATGTTTGTGGGGAGGTATTTCTTGTCCAGATTTTAAATTCAGAACAAAACTTAGTAAATTTTTTTCACTAAATAGTAGTCTTTTAGTAAATGTATTATCATTATAAACCATTTTTTCTAATACCTTTTCTATTCTCATCATATCCTCCTAAATAAGTAATTTTTCCTGAAAATTATGATGCTATACTTTCTAATTCATCTATTAACTTTAAATACTTTTCTTGAATTCCATTGTTTATTGCTGTCTCTTCAACTTCTCTACATTTTTTTTCTACTTCTTCCATAGCCTCTTTACTTAATTGTCTTTGGCCAAATTTGTATATGGCATTATCTTCCTTATCTATATGTCTATAGAGAAGGTCCGTATAGGAAATGGAGTTTGCTATTATATCAACCCTAGAATCTTCATCACCATTTTTAACTCTTTCAAGGGCAGCCTCTAAGTTTGACATATACAATCTTCCTAGATCATGCTCTGCAAGCATACCCATTATAGGCCCCTTTTCTATAGTCTCTCCTAGTTCCGCCGCCATTTTTTTAAATAAAATCTTTTCTTCCTTGCTATGATGATGTTTGTCAGCATAATTTCTTACAAAATCTATTACCTTATAGAAAACCTCATAATTTACTTCTTCTCCATTCAAAACTTTTATACAAAGTTTCCTTATGGCCTTTAAGGCCCTTTTTATGTTTTTATGCTCTTCAACCATTACCTCTATTGCATCCATTTTTCTTAACCTCCATAGTTTTTTATTATTTATTTCTGCCATATATATTTATATTTTTTTTATAATTCTTTATTATTATTTACTTTGTTAAAGTAATTATAGATTATATTATTGAATTATTCTGTGACTTCAATCAAAAAATAATAAAAACCCCAAATTCCTTAGAATTTGAGGCTAATTTAAAAACTTTTAATATATATAGTCTTCTAATCCATTTTCATCTAGTATTATTAATTTTTTAGTTCCTTCTATTTTGATTAATCCCTCTCCTTCGAACTTTTTGAGCTTTCTACTTATGGTTTCCCTGGCTACTCCAGTATAGTTAGACATATCCTCCCTAGTAATAGGTAATTTTACTTCTATTCTATCATTTATTTCTTTTCCATATCTTTTCCTTAGATCCAATAATAAATATGCTATTCTTACATCCACATCATTAGTTGCTAAGTTTTGTACCAAGGTTTCTAGTTTTGATAGTCTATCTCCAACTACCTCAAGTATTTTAAGTGCTATTTCAGGTTTTTTTAATATAAGATTTTTAATACGGTCTTTTGTTAAGGTACATAGTTTTGTTGAAGTTATGGCCTTAGCATTAAAAGTATATTCCCCATTGTTAAAAAGATTTAATTCTCCAAAAAAATCTCCCTCAGATAAAATATGGAGTATTTGTTCCTTGCCATCCTTAGTATACTTAAAAAGCTTTATTTTACCTTCACTTATTATATATAGGGTACTTGCCATACTTCCCTCTAAAAATATTGTTTCTCCTTTATCATATTTTTTATGTCCCGTCATTTTTTTTATTTCAATTATTTCATCTCTATTTAAATTTGAAAATATAGGTACTTTCCTAGCACAAAGTTCATTTTTACATGTTTTACACCAAGCTTCCATAATTCATTCTCCTCAATGATAATTATTACTTATTATACCATTAAAAATTATTTTAAACCATGTCATATAAGAGAATGCATATAAAAGCATAATTAAAGGCTACCAAATTTGGTAGCCCTTAATCTATCCTACTAATAAATCTCCAATTGCCTGTGCTGCTCTAATAATCTTCTTAATTTCTTTATCTTTAGGTTCAAATTTAATTCTAATAGGAATTTGTATATCATCCATGCCAGTTGTTTTTATAATAAAGGAACTATCTACTGTTTTTATATTTGATTCATTTAAGTAATCATGTATAACCTCAACAGATTCTCCACTCCATCCATATGACCCAAAGGCAATTCCTGTTTTAGAACTAAGGTCCATTTCCTTAAGTTCTTTTAATACATCCTCTAGTTTACCTACTAAATCAGCATATTTAGTTGAACTTCCAAAGAATATTACATTGGCTTCATTTATTGCCTTTTTTATATCTTCAATTTCAATACCGTTTTTTACGTTTATAATTTGTGTAATTATACCCTTTTCTTCTAATTCTTCAGCAATATAATTAGCAATTTTTTTTGTGTTTCCAGTCATTGTTGAATAAAGTATTAGAGCTTGTTTATCTTCATTATTAGGTTTACTCATATTATCATAGGTATCTATGAACTTTTCAACGTCCTTTCTTAAAATAAACCCATGGGATGGTGCAATTATATCGATATCTAACTGTCTTATTTTTTTTATCATATCCTGTACATAGGGTCTATGGGGATGCATAATCAGTTTATAATATACTTCAAAGTCAGACATAATACTTTCCGTTGACAAATCATTAAATAAATCATAGGTAGCAACATGACTACTAAATATATCACATGGATATAATATTTTATCTTCTATACAATATGTTATCATAGTTTCTTCAGTATGAAGATAAGGGGTTTCAAAAAATTTTAGTGTTTTGCCACCAATATCTAAAGTATCTCCATCCTTTATTATTAAGAATTCTCTATCATGAATCTTATACATTTCTTTAAGTTCCTCAGCACCTAATTTAGTAGTTACTATAACAGCATCTTTAGCTTTATTTGTTAACAATCTTAATCCGCCTGAATGATCAGGTTCAACATGATTTATAACTATATACTTAATTTCTGCTGGATCAATATGTTCCTGCAATGTTTCAACAAATTCTCTACAAAAACTAATATCAACTGTATCAATCACTGTTGGCTTTTCTGTTTTTAATAAATAACTATTGTATGTGGTTCCCTTTTCAAGTATTAGTCTATGAAAAGGAACCTTTCTATCATCAACATAACCTACCCAATATGAATTCTCCGCTACTTTAATATCTTTTCTCATATACAACTCCTCCTTCAATTTTATTTCCTAGTTAAATTATAGGATTTTCTTATAAATCTTACTGTGATTATAATCAAATGGTATAAATTTATTGAAGAAATTAAGATAATGACTACATTTACTCATCATCTCAATATATTAAGAATTTCATAATAATTATTTGTTTTTTAACTATCTTCAAATACAATATCAAGATTTCTATCCCCAATTTTTAAAGAAAATGTTTTATTTTTTAAAAATAAACAAATACTAATTGTGATGTGCTACACCTATTGAAACTATTAATCTATTCAATACTTTAGAAAGGAGTAGTTATATGGACGAAAAAATCCGAGAGAAAACTGAAGGTCGTTTGAGTTATCACGATTCAGTTGAAGAAATGCTTAAAAGAATTCAAGAAGATGGTCTATCCAGTGTTTTTTCAAGATGGCCCCAGCAGGAAAAAATACGATGTAAGTTTTGTCTACAAGGGTTAAGTTGTCAACTTTGTTCCCATGGTCCTTGTAGAATCAGTGAAAAAGCAGGTATTAATAAAGGGGTTTGTGGTATAGATGCCGATGGTATGGCCATGCGTGCTTTACTTCAAAGAAATATAATGGGAGCAGCTACATATGGACACCATGCCTATGAAGCCTTTAGAACCCTTAGAGCTACTGGTGAAGGTAAAACACCCTTTGAAATCAAAGATGTTGATAAACTAAAATGGATGTGTGAACGTGTAGGTATTGATACTAATCAAGATACTAATCAACTGGCTATTAAACTTGCTGATTTCCTTGAAGCTCAAATGCAAGTGGGACCAGATGATGAAAATATTATGGTTAAAGCCTTTGCACCTAAGAAGAGAATTCCTGTATGGGAAAAGCTTGACATTATGCCTAATGGTATAGAACATGATGTGCAAAACTGCATAGCCAGTACATTAACAAATGTAGATGGTGATTATGTATCCCTAGCTACCAAAGCCCTTCGTTTAGGCTTATCTACCATCTATAATGCTCAAATAGGCCTTGAAATGACCCAAGATATTCTATTTGGTACTCCTACTCCCCATGAGGTAGACATGGACCTAGGTATCATGGACCCTGACTATGTTAATATAGTATTTAATGGTCATCAGCCTTGGGTAGGAGTTGCAACTATTCAAAAAGCTAGATTAAAAGAATATCAAGAGAAGGCTAAGGCTGCAGGGGCTAAGGGACTTAGAATAGTTGGCTCAATTGAAACTGGCCAAGAATTACTTCAAAGATTCGAAGTAGATGATGTATTTGTTGGACATATGGGTAATTGGCTAGCTATAGAGCCTCTACTTGCTACAGGTACCGTTGATGCCATAGCAATGGAAGAAAACTGTTCCCCACCTGCAATAGATCAATATGCTGAAAAATATCAAATTGCTTTAGTAAGTGTTAGTACAATTATTGGTGTGCCAGGACTTGACCATAAATTGCCTTATTATCCTGAAAAGGTCGATGAAATGGCAGATAAATTAATAGATATAGCAATTGACAATTTCAAAAAAAGACATGGTAATATCAAACCATTTGTTCCTAATTATAAAACTAAGGCAATTGCAGGATTTTCCACTGAAGCCGTTCTTGGGGCCCTAGGAAATAAACTTGATCCACTAGTGGAGGTTATAGCCGATGGTAAAATTAAGGGAGTTGTAGCATTAGCAAATTGTTCATCCATTAGAAATGGTCCCCATGATTGGAATACTGTAAATATTACAAAGGAACTAATTAAGAGGGATATATTAGTCGTTGCCGGTGGCTGTGGTAATCACGGTCTTGAGGTTGCAGGAATGTGTAATCTAGATGCAATTAATTATGCAGGAGAAGGACTTAAAGAAGTATGTAATCTCCTTAAAATTCCTCCTGTACTAAGCTTTGGTACCTGTACAGATACTGGCAGAATATCAATGTTAGTTACTGCTTTAGCTGACCATTTAGATGTAGATATACCTCAGCTTCCAATAGCTATTACTGCTCCAGAGTGGATGGAACAGAAAGCAACAATCGATGGTGTTTTTGCAGTGGCCTATGGAGCGTATACCCATTTATCTCCTACTCCATTTGTTACTGGTGCACCAAGATTAGTTAAGCTTCTTACTGAAGACGTTGAGGGATTAACTGGCGGTAAAATTGCCTTAGGAGATGATCCTGTAGAAGCTGCTAAAGGTATAGAAGCCCATATTCTTAAAAAGAGAAAGGAATTGGGACTAAAATAGCTGCTATATAAGTAAACTTCAAATAGCCCCCACCTTAAATTAAAGATGGGGGCTATTATATATTATATTATTCTTTATTAATTAAAAACTAAGAAGTTCTAATGAAGTATTACTTATTTAATTCTTCTAATAAAGTATCTAAGTTCATACCATGAACTGCAGCTGCTTGTTCTAATGTTTCCATTTGAGCTGATGGGCAACCTAAACATCCCATTCCATATCTCATTAGTATTTCCGCTGCTTTAGGATTTATTTCTAAAGTTTCACTAATTCTAGTGTCCTTAGTTATTTTCATTTAAACTCCTCCTTTTCTCTTTTATTTATATATTACATGAACAAGTATTATTTGTCCATTTACTTCTTCAATATTAAAATTATATTTAAATTCTGGATTGGCACTTTCTATAAAGCTTGATACCCAGTTTTCACGAAGCATATATAGTACATTTAAATCTCCATTTACATTTTGCCAATATCCCTTATGAAGACAATTCACTACCTTCCACTGTAGTTTATTTTTTTCATTTATCGTTATATTATTTACATTATCACAAGGCATACCATCTAATATATAATTATTCAATGCTTTATAAAGCTCAGGAGCATCATTTACATCATATTTTTCACTGGCATCTTTCCCACATTCACTAGCTTGATTTTTATAGGTATTCATTATAATATTTTCAGCCTCTTTACCATATTCATCAATTAGATTAGTTATAAGGCAAGCTTGTCTAGTTTCAGCTATGGTTATTTTATTTTGAAGCCATCCATGAATATTATCAGTATCTATTATTTCTTCCAATGACTGATTTGGGATAGGATGACCTATTTTTTCATTTAATTCTGAAACCATATTTGATAAATCAACATCTAGCTGTTCTTCAACATTTTTTATTATTTGTTTTTCTAGCTCTTCATGTAGTTTGATTTTATTGAATAACCAGTGATGTATTGGTCCTAAAAATCTACTCAACTAAATCACACCTTTTTTAAAATTTATTATCTACATTATAACCTTATTATTTATATATAAATATGATTTGAATCACAAAAATAAATTTTTTTTATGTAATTTTATAGATTTTATTAAGTAAATATTTAATGCATTTCCAAAAATACAATATATTTTGTTTTTTAGTTGTTTTATACAACTGTTGTATGTTACAATTATATTGAGGTGATAAAGGTGCATTCAGATAAAAATAATAATTTACTAAGAGAATTATTAAGGTTGTTAGTAAGAAGTTTAGGTATTTTGACAAAGGATGAGGCCTCCTGTTGTGGAATAACTTTGTCACAATGTCATACCATAGTTGAAATAGGAAGAAATAAAAGCATATTTTTAAATGATTTAGCTAATTTGCTTGATCTAGATAAAAGTACTATGAGTAGAACTGTTAATAATCTAGTCAGTCAAGGATTAGTAGAGAGAAAAACTTCTAAAAATGATAGAAGATATATTGAAATACTACTTACTGATTCTGGCAATAAAATTTTTAATAGTATTGAAGATAGTATGAACAACTACTACTCCAATATTTTAAACTCTTTACCTAATGATAAAAAAGATCAAGTAATTGAAAGCCTTGGTCTTCTAATTAAAGCCATTAAACAAAATAAATATTGAAAGGTGGTGTTAAAATGAATTATACAACTAGATTTGCTACTTTAAAGGATATCCCCTACATAACAAAAATTTATAATCAAGGTATAGAAGATAGGATTGCAACCCTTGAGACAAGATTGAGAACCACAGAGGATATGGAAAAGTGGCTCACTAGTAGAAGTGAAAAGCACAAAGTTTTAGTTATAACGGATAATAATGATAATGTATTAGGCTGGGCATCTCTTAATGTATTTAATTCAAGATGTTGTTATAGTGGTGTTGTTGATATCTCTATTTATATTGAAAGAAATATGCGAGGAAAGGGTTTAGGAAAATTACTTCTCAGTGATCTCATTGATGTAGCTAGAAATCAAGGTTTTCATAAACTGGTATTAAGCACTTTTGAATTTAATAAAGCAGGTAAAAAACTTTATCTTTCAATGGATTTTAGAGAGGTAGGAACATATATTAATCAAGGTATATTAGATGGTAAATGGATTAATATAACTATAATGGAGAAATTACTTATTTAAATAAAAATCAGGATTTTATCTCCTGATTTTTTTATTATTTCAAAAATAATGATTGAATTATTATAAAAAAAACATTAAAATTACATTATAATATTATAATATAGTATGGAGGTGTTCTTTATTGGCTGATATGCTCTCACAAATGACTTCCTCACTTTTAAAATCAATAGCGCATCCAACAAGACTCCAAATTTTAGAATGTCTTAAAAATGAAGACGAGCTCTGTGTTTGTGATATATATGAAGAGTTAGGATTAGAGCAGTCCAATGTATCTCAGCACTTAAAGATTTTGAAGGATAAGAATATACTTGTAAGTCGTAAAGATGGACTAAGGGTCATGTATAGTGTTAAGTATCCTGATATATATGAAGTGCTTGATATTGTAAAAAAAATACTACTAAAAGAATTAAATGCAATACACAATCAGCTAAATGACTAATATCATAGATTAAAACCCTTTAGGGATTTTGTAGTAGATTCATTGATAAACAAAGATTTAATTTTTTACTATAATATCAATTACTATAGTAAGTTATTTGTTTAATATAAATTTTTAAAATTGAAAAGGAGGTTTTTTATGAATATCAAAATCCTAGGGCCTGGATGCAAAAATTGTACAGCCTTACATAAAAATGCTGAAGAAGCTGCTAATGAACTTGGTATATCAGCTAATTTTGAAAAAGTAACTGACTTTAAAGATATTGTATCCTACGGTGTAATGAAAACTCCAGGTTTAGTAGTAGATGAAAAATTGAAAGTATCTGGCAGAGTTCCAACTAAGGATGAAATCAAAAAAATATTAAGTGAAAAATAGGAGGTATATTAATGGATATCAAAATTTTAGAACAAGTTTGCTGAGGTGGCAGTAGAGTAGCGCCCATCGTTGATGAGGCATTAACAGAACTTAATTTAGATTATGACTTTGATATAGTAAGTGATATTCCAAAAATTCTTGAATATGGAGTAAGTAAGCTTCCTGCTTTAGTAATAAATGGAGAAGTAAAACTTGAAGGTAAAACTCCAACTGTAGCTGAAGTTAAAGAATTATTAAAATAAAGGTTCTATAACTAAAAAAGGGTCTGTGTGGATAGCCACATGACCCTTTTTTAGTATACTTTTATATCTACCTACTAAAATATTTGATTTGCAATTTCTTTTAACATATCTAATCCTTTTATTTCTTCACCAAACATTGGTACTTCTATTAATTTTGAATCTTTAAATCTTTCTTTTATTTCCTCAATATAGCCTAACTGCATATTTCTTCTCTTTTTGAAAAATGGAGTTAATGCTTGTTCCTCTGGTATTATTAAATTAGCTACAACTAGCCCTGTTTTAATATTAAGTGTCTCTAATTCCTTTGCTGCTCGATAGGCTTCAATAATTGGTGTTTTTTCTGGGTACATAACAAAGGCAAAGGTTGTAATTTCTCTATCCTTCATCATATTAATTACTTTATCAAATCTCTCTTTTTGTAGCTTATCTTCATCACTTATTTCTGTAGATACTCCAGCCTTTAATTGGATTTGTTTACTCCAATCCATAGGTAATTCTAACAGTCTTAGGGTATGTCCTGTAGGAGCTGTATCTACAACTATGACTTGATAATCATTGCAACTGGCATATTCTATGAATTTTTGAAAAGAAGCCATTTCCTCTGTACAAGGAGAGTCTAGCTCTTCCTTCATAGCCATAATTGTTTCCTTGTCGAATTTTTTTTCTGCATCTTTTAATACATTCTGTTTATACTCTTCAGTGGCCTTCTTTTGGTCAATCTTAACTGCATATAAATTATCTACTCCTTTTACAGCAGTTATTTTATCGTCTATAGGCTGATCTAATACATTTCCAATATGAGCAGCAGGATCGGTAGTTAAAAGCAAGGTTTTATATCCCTTCCTTGCTGTTTCTACAGCAGTTATACAAGCCATAGATGTTTTCCCAACCCCTCCTTTTCCTGAAAAGAATATGTTTTTTCTTTTCTCACCCTTTGGATAGATTTCATTAGTAAAATTATTCATTGCTATCTCTCCCTCCAAAAAGCTTTTCTGCACTTTTTCTAAACATATCTACACCCTTTAATTCAGAATCAAATAGCTCCATAGTTTTAATAGGTATCTTACTAAAGGCTTCTTTAGCTTTTAGGAGGACTTTTTGTTGACGATTATATTTTCCTTTAAAGAAGGGTACCACAGTTTCCTCCTCTGGAATTAAACCATTTACAATAACCTTTGTTGTTTTAATGCCTATTTCGTTAAGATCCTTTGATGACCTTTGAGTCTCTGCCAATGAAGTTTCTTCTGGCTGCATAACAAAGATGAAATCAGTTCTATTAGCGTCCCTTAATTTAGCAATAGCATCGTCATACTTTTTCTTACTATCTTGTATTATTGCTACAGGACCCATACAGGTCTGCCCACTTCCCTTTGAACTTTCTTCTATATGTTTACTCCAATCTACTGGTAGTTCTAATAGGCGAATAGTATGGCCTGTAGGGGCAGTATCGAAAATGATAACTTCATACTCATCATTATCCATAAAGTCTATAAATTTATCAAAGGCAGCTATTTCTTCTGTACAAGGTCCACTTAACTGCTCTTCAGCTACCTTAATTAAATCTTCATCAAATAATTCCCTCATAGGAGCAAGGGATCTCTCTTTATATTCATCTGTGGCCTTATCAGGATCTATTTCCATAGCATAAAGATTATTTATTCCATCAATCTTAGTAATTCTATGTCCAATTTCTTGTTCAAATACATCAGATAAATTTGCAGCAGGGTCAGTTGTAACAATCAAGGTCTTCTTACCTTTCTCTGCATAATGGACTGCAGTTGTGGATGCCATAGATGTTTTTCCAACACCACCTTTGCCAGAAAAAAGTATAAATTTAGTTTCCATCACATTCACCTCTTATAAATTTTCTTCAATTTCTTCTAAAGTTGGATATTGACTATGTCTAATAACTTTTCCATTAACTGTTGTAATAGGTAGTACATCCTTTCCCTTTTCTTTGATTAAATTATACACAGAATCGTTTTCCCTGAACTTAAGGGGTTGTTGATTTATCATATATCTTTCAACTATAACTTCTGGATATTTTTTCTTTAAATGCTCTAAATTTTCATTTAATTTTACTAATTTTTCGTCTACACTTGGACCACAAACTCCTGTAGAACAACACATTGGTGGGTCATAAATTTGAATTTTCATTTTATCATCCTTTCTTTATTATATTTAATTTTAATCATATACTATTCTTAATACTTAGCCTTTGAGACTAAAATTAAATTTGATATAATTATTTTATTGTGATGCCATAAATTATACTTTGGTACAGTTATTTGAACAATTATTACATGTTTTACATATGCATTCATCCTTATATGAAGATATATTATTGATAAATTCACATATTTCTTTAAATATATCTTTATTAAGTGTATATATTGTCCATTTGCCATCTTTTACTGAATTTACTAAATTTGCATGCTGAAGCACTTTCATATGATGAGATACTGTAGGCTGAGTCAAATTAAGTCCTTCAATAATATCGCAGCCACATAGTTCGCCACAGGAAAGCATGTCTATTATTAATAACCTGTTTTTATCTGATAGTGCCTTAAATATTTCTATTTGTTTTTCCATAAAAATCACTCCATAAATATTTTTTCCAATCTTTTGCTATGGATTTATTGCTTATAACTCTTTATTATTATGCTGATGATATTTTTAATTATATAGATATATATAAATGTATCTATATACAGAATATAACTATTCATTTCATTTGTCAATTAATTTTTTAGAAAATTAGCATAAATTTTCAAATTAAAAAGTCTTTCTACAAAATTATAGAAAGACTTTTTAAACTATTGTTTATATATCTAGATTACTTACATATCTTGCATTTGCTTCTATGAATTCTCTTCTTGGCTTTACTTTATCTCCCATAAGGGTAGTAAATACTTCGTCGGCCATTATTGCATCTTCTATGGTTACTTGTATTATGGTTCTACTTTCTGGGTCCATTGTCGTATCCCAAAGCTGTTCAGGATTCATCTCTCCAAGACCTTTGTATCTTTGAAGGGTAACTCCCTTTCTACCGATTTCATTTAATAATTCTTCTAATTCTCTATCGGAATATACATAATGTTCTGCTCTACCCTTTTTCACTTTATAAAGTGGAGGCTGAGCTATATAAACGTATCCATCTTCTATTAAGGGTCTCATATATCTAAAGAAGAATGTAAGAAGTAGTGTTCTAATATGAGCACCATCTACATCAGCATCGGTCATTATAACTATTTTATGATATCTTAGTTTACTTATATCAAATTCATCACCAATACCACAACCAAATGCAGTTATCATTGCCCTTATTTCATTATAGTTTAATATTTTTACAAAGCTTGCCTTCTCAACATTCATTATTTTACCTCTTAAAGGAAGTATAGCTTGAGTATTTCTATCCCTTCCTTGTTTAGCTGATCCCCCTGCAGAATCACCCTCTACTAAGAAGATTTCACTCTTTGAAGGGTCCCTTTCAGAACAATCAGCCAGCTTACCTGGAAGAGTTAAGTTATCTAAGGCTCCCTTTCTTCTTGTAAGCTCCCTTGCCTTTCTAGCTGCTTCCCTTGCTCTTGCTGCTCTTAAACATTTTTCTATAATTATCTTGGCTTCATTTGGATTTATCTCTAGGAAATTTTGTATGGTTTCAGCTGTTATTGCCTCTGTAATACCCCTTAATTCACTATTACCCAGTTTAGTCTTAGTTTGACCTTCAAATTGAGGTTCTTGAATTTTTACCGATATAATAGCTGTTAATCCTTCCCTTATATCCTCACCTTGGAGATTATCATCCTTTTCCTTTAGAAAACCATTCTTTCTTGCATAATCATTAACGACCCTAGTTAAAGCACTTTTAAATCCACTTAAATGGGTTCCCCCTTCATGGGTATTTATATTATTTGCAAAGGTAAATATATTTTCGGAATAACCATCTGTGTACTGTAGTGATAATTCAACTACTGCTCCATCCTTCTGGGCTTCATTGTATATTATAATTTTATGAATTGGGTCTCTATTTTTATTTAAGTGTTTTACAAATTCTTTAATACCACCTTCATAGTGGAAAACTACTTTTTTCTCCTTATCTTCTCTTTCATCTTCTAATATTATTTTTATACCTTTGTTTAAAAAGGCTAGTTCTCTTAATCTATGTTCTAATGTTTCAAATTTAAATACTGTTTCTTCAAATATTTCTGCATCAGGCTTAAATGTACTTTTTGAACCAGTTTTATTGGTTTCCCCTATTACCTTAAGTTCTGTTACTGTTTTTCCTCTTTCGTATCTCTGCCTATATACCTTTCCATTTCTCTTAACTTCTACTTCAAACCACTCAGATAGTGCATTAACAACTGAAGCACCTACACCATGAAGTCCTCCAGATACCTTATATCCTCCACCGCCAAATTTACCACCGGCGTGAAGTACAGTATGTATAACTTCTACTGCTGGTTTTTTTATCTTGGGATGTTCATCTACAGGCATACCTCTTCCATCATCTGATACACTTATTGAATTATCCTTATGGATAACAATATGGATATTTTCACAATATCCTGCTAAAGCTTCATCTATACTATTATCAACTATTTCTTCCACTAGATGATGTAATCCCTTTGGGCCAGTAGAACCGATATACATACCTGGTCTTTTTCTAACAGGTTCAAGACCTTCTAGTACTTGTATTTGCTGGGCATTATATTCTCCACTTATTCTTTCTGCCATCTAATTACCTCCTGCCTTTGTAACCTTTCCATTAGATATATTAAAAATATAACCTTCTTTAACTAAAGACATCATTGCATCTGGAATATCTGTTGTCGTTATGAAAGTTTGTACATTTCTTAAACTTTGTATTAAGAGTTTTTGTCTATCTATATCAAGCTCTGACATCACATCATCAAGTAAGAGTATTGGATACTCTCCCGTTTCTCCCTTTGCAATTTCTATCTCTGATAATTTTAGGGACAAGGCTGTAGTTCTTTGTTGACCTTGAGACCCAAAGATCCTTATATCCCTATCATTTACATAAAGTCCAAGATCGTCTTTGTGGGGGCCTATAGATGTATAACCTCTTTCAATATCCTTTTCAAGTTTTTCTTGTAGTTTTTTCTTATATTTATTATGGATTTCATTACGGTCATCTTTATTTTCAAGTTTTAAATTATCTAGATATCGAACTTCAAGTTCTTCTTTTCCATTTGTTATCTTTCTATGCATTAATCTACTAAGGGAATTTATTTTGTTTATAAATGTTCTTCTTTTTAATATCACTTCAATACCATATTCCATGAGTTTTTCATCCCATATATCTATGGTTTGAATGTATTTTCTATTGTAAGCTATTTTTTTTAGTAAATTATTTCTTTGGTAAAGAACCTTATTATAAGAGATTAGATTATGATAGTATCTTTTATTTATATGGGAAATTTCTCTATCTATAAATCTTCTTCTTTCGGAAGGACCTTCTTTAATAAGTTTTAAGTCTTCTGGTGAGAAAACCACCACATTTATATTTCCTAATATATCTGAAAGCTTAGTTATACTCATTCCATTGACTTTTATTTCTTTCTTTTTATTATTCCAAATTCTAAATTCAATTGATATATCCCCATATCTTTTTTTTCCTTGTATTTTTACATAGGCCTTTTGTCTATCTATTTTAATTAAATCTTTATCTTTATTAGTTCTAAAGGATTTTCCAAATCCTGTTAGATAAATTGATTCTATTATATTAGTTTTTCCTTGGGCATTATTACCAATAAATATATTTAACTTATCGTGTAATTTTAGCTCCAATTCATTATAATTCCTGAAATTTATGAGCTTCAAATTATCAATATACACTAATAGCACCTCAGAAATTTTAAAATTAGTATAATTAACCCATTTTTTTATTATATCAAATTTTAGATATATATTAAATGAGTATATTAAATCACTTCTTCTTTATCTGTAATTTTTTATTTCTCACCTCAATTATATCTCCATCTCTTATCTTCTTTCCTCTCTGAAGAACCACTTCATCATTAAGCTTAACTTCTCCATCTTGTATTATTATTTTGGCTTCTCCACCTGTACTTACTATATTGGCGTATTTTAATAACTGGTCTAATTTTATATATTCAGTATTTATATAAATATTTTCCACGAAACTTACCTCCCTATTTATTTCCTAAGTTAATATTAACACTTTATTTAGATTTTTACCATTTAGATAAAAAAATAGTCCTCTCCCTAGAAAGGACTATTTTTTATATTCCTTATTTTGATAATCTAACTGGTAGTACTAAATAGGTATAATTGTCATTATCGGAAGGTCTTATAACACATGGACTTACACTTGTGGTAAACTCCATATCAATTTCCTCACTATCAATAACTTTAAGTGCTTCAATCAAATATTTAGAGTTAAAACCTATATCTAAATCATTACCTTCAAGTTCTATTCTAACATCTTCTTTAACACTACCAATTTCTACATTAGAACTTATACTCATAATATCATCTTTAATAGACAATTTAATTAAATTATTTTTTCCTTCTTTTGCTAGTAGTGAAGCTCTTTCTATACTATCTAAAAAATCCTTAGTTTTTACTTTAGCTTTTGATTCATTTTCTCTAGGTATTATCTGTTTATAATTAATAAACTCTCCTTCAAGTAATCTAGATACTATTTTAGTTTCATCTAAACTAAATAGTATATGTTTATCAGTAAATGAAATATTAATAGTTCCTTCAGATTCATTTCCAAGGATTCTATTAACTTCACTTAAGGTTTTACTTGGAATTACAGCCTTATTATCAACACTACTATCTATATATGCCTTTCTAAGTGCTAATCTATATCCATCTATGGCCACCATGGATATTTCATTATTTACTATCTCAATTAAAGAACCAGTTAATATAGGTCTTGTTTCATCTTGAGATGCTGCAAATATAGTTTGTCTTATCATATTTCTAAGAAGATCTTGATCTATGCTATAGGTATTATATTCCTCTACATAGGGAAGATCTGGAAATTCTTCTGCTGGCTGCCCCACTAATTTAAAATCAGAATTTTCACATCTTATATAAACATTATTATCATCATCAACTTCTATTTCTATATCTGCGCTTGGAAGTTTACGTACAATATCTGTAAATATTTTAGATGATATTACTATAGATCCTTCTCTAATTACATCGGTTTTAAAGTGATTTTCAATACCTATATCTAAATCATTACCAACTAATTTTAAGTTCCCATTTTTGGCTTCAAGTAATATACCTTTTAATATAGGTAAAGTAGTTTTTGTAGAAACAGCTTTTTGAACAATATTTACTGCATTAGATAAATTTTTTTGAGAACAAATGATTTTCATTGTGGATAACCTCCTTTTTGAGGGATGATATTTTAAAATAAATAAAATATATAATTAAAGTAGTAATAGTAGTAGGCACGGTTAATATGTGGATAAGGCAAAATATTAGTGAAATATCATTGTTTATGGCTGTAGATATATATGTTAATAAAAGTGATTAACTATGAATTTTATCCACAAAAAAATAGAAAATAATTATTCTATTTTTATTCACATTTTATTAAGGATTTATAAACAAAAATATGTTGATTATTCTCCTTGTATTTCTTTAATAATCTTTTCGATTCTTATCTTAAAATCATTGTTAGATTTTATATCTTGACTAATCTTATCGTAAGCATGAATTACTGTAGTATGGTCCCTGCCACCAAATTCTTCACCTATTTTTGGTAAAGAAAGGTCTGTAAGTTCCCTTGAAAGATACATTGCTATTTGTCTAGGATAAGTAATAGATCTAGTTCTTCTTTTAGAATCAAGGTCTTCTACTTTTATATTATAATGTTGAGCTACTACGTCTTTTATATATGGAACAGTTATTTGTTTTGGTTTAGATGAAGAAATAATATCCTTTAAAGCTTCATTTGCTAAATCTACAGTTATTTCTTTATTAGTTAGGGATGAATATGCAGCTATTCTAATTAAAGCTCCTTCTAATTCCCTAATATTAGATTTGATTTTTTTAGCTATAAAATGTAATACTTCATTATTTATATTCATATTTTCCATTTCTGCTTTTTTTCGAAGTATTGCTATTCTAGTTTCAAAGTCAGGAGCTTGTATGTCTGTTATTAGGCCCCATTCAAATCTAGATCTTAATCTATCTTCTAATGTAGGTATTTCCTTTGGAGGTCTATCGCTTGATATGATTAACTGTTTATTAGCTTCATATAGTGTGTTAAATGTATGGAAAAATTCTTCCTGTGTTCTTTCCTTACCAGCTATAAACTGAATATCATCTATAAGAAGTACATCAACTGTTCTATATTTATTTCTAAATTCTACATTTTTATCGTCTTTTATAGAGTTAATTAGCTCATTTGTAAATTTTTCTGAAGTAACATATACCACCTTAGTATTAGGATTTTGATTTAAAATATAATGGCCGATAGCGTGCATTAAGTGGGTTTTACCAAGTCCAACGCCACCATATATAAATAGAGGATTATAGGCTTTGGCAGGGGTCTCTGCAACTGCTAGACAAGCGGCATGGGCAAATCTATTACTATTACCTATTACAAATGTATCAAATACGTATTTAGGATTTAGATTTGGAGCTTCAAAATGATTAGTATCTTTGACTTCGTCATTACTAGTTAGATTACTAAATTTTTCATTTCCTGGAACTATGAGTTCAAAATTAAAATCCCTATTAGTTATTTGTTTTATACCATTTTTTATTAAGGAAAGATATCTTGTTTCTATTATTCCTTTATTAAATTCATTTGGAACTCCAAGAAAAATAGTATTACCCTTTATAACTATAGGATCTAGACATTTTAACCAGGTATTATAACTAACCTCTGATAATTCTGTTTTTATTAGGTTTAATGTTTTGTCCCAAACTTCTGGCAGGTTAATAGACATATATTTTCCTCCCGAATCTATATATTTTTTCAATTATTAACAATAAATCCACATAAATTGTTAATAATATATACAAAGTTTAATAATATAAAATAAAAAATCAAAAAAATTTTTTTTGTGGATATTTTAAGATAACACGAAAAAGTAATTAAAAAATTAACAGTATACACAAATGCTAATGTAAATTTATAAACAGATATAATTAAGTAAAATGAGGATTTCAGTAGGAATTTGTTAAATAACTTTAAGTTATACACAGTTTTATCCACAGATTGTGTATAAATAACACCTTGTTTAATAGTTATCCACTTATTAACAGCTTTTAATTTATCATATCAAATATATAATTTGTTTTCAATCAAATAAAAAAATTATCCACAATTATATTTTCTGTTGATATCTTTTGTACACAGTATTTATTTTCACTAAATAAGCATTGCAATTTAAGAAATTAGAAGTATAGAAATACCTTGACATAAAAGACATATAAAGGTATAATTATTTAGCAGACTTTGTGAAAATGATAATAAGATATTGATATAAAGATACTGGATTCATTGGAGGAGGTGTTTTGATTGAAAAGAACTTATCAGCCTAAGAAGAGACAAAGAAAGAAAGAACATGGTTTTAGAAAAAGAATGAAAACTAAGTCAGGTAGAAATGTTTTAAAGAGACGTAGAAGAAAAGGTAGAAAGAGATTGTCTTATTAAGGCCGCTAAAAGTGGCCTTTTTCTGCAATTAAGGAGATTTATTGGAGGAAGAGTCATCCTATGTCAGAGATAATTAGACTAAGAAAAAATGTTGATTTTATAAAGGTTTATAAAAGGGGACGCTCCTTCGCCCATAAGTATGTAGTAATATATGCTTGCAAGAATAATGAGGATTTTACTAGAGTAGGTTTTACTGCAAGTAAGAAAGTAGGAAAAAGCGTAATTAGAAATAGGGCTAGGCGATTAATGAAGGAAAGTTTTAGAAAAAATAATGATGTAAAAAAAGGATACGATATAGTTTTTATTGCTAGAGCTGCAATTAAAGATGCTTCTTTTTGGGAGGTTGAAGAATCAGTTAAAAAGGCTATGAAAAGAGCAGGTATTATGAATACAAAGTAGGGTGTTATTGTGAAGAAATTTCTGATTTTTATGATAAAGGGATATAGAAAGTATATTTCTCCCCTAAAGAAAAGCTGCTGTAGATTTTATCCTACATGTTCCCAATATGCATTAGAAGCTATAGAAAAATATGGACCTTTAAAAGGAGTTAAACTATCAATATTAAGAATATTAAGATGTCATCCCTTTCATCCTGGTGGATATGACCCTTTAGAATAAATTTTTATTGATAACGGATAATAAAACTAAGGAAGACTTAGTGATAGGGGGTAAAAATTTGATAACTAGTACTTTAGGATCATTGTTGTCTTTTATTTATGGATTAGTTAATAACTATGCTATATCTATTATACTTTTTACTATAATAGTGAAATTAATTTTATTACCTTTAACTGTAAATCAACTTAAATCTACTAAAAAAATGCAAGAACTTCAACCTAAAATGAAAGAAATTCAAGAAAAATATAAAAATGATAAAGAAAAAATGAATATAAAAACTATGGAGCTCTATAAAGAACATAAAATTAATCCTTTAAGCGGATGTTTACCTTTACTTATTCAACTTCCTATTATATTTGGATTATTTAGGGCCTTAAGGGAACCAGCAACCTATGTTTTCCCAAATAATCCTGAGTTATTAGAAAAAGCAATGAACGCTTCTTTTTTATGGTTACCAAATCTTATGGATCCAGATCCAATAATACTACCTATTATTGCTGCAGCCACTACGTATATATCTATGAATAGTGCAAATAAAGGAACACAGCAAAATCAGTCTCTAAAAACTATGAATTTAGTTTTTCCTATAATGATTTTATGGTGGGGAAGAAGTTTCCCAGCAGGTTTAACACTTTACTGGGTAATAAGTAATCTATTCCAAATGGCTCAACAGTATTTCTTAACGAGGGGCGATAATCTTAAGGAGGAGTCAAACTAATATGAAATCTGTTGAAAAAATTGATAGAACTATAGCTGAAGCTGTAAGTAGTGCTTTAATTGATCTTGGGACAACTAGAGATAGGGTTAAGATTGAAATACTTGAAGAGCCTACTAAGGGTTTATTTGGGATTTTTGGAGGTAAGCAGGCTAAAGTTAGAGTAACGTTAAAGGATGACCCTGAAGAAAAGGCTTCCAAGTTTTTAAAAGAAATATTGGACAATATGGGAATTACAGCCAGACTTGACGTAAATCTTAAAGGTAATGATCTGTACATAGAAATTTTTAGTAAAGATTCTGCCATACTTATAGGACGAAGAGGACAGACCTTAGATTCATTACAATACTTAGTAAGTTTAGTTATTAATAATGGGGAAGATGAATATATAAGAGTAATCCTTGATACAGAAAAGTATAGAAGTAAAAGAGAGGAAACCCTTAGAAAATTAGCTAATAAATTAGCTTATAAAGTTAGAAAGTATAAAAAAGAAATCGTGCTTGAGCCAATGAACCCTTATGAGAGAAGAATAATTCATTCTACTCTACAAAGTAATAGGTATGTAGGAACTAGAAGTGAAGGAGAAGAGCCCTATAGAAAGGTAGTTATATTCTTAAAAAGATAAGTTGTTTAAACCCAGTATTTATACTGGGTTTTGTTATTGTTTTATGTTAAAATTGGAATAATAAAAATATGTTCTTAGTATTATACAACTTTATAGTGAGGTGTTTTATATGATAGATGATACTATAGCTTCAATTGCTACAGCACCGGGAGAAGCTGGTATTAGTATAATTAGGATGAGTGGACCCCAGGCTTTAGATATACTTGATAAAATATTTTTACCTAAAAAAAAGAATAGTATTAAAGAGTATCCCCAAAGAAGACTAGTATATGGTCATGTAATTAAAGATGATAAAAAAGTTATAGATGAAGTTTTAGCTGTCTATATGAAGGCTCCCTATACATATACCAGGGAGGATGTAGTTGAAATAAATTGTCATGGTGGTATGATACCTATTAGAAATATATTAGAGTTGATATTAAGAAATGGAGCAAGGGCAGCAGAACCTGGAGAATTTACTAAAAGAGCTTTTTTAAATGGCCGTATAGATTTAGCTCAAGCTGAGGCTGTAATGGACCTTATAAGTGCTAAAACTGATAAGGGGTTTGATGTGGCTTTAGGTCAACTTGATGGAAGTCTTTCTAATAGGGTTCAAGATATTAGAGAGAACATACTTGAAGTATTGGCCCATCTTCAAGTAAGTATAGATTATACTGAAGAAGATATTGAAGAAATTACGTATCCAGAGCTTTTATCCCAGTCTAAAGCAATTAGAGAAAAAATTAAAAGACTCCTTGATACTTCAAATACAGGTAAAATAATTAGAGAAGGACTTAAAGTAGTTATAGTGGGTAAGCCTAATGTTGGGAAATCTTCACTACTTAATGCACTTTTAAAGGAATCAAGGGCTATAGTTACAGATATACCTGGAACCACTAGGGATGTTATAGAAGAGTTTGTTAGTGTAAAGGGAATACCTGTTAGGATAATAGATACTGCTGGTATAAGGGAAACCGATGATGTAGTAGAAAGAATAGGGGTACAGAGAAGTAAAGAATCATTTAATAAAGCTGATTTAGTAATATTAATGCTCGATGCTTCTAGTAAATTAACTAATGAAGATAAAGAAATTATGAACTATGTTAAAAACAAAGAGGCTATTGTATTAGTAAACAAAATAGATTTACCAAAAAGAATTAGTATAGAAGAAATAAAAGAAATACTTCCCAATAAGAAGGTCATTGAAACATCTATTGAAGAGGAAAAGGGTATTGAAGAACTTGAAAATGAAATAGTAAATATGGTATATGGCGGAGAAGTTAAAGCAAAGGATACATCCTATGTAACTAATGTGAGGCATAAACATGCCCTTGAAAAGGCACTGAAAAGTATAGAAGAAGCAATAGAAGCAATAAATATGAAGATGTTCTTTGATGTTATTTCTGTAGATTTAAATGATTGTGGTGAGTTTTTAGGAGAAATAACAGGAGATACTATTGAAGAAGATGTTATAGATAAAATATTTTCTAACTTCTGTTTAGGAAAATAAATTGAATTTTTTTAGTTGGAGGTATAGATAGATGTCAGAACGTTTTGAAGCAGGTACTTATGATGTTATTGTTATTGGAGCTGGACATGCTGGTTGTGAAGCTGCATTGGCATCTGCTAGGATGGGTATGAAAACCCTGTTATTATCCATTAATCTAGATTCTATAGCTATGATGCCCTGTAATCCATCTATAGGTGGAGTTGCAAAGGGACATTTAGTTAGGGAGATAGATGCATTAGGTGGAGAAATGGGAATTAATATTGATAAGACCTTCATCCAAAGTAGAATGCTAAATACTGCTAAGGGACCAGCTGTACATTCTTTAAGGGCACAAGCAGATAAAAGACAATATCATATTGAAATGAAAAAAACCCTAGAGAAGGAAGTAAATCTAGATATAAAGCAAGGTGAAGTGGTTGAACTTATAGTTGAGGATGGTAAAGCAAAAGGAGTAATATTAAGACAGGGAGCTATATATAGATCAAAGGCCACAATATTAGCAACGGGAACATATTTAGGAGGTAAGATTTTTATCGGTCAAACAAGTTATCATAGTGGTCCAAATGGACTAGCCCCTTCAATGGAGTTAACTAAACATTTAAAAGACCTTGGATTGAAAATGAGAAGGTTTAAAACAGGAACTCCAGCTAGGGTAGATAGACAAACCCTAGATTTTAGTCAAATGGATGAACAAAAAGGGGATGAAATAGTAGTTCCTTTTTCCTTTATGAATGATGACTTATATAAGGAACAAGAGTCTTGCTGGCTTACTTATACTAATGGAGAAACCCATAGAGTTATCTATAAAAATCTTCATAGATCTGCCATGTATGGTGGAAAGATAGAAGGTACTGGTCCAAGATATTGCCCATCTATTGAAGATAAAATAGTAAGATTTGCTGATAAAAATAGACATCAACTTTTTATTGAACCTGAGGGTTTAGACACGATGGAAATGTATGTTCAAGGAATGTCAACTAGTCTTCCAGAGGATGTACAGATACAATTTTTAAGAACTATTCCCGGTTTACAAGAGGTTAAAATTATGAGACCAGCCTATGCCATTGAATATGATTGTGTAGATCCTACTCAACTAAAACTTACTTTAGAATCTAAAGATATTGAATATCTATTTTCCTGCGGTCAATTTAATGGAACATCAGGATACGAAGAAGCTGCTGCCCAAGGTCTTATGGCAGGAATTAACGCAGTCCTAAAGATAAAGGGAGCCGACCCATTTATACTGGACAGATCTGAAGCCTACATAGGGGTTTTAATAGATGATTTAGTTACTAAGGGTACAAATGAACCCTATAGGATGATGACTTCAAGGGCTGAATATAGACTGGTATTGAGACAAGATAATGCTGATCTAAGATTAACTGAAAAGGGTTATCAGATAGGACTTGTAACAGAGGAAAGATATAGAAGATTCCAAGAAAGAAAGAAATTAATAGAAGAAGAAATGGACAGATTGAAGAAAACTAATATAAAACCAAATGATGCCAATGATTTCCTTGAAAGATATAATAGTGCAAAAATAAAAAGTAGCATATCTTTATTTGATCTTTTAAAAAGGCCAGAAATGACCTATGAATTATTAGGTGAAATAGATAGTAAAAGACCTGAGGTTAGAAGAGATATTGCAATTCAATGCGAGATTCAAATAAAATATGAAGGATATATAAGTAAACAATTAAGACAAATAGATCAGTTTAAAAAATTAGAGAAGAAAAGATTATATCCAAGTATAGATTATAGTAAAATAGAGGGTCTAAGACTCGAGGCCAGAGAGAAACTTGATAAGATAAAACCTCTATCTGTTGGACAAGCTTCTAGAATATCTGGAGTTTCACCGGCAGATATATCTGTATTATTGGTTTACTTAGAACAGCAACGTAGAAAAGGTGGGCCTGATAATGAATAGTAGAGAAATTCTTATTAATGGTGGTAAAGAGTTAGGATTAGAAATTGATGATTTAATTTTAGATAAATTTTTTAAATTTAAAGATATATTAATTGAATGGAACAATAAGATTAATCTTACTGGAATAACAGAGGAAAAGGAAATAATGATAAAACATTTTTTAGATTCCCTTACCTGTATATTATCCGGTGTTATAAGGCAAGATTCTAAAATAATAGATGTAGGAACTGGTGCTGGTTTTCCAGGAATTCCACTTAAAATTTATTATGAAGGACTTAATTTAACATTATTAGATTCCCTTAAAAAAAGGATTAATTATCTTGATATAGTATGTAAAGAATGTAATCTTTCAAATGTAGAACTTATTCATGGTAGGGCAGAAGATTATGGAAAAAATAAAGACTATAGAGAGAAATTCGATATCGCCACTGCTAGGGCTGTGGCAGATTTAAAGGTCCTTAGTGAATATTGTCTTCCCTTTATTAGAAAAGGTGGTTTTTTCATAGCTCAAAAAGGACCTACAGTTGATGATGAGGTATCTAAGTCCAATAATGCCATAAAAACTTTAGGAGGCAAAATAGTTGATAATATAAGTATAAATCTTCCCTTTACTGATATAAATCATAGTTTAATTATTATTGAAAAGGTAAAAGCAACTCCAGACAAATATCCTAGAAGGTCTGGTATACCTGCAAAAAAACCCATAGTTTAATATAACTTTATCACAGAAATATTCATGTTTTTCAAAAAATAAGCAGGAAGTAACATATTTTTGACGAATAATAGTCTATAATAATGCTGTTTTTGTAAGGGGACATGAATAATGGAAAATGTAAGTTTAAGTAATAAGGTTATATATGTATCTGTGGATGAAGTATTTCCGAATCCTCATCAACCTAGAAAAGAATTTACTAAAGAAAGCTTAGAAGAACTTAGTTCATCCATTAAGTCTTACGGTGTAATACAGCCTATAAGCGTTAGGAAAAAAAGTGATGATTTCTATGAATTGGTTGCAGGAGAAAGAAGATTAAGAGCTTCTAAAATGGCCGGATTAGAGTATATACCTGCAATTATAGTAAAAATGAATGATGAAGATTCAGCTGTGGTTGCACTGATTGAGAATTTGCAAAGGGAAGATCTTACTTTCATAGAAGAGGCTGAAGGGTACCATAAGCTCATTGCAGAACATGGTTTTACTCAACAAGAACTTGCTGAGAAGGTAGGAAAAAGCCAATCAACCGTAGCCAACAAACTTAGAATACTTAAATTATCCGATAGAGTAAAGACGCTTTTATCTAAAAATAATCTTACTGAAAGACATGCAAGGGCCCTATTGAAATTACCAGATGAAAAAATGAGGTTAGAGATTTTAGATACGGTTATTAAAAGGGGATTAAACGTAAAACAAACTGAAAAACTTATAAAGGATAAACTAGAACTTCTATCTATAGAGAATCAACCTAAAAATAGACAAAGTATCAAAAGTGCATTTAATTTTAGAATATATCTTAATACCCTAAAAAATGCATATGATGCCATTAGAAATACTGGACTCAAGGCAGAATACAATCAGGTTGATAAGGGAGAATTCATAGAAGTAGTCGTTAAAATACCTAAGAATCAATAAAGTCGTAGTTTAAGCTACGACTTTTATTTATGTAATTAAAGCTATCGTTATGATGAACTTTTATACCTTTCCTATAAGAGTAAGTACTCCAATGATAATAAAAGCACTTCCAGCAGCAAGCTTTAAATAGCTTGGAGGGATATATTTTGTTAAAAAAGTTCCAGCTAATACTCCTAAAAGGGCACTTAGTATAAGGGCTAAGGAGGCACCAATAAAAACACCCCATATAGAATCAGTCTGTGTAGCTAAAAGCATAGTTTGAAGCTGTGTTTTATCCCCTAATTCAGCTAAAAAAACCATCCAAAAAGAAGTTAGAATTATTTTCCACATAAAAATCCTCCTGAGATTTAACTATATATATTTAAGAACTACCTGTCTGATTTTGATTTTATCATAGATAGACAAGAAAAAGCTACTATATTATTTTTATTATTGAATATTGAAAATATGTAGTAAAGGTATTCAAAAAATTAGATTTTAACAAAAAAATAATTAGTTCTTGAAGGAATAATTAGTGAAGAGAAGAAAGTATATAATTATATGCTTAAGGGAGTGATCAAAGTGGGAAAAGCCATTGCATTATTTAATCAAAAAGGCGGAGTTGGAAAGACAACTACCAATGTAAATCTAAGTTCATGTATTGCTGCAAAGGGAAGAAAGGTACTAATTATTGATATAGACCCACAAGGAAATACAACAAGCGGATTTGGAGTAGATAAAAATAGTGTAGAGTACAATATTTATGATATTTTGATTAATAATGAGGACATAAAGAAATGTATAATTAAAACAGATTTTAAAAATATAGATATAATATCATCTAATGTACAGTTAGCAGGTGCAGAAATAGAATTAACTAATCTTACAAATAGAGAACAAAGATTAAAGGAATCAATTGAACTTATTAAAGATGAGTATGACTATATTTTTGTAGATTGTCCACCTTCCCTTGGATTACTAACTATTAATTCTTTGACTGCAGTTGATAGTGTGCTTATTCCTATTCAATGCGAGTATTATGCTTTAGAGGGGGTAAGCCAACTTATGAATACAATAGGATTAGTTCAACAAAATCTAAATCCTAATCTTGAAATACAAGGTGTAGTATTAAGTATGTTTGATGGCAGAACTAATCTTTCCATACAAGTAGTTGATGAAGTTAAAAAGTTTTTTAGGGGAAAGGTATATACTACAATAATTCCTAGAAACGTTAGACTTGCTGAAGCTCCAAGTCATGGATTACCCATTATAGAATATGATCCAAAATCAAAGGGAGCTGAGGCATATAGTGAACTTGCAGAAGAATTTTTAGAGTTAGAAGAGGAAGTGATATAATTGGCTAAGGCAAAAAGAGGTCTTGGAAAGGGTTTAAATGCACTAATACCCCAAGCTACTGAAGAAAATAAAACAAATAAGAATATTAATGATAAAAAGATAAACCTAATAGATATTAATAAAATCAAACCAAATAAAAATCAACCAAGAAAATATTTTGACAAAGATAAAATTAAAACCTTGGAACAATCCATAAAAGAACATGGAGTTGTTCAACCAATAGTTATTAGAAATACAAAAAATGGTTATGAAATAGTTGCTGGAGAGAGAAGATGGAGAGCAGCTAAAAATTTAGATTTAAAGGAAATACCCTGTGTTATTAAAGACCTAAATGATGAGAAGTTGCTTGAAATTTCCTTAATTGAAAATTTACAAAGAGAAGATTTAAACGATATAGAAGAAGCTTTGGCTTATAAAAGATTGATAGAAGATTTTAATTTAACTCAAGATAGAATTGGAAAAATAGTAGGAAAAAGTAGATCCTATATTGCCAATACCCTTAGATTACTAAATTTAGGTGAACAGGTAAAGGAACTTATTATTGATGGAACTATTTCTGGGGGCCATGGTAGAGCCTTACTTAGAATCGAAGACTTAAAACTTCAAAAAGAAATTGCTTTAAAAATAATTGACGAGAACCTAAGTGTTCGTGAAACAGAAAAACTTGTTGCTAGACTTATTAAAAAGACCATAGAAAAAAGAAAGAAAGATTATAAAGATAGCAATTTAATATATTTAGAAGAGTCCTTAAAAGAAATATTAGGAACTAAGGTTAATATTGTAAAGGGAAAGAAGAAAGGCAGAATTGAAATAGAGTATTATAGTGATGAAGATTTAGATAGAATTATTGAACTATTAAAAAGCAACTAGTGTTTCACGTGAAACGAAAATCATGTCTGTATAATGGGAAGATAGTATCATAGAATAGATTGTTATATTAAAAATTGAAAGGCATATAGTATTTAGATAATAAATGAAAAAACATGGGGGTATTATATGGGAAGAAGGATTTTTCAAGTGGATGCATTTACTAATGAAATCTTTGGAGGTAATCCCGCCGCAGTAGTTTTAGATGCTGATGGGCTTACAAAAAATCAAATGCAAAAAATAGCTAGAGAAATGAACCTTTCGGAAACTGCCTTTGTTTTTAAATCATCAAGTGATGAATATGATTATGAAGTAAAGTTTTTTACTCCCTTAGAAGAAGTAGAACTATGTGGACATGCTACTATAGCCACATTTTACCTAATGGCATCTAAAGGTATAATAAAACCCTTGGATGATATTGTTAGAGTAGAACAGAAGACTTTAGCAGGAATTCTGCCTGTAGATATATTTTTTAAAAATAAAAAAGTATATAAAATAATGATGACTCAAAGTTCTCCTCAAAAATTAGATACTTTTTATAATGTACGGGAAATTGCCAGCATATTAGGGATAGAGGCTGAAAATATTGGTATAAATACTAAGGAAGTTTTGCCTATGACATATAGTACAGGTCTATCTGATATTATTGTACCAATTAAAAGTGAAGATATTTTAAGTAAGATGAAACCGGATTTTAAAAGAATTAGTCAATATAGTAGTGACAAGGCTGTTGTTGGTATTCATGCATTTACTATGAAACCTGGTGATAAAGACAGTATTTATTGTAGAAATTTTGCTCCTGCCTATGGAATAGATGAAGAATCTGCCACTGGAACAGCTAATGGAGCCCTTTCGGCTTATATTATTGATAATAATTTATTAGATTTTACTGACAATAGATTAGAAATAACTATCAAACAAGGACAATATATGGAAAGACCAAGCTATATTAATATATTAGTTGAAAGGGAAGAAAAAATAAAAATTAAAGTTGGAGGGGAAGCCGTAATAGTGTTTGAAGGCATTATAAACCTTTAGTAAATAAGGAGCATATAATATATTAACCAATAGTAAGGATGTGATAGCGTGCTATATTTAGATAATGCAGCAACCACTTTTCCAAAACCTGAATCAGTATATAGATCAGTGGATAAATGTTTTAGAGAGTATGGAGCTAATCCCGGTAGAGCAGGGCATAAATTAGCTTTAAAAGCAGGAAGATTAATTTATGAAACTAGGGAATTAATTTGTAGATTATTCAATATAGATAATCCTATGAATGTAATTTTCACTAGTAATGCAACAGATTCCCTAAATCTTGCCATAAAGGGAATCTTAGAAAAGGGAGATCATGTTATAACCACCAGTATGGAGCATAACTCTGTAATTAGACCTATAGTTACTTTAGAAAAAATAGGAGTAGAACATACTATAGTACAATGTAATGAAGAGGGCATTTTAGATGTTGATTTGATTGAAAAGGAAATTAAAGAAAATACTAAAATGATTGTAATGACCCATGCTTCTAATGTAACTGGAACAATTATGCCAATAGAAGAAATAGGGAAAATAGCTAAGAAATGTGGTTTGATTTTTTTAGTGGATGCTGCTCAAACAGCAGGGGTTTATGATATAGATGTAAAAAATATGAATATAGATTTATTGGCTTTTCCTGGCCATAAGGGACTTTTAGGCCCCCAAGGGACAGGTGGATTATATATAAGAGAAGGGTTAGTTCTTAGACAAATGAAGGAAGGTGGGACTGGTAGTAAATCTGAATCCCTATATCAACCGGAAATTATTCCAGATAGATATGAAAGCGGAACTCCTAATACTCCAGGTATTGCAGGATTAGGAGAAGGAATTAGATTTATTTTAGATACTGGAATAGATAGAATAAGAGAGCATGAAGAAATGCTTACGGATTATATGTTAAATAAATTATCTTATTTAGATAAGATAAGGGTTTATGGTCCTAATGATGCAAAAAAACAAGCTGCCGTTATATCATTAAATGTGGGAGATGTGGATTCTTCAGAAGTTAGCTATGTTTTGGATAAGGCCTTTGATATTGCCGTAAGATCAGGTTTACACTGCGCTCCCCTAGCCCATAAGACAATTGGAACCTTTGAACAAGGAACTGTAAGGTTTAGTATTGGGTATTTTAATACTAAAGAAGATATTGATATTGCTGTTGCGGCTTTAGAAAAAATATGTAAGGAAATATAGTTTCATGTGAAAGGTTATAGGGGTAAGTAGAGGGTAGAAATATACAGGCTGTATTTAGGATTAAATATACAAGTAAAATAATTAGCATGAAATAAAATACTAAGAATATTTATGGCATTTCTTAGAGAAAATAACTCTAGGAGGTGCTAATTTTATGGGAAAAACTATAGCTGTTGATAATATATCAAAAAATATGAGAAATCAATTAGAGATGATGGGGTATAATTTAGTAAATAGTTCCTATGATGGTGATGTAGATGCCATATTATATGATAGTAAGGATAGTTCCTTAAGTTATTTAAATGTATTTGATAATGTTATAGATATGGATAAAGGAGCACTTTTAGTAGATGTGAGAAATAAAACCTTAGATGAGATTTTAGATATATTGGAAAAAAGAAGGTATACTTCATTTTTTTAGTATGAGAGCAGCTAATTTATGGTAAGCTGCTCTTTGCTCATTTCCTTCTGGAATTTCCATAATCCAAAATAAATAGCATCTGAGATGGTTTCAGCCATATTCATAACTAGATTAAGTCTGGTGTTTTGTAAAACAATATATTCCATAAATCCACTGAGATTTACTATGCCAGTTATATGAATATTACCAACCTCCGGCAAATTCTTTTTAACTCCTGCTCCAGGTCTTAAAGGTCCTGGAGAAACTGTAATATATCCTACTCTGTCTACCTTGCCAAGACAAGCGTCTATAGCAATAATAAAGGGATCTACATGGATGGTATTTATTTTATCAATGGTTTCCTTTAAATTTTTTGCATGTACAGGATTATCAAGGGTACCATATATATGAACATTTTTAAACCTTTTAAAGGTTTTTTGCATTTTATAGCCCGTCAGAGGTCCTAAGGAATCACCAGTTGATCTATCGGTACCAATACATAAAATAATTATATCATTATAATCATCGGTATAATAATTTTTTAAATAATTAAAAAAAGAATTAGCAAAATAATTTATTGCAGTAGGATCATTGATACTTACTGTATTGTTAGAAAGATTATTACTTAAATTCAAATATAATCACCTGCCTAAAATGTTATATAAAGCAAAGATTTACCTTATAAAAAGTTTTCCCCAACCCCAAAAATAAATACATAAAAAAATAAGTTTCTAATGAAAAACAATAAAGGATATATTAGTTAGATGTTGAAAAAATTATTAAAGTATAAAAAATCATTACTTAATAATTTCCATACATGATAATAAAACATGAAAAGTAATTGAAGAAAATAGCTCTATGTAGTAATATAAAACAAATAAAGATTTAAGAAGATAAAGGGGTGAAATACCATTGGATAAAGTTCTTGAGAAAAAAGATAAAGTATATAAAGCATGGAAACAATTTATAGAAAATGGAATAATAAAAAGGGAATATATAAAGGATGATATTGCTAAATCTTGGGAACGTAGTAGGAGTTATGGTATAGACCCTTATTCAAATAATATAAAAAGAAAACTTAATGAAGAAAATTTAAATAAAAAATATAAAGAGTTTCAGCCACTACTAAAAAAAGCAAAACCTTTTATGGATAGTTTGTATAAGGTAGTGGGCAGTACAGAAGTTTTAGTGAGACTGACAGATAGGGATGGATATGTCCTAGAATGTATGGGAGATAAGAATTTAGTCAAAGAACATGGAAATTTAAATATGTATAAAGGATGTAATGTAAAGGAAGAAAGCATTGGTACAAATGCAATAGGAACGGCTTTATATACTGGAAAACCAATACAGGTAATAGGAGGAGAGCATTACTGTAAACAATATCATGGATGGGGTTCATCGGCTTGTCCCATAAGAAATGAAAAAGGACAAATAATTGGAATACTCAGTGTCACAGGGTCAAATGAAAAAGTCCATAGTCATACCTTAGGGATGGTTGTTGCAGCTGCAGAGGCCATAGAAAATGAATTAAAATTAGAAGAGATAAATAGACAACTTAAACTTGCAAATAAACATTTTTATGCCATTATGGAATCTATATCTGAAGGTCTTATATGTATAAATAAAGAGGGAATAGTTACAGATATAAATCTTTTTGCTAGAAAAATATTATATTTAAAGGAAGAAGATATATTAGGTAAAAATATAAATACAATATTATATAATCACAACAAAGATAGAATACTCAGAACCATAAAAAAAGGTAAGAGATATGAAGAAGAAGAAGTATATTTTAAGTTAAATAAGGGAAGAAAGCTTCTTTGCATAGCTACTTTTACACCCATAAGGGATACTAGTATAAATAAACTTGAAGGAATAGTAATAACATTTAAGGAAGCAAAGGTTATTCACAACCTTATAAATAAAATAGTAGGGGCAGAAGCTAGATTTACCTTTGATGATATATTGGGAAATAGTGAACAAATAAAAAAGGCAAAACAAATGGCAAAAAAATCATCAAAACATGATACTACTATTTTGTTAAGTGGTGAAAGTGGCACGGGAAAAGAATTATTTGCCCAATCAATCCATAATGCCAGTTCAAGAAGAAATAAACCCTTTATTTTTCTAAACTGTGGTGCTATACCTAGGGAATTAGTAGCCAGTGAATTGTTTGGTTATGTAGAAGGTGCTTTTACAGGAGCAAAAAGGGGTGGACATCCAGGAAAGTTTGAATTAGCCGATGGAGGAACTATATTCCTTGATGAAATAGGTGATATGCCCCTTGATACCCAAGCCAATTTACTTAGGGTTTTAGAAACTAGAGAAGTTGTAAGAATAGGTGGCCATGATGTAATACCTGTAGATGTAAGAGTTATAGCAGCAACCCATAAGGATTTAAAAAGGGAAGTTGAGCTGGGAAATTTCAGACAGGACTTATATTATAGACTAAATGTTATGCCAATTAAAATTCCTTCATTACGTGATAGAAAGGAAGATATAAAACCCTTAGTAGACTATTTTCTAAATAAATTTTGTGTTAGAATGGGCAAAAATATAAAAGGAGTTAGCAATAGCTTTTATAAGGGCATGATGAACTATAATTGGCCTGGCAATGTTAGGGAACTTCAAAATGTCATGCAACAAATAATGAATATTGTAGAAAATGATGAAGTATTATCCTATAAACACTTACCTTCTTATGTTAAGCCTAGTAATTTATCTAAGAGTTTAGGGATTAGTGATATGTTACTTTCACTGGAAGACATAGAAAAAATAGCAATAGAAAAAACAATTAATGAAGTTAATGGAAATATAGCCCTGGCTTCTAGAATCCTTGGTATAAGTAGAAGTTCATTATATAGGAAAATATACAAATATAAAATCGAATATGTTCTAAAATAAAACACCTGTTCCATTTTAGAACAGCATTGGACAATGTAAAGCGTTTCATAATAGGACATATTACATCAAAGGGGATTGTTGCATATGCATCAGTCCCTTTTTTATATAAAAGATAAAATACCTATATAGTTGATATTTTAAGGGTTTAATCTATTCCAAATAAAAAACAAAAGGAATCACAAAAAATTGGCATGAAATTTGCGATATCTATAATGTAGGGCTATTTTATAAAAAACACTATACAAACAGGAATTTTGTTTTTGGAGGTAAACATGAAGGAAAAATTAAGATATATTATAAGTTTCATGATTATATTTATATTTTGGATTATTTTAACTGAAAAAGTTAATATGCAAAATATAAGTGTAGGAATATTAATAAGTGGATTGATTTTCTATATAAATAGAGAAAACATTAGTTACATCAAGGGAAAACGTTTATTGAATTTTAAAAAAATCAAGTATATCTTTGCTTATATAATCTTATTGTTAAAAGAAATAACTATTGCAAATTTCCAAGTAGCAAAAATAGTACTTGGAAAAAATCTAGATATATCCCCTACTGTAGTAAGGTTCAACACCAAGCTTAAAGATGATTTTTTAAAGGCAATATTAGCAAATTCCATAACCCTTACACCAGGAACATTAACTATTAAAGTTATTGATAATACATTTATTGTTCATTGTCTATTAAGGGAGCATGGAGAATATATAAATAATTCTAAGTTTGAACAGATATTATTGAAGATAGAGGAGTAATAAGAATGGTAGAAAAATTATTAGTATTTTCAACTATATTTTTATCCTTAACAATAGTACTTTGTACTATTAGGGCAATAAAGGGACCCAGTGCTGCCGATAGACTTATAGCCATAAATGTAATAGGTACTAAAACTGTTGTTTTAATATCTATTGTTTCATTTATTCTAAAAGAAACCTACTTTTTAGATGTTATTTTAGTATATGCCCTTATAAGTTTTACTGCATCTATTGTCATATCCAAATATATAGAAAATAGGAGAGGGTATTAATGAAAATTATATTTATATTCATATCTATGATAGGTGGACTATTTTTCTTAACAGTAGGAACAATAGGTATATTAAGACTACCCGATATATTTACCCGTGCCCATAGTGCAGCAAAATGTGATACTTTAGGGGCCATATTATGTTTAATCAGTTTAACTATATATAGTGGATTTAATGTATCGAGTATTAAGCTTATATTAGCAATAGTATTTCTATGGATCACTGCTCCCACAGCAACCCATCTAATAAGTAAAGCAGCATATAAATCCCTAGATAAAGGACGTGAAATAAAATGAATATTTTTAGTGTTATTATGCTCTTATTTTTAATAGGGTGCTCTATAGCAGTATCTTCAATAAAGAATTTATTAGGAGCAATAATAGTATTTATGGCCTATAGCTTAGTTATGGCAATACTATGGCAGCAACTTAATGCCCCAGACCTTGCCATTACCGAGGCTGCAGTAGGAGCAGGAATAACAACTTTATTATTTATTCTCACATTAAGGAGAATTAGAGGTGGAAAATAAATGAGAAAATTGCTTTCAATATCACTTAGTGTAATACTAATTGGAATTTTATTGATAGGAGTACAGGACCTTCCTGATTTTGGAGATATAAATAATCCAGCAAATAACTATGTATCCAATAGATATATTGAAAAAGGAGTAGAGGAAACTGGGGCTCAAAATATTGTAACAGGAATAATCCTAGATTATAGAGCCTTTGATACATTTGGAGAAGCTACGGTACTTTTTACAGGAGTAGTGGCGGTAATAATAGCGCTGAAGAAAAATGATAATTAGCAAAAAGACAATGATTGGTGGTGACTATTATGAACAATATCATATTAGTTGAAATAGGAAAAATAATAATTCCCTTTATACAAGTATTTGGTCTTTATGTAATTATATTTGGTCATTTATCTCCCGGTGGAGGATTTGCTGGAGGCACAATAATAGGAACAAGTCTAATACTTTACAGAATAATCTTTGGTAGGGAAAAAATAAATAGAAGTTTAAATTACAAAATGATAATAAGGTTTTTATGCGGGTCACTTATATTTTATGGTGGATTGAAGGGTTACAGCTTTATTACTGGAGGAGCACATATACATGGCCCCCAAATGCCCTTGGGAACACCTGGTAAACTTTTTTCAGCAGGTTATATATTACCACTTAATATTGCAGTGGGAATTGTAGTTGCAATAACTGTCTATGTATTTTTCACATTATTTTATGAGGGGACAATATAACTATGGAAGGATTAATAACTAATTATTTTGAAACGGCTTCTATTATATTGTTTGGAGTTGGTTTTGTCACACTTCTTCTACATAACAATTTAATAAAGAAGATTATTGGAATGAATATTATGGATACGGCTATATTTTTATTTTTTATTGCTAAGGGATATATAGCAGATAAAGAAGCTCCAATTATAAGGGGAGCATATAAAGGAGTAGAAGGATATGTTAACCCAGTTCCAACTGCCCTAATGCTTACAGGGATTGTAGTAGCAGTAAGTATAACAGCCTTTGCACTGGCTTTAACAATAAAGTTTTATGAAAAATATGGAACTATAGAATTAGATGAGATAATGAAAATGAGGGGTGATTAATATGACCACAATTCAAAACTTTCCATTAATAATTATTTTGATACTTTTTATAAGTGCATTTACTATGCCACTTGTAAAAAAAGAAAAAGTAGTTAAGGGAATAGGACTTATATCCATGATTATATCTTCAATTTTGTCTATTGCTATTTTTACATATGCAAATAGTCAAGGAGATATATTATACAGAGTAGGTCACTATGACTCTCCATGGGGAATAGAGCTTCAAATAGGAATCCTAGAATCTATTATGGCCATATTATTCACTACAATATGTTCAATAATACTATGGTACTCTGTATATAGTGTAAATAAAGAACTTAATAAATCTAAAATACCCCTTTACTATACCCTTATAAACCTATTAATAGGTGCACTTTTAGGTATAGTATTTACTAATGATTTATTTAATGCCTTTGTTTTTATAGAGATAAGTAATATTGCGGCCTGTGGAATAGTAATAGTAAAGGATAAAAAGGAAAACATTAGAGCAGCACTTAAATACTTAATACTAAGTAGTGTTGGATCGGGGTTAGTTTTAATGGGTATAGCCTTTATATACTCTATAACAGGAAATTTAAATATATCTTATATCAATAGGGAAATTGCAACTAATTTTGTAGTTTATGAAAAAAGTGTACTTATATCCTTAGGTCTATTTACTGCAGGACTTGGAGTTAAAAGCGCAATGTTTCCAATGCATGTATGGCTTCCAGATGCCCATTCAAATGCACCTTCAACTTCAAGTGCTATACTTTCGGCCTTGGTTCTTAAAGCATATATAATACTGTTTATTAAAATACTCTATAGGGTATTTGGATATGAGATAATAAAGAGCTTTCCAATACTTATGATAGTTCTTGTACTTGGAAGTTTAGGCATGATAATGGGGTCAGTTTTTGCCATAATGCAAAAAGATTTAAAGAGGATAATAGCATATTCTAGCGTTGCTCAGATGGGATATATCTTTTTTGGTATAGGTTTAGGCAATAAGCTTGGTCTTGTTGCAGCTGTTTTTCATATTATTAACCATGCAGTTGTAAAGTCATCGCTGTTTTTAGTGGTAGGAACTATTATTGAGCAAACTGGAGAAAAATATGTTAAGAACCTGAAGGGAGTAGGAAAGGAGATGCCAATCACTTTAGGGATATTTACATTGGGAGCCCTTTCTATGGTAGGTATTCCTCTATTTCCTGGATTTATAAGTAAGTTTAATTTTGCCATTGGAAGTATAGATGCCAATAGAAGTCTATTTGTTATAGTTATTCTTATTAGTAGTTTATTAAATGCCCTCTATTATTTCCCTATAGTAATAAATGGATTTTTTGGAGAGGAGTATCTAAAGGATAAAGTGTTTAAATCTAAGGAAAAGCCGATAATAAAAATACTTCCTATTATAGTTTTAGCCATAGGTATATTGTATTTAGGTATAGCATCCAATGGAATAATTGAGGTAATAGATAAGGCAATAGTATTGGTTAATAGATAGGGAGGTAAGTCAATTGAAAAACATATTTATTATTATCCCTATATTCTTCCCTCAAATAGCAGCCATAATTATGGGGATAACTAAGTTTAGTAGTAAAGTTAAGAGAAATATTTATATAGCAACATCAGTAATATTAAACCTTATATTTCTTTTTCTACTATTAATAAATTTAGAGGGGATAAAAGAAATACATTTAATAAAAATAAATAACTTGCTGGATATATATTTTAAGATAGATAAACTTGGAATTTTATTTGTAATGTTAGCATCGATACTTTGGATTTTTACAACATTTTATTCAATGAGTTATATGGAACATGAAGGGAAGGAAAAGCGATTCTTTGTATATTTTATGCTTACCCTAGGGGTTACAGTGGGCATAGCCTTTGCAGGAAACATATTTACCCTGTATCTATTTTATGAATTTTTAACTTTAGCTACCTTTCCACTGGTTATTCATAGTGGAAGTGAGGAAGCTTTAAGGGTAGGCAAAAAATATTTAATATACTCATTAGGTGGGGCAACCCTTGCTCTCCTTGGAATAATTCTATTATATAGCTTAAATAATAATTTTGTCTTTACTCCCCATGGAGTATTACAAAATATAGAAATATACAATGATAAATTATTACTGATAATCTATATGGTTATGTTTATAGGTTTTGGAGTTAAGGCTGCACTGGTTCCATTTCATTCATGGTTACCAGCTGCAATGGTTGCACCAACCCCTGTTAGTTCATTACTACATGCAGTGGCAGTAGTTAAATCTGGAATATTTGCCCTTATTAGAATAAGTTATTATATATTTGGTGTGGAAGTTATAAATAAAATACATGGAAATTACTATATAAGTATTTTAGTAATACTTACTATATTGATGGGGTCATTGTTGGCACTTCATCAGGATAATCTGAAAAAAAGATTAGCTTACTCCACTGTAAGTCAATTGGGATATATATTACTTGGAATAGTGCTTTTAAATGAAAATTCACTTACAGGAGGATTACTTCATTTAGTTAACCATGCAGTTATAAAAATAACTCTGTTTTTCTGTGCTGGAGCCATATACTATAAAACCGGTAAAAAATATATCCATGAGATGAAGGGTATAGGAAAAAAGATGCCTATAACTATGTGGTGTTTTGCCATATCTTCAGTTTCATTGATTGGAATACCCCCTACAAATGGATTTGTAAGTAAATGGTATTTAGCTTTAGGTGGATTAAAAGAGAATAGAGCTATATTCGTAATAATACTACTTCTTAGTGCTTTACTAACGGCTGGGTACTTACTCCCAATAGTTATAACAGCATTTTTTCCAGGGGATGAAAAAAAGAAGGATACTAAGGAAGCACCTTTATTTATGTTGGTTCCAATAATAACTTTAACAGGAATAGTAGTTCTTTTGGGACTTTTTCCCAATATAGTATTAAGTTTTATAGACACGATAGTTTTAGATGTGGTTTAGGAGGTAAATAAATGACTACCAAATTGCTTTTATTAGTAATACTTATTCTTCCATTTATGGCATCTTTAATTGGATGGTTGATAGGAAGAAGAAATGAAAGATATAGGGATATATTTAATGTTATAGTTACAGGATTAGTTTTTATAATAGTAACTTGGCTATTTAAATATATACATGAACCCATAGAGATTTATATATCAGATATTATGGGTACAGGACTATATTTAAAGCTAGATATCTTTAGATATGTATTTCTTTGGATAACGGCCTTTGTATGGTTTTTAACTACAATGTATTCAACCCAATATCTCATAAAGTATAAAAACAGAAATAGATATTATTCCTTTTTTATGCTCACTTTGGGGAGTACCATTGGGATATTCTTATCGGAGAATCTTATTAATTTATTTACATTTTTTGAAATAATGTCATTTACCTCCTATTTATTAGTAATTCATGATGAGGATGAATATGCCCATGAAGCAGGAAGGTCTTATATTTCCATGGCAATAATAGGTGGTCTTGTGCTTTTAATGGGATTATTCCTACTATTTGATTATACGGGGACCTTGAATATAACGGGACTTCAAGATAAAGTAAAGGAATTAGATAATATCAAGTATCTCATAACAGCCCTTATTATAATAGGATTTGCTGTTAAGGCCAGCGTTGTGCCACTTCATGTATGGCTTCCAAAGGCCCACCCAGCAGCTCCTTCCCCTGCCAGTGCTATATTATCAGGCATATTAGTTAAAACAGGAATTTTCGGAATAATAATTATGTCGGCTTTCATTATGAAGGGAGATTTAATTGTAGCCACTGTGATAATTGTTTTAGGATTCATAAATATGATTTTGGGAGGATTTTTAGCCCTCTTTCAAAGAAATATGAAGAGAATATTGGCCTATAGTAGTATGAGCCAAGTGGGATATATATTAGTGGGCTTAGGGCTTGTGGGATTATTGGGTGATCACAATGCAATAGCAATATATGGTCTTTTGTATCATATATTTAATCATGCCATATTTAAGGTTTTATTGTTCCTTTGTGCAGGAAAGATATATATGATTATTCATGATGTTAGTATTAATAAAATAAGAGGTTTCGGCCGTAACAAATGGATTTTGAAGATTTTATTTACAATAGGATTTTTTGCTATAATAGGTATGCCTGGTTTTAATGGATTTATAAGTAAGACTTTACTTCATGAAGCCTTGTCAGAAGCCCATCATATGTATCATAATATATGGTGGACTATTGCAGAGATAGCTTTCACTATAGGGAGTAGTTTTACAGTGGCATATCTTCTAAAGATATTTGTTACTGTATTTATTGAGGAAGATGATAGATACCAAGGACAGTATAAAGAGCATATAAGAAAAAGAGCCTTTGTGCCTATGATTGTATTAAGTGGAACAATTATATTTATAGGACTCAAACCTAGTTTAGTCCTTAATATGCTAGATGGAACTTTGGAGATATTTCAATCCCATGGACACATAGAGCCCAATTTCTATACTTGGCATAGTATAAGGAGTTCTTTATTATCAATGCTATATGGGTCAATTATATTCTTTGGTTTTATAAGAAAGTTCCTTAGAAATAGAGATGGAAATAGGCCTATATATGTTAATCCATCCCTGAAATGGTTTAAGCTTGAGGAAGACCTTTATATTCCCATTGGAATATTACTTTATAAAAGCAGTTCAGCTTTCTTTCATGTAGTAGATAGAGGGATTATAAATATGGTGACATATGTTATGAATTTTATTAAATCCTTAAGTGGAATAAAGATAAAGAACCCCGATATATTGAATATAGATGTAAAGAAAAAGACTAAGGAAATTAAAGACGGTGCTATTAGAGAGTTAGAAAAAATAGATGGAAAGACTATAAAAGGGAATATAGGTACTGAGATAATTACCTTTTCAGAGTTATTACTTGGTGTAAGAAATAGAATGAATAGTATTATCTATGCAGTATTTATATTTGCAATAATGTTAGTGGCTATTTTAGTAGCCCTATTAATATGATAAATAGACTCAGTTTACCCTGAGTCTTAAATATTTCTTAAAATTTTCAGAATTTATCTAAAAATATTATAAAAAGGGTATAAATTAATTGTAAAATAAAGATATTGAGTTGTAAGAAAAGAGAAGGGAGAATAATAAATGGGAAATATAGATGATCGAATCTCAGCTATAAAGATTAAATTAGCTGAAAAAAGTAGATTAGAGAGAAAATTAGCTGAAATGAATAGTCAAATAAAAGAGTTAAAAAATATGAAAGAAGGTCTTTATAAAAAACTTAAAAAAGAAGAATTAGATGTGGAAAAGCTAGAGGGTATATCCTTTGCCAACTTTTATCATTCCATAGTTGGAGATAAAGCAGATATTTTAGAAAAGGAAAAACAAGAAGCTCTTGCTGCAAAGCTCAAGTATGATAGTCATGTTAAGGAGATTGAGATGTTGGATAAGGATATCTCAAGAACAAAAAGAAAGATAGATGAATTAGAAGCTGTGGAAAAGGAATATAATTTACTATTAGAAGAAAAGGAAAGGTCAATATTAGAGTCAAATAGTGAAATAAGTATAAAGTTAAATAAAGTAATTAATGAAGAAACTAATATAATGGATAAAAATAAAGAAATAAAGGAAGCCATAGATGCAGGGTATGTTCTTCTTAATTCATTAGATAAAGTTAAAGAAAATCTAGATTCAGCTGGAGCATGGGGTACTTGGGACATATTAGGTGGAGGAATGATATCAACCATGGCAAAACACTCTAGACTAAATGCAGCCAGAAATGAAATAACCATGGCCCAAAGTCATTTAAGAAGATTTCATAGAGAGTTAAAGGATATAGGAAGTAGTATAAACTTAGAAATAGAAATAGGCTCCTTCTTAACCTTTGCCGATTATTTTTTTGATGGATTATTTGCTGATTTAACAGTACAAAGAAGAATAAATGATTATAAGATGAGGGTAGCTAGCACTATAAATGATGTAATAAACTTAATTAATAAACTTAAATATGAGTTGAAGAATAATAATGAAAGACTGACAAACTTAGAAAAAGATAAGAAAGATATTATTGAAAACATTAAATTAGATTAAAAAACATATAAATTAAAGTTAGAGTTAAAGTTACCCACAATATATTGTGGATTATGTGGATAAAGGCACAAAATCAACTATTTTTCTACAAAAAAATCCATATATAGAGTTTATTTTACTAATGAGTTCAAATAGATTTTAAAGATATTAAATTAAATAAGTTATTAGTAATCCCTCTAAACATAGATCTGATTATATTTAGCCTATATATTTGTATAAATTTTAAGTAAATGAATACAAATTATATATAAGAGGAATGAATAAGGTTTATCAATAATTTCTCATAGGGTATAAAGTTGAGGAGGGATCTAATGAGAATACTTAAAGTTAATGGTAAAGTTAATTATATAGCATTAATTATAGCTATATTAATACCACAATTATTAGGTTTTGCAAGTGCTTATTTTTCCAGAGATGCATATGCAATGTTTGATGAATTAGTTAAACCAGATTTTGCACCTCCAGGATGGATATTTGCACCGGTATGGGCTATTTTATATACTTTGATGGGAGTAGCTAGTTATAGAGTTTGGATGAAAAGAAAAGAAAATGATGATGTAAAAGAAGCATTAACGTGGTATGGAGTGCAGCTAATATTTAATTTTCTATGGACTATTTTATTCTTTACCGTGGGATTAAGGGGGATAGCACTTATAGAAATATTAATATTACTTGTTTTAATAATTATAACTGCCGTTAAATTCTATGGAATAGATAAAATAGCTGGTTACTTATTTATTCCATATATACTATGGGTTGCCTTTGCCGCAATACTAAATTTTTCAATATGGTTTCTAAATAAGTGATGTAATAAAAATAAGGATAGATAATATAACAAATTTATATTTAAAAACACTTGATTATAGGACTTTAGACATACAATTTAATTTAAGGTTCTTTCTTTAATGTTATAATATAAATGGTATAATGTACATAGCAAACAGGTAGCTAAAGGCTACCTAATTTTTATTGTCAATTAATATATAATGAAACGTAAAAAGATATAAAATATAACTATAGGATAAAATAAAAAAAGTAGGAGAGATAAAATGGCAAAATACGAAATAATAGCAACATCAACCTTTGGTATTGAGTCTATTGTAGCAAAGGAAATTAAAGACCTTGGATACGATAATGTAACTGTGGAAAATGGGAAAGTAACCTTTATAGGTAATGAAGAGGCCCTTTGCAAATCAAATCTTTGGCTTAGATGTGCCGATAGGGTATATCTAAAAATAGGGGAATTTAAAGCAACTACCTTTGAAGAACTTTTTCAGCAGGTAAAGGCACTGCCATGGACAGACTATTTACCTATTGATGCAGAATTCCCTATAAATGCAAAGTCAGTGAAATCTCAGTTGTTTAGCTTATCGGATATACAGGCCATATCGAAAAAGGCTATAGTGGAAAAGATGAAGGAAATATACCTACAGGATTGGTTTAGTGAAAGTGGAAGCAAATACCCTATATTAGTATCAATATTAAAGGATAAAGTAACCGTAATGATGGATACCAGCGGAGTTGGACTACATAAGAGGGGATATAGGGAAGTAGGTAGTGCTGCACCCCTTAAGGAAACCTTAGCAGCAGCAATGTTAAAAATCAGCAGATGGAATCCTAAAATTTCTCTAATAGACCCATTTTGTGGGTCGGGAACTATAGCCATAGAAGCGGCACTAATGGGTAGAAATATAGCTCCTGGCTTAAATAGAAGTTTTATATCAGAAAAGTGGGATATCATACCTGATGAAATATGGAAGAAAGTTAAGAAAGAGGCATATAGTAGCATAGAATATGATAAAGAACTTGACATACATGGATATGATATTGATAATAGGGTCATAAAAATAGCCATAAATAATGCTATAGAAGCAGGGGTAGATGATTGTATCCATTTTCAAAAAAGACCAGTATCTGAGCTAAGCAGTAAGAAAAAGTATGGATATATAGTGTGTAATCCACCCTATGGAGAAAGATTAAGCCAAAGGGATGAAGTAGAAAATCTATATAAAGAGATGGGAAGGGTATTTAGCAAATTAGACACTTGGTCTTATTATGTACTTACTTCCCATGAAGAGTTTCAAAGGTGCTTTGGAAAAAAAGCAACTAAAAATAGAAAGCTATATAATGGACGAATTAAATGTTATTATTACCAGTACTTTGGACCGAAGCCTCCAAAGAAGAATAAAGAATAAATTAAGGAAATCATGATAGTTTCCTGAGGTAACTAAAAAACAAGGAACCTTTAATGGGCTCCTTGTTTTTAATGAATTTATATTTTATGAAGGTAAGTTATGATTTAAAATTGAGGGTCCTCTATTATCTTAGGTACATTAAGGTCTAATATGTCTTCATCATCTATTTTAGGGAAGTTTACTTCACCATCAAAATCATAGAAATCAAAGAAACCATCTGAATGAGTTATCATAGTTAAAGACATGTCAGGTATTTCTTCTCCTTCTTCAGCAAGTGCCATCATTGATAGAAGCTGATCCATGGACATATATACATCTTGAACAATTCCCATTTTTTCACATAGCATTGTATCTTTATTGATATAAAAATCATAGCTTATTTCAACATCCATTTGATTTGTTATTTGTTCCATCATTTCCCTAAACATTTCTGGATCAAAATCAGGATCTTCTCTAAGCTCTGGATTGTTAGCTTGAAGTTCTATTGAAGCATCTATACTTTTTTCTATGATATCTTTATAGTATTTATTATAAGTTTCTTCATTAATATTAATTCCGATTACATAATATTCTTCATTATCAATTTCGGTATCATCCTTAAATCTTGCATAATCTTTGAAAAACATAAGCTCATTATCGGATAATTGTGAAACTCTATAGGGGTCATTATTTGAGTAGGCTTGTATTTGATTCATTATAGAGCTAATATCTTGAGAAATCCACTTTTCACTGCCCATCATTTTTGTATACATAGTAGTATCATTCATGAAAATCTCTATTTCTTGATTTAATTCTTCTTGACCTTCATAAGATGAAACTGTTTCTTTAATGTAAGCATTATTAGGTGTTTCAACTTGAACATCCATGTCTACCTTCATGTATATGCCTTCATTAATTAGTTTTTGCATTTCAGGATCTTCCTGCATTGTTTCATCAGGTACTCCATCTACTGACATTTTCATATGCATTTTCATAGTACCTTTTTGCTTATAGGTGTCAAATTCATCTATTTTTTCATTTGATAAAACAAGCATTTCAGATGCTGATAAACCTTCCTTGGTAAATAATTCATCATGAATATTCTTAGCAGCGGTAATTAAATCATTGGCAGTTTTATGTGTTAAAGACATTTTAGGATATAAAGAAGTAGAATCTTTATCAATCAAGCCAATGTTTATTGCATAAGCAATATAGGGTTTTGCCCAAGAAGATATACTAGCTTTATCTGAAAAGCTAAGGGCTTTATCAATATCCTCATCAGAAAGGCTTTGAGCTTCATATCTGTCGCAAAAAACTTTTACAAGTACTACAATAGCATCTTCTTTTGTAATATTCATTTCCGGTTTAAATTCATCACCATATCCCGATATGATATCTCTATTATAAGCATTTTCTATGTAAGGAATGTACTCTGGGTCCGTTACGTCTATAAAGGAAGATTTAGCCACATCATCAATAGAAGAATCTTCAGTGGTTAAAATTTCTTTAATAAACTGTGCCCTAGTAATATAGTCATTATTATTTTCTGCCAAAGATATTATAGGTAAACTAATTAACAATAAGGAAATTAGGATAGAAATAATCTTCTTCAATTGAATCCCTCCTAAGTATTTTATATTTTAATTAATTATATCATTGTCATTTGGAAAAATTAATTAAATTTTTCTTAATAATGTCAATACATTATGATACAGATGGGATTACCTATAATATAGCAATATAGACTAAATAGATATCTTTATATATAATATATTTATATATACTTTATTAAAAGGCCAGTTAAAATGGAGAGATGTATTTATGGATGAAATAAAAATAAATATGAGTAAAGAATTGAAGAGGCAGTGGCAGTTTACAAAGGATATATTAGCAGGTATGAAGGACATGGTTAGAGTTATAGATGAAAATGATAGGATTGTATTTATAAATGAACCTATGAAAAAGTTTCTAGGTGATATTACTGGTAATGTATGTTATGAGGCCTTAGGTAAATGTAGGAAATGCGATGTATGCATTTCAGAGATGACGGTGAAAAAAGGTATGACCTTTGAGAAAGAAGAAGTTATTGGAGATAAGATTTTTTCAGTTATTAGTTCACCTATTAGAGATGAAAATGGTGAAATATATTGTGCTGTTGAGGTTTTTAGGGATGTAACTGAAAAGAGAAAAATGGAAAGAACAATAGTAGAGCAAAATTTAAAGATGAAAAAGGACTTGAGCTTTGCTAAGTATATACAAGAAAGGATATTGCCAAAGGATGGAGTTTATAATGATATTATAAAAATATCCTCAAAATACATACCCTGTGAAATGCTTGGTGGAGATGTATATGATGTAGTTGAAATTGATGATAAAAATATAGGTATTTATATGGCAGATGTAGCTGGTCATGGTGTAACTGCATCTATGATGACTATGTTTATAAAACAAACCTTAAAGAGCTTAGGAAAAAAGGCCAGTGATCCAAGCTATACATTAAATTATTTAAATGATAGATATAATGAATTAGATTTAGATGACTATAATTATATAACCATAATATATGGCGTGTTTAATAGAGATTCTAAAGAATTTACTTTGGCCAATGGTGGATTAAATTGCATGCCAATAGTGTTTAAAAGGGATAGAATAGATGAAATCTTTCTTCCTGGTTTACCTATTTCATCATTATATAGAGATATACAGTATAGACATAATAATATAAATTTAGAGCCTGGAGATAAGATACTCTTTTATACAGATGGTGTTACAGAATCACAAAATTCTAATGGAGATATATATGGAGATAGGATAATAAAGATTTGCTCTGATAATCTTTATAAAACTAGTAACCAGTTATTAGATATTATTTTAGAAGATGTGAAGGAATACTCAAAAGATAATGTGAGGGATGATATTGCCCTTATGATTGTTGATATTCTCTAGGGCTTAAGGAGTGATGACAGTTGAGAAAAGGCAAAAAAAGGAGAAGGCGACCATTACCCTTGAGGTTTTGGATTATATCAGCAGCTATATTGGCAATCTTAATATTTGGAATAGTAAAAATAATTGGCTTAGTTAAGCCCATATTAGGTTTTGATGAAATAAAACTAAAAAAAACCAATGAAATACAGTTAAATGTTGAAAATGAAGAAAGCAAAATTGAAGTTCAAAGTATTAATGGAAATATAGTATTATCCAATGGAAAAAAAATCATATTTTTTAATGACAATGGAGATCCTCTTTGGGAAAAAAACTTAACAGTATCAGATCCCTTCATAGGAGGGGGAGAAAATAATATAGTTGTTGGAGACTTAGAAACAGGACAAATAAACTTTCTAGATAACAAGGGAAATGATATAGGTGGCTATCTAATAGGAGAACCTATATATGAGTTAAAGGTTAATGATGATGGAAATACATTAGCTATACTGAAAAGCAATATGATTTATTCCATAGGGAATAATGGTGAGGAAATTTCTAGCTTTAAACCTCCAGAGGGAGAAATAATTGATGGTAGTCTATCGGATAATAACGGTATACTGGCCCTTTCCATATTGAATACTGAGGAAGATGGATTCCATAGTAATATGATTTTTTATAATAATGAAGGTAGCATAATTTCAGGAAAAAAATATGAAAACAGTATAATATACCAACTTTATTTCATAGACCAAGATGAGGTTTTAGCCATTGGAGATAATATAATATTAGTTTTAAACAAAGACAATGGAGTAGCTTGGGAAAAGAATCTTGAAGAAACAATAAATAAGTTCGATATGAGCAAAGAAGGAATTGTAGCGGTTAATTTAATAAAGAATAAGAGTATCATATTGGATACTAAAAATAGAACTACAGTAAATAAAATAAGTAAAAAGGGAGAAATCCTAAGCAAGACACCTATAGCTGGAGATATACAGGGAATTGATATTTATAATGATAAAACGCTTGTTTACAGTGATAGAACGATATTCATAATAGATAAGAATGGAGATATTGAAATAGAAAAAAAGGTCAACATGGATATAATGGAAGCATGGTGGATTACAGAAGATACTATAGGTGTAGTCTATAGGGAAGAAGTTCATATATTCAAAATAGAACAGTAAATATGTTCATAGCTTAGAGTACCTGTTTAGTATAAAATCATAATACTTTTAAACATTGCAACTATTAGTTCTTTATATAGAATTATAAATAAAACCTCTGCTAATCTTTTAAGCAGGGGTTTTAAAAATATTTTACCAAATAGTTAATAGGGTCAAAAATTTTGCTTAATAATATAGTACTGGTTTTATAAACTAGGTTTAGATATAATCAAATTATTAATATTAAGGGCTAGGGGGTTAAAAGCTATGAACTGGATGGATGTATGTGTTATCATTATAATAGCAGTAAATGGAATCAGAGGTTTGTCTTTGGGATTAGTACTATCTGTCTTTAATATATTAAGCTTCATTATAGCAGCTATTGTATCAAAGATGTACTTCAGTCAAGTATCTAAGTTTATAACTACTAATACAAATGTATCCCAAAAAATAAGTGGATTTGTAATAAATAGAATAGATACACCTGGTAATAGGTTGACAGAAGATGGTTTTGATATATTTGGAATAATGAATTTTCCAAAAACCCTTAGTAATTTCCTTATGAAAAGTGATGGAGTCAAGGATTATAGCCAATTAGTAATTGATAATATACATTCCTATATTGCTGAAAGAATGACGATTATAATAATAGATTTTATTAGTATGGTGTTAATTTTTATTGGAATGCTATTAATACTAAAAATAATAGGGTATATATTAGATGGTATAGCCTCACTACCTATAATCAATCAGTTTAATAGAATAGGTGGGTTTATAATTGGATCAGCTAAGGGTTTTATGATAGTTTTTATATTATTGGCTATTATGGTACCAATAGTGTCAATATTTCCAGAAAGCTTTATTGTTGATGCATTAAAGAACTCAATGGTAACTAAGGATCTTTATAACTATAATTTGCTTGTTAAGATGCTGGCTAGTTTTTTATCTAGTACAGGCTATTTTGCAACCTAAAGGCATTATCAATATTACTGATAGCGTAAAAAATAGTATAAATAAAATTTATAAAATCTAAGAAATATATAGTATTATAATATTATATGAAAAGAAAATAGAATAGGGGGATTGAAAATGAAATTAGAAGTTGATGCAAGAGGAATGGATTGTCCAAAACCAGTAATTGAAACCAAAAAAGCAATAGAGAAAATAAATGAAGGACAAATAACCACTATAGTTGATAATGAAGTAGCAAAGGAGAACGTAAAAAAATTTGCAAAAAGTTTAAACTATGAAGTAGATGTAAATGAAGTTGAAGGAAATTACTATGTAAATATATATAAAGGTGTAGTTGGTGATGAGTATACGCCAAAGAAGAAATCCGATATTCAAGATTTAGTAATATTAATAGGAACTGATAAAATGGGAGAAGGTTCTGAAGAATTAGGAAAAATATTAATGAAGGGATATATGTATACATTGACAGAATCCAAGCCTTACCCAAAGGCCATATTATTTATAAATAGTGGCGTTAATCTTACTACAGAAGGATCTGAAGTAGTAGATCATATTAGAAAGCTTGAAGGAGAAGGAGTAGAAATCCTTTCATGTGGTACCTGTTTAGATTACTATAATTTAAAGGATAAATTAGTAGTAGGTGGAGTTTCTAATATGTATACCATAGTTGAAAAAATGAACGGAGCCAAGAATACAATAAGAATATAGAAGGTGTGTAGATAAATTGGAAAAGATTTTTTGTGTACTAGCATTTGAATCAACTCACCATGCCATTATGATGGAAAAAAAGCTTAAGGATAAAATAAAAATAGATACAATACCAACACCTAGAGAAATATCTGCCAGCTGTGGATTATCTATAAAATTTAATTGTCAAGACCTAGAGAAAGTGAAGCAGATAATTGAAAAAGCAGAACTCAAAAGGGATATGATGTCTATATATAGGATAGAAAGAATAAATAGTTTAAAGGATATAAAAATGTTAAAGTGGGGGTAGTATAGTTGGACTATAAAGAAACATTTTCTGACATTATAAGCGAGGTAAATAAAAATATTGATATATACAGGGACCCTAATGTTTTGGCTGGAATAGCGTGGAATATAGTAAAAATAATATTAATTGTAGTTGTAGCAAAAATAGGAATTAAGTTTACCAATATAGTTATAGACAAGTTTTTTGAAAACAAGGACAAACTTAAAATTACACTTGAAGAAAATAAAATAAACACACTAAAGGGAATATTAAAAAGTGTAATGCGTTATACTATCTATTTCCTTGCTGGACTACCCATACTAGCCACTATAGGTATAGATATAAAAGGCCTTATAGCTGCTGCCGGGGTAGGTGGATTAGCTATAGGTTTTGGAGCTCAAAACTTAGTTCGTGATGTAATAACTGGTTTTTTTATATTATTTGAAGATCAATTTGCAGTGGGAGATTATGTTGAAGTTGGAGATATGTCTGGGATTGTAGAAGAAATGGCCTTAAGGGTTACAAAAATAAGGGATTTCAATGGAGATCTTCATATAATCCCCAATGGAGAAATAACAAAGCTTACCAACAAATCTAGAGGAAAAATGAGGGCCTGGGTTGATATAAGTATAGCCTATGAAGAAGATATACAAAATGCCATTGAAGTACTTAAAAGGACCAGTGAAGATATATTAAAGGAAAGTGATGATATATTAGAAGGACCTACAGTACTGGGAGTTACAAAATTTGGAGAATCTGATGTGGTTATATCAACTATTGCCAAGGTTAAACCCATGAGTCAATGGGAGATAGAAAGACTTATGAGGCAAAGATTTAAAGAGGCCTTTGATAGGGAAGGCATAGAGATTCCATATCCAAAGAGAGTAATATATGGAGTAGGGGAAAGTACCATATCTAAAGAAAAATAGCATTAAAGATATAATTGGACCACTGGTCTTTATTAGTCTTAAGGAGGGAAAATGAAATGCCAATGGACTTAAGATTAGGAGATATAATAGAAACTAGGAAAAGTCATCCTTGTGGTGGAAATAAATTTGAAATAATGAGAACAGGAATTGATTTTAGAATAAAGTGTCTACAATGTGAAAAACAGGTTTGGATACCAAGGAAGAAATTGGAAAAAAGAATCAAGAATGTGGATAGAAAAGAAGAGGAGTAATGAAGAAAGATATTGTATTCAGTATAATGTTTAGAATATTTTAGCTAGAGTGAATATTTTTACAAAAGTTTTTGCACGCTTACAAAAAAATTTTAAATCAACATACAAAAATCACGAAAGTAGTGATATAATAGAAATAAAGCGGGCAAACCTTTTCCTTATAAAAATTTTTGGAGGTGCTTTTTACAATGAATCTTAAGTATGCAAATCGTATGGAGAACATTAAAGCTTCGGAAATTCGTGAATTGTTAAAACTGACTGTTAGACCAGAAGTAATATCCTTTGCAGGAGGATTACCAGCACCAGAGCTTTTTCCAGTTGAGGAAATGAAGATGGTGTCACAAAAGGTTTTAGAAGAAAGCGGACAGCAAGCACTTCAATATAGCCCAACTGAAGGTTTTCCACCACTTAGAGAAAAAATTGCACAGAGAATGGAAAAAGTAGGTGTAAAAACTAATGCAGAGAATATTCTTATAACTAATGGGTCACAACAAGGACTAGACTTTAGCGGTAAAATATTTTTAAACTCAGGTGACGTTGTAGTAGTTGAAAGCCCAAGCTATTTAGGTGCCATAAATGCATTTAAAGCCTATGACTGTAAATTCCTGGAAGTTCCAACAGATGACAATGGAATGATAATGGAAGAGCTTGAAAAGGCATTAGAAAATACAGAAAACGTAAAAATGATATATGTAATACCAGATTTCCAAAATCCATCAGGTAGAACATGGTCTCTTGAAAGACGTAAGAGATTAATAGAAATAGCTAATAAGTTCGATCTTCCAATTGTTGAAGATAATCCATATGGTGAATTAAGATTTGAAGGAGAAAGCCTTCCATCAATCAAGTCTATGGATACAGAAGGTAGAGTTATATTCTTAGGTACATTCTCAAAGACATTCTGTCCAGGACTTAGAATGGGTTGGGTATGTGCAAGCGATGAAGTTATAAATAAATATATACTTGTTAAACAAGGAGCTGACCTTCAAAGCAACTCTATGTCACAAAGAGAACTTAATGCATTCTTAGAAATGTATGATTTAGATGAGCATATTGAAAAGATAAAGAAGCTTTATAAGGGTCGCAGAGATCTAATGCTTAAGACTATGAAGGAGCATTTCCCGCCAGAAGTAAAATATACTCATCCAGAGGGTGGATTATTTACATGGGCTGTACTTCCAGAGCATATCAATGCTAGAGAACTTATGGCTAAAGCCCTTGAGAAAAATGTAGCCTTTGTACCAGGAGGATCATTCTTCCCTAATGGTGGAAATGAAAATACTATGCGTATAAACTATTCTAATATGCCGGAAGATAGAATAGTAGAAGGAATTAGAATTTTAGGAGAAGTTCTTAAAGAAGCTTTAAATGAAAAATAATTTTGATTATAAAGACTGTACTTAAATATAAGTACAGTCTAAATTTTTGTTTTTGTAAAAATACCGTTGTAAACTATATGATAAAATGTTATAATATGATGATGAAAAATCCATAAATTTTCTCTCTGCTCTGTTTATAGCAGAGCCATAAAGACCATAGGGAGGTGTAAATAATGAGAAAATATGAAGCTATGTTTATTTTAACTCCAGACCTTGAAGAAGAAATGAGAAATAACCTAATCGAAAAGTTTAAGACAATCGTTGAAACAAACGGTGAAGTAGAAAAGGTTGATGAGTGGGGAATTAAGAAATTAGCCTACGAAATCAACAAATATAAAGAAGGTTATTATGTAGTAATGAACTTCAAGGCTGACGTGGAGCTACCTAAAGAACTTGAGAGAAACTTTAGAATAGCTGACCATGTTATGAGATACTTAGTTGTTAGCTTAGAAGACTAATAAGCTTTTAAAAGGTGGGATTATTGTGAATAATGTTGTTATGATTGGAAGGCTTACACGAGATCCAGAACTGAGATTTACAGCTGGCTCAGGTAAGGCAGTAGCCACCTTTACCATAGCAGTAGATAGAGGATATGGACGAGATAAAATAACAGATTTTTTTAGAGTAGTAGTTTGGGGTAAACAAGGTGAAAACTGTGCCAACTACTTAGCAAAGGGAAGACTTGTTGGAATACAAGGCCGCCTTCAAAACAATAACTATGAGACAAGCACTGGAGAAAAAAGATACTCTACAGAAATAGTAGCGAATACAGTACAGTTCCTAGGCGGAGGAAATAGTAATAGAAATCAAAGCAATAGTAATGACTTAGGATTTGAAGGCTTTGGAGAAGCAGATGAGAACATAGATGGATTTCAAGCTATAGAAGATGATGAGGATATTCCATTTTAGGTAAGGAGGGAAAAACTTGCGTAGACGTAGAAGAAAAAAGATTTGTAGTTTTTGTGCAAACAAAGTAAAGCAAATAGATTATAAAGATACTAAGTATTTACAAAAGTACTTAACTGATAGAGGAAAAATACTACCAAGAAGAATAACTGGTAACTGTGCAAATCATCAAAGACAGCTAACTAGAGCAATCAAGAGAGCAAGAGTGGTAGCATTACTACCATTTACTATAAGCGAATAAACAGTAAGTATAAAGGAGAAGTGCTATTGCGCTTCTCTTTTTTCTGTTATAATGTAAAAGAGGAGGGAAATAAATGTCATTGGGAGATAAGAGTATAGATATCACTAAAAATATTAAAATAATAGAATGGTTAAAAAGTGAACTGCTTTCTTCTGTTGCTTCTCTTTTTGAGAATTTGGTTAAGGGTATAAATAGTAGTAGAGAAGCTATAATAGATATACTTGCAAATATTATACTTGTTACCTATGTTTTAGGTAAGAGATTGGGAATAAATTATAGCAATTTAGATATGAGAGTTAAGGAAAAAATAAGACTAGGAGTGTTAGAAGACCATAAAATCGAAAGTTGGTTTGGAGATTTGTCTAGCCTTAAAAAACATATGGATGGAAGAGAAGATTAAGGAGTGAACTAAGTTGAACTTACACAGTAGAACTAAAGCAATGGTTGAATCAGGGCTTATTACTGCATTGGCCAGTATTTTTATATTAGGAGGTATTTATATACCATTCTTAGGCTATGGACTGATGCTAGTACCGGTACCCTTTATAATAATAGGAACGAAGCATGGTTTTAAATATAGTATATTATCTGTTATTGCAACATCACTTATTATTGGAAGTCTTACTGAGCCAGTTACTGCACTTTTTGTATTTCTCATGGGTGGGATTGGACCAATAGTAATGGCTTATATGATAAAGAAAAGATATTCCTATGGAAAAATTGTAACTGTTTCATCCATTGCTTTCATAATTTCAATTGCAATATCTCTGTCAATAATGTCTTATTTCCTAGGGGCAAGTTTAGCTGATATGATTGAAGAAACCTTTACATTAAGTACAGAATTAAATGAGAATATTTTTAAAAGTATAGGAGTGGACAGCACAGAATTAGATGAGTCCCTTAAAATGATAGACCAAGCAAAGACACTAGCCATAACACTAATACCAGCCAGTATAGTATTTGGAGGATTTTTTATTTCTTTTATTAACTATACTGCAGCCAGAAGTATTTTAAAACGAATGAAAATAGATATTGAAAGTCCAATAAAATTCACACATTTTAGATTGCCTAAAAATATTGTCATGGGCACTCTAGTAATATTAGTACTTACCCATATAGTTGGGGTAACAAATATAGCTAATTATGATATACTATTGACAAATGTACTGTATATATTTACAATAATGTATTTAATACAAGGATTGGCAGTAGCCAACTTTTATATGGAAAATAGAGGTATAGGTAAAGTAGTAAGAATAATAATATCTGTGATTGTAATTACCATGTCAAGTTTATCCCTTGGATTAGTTTTGCTTGGACTGCTAGATGTGATATTTAATTTAAGAAAAATATAATCATAGATTTGGAGTGTAAATATGAATAATAATAGGTTTCTTAAAATATTAATGCCCAATATAAATATATACCTATGGATTATTGCTATTTTAGTCCTAGTAGTATATATATTTAATCCATATATAGGGGCTGTTGGAATAGCTGTACTCGTGTATATGATTTATCATAATTGGAAGACAAATTATATACGTAGGGAAAAGTGGAAAAAGTATGTTGAAAACCTATCGGCAGAGATAGATTCTGCTTCAAAATATTCTTTGCTAAATTTACCCATACCATTTACTATAATAGAATTTGATGGAAACATTTCATGGTATAATTCAAAGTTCGCAGATATATTGACTGACAAGGATATACTAAATAAAAACATCGAAAAGGTAATACCAACCTTTGATTTATCTAAATTGCTATCAGAAGAAAAGATAAGGGAGTTTAAGATAAAGGATAGAATATATAGGGTTCTTCATAATATAGTTAAGATAGATAGCAAGCACGATGAAAGATATATAATAATGCTATACTGGATAGACTATACAAATTTTTATAATCTCAAGTTTAAATATAATGATGAAAGACCGAATGTTGCTGTGATCCAAGTAGATAACTATGATGATGTTTTGCAGAATACGGAAGAAAGTCTTAGACCGTTAGTTATAGCAGAAATAGATAGAAAGATTAATCTATGGACCACTAGAATGAACGGTTTGGTAAAGAAATATCAAAATGATAAATACTTAGTAATATTTGAAAATAGATATCTTGAAAATCTTGAAGCCAAGAAATTTACTATATTAGATGATATAAGGGAAATTGATGTAGGTAATAAAATACCTCCTACTTTAAGTATAGGTATAGGAGTAAATGGGAAAAACTTAAGCCATTTAGAGGAATATGCCAATACTGCTTTGGACCTTGCCCTCGGTAGGGGAGGAGACCAGGCTGTAGTAAGAAAAATTGACAATTTTGAATTTTATGGTGGAAAAACAAAGGCAGTTGAAAAGAGAAATAAGGTTAAAGCAAGAATTATAGCCCATGCCTTAAGACAGGTTATTGACCAAAGTAATAAGGTCATAATTATGGGACATAAAGTTCCCGATATGGATAGTTTTGGTGCAGCAATCGGTGTTTATAGAGCTGCTATAAATAGAGGAAAAGAGGCATATGTTGTAATAGATAAAATAAACTCATCAATAGAAAATGTATATGGAAAATTTAAAGATAATGAAGAATATATTTTTATAAATAATACAGAAGCTACGGAGATTTTTGATGAAAGTGATTTAGTTGTGGTGGTCGATACCCATAGACCAAGCTTTACACAATGTCCTGAGCTTTTAGATATGGCAAAAAGGGTAGTGCTTATAGACCACCATAGGAGAGGAACGGAATTCATAGAGGACACAGTTCTTACCTATTTAGAGCCCTATGCCTCATCTACATCGGAGTTAGTTACAGAGATACTTCAATATATGGAAAGTAAATTAGTTCTTGAAAAAATAGAAGCCGAAGCCCTATTGGCGGGTATTGCTGTGGATACTAAGAATTTTTCCTTTAAAACAGGAGTTAGAACCTTTGAAGCTGCTTCGATTCTAAGAAGGGCAGGAGCTGATACCACCGAAGTAAGACAGCTATTCCAAGATGATCTTAGTACCTTTGTAGCCAAAGCAAATGTAGTAAGAAATGCAGAGGTAATAGAGGGTAGTATAGCAATATCTGTATGTGAAGAGGATACTAAAAATGTCCATTTAGTTGCTGCCCAAGGTGCAGATGAATTGTTGAATATAAAGGGTATAACTACTTCCTTTGTAATGGGAACTAATTATGAAGGGAAATTAATCATAAGTGGTAGATCTCTAGGAAATATAAATGTCCAAAGAATTTTAGAAAAACTTGGAGGAGGAGGCCACCTCACTGTGGCTGGTGCCCAATTGGAAAATGTTACATTTGTAGAAGCAAAAAAAATACTTATAGACGCAATTAAGGAATATTTAGAGGAAGGTGAAAAGTGATGAAGGTTATTTTGATTAAAGATGTTAAAGGAACTGGTAAAAAGGGAGAAATAGTAAAGGTAAGTGATGGTCATGCCAGAAATTTCTTGATACCAAGGGGATTAGCAGAAGAAGCTACCAGTGGTAATATAAATAAGCTTAAACATCAAAAAGCAGCTCAAAAGAAAAAGCAGGAAGAAGAAATCTCTAAGGCTAAAGAACTGGCTGAAAAAATATCAAAAACTACTTTGAAATTTAAAACTAAGGCAGGCGAAGGTGGAAGACTTTTTGGATCAATTACAACAAAGGATATTGCAGAGAAGTTAAAAAAAGAGCATAAAATAAAGATTGATAAAAGAAAAGTAGTATTAGATAATCCAATAAAAGAACTCGGAGCACAGTTTGTAGAAATTAAGGTGTATCCAGAGATAAGTGCAAAGCTTAAAGTAGAGGTTACAGCTGAATAAACCTATTAAATCCAGTTAATAAAAGCAATATGCTATTAATAAGTCACTTCAATATTTTTTAAAAATTGAGGTGACTTTTATTTATTACAATTAAGTAGTTATTAAATAATAAATAAGGGACATAGAGTTTGACTTCTTTTGATGTTATAATATAAGTAATTGAAAGATATAGAAAAGGTGATGTTGATGGATTACTTAGGTAGAATACCTCCACATAATTTAGAAGCAGAACAATCTGTTTTAGGCGCTATGATTTTAGACAAGGATGCTATTATTACGGCCACTGAGATAATTAATGGTGATGATTTCTATAAAGAGGCCCATAAAGAAATATATGAGGCCATTATAGATTTATATAATAGGGATGAACCTGTAGATTTAGTTACATTATCTGAAGAATTAACTCAAAGAGGTACCCTAGAAGCCGTGGGAGATATAACATATTTATCTGATTTATCTACCTCTGGTGTTTTAACCTCAAATGCTAAATACTATGCAAAAATCGTAGAAGAAAAGGCACTATTAAGACGTTTAATTAAGGCCTCTACAGAAATAATAGAAAAGGGTTATGAATCAGAGGAGGCAGAATCCCTACTAGATATAGCGGAGAAAAATATTTTTGATATTTCTCAAAAGAGAAGTAGAGATGGCTTTTCCCCTATAAAGGAAATACTACTTGAGACAATAGATAGGATAGAAGAACTATATACTAACAAGGGTGGTGTTACTGGTCTTCCAACAGGATTCACCGATTTAGATAAAAAAACATCGGGACTACAGAAATCAGACCTTATACTAGTTGCTGCAAGACCTGCCATGGGTAAGACTGCCTTTTCAATTAATTTATGTCAAAATGCTGCAATCCGTTATGGTGCATCAGTAGCCATATTTAGTCTTGAAATGTCAAAGGACCAACTGGTTCAACGTATGCTTAGTTCAGAATCCCATATAGAAATACAAAAAATAAGAAATGGAGATTTGACGGAAGAACAATGGCCTAGACTTGCCAATGCCATGGGCCCCTTAGCTGAAGCTAAAATATATATTGACGATACACCGGGAATTAACGTAATGGAAATGAGGGCAAAATGTAGAAGACTTAAAATGGAAAAAGGCTTGGATCTAATCATGATTGACTATCTACAGCTTATGTCTGCCCATGGAAAGGCAGATAGTAGACAGCAAGAGATATCAGCCATATCTAGAGCATTAAAAATTCTTGCTAGGGAAATGGACTGCCCTGTAATAGCATTATCTCAGTTATCCCGTGCCCCGGAGCTTAGAGCAGACCATAGACCTATACTATCGGATTTAAGGGAATCCGGTGCCATAGAACAGGATGCAGATATAGTTATGTTTTTATATAGGGATGAATATTACCACCCGGATTCAGAAAAGAAAAATATTGGGGAGGTAATTATAGCAAAGCATCGTAATGGTGCTACAGGAACAATAGAACTAGCATGGTTAGGACAGTTTACAAAATTTGCAAATCTTGAAAAGTTTAGAGACTAGATTTAAGACAGAGTATGTTATTACTCTGTTTTTTTTGTAAAAATAAGGGTATTTTAATAATGAATGCATATAATTTAAATAAACCTAAATACTTATAAAGTAATAAGTACAAAATTATATGACTAATGAGGAGGAAGAAATGAAATATATTATAGTTGGAAATGGAATAGCTGGATTATCAGCTGCTGAGGAAATAAGAAAAGAAGATAAAGAAGGCGAAATAACAATAATAAGCTCTGAAGAATATTTAAGTTATTATAGAGTAAAACTGTCCCATTATATTAATAAGCTAGATTTTAAACTTTCCGAATTATTAATACATGATGAGAAATGGTATGAGGAAAAAAACATTGACATGCTATTAAATATTAAAGTAGATAAAATTGATGAAAAAAACAAGGCAGTAATTACAAAACAAGGAGAAATAATAAAATATGACAAACTACTATTGGCAAACGGAAGTAATCCTTTTATCCCCCCGGTTTTAGGGGTTGATAAAGGAGGAGTTTTCGCTTTAAGAACAATAGATGACCTTAAGGAGATACAAAGCTATCTAAGGGGTTGCAAAACAGTTTCAGTCATTGGTGGTGGACTTTTAGGTTTAGAAGCTGCATGGGCATTAAAAAACCTAGATAAAGAAGTAAATGTTATTGAATTCTTTCCATATTTACTTCCAAGGCAGCTTGACAAGGAACTAGGAATATATTTACAATCAAAGCTAGAAAGGGAAGGGTTAAACTTCTATTTGGACTCCGCAACTAAAGAAATAGAAGGAGATACGGAGGTAAGTAGTATAAGATTAAAGGATAATACAAAAGTAAAAAGTGACGCTGTATTAATTTCCACAGGAGTAAGACCTAATATAAGTATAGTACAAGGCACAGATATAAAAACCGATAAGGGGATAATTGTGGATAAGTTTATGAGAACAAATATAAAGGATATATATGCTGCTGGAGATGTGGCACAATTTGAAAATGTAGTTATGGGACTGTGGTCTGCTGCAATGGATCAAGGAAAGATTGCAGGAGCCAATATGGTAGGAAAGAATAGAGCCTATAGTTTACCTCAGCCTTCTACAATGCTTAATATAGGCAGTGTCAAGATGTTTTCTGTGGGAAAAGTTAATGATGTGGAAAAAGATATTGTAATAAAGGGTGATAATTTTAAGCATAAGCTATTTGTGGATAATGGAAAGCTAGTAGGTGGAGTACTCTTTGGAAACCTTAAAAAAATGATATCTCTGAAAAAAGCAGTTAATGAAAAGAAGGATATTAGTGATTTAATAAATAGTGGGTTGAAGCCAGAAGAAATATTAGATAAGATTTAATTAAGTCAGAATTCATCTAGTTTGGGGTGGGGATTTTGATTAAATTGGGGGAGAGAACCTTAATAAGAAAGTTAGAGCGAAGAGATATTGATAAAATGATAAATTGGGGAAAACATAAAGATCCTAAGTTTCTTCACTATAATTTCCCTTACTTAACTGAGGAAGAAAGAGATATATGGTATAAGTTCAAAACTAAAAAGATAAATAAAAAATGTTTTGCCGTGGATGATATGAATGGAGATTTAATAGGATATATATCTTTAAGAGATATAAAATTCTTTAAAAGAGAGAGTGAATTAGGGATAGTCTTTGATCCCAATATATTAGGAAAAGGCTATGGTACCGATGCTCTAACTGCATTTTTAGACCTATATTTCAACCAGTTGAAAATGAAAACTATGATCTTAAGGGTAGCCAAGTTTAATGAAAGGGCAATTAGATGTTATGAAAAATGTGGATTTAAAATAACCGATGAATATATAAGTGAGTTTGAAGAACAATGTATGAATACAAAAACAAAAAATAATATTGTGGAGAAATCTAGACATTTTACAATAGAAAGTGGTATACTGAAAACTGTATATTTAGCTATGAAAATAACAAAGGAAGAATATGATATCCACATACAAAGAGATAAGTTGTTGATAAATCTGTGAATAATGTGGATAAGTTAAGATTATATTTTCTATATATAATTACAAATACTAATTAAGGGAATAGATAAGATTAATATACTGTTTAAAATTATTCCTATAGTATATAAACTAATGAACAAGGAGGAAAAAGAATGGCTAATAGAGTAACAAAGGATACAATCATAGCTGAAGTATTAAGAATGGATAGAACTACTGCAGCAATATTTATGAGACATGGTTTACACTGTCTTGGTTGAGGCGGTGCTACAATGGAAAGCATCGGAGATGCTGCTATGGTACATGGTATAGACGCAGATACTTTAGTTAATGATATAAATGCTTATTTAGAAAGACAACAAAATAGCTAAATAGGTTTAAAAGGGCGGCTTAATAGCCGCCCTTATTATGTCAAAAATATAGATAGATTATAATACGAATATTATTTAAAAATACAATATAAAAATTCGCTAATAAATTGACTACAATAGGTTTATTTGATAACATTGAATGTGTATGTTCGGATTATGGATATATAAAGGATGGTGTAGTTAAATGTCAACTGTTGTTATAGTAGGTTCTCAGTGGGGCGATGAAGGAAAAGGAAAAATTATAGACTTTTTATCTTCAGAGGCTGATATTGTTGTAAGGGGACAAGGCGGAAATAATGCAGGTCATACAGTAGTGGTAGGAGATAAAAAATATGCCCTTCATCTAATACCCTCTGGAATACTATTTGAAGATACCATTAATGTAATTGGAAATGGTGTAGTATTTGACCCAGAAGGTTTTCTTGCAGAGGTAGAAAAAATTGAAGCAGAGGGGTTAAGTACCAAAAATATTAGAATAAGTGATAGAGCCCATGTGATATTCCCGTATCATAAGGTATTAGATGAACTGGCTGAAGAATCACGGGGAGACAAGAAAATAGGAACTACTAAAAAGGGAATAGGACCTTGCTATATGGATAAAGTTGAAAGATCAGGCATAAGAATTTGTGACTTAATAGATGAAGAAGTATTTATCCAAAAGGTTTCAGCTCAGGTAGATAAAAAGAATGAAATAATAGAAAAAATATATGGAAAAGACCCTTTAAATAAAGATGAAATAATTGAAAAATACTTAGAGTATGCTAAAAAAATAAAACCCTATGTAGATGATACAACAGTTGTTGTATATGAAGGAATAGAGAAAAATAAGAAAGTTTTATTTGAAGGTGCACAGGGCACATTATTGGACATAGATTTAGGAACTTACCCCTATGTAACTAGTTCCCATCCTACTTCTGGTGGATTTACAGTGGGTTCAGGTATAGGACCAAATATGATAGATGAAGTATTAGGCATTACAAAGGCCTATACCACTAGAGTTGGAAAGGGTCCCTTTGTAACGGAATTAAATAATGAAATTGGAGATAGAATAAGGGTAGCAGGTAATGAGTTTGGAACTACTACAGGAAGAGCAAGAAGATGTGGATGGATAGATACAGTAATGTTAAAATACTCTGCAAGGGTAAATGGAATGACAAGCATAGCCCTTATGTTACTGGATGTCTTAACAGGCTTTGATAAGATAAAGATTTGTACAGCCTATAAAATAGGGGATAAAGTAATTAATAATTTCCCTGCAAGTCTTAAGACCCTATCTCAGTGCCAGCCAGTTTATGAAGAGATAGAGGGCTGGAAGGAAGACATAACAGGTGCTGAAAGTTTTGACCAGTTGCCAGAGAATGCTAAAAAATATATAAGAAGATTAGAAGAATTAATAGGAGTACCTATTAAGATTGTATCTGTAGGACCTAAGAGAAGTCAGACTATAGTAAGAGATAAAATATTTAGATAGAAAATTTAGCCCTATAATAAATGTTGGAGTAATAAAACTCCAGCATTTAATTTTTTTGGATTATAAGGCCAGTGATTTTCCTATACAGCCTAGAGAACCATTGACACAAAGTTAAAAAATTGCTACAATATGGGTGGTTTAGCCATATATGGTATAAATCTTTTGGAAGATAAATTTAAGAAAATTTAAGTAGGGGAGAAAGTATGACTAAAAAAATATTAAATCTTTTAAAAAAATCTAAGCTATTTTACATAGGAATGATTGCTATTATATATTTTGCAATTAAAACTGGAATCAATGAAGCCAATAAAAATGCTATAATGAAATACGGTATAGAAAATAATTCCCGTGTAGAAATATTCTTTCCTAATACTACAATAGGAATTAAATATGGTATTCTAGTGTTTTTTATCTTAACTATTCTATGGATTTTTATTCTAATATTAGTTGATAATATGAATTTGGTTGATAATTTCAATAAAGACAAGGTTTTTCTAAAGGGATTTTTTGTATTAGGTCAGATGACTGTAGAGAATATCATAACTAAGCTATTTTATATAGGCCTTGTTGCAGTAGCTTTTTGGGCCTATATGTTTGGAAGGTACTTCTTCAGCCCTATTATTCTTAGGTTTATTACTTATAATAAATGGGTTAATTTAATTATTCCCTACATTATTACCTTTGCTATAGGTCTTATCCTATGGAAAATTGTATGTGAATTATTGATTGTTATCTTTCGTTGCTTTGAGATTTATTATAAATCAAAGAAAAGAGAAATTGAAAAATAATAAAATTATTATAGACGGGAAAAATCTTGTTAAAAGGAGAGGGAGTATATTTCCTCTCTATTTTTTACACAAAAAAAAGAGACATATGCTACCACGTCATACATCCCTTTTTTATAAGTAATGGAGCTGGCGATGGGACTCGAACCCGCAACCTGCTGATTACAAGTCAGCTGCTCTACCAATTGAGCTACGCCAGCGAAAGTGGTGACCCCTAGGGGAATCGAACCCCTGTTACCGCCGTGAAAGGGCGGTGTCTTAACCGCTTGACCAAGGGGCCACATAAATGGTGACCCATCCGCGACTCGAACGCGGGACACCCTGATTAAAAGTCAGGTGCTCTACCGACTGAGCTAATGGGTCACATCTCACAGTAATATATATTACAGCATAAAAACTAACTTGTCAACAAAAAAATACAAAATTTTTATTTGGGAAATAATGTACCTATAATTTTAGATTTCCCACCTTAAATCGGGACCATAAAATCTAAGCATGGTGAAACTACCAAATAATCTAGATGATACTCTATCACCATAGATATTAATTATCTCAGCAGGAGATAGATTAGTAGAAATAATGGTCTTTTTATTATTAATGATTCTTGTATTTATGATATTGAATATTTCAATATTAGTAAAAGTATTAGTAAACTCTGTTCCCAAATCATCTACTATTAAAAGGTCACAATCAAATAAAGATTCATAACTCATCTTAAGCTCCGGTGTCTTATTTCTACTAAATTTATAGTCCTCTAATATCTCTAGAATTTTAAAAGCCGTTTGATAAATAACTATTTTACCCTTATCTAAAAGAGCCTTAGCTACACAATTACAAATAAAAGTTTTCCCAAGACCAGTAGTTCCATAAAGCAAAAGATTTTCTCTATTATCTTCATCAAAATTAAATACGAAACCTTCACAAACATTTAGTATTTTTAGCATATTATCCCGAGGACTGAGTTCTTCATCTTCAAAGCTTTCATCAGAAAAAAGGTCGATATTAAAGTTTTGGAAATTTTCTTTTTCTAGTAAATGGGAGATGTTTGACATTTTATAAGCCTTATCAATGAGTTTTTGCTTTAAACAATTGCATTTTTTTCCTTCATTTAAAAAGCCCGTATCTTTACAAAGATCACATTTATATTCCATTTCAAGAAAGCTAAGGGGAACGTTATTCTCAGTAAGTAATATGGCTTTTTCCCTTTTTAATGTTTCTAAATGCTCTTGTATTTCTTGTACCTTTTCTTTGTAATTATCTAGATTATGAAGTATAGCTTTGGAAAGCTGAATACCAGTTTTAGATATTGCATCATCTATTTCCTTAATCCTTGGAATCAGTTGGTATACTTGATTTTTTCTATATTCAAGTTCTCTTTCTGACTTATCCCTTATCTTTTGATATTCTAATAGTATTTCATTTATATAACTTATCTTCATATTATCACCTACTTTATTTCTTTATCCCAAGGATTTTTTCTAATTCATCATTAGAGTATTTATTAAATCTTTGCTTAAAGTTATGGAATTTATTATTATTTTTTTTAGTTTTATTTGCTTGGGGTGAAGTTTTTGGTTCTTTATTTTGTTTTTCTTCATTTTTATTTTTAAGATCTTCAATAGTTTTCAATCCATCATTTTTCCAAGCATTTAGTATACTATTTATATAATTAATATTTGGATTAGATGTTTTTTTAGAATTTTCACAGGCCTTTAAAATCATTTCTAAACTAAACTGCCATTCATTTATCCAAGTATCCATAACTTGTTTTTCAGATTGAGAAGGTTGTCTGAAGCTAAATCCTAGAGCTTTAAAGATTTTATCATAATAGACATAGTTGCTATTTAGACTTTCAAAGTGATCAGCTAATTTTTCCATACTTATTATACCCTTGTCATACCAGTTTCTAATTATGGCCCCCACATATCGTAGGCTCTTTACCTTCTTTTCTTCTACAGAGTATTCAAAGGCCTTGACAATAATATCAGGGTCCATATTGAAATTATATATCCAATCCAATATAGTAGTCCGTTCATTTGGAGTTAGTTGTCTTCGCATAGTTTGGTCTATTTTATAAAACATATCTTTTATTTCAGGGATTTTATTTGCATCAATAAGCTCTTCAGGTCCACAGCTAAATCCTTCTTCAGACATATTTTCAGCTGAATACTTACCCTTGTCTGCCGACTGAATTCTCTTGTAATTATTATCTATATATAGCTGTCTTAATGATAAAAACTCTACAACATAATCATTTAGATTCTCATTGTCTTTAAAATGTCTTTTTATTATACCCTTATTTTCCCAAAATTCCCATGCACCTAGGACATCTTCAAGGGGGATACTAAGGTGCTTCGCTATGGATTTATTATCTACCGATATATTTTCATCCCTATCGGTAGCATATTTATACCCAAGAAGATATACCTTCACATATGTTCCATTTGCCATGGGCATGAAATCATTGATAAAAATATTCTCAATAGAAGTTTGTCCAAAATCTACATCTGTTGTTTTTTTAATAAAATTCATAAAAGCACCACCAATATCTTACTATTTGTAAGTAATTATATCATAAAGAAATTTTACTAACATATAGTTTTTAATAAGCAAAACTAAATAGGAGTTGATATAAATTGATAATAAGGCTAAGTTCACTATTTAGTAAGTTCAAGTCATTACTAAAGAATAGGATTATTATAGGGGCTTTCATGGTTATAATAATTTTATTAATAGGTGCCAATATATACCATATAAAAGATAACTATCATGTAGTATTTGATGAATTTAAGCCAGAAATACAAAGATTAAATGAGTATGAAATAGATGCCATATACAATGATGAAGAAAAAAGCATAGAGGCAGTAGAGAAAGTAATATATATAAATAATTCTGATGTTCCTATTAAGTCAGTATATTTTCATATCTACCCCAATGTATTTAAAACTGAAGACACAGCCCCCTTTCAAGAAAGCGAAATGGAGCTTGCTTATTTAGAAGGTTTTGAGCCAGGATATATAAATATATTATCTGTAAGATCATCAAAAAATGACTTGAGTCATTTAATTCTAGGTAAGGGCAATTCTGTTTTAAAGATTAATCTAGAGGAAGAATTACAGCCAGGGGAAGATATAAATATATATATAAGTTTTATGGTAAAAATCCCACCAGCTAGTGGTAGATTTGGATATGGCAAAAATACTATAAATCTTGGAAACTGGTATCCAATAGTTGCAGTTATTGATGAAACAGGATGGAATCTTGAACCATATTACCCAATAGGGGATCCTTTTTATAGTGAAGTATCCAACTATAGAGTTACCTTTATTATGCCACAGACCTATGTAGTGGCTTCCACAGGAGATCTAATAAAAAAAGAGAATATTGATGGAAAATATAAATGGACATTAGAAGCCAAGAAGGTTAGGGATTTTGCAGTAGTAGCCAGTACAAAATATAAAGTTTTAGAAAATAATGTAGATGACATTAAGATCAGGAGCTATTATTTTAATAATGATTCTGCAGAACTTTCACTAAATGTAGCAAAGGATGCTATAAAAGTTTTCAGTGAATCCTTTGGGAAATACCCTTACAAACATTTTTCAGTAGCTGCAGCAGACTTCTTCATTGGTGGAATGGAGTATCCTAAGTTAGTATATATAGATGAAACTTTATATAGAGGAAACTATCAAATGTTAGAGTATGTCATAGCCCATGAAACAGCCCATCAGTGGTGGTATGGACTAGTGGGAAATAATGAAGTCAAAGAAGCTTGGCTAGATGAAGCACTGACAGAGTATTCTACCTTACTGTATTATGAAAAAAAATATGGAAAGGATATGAAAGACAAAGTTTATAAAGAAATAATCCAGGGAAACTACCAAAGATTTAGGGATAATCATGAAAATAATAAAGAAATCATTTTAAAACATCTTAAGGACTTTGATAACAATAGAGAGTATCAAGCCTTGGTATATTGTAAGGGAGCAATGTTTATAGAAAGTTTAAGAAAAGAGCTAGGAGATGAAAACTTTTTTGATTCTCTAAAAATATATTACGATAAATATAAGTACAAAAACGCGAAAACAGAGGACTTTATTGAGGTATGTGAAATAGTTTCCGATAAAGAACTAGACTATATATTTAATAAATGGCTTATGGGAATAGAAGAATAAAACCTTTAATTTAGTGAAGTATATATATTAGCAACAAAGACTAGGAATTGTAAGGAAAAAGATAATGTGATATACTAAAAAAGGCTATAAATAAATATTAATTAACTTTAGGATTAATAATTTAGGAGAGAATAGGATGAAAAACTCTGGGAATAAGAAAGGATTGCCTGAATACATAGAGAAACTGAAGAAATTTCTAGACAATAAAAACTTAATATATATAGTATTGGCTATATTTGTTTTAACATCTTCTGTACTTATGATAAATGCACAGGATAATAAGGAAGATATAAGTAAAGAAAAGGGTATAGCACAAAAGTCCTTAGTAGTAAATGATAAGAATTACAAGACAGCCCAGACTTTATCTTCTAAGGGTTCTTTACAAATTAATTCTTCCAATGGACTTAAAGAACTTAGGACAGTACAAGATGAAGTAGATTCTATATTAAGTGTTAAGGTTAAAGCATATGCCATACGAGTAAATGGTAAAGACTTAGCCATATTAAAGACTAAAGATGAAGCTGATTCATTACTGGATGAATTAACTGAGCTTTACATGGATGATGAAGATTCAGAAATAGAAAGCATTGACTTTAAAGAAGATGTTGAGATAGTTGAGACGGAAGCTGATATAAATGGATTTGATGACTATGAAAAGGCCCTTTATTATATATCTAGGGGAACTGATGAAACTAAAACCTATAAGGTTCAAAAGGGAGAAAACTATTGGGTAATAGCAGAAAAATATAATATAAGTCCAGATGATCTTATAAAGGCAAATCCTGACGTAGACCCAGAAAGAATACAAATAGGCCAAGAGATAAGTCTTGTAGTTCCAAAACCCTTTATAACGGTGGTAACTACCGAGACAAAAGAATATACAGAATACATAGATTACGATGTTGAATATAAAGAAACTAATGTTTTATATAAAGAGGAATATAAAATAGAAAGAAATGGACAAAAAGGAGAAAAAGAAGTAGTAGCTGAGATCTATAAAGAAAATGGTATAGAAGTAGGAAGAAAAATACTAAATGAAACTATTACAAAGGAGCCAGTTACTAAAATTGTACTAAAGGGTACAAAGGATCCTCCACCAAGAATAGGTACTGGAACATTTTCTAACCCTACTAGCAGAGGATATATAACTTCTCCCTTTGGAACTAGATGGGGAAGAATGCATTCAGGTATAGATATTGGTATGCCAACAGGAACTTCTGTAAAGGCAGCTGATGGTGGAGAGGTAACCTATGCAGGATGGAAGGGCTCCTATGGATACCTAGTCATAATAAACCATGGTGCCAATATGGAGACTTATTATGCCCACAATAGTAAACTCTTAGTAAAAAAAGGTGATAAAGTTTATAAGGGGCAGACAATAGCTGAGAGTGGAAGTACAGGAAGAAGTACAGGTCCACATCTACACTTTGAAGTAAGAAAAAATGGTACAGCGGTTAATCCAACAAAATATGTAAACTATTAAAATAAGAGCCTATGGGCTCTTTTTTATTGTTCCACATATTAACAATGAAGTTAACATAATATCATGCTATAATATTATTGTGTTCCCTTACATACATATCTATAAAGGGGGAATGCACTATGAAAAAGAGAAGCCATGTGTTTATTTGGATATGTGTTATATGTGTATTATTTATATTTAATATTGGAGGAATCAAGGGAAAAATCTATTTAGTTTTAAGAAATATTCCTAAAGAAATAATATTAAATAATACGAAGGATTATAATGAAACTAATACAAAGCATTTTATAATAAAGTATACATCTTCTGATGAAAACTTAGTAAATCTAGTTGCTAATACATCAGAGAACTATTATGAAGATGTGTGCAGTCTATTTAAATATTATCCTGATAATAAAACAGTAGTAATACTATATGAAGATTCTGAAGAATTTTTAAAAAACTCAAATCTCCAAAAAAGCAAGCCACCTATGGGAGTGTACTATGCTTCAACAATTCAAATCCTATCTCCGAAATTTTGGACTGACCCAGATGAAAATCTTGAAGACAAATTCATAAAAGAGGGGCCCATGGTACACGAATTTACTCACCTTATTGTGGATAACATAACTAAAGGTAATTATCCCCTATGGTTTACTGAGGGACTTGCATTATATAGTGAATATGTTATAACTGATTATGAATGGGGAAAGAATATTGAAGACAATAATATTTATACCATAGATGAATTAAACAATAAATTTAATGAGTTAGACCAATATTTAGCCTATACCCAATCATTTAGAGTAGTAAAACATATTGTAGATGAGTATGGATTTGAAGTTATAGATACAATACTTCAAAAGCTTTCAGAAGGATATGGTTTTGAAAAAGCCTTTGAAAAAGCTACAAATACTAAAATATCAAGTTTGAATATATAAAAAATATAGACAATTTTTCCTAAAAAAGATATGATAAATATAAGAAAACTAGCTGCTCAGACTAAAGTCTGAGCCTTTTAATACACATTTTATACTAGAGGTGATGATGTTTGAATAGAAAAATACTAGTTGTGGACGATGAAAAGCCGATATCAGATATTATAAGATTCAATCTAGAGAGGGAAGGCTTTGACGTAAATGTTGCCTTTGATGGAGAAGAAGCATTAAAAAAGGTATATCAGTTTCAACCGGATTTAATATTATTAGATTTAATGCTTCCTAAGCTAGATGGCTTTCAAGTTTGCAAAAAAGTAAGAGAAAGCTTTAATATGCCTATACTAATGTTAACAGCTAAAGAGGAAGAAGTAGATAAGGTTTTAGGCCTTGAATTAGGAGCAGACGACTATATAACTAAGCCCTTTGGTATGAGAGAACTTATTGCAAGGGTTAAAGCAAATCTTAGAAGAATAGACGTAGACAAGACCGGAAATCAAAATAATATAATAATGTCTGGAAACCTATCAATAGATTTAGATAAATACGAGGTTAAAAAGGGAGATGAAATTATAGACTTAACTTTAAGGGAATTTGAACTATTGAAGTTCTTAGCAACCCAAGAAAATCAAGTATTTACTAGGGAACAATTACTAAAGGATGTATGGGGATATGAATATTATGGAGATATTAGGACTGTTGATGTTACAGTAAGAAGACTTAGAGAAAAGATAGAGGATGACTCTAGCAGCCCTAAGTATATCCTAACTAAGCGTGGTGTGGGATACTACTTTAGGAGGACGTAGTATGTTTAAAAGTATCAGATGGAGATTTATAACTATATACTTTATTCTAGTTTTCATTGCTATGGCAATAATAGGAGCCTATATTATTGAGAGATTTGAAGATTATCATTTGAAAGTAGTTACCAATGACTTAAATTCTGTTGCACAAAACCATATACTTCCTTATATAGAAAAAATACCTTCTGAAAACAGTTTACAGTCAAGTTGGAGTGATATCCAAGAAAAAATAGATAATAGCTGGAAACTAAGTTTTTACAGGGAAGACATATTCATAATAGATGAAGATTTCAAAATAGTTGCATCTAGTCATAATTCATTTATTGGAGAAAGTGCCATAAGTGAACTAGAGGATAGAATAATAGTGGAGGGAATGAAGGGAAATATAATAGAAAAGGACAAAAAAGAAGGACTATACCCCACTAAAAACATTGTTTTCCCAATTATAAGGAATGGAAAGGTAGAAGGACTTTTATACTTAAGACATAATCTAAAGGAGATATATGATACATTAGACAGCTCTAAATGGATACTTACCCAAGCCACATTAATAGCCCTTGTAATTACTGTAATACTTGGGTATCTAATAGCAAAGAGTATAACGGAACCCATAAATGATGTTACAGAAAAGGCAGCTTTAATGGCTAAGGGGAACTTTGATCAAATAGTAGAAGTGCAATCCAATGATGAGATAGGTAAGCTTGGAGAGATGTTTAACTACCTTACCCAAAAGCTTAAGGTAACCCTTGGTGAGATATCCAGTGAAAAAAGTAAAATGGAAGCCATATTAAATTATATGGCCGATGGTCTTATAGCCATTAATCTTGAGGGTAAAATAATACATGCTAATCCCAAGGCTATTAGTATGCTTGATTTTAGTGAAGAAGACATATTAGAAAAAAACTATGATGAATTAATAGGACCCTTAAATCAAAGACTTACACTAAAAAACATATCTAAAACTACTGATGATTGGATAGGTAATGATATACTATCATATAACAATTCAATATACAGAGTAAGTTTTGCTCCCTTTATAAAGGATGAAGGGGAAAAGGGCGGATTAGTTTTAGTTATTCAAGATATAACGGAGCAACAAAAACTAGAAGAAATGCGTAGAGAGTTTGTGGCCAATGTATCCCATGAACTAAAAACTCCTCTAACTAGTATTAAAAGCTATACTGAAACCCTATTAGATGGTATAGACGACAAAGAAATAACCAATAGATTTTTAAATGTAATCAATAGTGAAGCCGATAGAATGAGTAGATTAGTTAGGGATCTGCTTCAGCTTTCAAACTTTGACTATAGACAAACTAAATGGGATAAAAAAGAACATGATTTAGTTAAACTTATTAAGCAATCTATAATGAAACTTGAAGTAACTGCAAGTAATAAAAAACAGAATTTAGAGCTTATAACAGACCTAGAAGAATTAAAGGTAAACATTGATTACGACAGAATAGAACAAGTGCTACTAAATATAATAAGCAATGCAATAAAATATACCGATGAAAAGGGTCAAGTTAATATATACTTAGAGAAAAATCATAATATGGCAAAAATAAGAGTACAGGATAATGGTATAGGAATACCTCAAGAGGACCTTCCTAGGATATTTGAAAGATTTTACCGTGTAGATAAGGCAAGAAGCAGGGAATTAGGAGGTACAGGCTTAGGACTATCCATTGCAAAGGAAATAATAGAAGGACATGGAGGAAATATACAAATAAATAGTAAGCCCAATGAAGGAACAGAGGTTAGAATAGAACTACCTATATCTTAAAGATTAGTGTAACACTTTTTTAAATCCAGTGTAACACAGTTGTAATATTAATTATATATAATGACATTAAGAATAGAAAGTAAATTAAGCTGGGAGGACTAGGTATGATAAAGAAGTTAGTTACAGGCACACTGATTTTAATGGTGACATGTAATCCTAGCTCTGCGATATATGCTATTGATAACGATAATTTAGTTGATAATGAAAACATGGGCGCTATAGTGCAGCAGCTTGACATAAATGAAGAAGAACCTAAAGTAGAATTTATAAGTCCAACATTCGGTCCAGACCAAACAGTAGTGATTGATTCTAATAAGAAACTATTGATTTCTACAAAGGTTTACTCTAATACTGCTGTAACTTTAAGTGTGTATAAAGTAGAGGAAGAATCTGAAGAATTACTGTTTGAACCAAAGGTAATTGAACCAGAGGAAGAACTTTCCTATACAGCATTTATTAAAGAGATAAAGGACATTGAGCCGGGAAATTATAAAATGGAGTTTAAGAAATCTGGAGAAGAAGAGTCATTTAAAACAGTTAACTTTAAGGTTATAACAACAGAGGAAATATTAAAAGAAGATGAGAAAGTACAATTGCCAAACTTCCTAGATTTATTTGAAAGTAAATAGTATGGCTGGAGGAAGTCATAATGTCATTAGAAAAATTTAAAACCTCATTAATAATTTTATTGTTTGTTACTAGTTTAGCCCTTACCTATCAATTATGGTTAGATGTTCCCATAGGTGAAGCTAGTGATGAGTCCAATGGATTTACTTTAAGTGAAAAAGATATAAACCTTTCAGATATATTAAGCCCTCAAAGATTTATAATAAACTTTGAGGGCGATAATCATACTGCATTTTTTTCAGAACCCTATGAAATATGGAATGTGACAAAACCAGAAGAAAAAGAAAAGATATGGATTTGGGAAAAAGTAAAAAATGAACTAAATAGCTTTTTTTCTAATGCCTTTGAACTGGAAAGTGTTGACCATGAAAAATGGACAAATATTAATAAATTTAAATCTATCAGAATGGACTTTGCCTGTGAAATACCAGCTAATATTGTCTTAAGCGTATTAAGTGAAAATGATAACATTATGGATGAGCTTGAGCAAATAGGAGAAATAAATAGTATACTTATTTCTTCAAATAACTTAGAAGAAAACACTATATATGTAGCCAATACAGAAGAAAAAATATACTATCGATTTAAGGGTCAAGTAATAAGCGATAACATCAAAGATTTAATAACTAATATTAAAGAATTTAGTGGAGAAAAGGAATATATATCCTACTATAATAATATTTTAAAGGAATTTCTAGAGGTAGAAAATGATATATTAGTGCCTATATTTGATGACATATCCATTGATACAATTGATGTTACCAATGAAATACACCCATCAGATACTGTGCAAAAAAGAACCTTAGCGGATATATTTTTTAAAAACAGCTTTGATTTTGTAAAAGAAATAACAGAAAATAACGGATCAAGTATATACATGTATGGTTATGGTGATAAATCATTGAAAATTAATGAGAGTGGAACATTAGAATATATAGAAAAAATAGATGAACAAATGGCATCTATTAGTACGGATTTTATTGAGAGTTTGAAAATGGCAGTAGCCTTTACAGATGCATACATTGGTTGGCCAATAAATGAACAAAATGCCTATATATCCGGTTACAGTATTGTAGAAAAGGATAATAAACAAGGATATAGATTTTTATTTAACTATAGGTTAGGGGGATTACCTGTAATAACTCCTGGAGAAGGTCAGCAGGGGGCCATAGAAGTGGAAGTTATAGGAAATCAAGTGACCTATTATAAAAGAATAGTAAAAAAGATGGCACAAAAAAATGATATGGATGAAGAGATTCCAAATATAATCAACATATTAATCAAAAACCTAGATATAATGAAGGAAAAATATATAAGCTATAATAAGTTAACGGAAACTATGCCCCATAATCTTAATGTCAGAGAATTGATCGACGATGTAGAAATTGTTTATTACTATGTAGAGTCCGAGGACAAAAAAGATAGTGGGATGTTGATTCCAACCTGGCGGGTAAAGGTAGATAATATAACTTACTTTTTTGATGTTTATGAAGGCAAACTTATTTATGTCCACAAAACTAGAGGTGTATAAATGAATTGGTCTAAGGCAAAAAACATTTTGATAATGGCATTCATTATAACGAATATATTTTTGATATATAATATAAACGAAGATATAAAGGCAAATAATTATTTTTATGAAGTCAGTGAAGAAAGAATTCAGGATGTCATAAATATTTTAGAAGACAGAAATATATTCATTGATACAGATATTCCCCAGGAGACCCCTAAGCTACCCATGGTTACAGTAGAGTATGAAACATATGATGGGGAAAAAATAGCTAAGGACATATTAGGAAGCTATACCAAAATAGATAGCAAATTCATAAAGGGAAATGAATTTATTCAAACTGAGTACGGTGATAAGCTATTGATATACAATAAAGATATAACAGTGGATAATTTCAATATAATAGATACCGACGATGCAAAGGAAATAGCAGATAAATTCATACAAGAGAAGGGTTTTGATGGAGAAGATGTAGTTTATTGGGATACAGTACAAAAAGATAATGGGCAGTATGAGGTTATCTATAAACAAAGATATAATGATCTGTTTATAGGGGATAGTGATAAGGATAATAATAATGAAAATGACGTTAATATGAGGGTTATTATTCAAAATGGAGAGGTTATTAACTTTAGAAGAAAATGGTTAAATGTTGAGGGACCAAGAGTCAACTCAAAGAGAGTTATACCCGTCACAAAGGCATTACTTATGGCAATAGAGGATATAGAAAATGTAACAGAGGAGAAAAAAGTTGTTATTACAGATATTAGCTTAGGATATATACTTGATATATCTAAACTTTATAACTTTATAAAATGGTACGATATAGATACAGGGGATGCTTCCCCCTATTGGAGAATAACCCTTGAGAATAAGGAGTGTATATATATAGAGGCCTATGATTAACTAAAGTAGAAAGGATGAAGAAAAACTTACCTTTCTACTTTATTAATTTGTAGAGGATTTTTTGTTATAATAAATATATGTCAATTATTAGAAAGGTTGTAGTAATCAATGTCACTAAAATTTTGTTCATTAGCCAGTGGAAGTAGCGGGAATTGCCAATATATAGGAAGTAAAGAAACAAAGCTTTTACTAGATGCAGGGCTGACTGGAAAATATATAACCGGGGCCCTTGAGAGTATAGATGTAGATGCCAAGGATATAAATGGGATATTAGTTACCCACGAACATTCAGACCATATAAAGGGTATAGGAGCTATGATGAGAAAATATAATATACCGCTATATGTCAATGAGAATACTTGGGAGGTAATAAAGGGTAAGCTAGGAAAGGTAGAAGGTAAGGAAATCAATGTTTTTAGTGGATATAACTCCTTTAGGATTGGAGATATCATTGTAGATCCATATAGTATATCCCATGATGCCAGTGACCCTGTAGGATACTCATTTATTAGTAATGATGTTAAGATCAGTATAGCAACTGATTTAGGTTGCATGACAGATGGTATTATTGAAAATATAAAAGACAGCAACCTATTGGTAATCGAGTCAAACCATGATATAGAGATGGTGAAAGTAGGAAAATACCCTTGGTTTTTAAAAAAGAGGATACTGGGGGAAAAGGGACATCTATCCAATGAAGATGCAGGAAGGACAATTGCAAAGGTAGTGGATACTGGAAATGTGAACTATGTGGTATTAGCCCATTTAAGTAAAGAAAATAACTTTCCAGAACTAGCCTATGAAACAGTTAAGGGAATTTTAGAAGAAAATAAAATCAAGGTAGGATTAGATATAAATTTAGATCTAACCTATAGAAATAAGATAGGAAGGGTATATAATATTACAAAGTAAAGATAAAGGAGGAAGTAAAAGTGAATAATGATGATTTTTTCAAAAGGATTGAAGCACAGAATGAGTCAAGTAACTATTTATCTAGGGAAGATACTCAAAAGAGTAGTAGTGCACTATATTATTCCAATGAATATGGTGATGAACCAAAAAGAAAGAAGAAGAAATTTCCATTTTTCACTCTAATTATAACCTCACTTATTTCTGCAATGATAGGAGGATTAATCACCGCTTATATAGCTCCAACATATATATATGGGAAATATATTGATTTTCCCTACATATCTGGCAGTCAGCAAAATGTAGAAATAATTACCGATGGTGAAAGCTTAGATGTTGCTTCTGCAGTGGCTAAAAAGGCTATGCCATCTGTTGTAGGTATTACTACTGTATCTTTACAAAGAGACTTTTTCTTTGGAGTGAGAAAATCCCAAGGAGTAGGCACTGGAGTTATTGTAGATAGTAGAGGATATATATTAACTAACTCCCATGTAGTAGATGATGGAGAGGCTGAAGAAGTAAATGTAAGATTAAACGATGGAAGTACCATAAAGGCATCGGTTTTATGGAATGATTCTTCCTTAGATTTAGCAGTAATAAAGGTAGAGGCAGCTAATCTACCAGTTGCAGATTTAGGAGATTCAGATGATCTGATAGTTGGGCAAACAGCCATAGCAATAGGAAATCCTCTAGGACTTACATTTGAAAGATCAGTTACATCTGGAATAATAAGTGGTCTAGATAGAACTATACCAATCAATGATTATGAAACAATAGATGGATTAATTCAAACAGATGCATCAATTAACCCAGGTAATAGTGGAGGACCCTTACTTAATAGTAAAGGGGAGGTCATAGGAATAAATACAGCAAAGATTCAATCTGGAGAAGGATTGGGATTTGCCATACCTATAAATATCGCAAAGCCAATAGTAGATGAATTCTTAGAAAAGGGTGAATTTAGAAAGGTAGTATTAGGAATAAGTGGAATAGATGTAGAAGACTTTAAACAAAACTTTGGAGATGACCTTGGAGCAGAAGAAGGCGTATTTGTATATAAAGTAACTCCACAGTCTAATGCAGCAGTAGCTGGACTTAGAAGTGGCGATGTAATAATAAGCCTAGGTGGTGTGGAGATAGAAGGAATGAATAAATTAAGAAGAGAGCTATATAAATACAGACCTGGAGATGAAGCTACTTTAGAAATAATGAGAAACGGAGAAAAGAAAGAAGTAATTATTAAGTTTGAAAATAGAGAGCTTCAATAATATATACAAAGGCCTGGGAATAATACCCAGGCCTTTGTGATATGGTATAATTTTTATAGAAAAATATATGGTGAGGATATATATGAGACAAAAAACTAAGGATAAAAGGTACATATATATAAGGGACAATAAGCAATGCTATTTTTGTAATAAAGAACTTTTGTTTAAACAAATAAGTCTTGACCATTACTTACCTAGAAGTAAGGGGGGACCCGACGATATATTTAACTTAGTTCTTAGTTGTAAAAGATGTAATAAACTAAAGAAAAGCTCCATTCCAGAGGATTATAAGGATATAATGATAAATCTTTTCAAAAAAGGCGTTAAAGATAGAAAAATAATAGCAGCCGGTATAGGTATAAAACAAAAAGAACTTATGGATATAATTGAAGATGTTTTTAGGATAGAGGATATAGGAGAAGAATATACAGTATTTCAAAGCTATAACTATAGATTTTATATAAAACAAAATAAGATTTATAAAATAATTCATATGGATATTAGTCATATAGAAAGAGAGGTATGATTTGTGAATATAACCATAATTTCAGTAGGTAAAATTAAAGAAAAGTACCTAAATAATGCCATAAAGGAATATAGCAAAAGACTAAGTAGATACTGCAAGCTGAATCATATAGAAGTAAACGATGAAAAGGCTCCAGAAAATCTTAGTAGGGCGGAAATGGAAAATATTAAAAATAAAGAGGGGGCAGGGATACTAAGACATATAAAAGATGGGACATATGTTATAGCCTTGGCAATAGAAGGAGAAATGATATCATCTGAGAAGTTTGCCAGTAAGATAGACAAGCTAGCAATACAAGGAAAGAGCAATATAGCATTTATAATAGGAGGTTCATTAGGCCTTTCAGACGAAGTACTGAAAAAAGCAGATTATAAACTATCCTTTTCACCTATGACCTTCCCCCACCAACTGATGAAGGTCATACTGCTCGAGCAGATATATAGAGGATTTAGGATTAATAGGGGTGAACCGTACCATAAGTAACGGGGGTTTGATGGAAGCATTAGATATATTTAAAAGGAAGTAGGAATAAAAAGTGAGAAGTTTATTAGA
>CBETVX010000003.1:0-88384 GCA_965539935.1 uncultured Eubacteriales bacterium | reverse complement strand
CCGCCTACTTCAATTACTTCTTCTAAGAATAATACTGCTCTTTCTTTAAGTTCCCTCGCTTTTTCTCCTAAATATCCATCCTTTTTAAGTTCAACCATTTCCATTAAGCCATCAAGTCCTACTAAAGTTTGTTTAGCTGTATCACAAGCCTCTATATTATACATATGCCATGGCACATTTCTTCCTTCATCGGGAGTAATTGTAGATTGTATATCAGCACTTGTTAGCTTAGAAATAAACATATTTAACACATGTGTAACTGTGGCTTCTCTAGATGAAGATGTAATATACTTAGTGTTTTGCTGTGCCCTCATTTTGTATTCATCGAAGAAATCCCTCAATGCAACGGCATAGGGTAAATCATATTTTAATGCTGGAAGGGGGGATGCTGAAGGTGGAACAGTTGATAAGCATATATCTTCTTTTTTCATACCTACTTTGTGAGAGTATAAAGCATTTATACCGTGCTGCACCATTAGTTCAGGCATTACTTTCCAAGCTTCTCTAGCTGTAGCATTAGCATTATGGGCTCCATCTATTTGAGCCATTTTCGCCCAAGTCATTATCTTCTTAGATTCTGCAGCATCTACAAAGGATCTTATCATATTTATATTTCTATATAAAACATTATACTGAGGGTCTTGGTGAGCACCGTTTACACCTTCTTCGGCAAACATTACTGCAATATCTGGCCCTGCTACACCAGATACGTATGAATGATAGTTTATTGGTCTTCCTACCTCTTCTTCTATAATATCCAATGCCTTTCTTTGGGCTCTAACTTGCTTCCTAGTTACTGGGATACCACCAATACCTTGAGGTGTTCCCTCAATAAGTCCATCAAAGTGAGATTGTCCCGCTGTCCTAATAACCATTATATGATCTGCCCCATGCCAAGCAGCCATTCTCATTCTTCTAATATCATCTTCAAATCTACCTGAAGCTATTTCTGTAGTTATAACCTCCTGTGGTTGAGGGTCCATATTATCAAAGTATTGTAAATCTGCAGGGATTCCTATGGAGTTTTTAAGGGGTTCAGAACAGTCATGGTATTCATGGGGACCAATTTCTAGTTTATCTACCTTCTTTCTCCATGTCCAACCCCTTCTTTTAGGTCTATAGTTTTCTAAATCATTTAGTATCTCTCTAATGTCTAGTTTATCTTCTATCCCAATTTTTTTCATTACGCCTTCCCTCCTTTGAAAATTTCTACTAACCTATCCCAGTGTTTTCCTTCAATCATTTCAAGGCCGGCCTGTCTAATTGGAATATTATTTTCCTTAGATACTTTATATACTAAATGTCCTACACCCTTTCCAATTAATCCTCTATCTATAGCACCTTCTACAAGAGGCTTAGCTTCAATACTAGAAAAACCCATCCTTAATAATACGGAACGCTCTATAGCTGGAGTAGTATGGGTTTTAGCCATATCAATCATTGGATCAACGATTTTTTCAATCAGCTCCCAAAATCTATCTTTTAATTCTTCATCGGATAGATTTTCTAGATGTTTTCTTCTTTCCTGAAAATCATCCTCTCTTTTCATCAGACCTTTCATATTTTGCCCTCCTAAATATTAATTTTAAGATTGTTATTTACTCTATCTACAAATTCTATCTAATTAAACTTGTGTTATATTTTGCTGATAGCTTATAGCTGACGGCTAATGACAAAGTAAATATAGTGTCTATACTTCTAATTCTTCTAGAACACTTTTTATATACTCTAGATCTGTCTTTGTATCCTTAGCTAAAAACTCTAAATCCTCTTGTCTTAATTCATTTACCTCATTCACTTTTAAACAATTTTTTATATAAGATTTTCTTATTTTATCTAGGTCTAAATCTACAGCTTTTAACATACTAGGATGTTCTGGTAAAATAATACTTTCTCCTGCCACTTCATCCCTTGGATTTCCAAATTTTATCTCAATTCCATTTTCTCTTGCAAAGGATAACTGGGGTTGAATGTGTTTTCCAGCCCCTGTATACTCTGTTTCTTGTACAACTATAATCTTATCTCTATCCATTTCTTGAGCTATACTAAAGGCTGCAGCTAAAGAAGTATTCCCTGCTGGGCCTCTTTCTAATCCCTCTAATTGGGCTAAGGCCTCTGTCATATAGAAAACTTCTCCTTGATTAACTATTACATATCTATCCATATATCTTAATGGTCTTGCTGCGGACCTAGGAACATCGGATCTATCGGGCCACGTTGCAAAGGGTATACCGAAACCAGTATGACCTGTCGTAAAGGATTTCCTGTTAAACTGAGTATCACTTGCCATATGAAGTCCCTTAAGATTTACACTGGCTCCAACTATTTTAGTCATTTCTGCACCAGCTTTAATTAAACCCCTAGCAGTTCCTGTTAAATTTCCTCCACCTGCATTTGTACAAATCACTACATCGGGGTCACGACCTACCTTTTCCCTCATCTGTATTGCCAATTCATATCCTAAAGTTTCAACCCCTGCTATAGCAAAGGGAGTATAAAGGGAAGCATTAAAATATCCTGTTTCCTCCAGTAGTTTTAGAAAAGTATAGAATAATTCGGGTCCTACTGTAAGTTGAATAACTTCTGCTCCATAGGCCTCACATTTTCTTGCTTTTTCAATTATCTCTGGCTGTCCTACTCCTCTGCTATCATAGCACTCTTGTACAATAATACATTTAAGACCTAGCATAGCTGCTTGACTAGCAACGGCAGCACCATAATTCCCACTAGTTGCTGCAATAACCCCTTTATATCCTAGTTTTTTCGCATGATATACTGAATTGGCAGCTCTCCTAGCCTTAAAACTACCTGAAGGGTTTGAAGCCTCATCCTTAATGAAAATTCGTGCACCTTTTCCTTCAGGTGCTAATTTTCTAGCAAGTTTTGTTAGATTTTTAAGCTCTAAAATCGGTGTATTTCCTATACTAGTTTCTTTTTGAATCTTCTGTACCTCTTCTAGGGTATAGCCCGTTTCCCTCATCATCTTTTCATATTCAAAGGCTATTCCACCGGTTTCATATTTTTCAAAATCTATTCCAACCGCCTTTTTCATTATTTCATTTTTTCTAGACATTACACCAGAATAACTCATATCTTTACTCATGGTCTTCACCTCCAAAAATAATAGACTTTAATTGAAGACCTATTTGCAACTGTTCTGGAACAAAGTTTCCAAAGGAGTGTTTGTATGTTGGATTTACTTCAAGGAGTTTCCCCTTTACTCTTCTTCCAGTAATGGTTTTAATTTCTACGATTTCTCCTATCTCACTATTATCAAGCAAAAAGCCTTTAACCCACATTTCTAAGGGAACCTTTTTTGTATCATCAGGTACCTGTGGCGCTCTATCTTCAGGACTTAGTACAATATTATGTATTAAGACCCAATCTCCTTTTTTAGCCATAACCATACACCTACCTTATTTCTTAATAAAATCTCTCATATCACCCATAATAGCCCTTGGTACAGGTAAATCAATCATAGTTTTAAGTCCTGGATCTGCATTTATAACATGGGGAATCATATTTACACACATTGCTATAGTTCCAAGTCCACCTTCAACTTCTGGTTTTATAGACATATTAACTTCTGGTGTTCCTTTTATAGTAATATAGTCTCCTGTATATGTTCCTTCCATTTCAGGTTCGATTTGTTGTGGATGTATCATATCAATCTTAACTTCACCATCAACATAACCTTGTCCTGTCATATTAACACCTGCAACATTTCCAGCTGCTGCAAACCCATATTTAGATTTTCTATCTACACTAGTTACTATTGGCTTCATTTGTTGTTCGAACTTTTCCACATTCCAACCAATTGCATCTGCGATCATATTTACCGACTCAGCAAAGCCTACATGTCCTGCTAGAGTTCCATCTTCTACTCCTTTATTAAATTCATCAACAGTTATCCCAACACCTTGTTCTTCCATTACAGCTGGACCAAAGGGTGATAAACTATTAACTCTTTTTGCCTCTATATAATCTACATCTGTCATACATCCAGTTAAACATACTACTAATAAGTCCATTATTAAACCTGGATTTATTCCTGTACCTAATATAGATACTCCATTTTCTTTTGCAATTCTATCTAATTCAGCAGCCAATTCAGGATTTTGAGCCTTTGGATAAGCCATTTCTTCTGCAGTAGAAATAACATTTATTTTTTTCTCTAATACAAGTTTTAATCTTGGAAAAGCTGATTTAGTAAAAGAATCAGTAGCACATAAACATACATCACAACAACCTTCTGTTAATACTTCTTCAATATTATTATTAATAATAACCTCAGGTCTATCTCCTCTTTCAACGCCTAAGTATTCATACATATCTTTTCCTACTCTTGCTTTATTTCTGTCACATACTCCTACGATCTCTACACCTTTTTTCTTTAAAAGCATTCTTGCCATTCCACTTCCCATGGCACCAAATCCCCAAATTACTACCTTAACCTTATCCATTACAAGCACCTCCAGAATTTATTTTCATATATATTTCATGCAATTTTTATACCAATTAAATATTATTTGAATTTTTCTAAGGTTTATAATTATTAATAAAAATAAAATAAATCATTAGATTATTGAATATTTATTTATAATTTTCTAAATATATTTGAAATATTCTACAGTCCAAAAAAATAATGCAAAATATTTTGCCTCTAACAGCAAAATATTTTGCATTATTTTTCAATCCCATATTTTTTTATTTTATATTGTAATCTTTGTCTAGAAACCCCAAGTTCCCGAGAGGTTTTAGTTATATTATTTCTATTTTTACTTAAGCATTTTGCAATTATTCTTTTTTCTATACCCTCTAAGTATTTATCTAGTTTTTCAATTTTTTCAAAATCTATATCCCTATCCATATTAAAAGAATCCAATAATGCTGTTTCAAAATGAGAAGGAAGGTGTTCTCTTTTTATGACATGGTCTTCATCTATTATATTCATAGCTGATTCAATATAGTTTTGAAGTTCCCTAACATTCCCTGGCCAGGTATAATTCATAAAGGCTTCAATTAATTCCTCTGAAATCATCCATATATCCTTTTTTAATAATTTGTTATAGTATTTAATAAAGTGGTCTACTAGAAGTTTAATATCTTCTTTTCTCTCCCTTAAGGGAGGAATTCTAATATTTATTACATTTATTCTATAATATAAATCTTTTCTTAAATCTCCCCTTTTAATAGCTTCTAAAGGATCTTCATTGGTAGCAGCAATTATTTTTACATCTATATGAATATCTTTTAGACCTCCTACCCTTCTGATATACCCTTCTTGAAGTACCCTTAAAAGTTTAGCTTGAAGGGGTAAACCCATGGAATTTAACTCATCTAAAAATAGAGTTCCTCCATTGGCCTGTTCAAAAAGTCCAGGCCTATCGATAGCCCCAGTAAAACTCCCTTTGCTTGTTCCAAATAAAATACCTTCTAATAATGACTCTGGCAGAGCCGCACAGTTCTGTGCAATAAATTGATTATTTTTTCTTTCACTTTCATAATGAATACTCTGTGCAAATAATTCTTTTCCTGTCCCCGTTTCTCCATATATCAAAACACTTGAAGGGGTTTTGGATGCCCTTTTAGCATAATAAATAGCTTTTAATAAACTCTTATTATTACCAATTATATTGTCAAAGGTATATCGTTTTTTACTTACTTCCTGCTCTTTTAAAGGTTTAGATAGCTTTTCTTGTAATTTAATTATTTGTTCAGAAAGGTGGCTTACATTTGTAACATTCATTGCTATTTCTACAGCCCCTATTGTTTTATGATCTTTAATTATTGGGATAGTTGTATTAATAGACGATATCTTTTTACCTTTTAGATTTAGATAGCTTTGTCTATATTTTTTAACGATTTCACCAGTATAAAGTGCTTTTAACAATGTACTTGTTTCCCTTGTCAAACTTGGAAATACATCTAATATATGTTTTCCCATAACTTGTTTTGCTTCTAATCCTTCAATTTCTTCCATAGCCTCATTATATAAAATAGTTATTCCATCACCGTCTATTATATGTATACCTTCATCCATATAATGCAAAATTTTTTGCATAGCAATGCTAATAATATCCTCTTTATTCATCAAAAGCTCCTCCGTTTATTTATACATAAAAAATATAAATAGAGAACGGTATAAAACCGTTCTTAATAAAGTGGAAATTTATTACATAACTCCATAACTTTTTCTTTTAATGTGGCCTCATTTTCTTTATCATCAATTACTTTAGAAATAATTTCTGCAATTTCTTCCATTTCTTCTTCTCCCATACCTCTAGTTGTTACTGCAGGAGTCCCTATTCTAATTCCACTTGTTACAAAAGGACTTTGTGGATCAAAGGGGATGGTATTTTTATTTACTGTAATTCCGATTCTATCTAATTTTTCTTCTGCTTCTTTACCAGTAATGTTTTTATTTCTTAAGTCAACTAGCATAAGATGGTTATCAGTACCATTTGACACCAGTTTAAACCCTCTATTTTGAAGCTCTTTAGCTAATCTTTTTGAATTTTTTACTATTTTATTTTGATACTCTATAAATTCATCACTTAATGCCTCTTTAAAGCTAACTGCTTTGGCAGCTATAATATGCATTAATGGTCCACCTTGTGTGCCCGGGAAGATTGCTTTATCTATTTTCTTTGCCAGTTCCTTTTTACATAGAATTGCTCCACCCCTAGGTCCCCTTAAAGTCTTATGGGTAGTTGTAGTTACAACATCTGCATCTTCACATGGATTTGGATGAAGACCAGCAGCTACAAGACCTGCAATATGAGCCATATCAACCATTAGATATGCTCCTACTTTATCAGCAATTTCTCTAAACTTTTTAAAATCTATTATTCTTGGATATGCACTGGCCCCTGTAACTATTAGCTTAGGTTTATGTTCTAAAGCCAATCTTTCTATTTCATCATAGTCTAATATTTCAGCTTCTTTATTCACTCCATAACTTACGAAATTATAAAGCTTTCCGGAAAAATTCACTGGACTACCATGGGTAAGATGTCCTCCATGGGAAAGGTTCATACCTAAAACTGTATCCCCAGGGTTTAATAGGGCAAAATAAACAGCTAAGTTGGCATTAGCTCCTGAGTGAGGCTGTACATTTCCATGTTCTGCATTAAAGAGCTTCTTTAATCTCTCAATAGCTAAATCTTCTGCTTCATCAACAAAATGACATCCTCCATAATACCTTTTATCTGGATACCCTTCTGCATATTTATTTGTAAGTACGCTTCCCATAGTTTCTAACACAGCTTTACTTACAAAATTCTCTGATGCTATAAGTTCTATACCATTTCTTTGTCTTCCAAGTTCCTTTTTTATGATGTTATACATACTAACATCAACTTTTTCTAAGTTCTCAAATCTCATAATATATTTCCCTCCCCCGGTAGATTAATTAATGACCTTTATAATTTTAGAAATATATTTACCACTATTTTTAAAATTATGTTCATTACTTTTGATTATGAAATAGGTGGTAAATAATAATAATAAACCAATGACCAATGAATACACTTCAGTATTTCCACTTATATTCATTACTTCTAGTAATTTATTTCCTCCTAATATACCTATTAATAATGATATCAGAGGTATACCATAACCTATAAAAGCTGCCATCAATACATTAGGTGTTTCCATTATAACTTCTACTCTATCATCTAAATCAGCACCAATATCATTTATGGCCTCTATTGTTATATTCATATTCTCTTCACCTAAATGACAAGCACCACAGTCTCCACATGCAGCATGTTTCATTAGCTGAACTGTTGCTTTGTTTTTATCTAATTTAATAACCCTACCTTCTCTTTTCATATTTATCACCTTTTATTAAAATTATATATTTGATTTATTACTTAATAAACTTTAACATTGTATCCATTAATTCATCAATAACATCATTTTGATTATTGTCAATAGCTTCTTTAACACAACCTTTAAGATGGTTTTCTAGCACGATTCCTCCAACCTTGTTGATAGCAGATCTAACAGCAGCTATTTGAATTAGTATATCATTGCAATATCTATCTTCATCTACCATCTTATATATACCCTTAACTTGTCCTTCTATTCTTTTCAGTCTTTTTAACACCGCTTCTTTATCCTTTGAATATGATTCCATTAAATCACCTCACATACCCCTGTATAGTATCAAATTATATTGTATATTATTTATATTGTCAATTTATAATTTAATTATACTATAACCCTCACCATAGAAGTGAGGGTTATTGAAAAAATATTATTTTTCTTTATCAACTATTTTTATATGAAGTTCTTCTAACTGCCTTGGGTCTGCCTGTGCAGGCGCTTCAGTCATTAAAGACTTAGCATCTTGAGTTTTAGGGAAAGCAATAACTTCTCTAATTGTTTCGTTTCCAGTTAGTAGCATTACAAGTCTGTCTAATCCATAGGCTATACCGCCATGGGGTGGTGTTCCATATTTAAAAGCTTCTAATAGGAATCCAAATTTATTATTAGCCTCATCTTCACTAAAGCCTAAAGCTTTAAACATTTTCTCTTGAAGGTTGCTACTGTGGATTCTAATACTTCCGCCTCCTAATTCAATACCATTTAACACCAAATCATAGGCCTTAGCACGAACTTTTTCTGGACTAGTTTCTAAAAACTCAATATCTTCATCCATTGGAGATGTAAATGGATGATGAACTGCTACATATCTATTTTCTTCTTCATCGTATTCAAGTAATGGGAACTCAGTAACCCAAAGAAGCTTAAACTCATTTTTGTCTAAAATATTTAAACGTTTGGCTACTTCCACCCTTAGATGTCCTAATGCGTCAAATACTACCTTTGGTTTGTCAGCCACAAATAATAGTAAATCCCCAGCCTTTGCATCAAATCTTTCTAGTATAGCATTTAATTCCTCTTCACTAAGGAATTTAGCTATTGGTGAACTAACTCCTTCTTCATTTACTTTAATCCAAGCCAGTCCCTTTGCACCATATGTCTTAGCGAAATCTTCAAGTTTAGATATATCCTTTCTGCTAAATTTATCGGCATATCCATTTACATTTATACCTCTTACAGCTCCACCATTTTTTATAGTTCCACTAAAAACTTTAAAATCACTATTTTCTAATATATCATTACATCCAACTAACTCAAACCCAAATCTAATATCTGGCTTATCGGAACCGTATCTCTCCATAGCTTCCTTATAAGTTAGTCTAGGTAGAGGTGTATCAATATTTACACCTAAAGTATCTCTAAAAATCTTAGATACAAGTTTTTCGTTGATAGTTAAAACATCTTCAACATCAACAAAGGACATCTCAATATCTATTTGAGTAAATTCAGGTTGTCTATCGGCCCTTAAATCTTCATCTCTAAAACACTTTACGATTTGATAGTATCTATCAAGGCCTGAAACCATGGTTAATTGTTTGAATATTTGTGGCGATTGGGGAAGGGCATAAAAAGTTCCTGGATTTACCCTGCTAGGAACAAGGTAATCCCTAGCTCCCTCAGGCGTTGGCTTAGTAAGCATAGGTGTTTCAATTTCAATAAAACCATTTTCACTTAAGAAATCTCTTACAATCTTAGATACTTTATGTCTAAAAATAAGATTTTTTTGCATTTTGGGTTTTCTAAGGTCTAAATATCTATATTTTAATCTAAGTCTTTCACTGGCATCATCTTCATCATTTATATGTATAGGTGGAATTTCAGATTCAGCTAAAATCTTAAGTTCTTTAACAAATACTTCTATATATCCAGTCTTAAGATTTTCATTTATCGATTCTCTCTTTTTTACTTCACCTGTTATGGCTATAACATATTCTCCTCTTAGTTTATTGGCCTTTTCAAAGGCTTCTTCAGACACATCCTTGTCAAATACTATCTGTACTAAGCCTTCTCTATCCCTTAAATCTACGAAAATTAGCCCACCTAAATCTCTTCTCTTTTGAACCCATCCCATCAGGGTTACATTTTCACCAATGTTCTCAGCACTTAAATTTCCACACATATGAGTTCTTTTCATACCCTTAAGTAACTCTGCCATGTTTGTTCCTCCTTACGATAATTTTTCTATAATTTCATCTACTATTTTATTTAGTTCTATTTCCACTTGTTCTCCTGTTTTCATATTTTTCAAAGCTACCACATTATTTTCTAATTCGTTATCGCCAATTACTATAGTATAGTCGGCTCCGATTTTATTTGCATACTTGAATTGTGCCTTTAAACTTCTGTTTAAGTGGTCTAAATCCACTGAAATAGAATTATTTCTGAGTTTATAGGAAATCTCTAAGGCTTTATTATAAGCTTTATCTCCCATTGTTACTATGAATACATCTATACCCTTAGGAAGTGGTATTTCTATGTTATTCTTTTCAAGGGTCAAAAGTAATCTCTCAATACCTAATCCAAATCCAACCCCCGGCGTAGAAGGACCTCCTACTTCTTCAATAAGTCCATCATATCTTCCACCACCACAAACTGTACTTTGGGCACCAATATCCTTTGATATTATTTCAAAGGCAGTTCTATTATAATAATCTAAACCTCTAACAATTGTAGGGTCTACTTTATAATCTAATCCCATTATACTTAAATATTGTTTTAGTTTATCAAAGTGTTCTCTACATTCATCACATATATAATCAATAATAAGAGGAATATCAGTTAATTGACTTTTACATTCTTCTTTTTTACAGTCAATTATTCTCATAGGATTTCTTTCAAACCTATCATTACAAGTCTTACATAACTTGTCTAGTTTTTTCCCTAAATATTCCTTTAGTATTCTATTATATTCTTTTCTGCATTTAGGGCAACCAATACTGTTTATTCTAAGTTCAAGATTTTCTAAACCAAGTCTCTTAAAAAAACTCATAGCTATTGAAATAACTTCAGCATCTACTGAGGCATTCTCAGCTCCAAAAACCTCCACTCCAAATTGATGAAAGGCTCTAAGTCTTCCTGCTTGAGGTCTTTCATATCTAAAACATGGTGTTATGTAAAATATTTTAGTTGGCTGCGTGTCTGCATATAGCTTGTTTTCAATAAAGGACCTTACCACAGGTGCAGTCCCTTCAGGCTTTAATGTAATGCTCCTTCCTCCATTATCCTCAAAAGTATACATTTCTTTTTGAACTATATCAGTAGTTTCACCTACACCTCTTTTAAATAAATCTGTATGTTCAAATACCGGTGTCCTTATTTCCCTGTATCCAAAATCTTTACAAATATCTTTGAACACAGTTTCAACATAGTCCCATTTATAAGCATCTGCAGGTAATACATCATTTGTTCCCCTGGGAGCTTTAGTTAACATTTTCAAACCTCCTATTATTTATATTTTAGATCAATAATTAGTAATCTCAATTTATAAACAAATTTATAAAATATTAAACACCCAAATTATTATGTTTAAAACAAATACAAAAAACCTCATCGTCCCTTATCAGGGACGAGAGGTATAATTCCCGCGGTGCCACCCTAGTTGGAAAATCCCACTTAATTAGTTAACGCCTAAATACGTACCATCCTACTTATTTTCAGATGATATGCTCAAAGGTGTCTTCATTATAATAAATGATATTAGGCTTTCACCATCCCTAACTCGCTTTAAACTTTATTATAACTACTTCTCCTTATCCTTGCATGTTTATTATAAAGTTTTGCATTAATTATAATCTAATATTGCCTATAATGTCAAGAAAATACATGCTTTATTTTATTATTTCTAACATTCCTAATCCTTATTCCTATTTATCAATAGGTTATAAAGCAATTAATTACTCTAATTACCATTTCCCTAAACCCATAATCTTTCCTCTAGAAAATTCCATAAAAAAAGTTAGGGTATTAAAAACCCTAACACTTGTTATAGAATCCATATAATTAAAACCTCTTTTTAAAGTATTAACTATAATAATTCCTTCTTTTTTCTGTCTACCATTTCATATACCCTATTTATATACTCATCTACATTTTTTACATTAGGTACCCTCTCTAATCTATTTTCATTTAAATAGACTATTTTTGATATGGCACCTGCTCCTAAAGCTATTATAGATTGTCTTTCTTCCATAATTTGTATATTGTATATGTTTTCATGTCCTTCTTTTGAATAACCAATGTTCTCTAGATTTCCAACCATATGTTTTTGTCTATACATATAATAGGGAGTAAGCCCAATTTTATAAGCATATCTTTGAGTAAGTTCAAGCATTTTATTGGCCAAATCATACTGTGTTAAAGAATATTCATCGATATTTTCCTTAAGTTTAGAACTTCTTTTTACTGCCAATGTATGAACAGTTAAATTTTCAGGATTAAGTTCTATTATTTTATCCATGGTGTCTTTAATCTCATTAAGTCCTTCATTAGGTAGTCCTACAATAATATCCATATTAATTGTTTTAAATCCAATATTTCTAGCTTCATAGTAGGCCTTTTTTATATCCTCTACAGTATGATTTCTTCCTATAATTTTTAAAGTATGGTCATTCATTGTCTGTGGATTTATACTAATCCTGTCAACACCATGTTTCTTCATTACTTCAAGCTTTTCCTTAGTTATAGTATCTGGCCTGCCTGCCTCTACGGTAAACTCTTTAAGTGTTGAAATATCAAAATTACTTAATACAGCATAAATTAATTTATCTAGCTGCTTAGAAGTTAAAGTGGTGGGAGTACCCCCACCTATATAAATAGTTTCAATTTTTTTATTTAACTCCCTCAATATTTTACCTGTTTCAATTATCTCTATCAAAAGGGCATCTAAATATTTTTCTACTTTATTATTCAAATTATCTACAGGATTAGAAGGAAATGAACAATAGACACATCTAGTAGGACAAAAAGGAATTCCTATATAAATGCTAACTAGATCTCCATTTAAGTCCTGAATATATTTTCTTTCTCTTAGGGCAACATTAATTAATAAATCTATTTTTTTATCTGCTATTCTGTAATTTTCTTTAAGATTAATCCTAATTTCTTCTATATTTTCACCTTTATCTAATAATTCGTGTACTATCTTAACAGGTCTAATTCCAGTCAAAATTCCCCAGGGGGACTTAACTGGAATTACCTTTGTTAGAGTATCAAAAATATTAATTTTTATTCTCCGTTTTAAAAGTCTTTTTTCCTCTCTTTCATCCTCATTCGGATTTATCAACAGTTCTTAATATTTAGAGGATAAAATTTCATTGTTTTTATAAAGATAAGTCTTTATTATGTACTTATTATTAGTTTTTTCTATTTCATTAATAATTAATTGTTCTCCATTTATTTTATCAATACTGTTTACAAATTCTATTTTATTAAACCCAAAGGTTTTTATAAGAGTACTAACTTCATACTCATAATCATGTCCCTTTAACAAAATACTTATCATCTATTTTTCAATACTCCTTATTTATCTCATTTCTCAAAATATTAACTTCTCTTTTCGACACACCCAATTCTCTTGCAATTTCATTAGTGCTGTATCCACTTTCAACAAGCTCCATGAAATCATGGAAATCAATATCAAACAAATTATTTGTTTGATGTTTTCCCATCATAAAATTATCCCTTTTCGCCATCAAATACCCTCCTAGTTTATTATTTAGTTATTATTTTTTCCATGTAACTAAAAGGGTATTCAAAAAGCTATCTAATTATAAATGGGTTTGTAGATTTTTCAATACCTACTGTGGTAGCAGGACCATGTCCTGGAAAAACCTTAGTCTCCTCATCAAAAATTAGAACCTTGTTTTTTATTGAATTTAATAATTTTTTTAAAGATCCACCTTCAAAATCAGTTCTTCCTATTGAGTTTGCAAATAGAGTATCTCCAGAAAAAATAACATCCTCTACTTTTATACATATACCACCTGGTGTGTGGCCAGGAGTATGAATAATATTTAGCTCAAGTTCTCCTAGTCTAATCACATCACCGTCTTCTAATAATTTATCTGGAGAAAACTCAACATTAGGACCGCTCATTAAGCTCGATAAGTTCTTTTCTGCATTTTCTACTAAATATTTATCATCCCTATGAATTAAAACTTCTGCCTTCGTTTTATTTCTAATTTTTTCAACAGCACCAATATGATCTCCGTGGCCATGGGTTAAAATAATGTATTTTATTTCAAATCCATTATCATTTGCTTTTTTCATTATTTTTTCAGCATCTCCCCCTGGGTCTATTACAGCTGCAACTTTTTCTTTTTCACAGCCAAGCAAAAAACAATTAGCTTCATATATACCTGCAGGTATCCTTTCTATAAACACTAAAATCACTCCTTAAAAGTTCTTGTTACTATCTACTAAAATAGTTACTGGCCCATCATTTGATAGATTGACTATCATATGCTCTTGAAATACACCAGTCTGAACTTTTATTCCATATTCCTTAGCTTTTTTTACAAATTCTTCGTATAGTGTATTTGCTTCATCTGGTTTTGCTGCTTTCATAAAGTTTGGACGTCTACCTTTCCTGCAATCCCCTAATAATGTGAATTGGGATACCACTAAAAGTTCGCCTTTGATATCTAATAGGGATAAATTCATTTTTTCATTTTCATCTTCAAATATTCTTAAGTTTATGATTTTTTCTACCATATATTTTATATCCTTATCGGTATCCCCATCTTCAACCCCAAGTAAAATTAAAAGCCCTTTATCTATAGAACCTGTTACTTCATTATTAACAGTTACATTTGCACTACTTACTCTTTGTATTACTGCTCTCAACCCTTTTACCTCCTTTAAGATGTTACCCTTTTTACATCAATAATCCCTGGCATGTTTTTAAATTTATTAATAACTTTAAGCAACTGATCTGTATTGGAAATCTCAATTGTAAGATTAATTATTGCTAGCTTTTCCTTAGTTGTTTTTGCATTAACTGCATTTACAAGTAGTTTAGAATCAGAGATAATATTTGTTACCTCCGATAGTAATCCTTTTCTATCTGGAGAAACAATTTGTATTTCTGTTTGATATCTTGTTTCCTTATCTTTATCCCATTCAACTTCAATAAGTCTATCTATACTATTACTTTCATTCACAATATTTGGACAATCTTGCCTATGGACGGTTATACCTCTACCCCTAGTAATATATCCAACTATTTCATCTCCTTGGACAGGGCTACAACACTTAGCAAACCTAACTAATATATTATCAATACCTTTTACTTTAACACCTTGATTTGTCCTTTTACTAGGCTTAGATTTAGAAATTTTGTTTTCCAGTTCCTTATTATTGTCCTCTTCACTTTTATCTTCTTTATGCTCAGCTCTATACATCTCCCTAAGTTTTGGAATAACTTGATTTAGGGCAATACCACCATAGCCAATGGCTGCATACAAATCGTCCACAGTATTTATTCGCAATTTTTTGATTATTCTATTTAAATAGTCTGCTTTCAATATTTCTTTTAAATTATACCCTTGTCTTCTTAGCTCTTTTTCTACTACTTCTTTACCTCTATCTATATTCTCTTCTTTTCTCTCTTTCTTAAACCATTGTCTAATCTTATTTTTGGCATGGGTACTTTTCACAAATTTCAACCAATCTCTACTTGGTCCATTACTATTAGTAGATGTCAATACTTCAACTATATTACCTGTTTTAAGTTTATAATCTAATGGGACTATTCGCCCATTAACCTTCGCCCCTATACACTTATTACCAACAGCAGAATGTATTTTGTATGCAAAATCTATTGGGGTAGAACCAAATGGAAGATCTATTACATCGCCTTTAGGGGTAAATACAAATACTTGATTTGTAAATAAATCTATTTTCAAAGATTCCATAAATTCTTTAGGATCTTTTAGTTCCCTCTGCCATTCTAGCAATTGTCTAAGCCAAGATAGTTTTTTATCTAACTCTTCTTCCTCTACTTTTCCTTCTTTGTATTTCCAATGGGCGGCTATACCATATTCAGCAATTCTATGCATTTCCCAGGTTCTAATCTGGATCTCAAAGGGTTCTCCCCTTGGCCCTATAAGTGTAGTATGCAAGGATTGATACATATTGGGTTTAGGCATAGCAATATAATCTTTAAACCTACCTGGTATAGGTTTCCACATAGTATGGACTATTCCTAAAACTCCATAACAATCTTTTACATTGTCTACTATAATTCTTATAGCGGTAAGATCAAATATTTCATCAAAACTTTTATGTTGATAAACCATTTTCTTATATATACTATAAAAATGCTTAGGTCTACCATATATATCATAATCAATTCCTAATTTATCAAGATTGACCTTAAGTTTCTTTATAATTGAATTAATATATTCTTCACGTTCTTTTCTTTTTTTAGCCACTTTATCTACTAAATCATAATATCCCTCAGGGTCTAGGTATCTAAGACTAAGGTCTTCTAGTTCCCATTTTATCTTAGAAATACCTAATCTATGAGCAATAGGACAGTATATTTCAAGGGTTTCAATAGCCTTTTCTTTTTTCTTATTTTCATTCATAAATTTTAAAGTACGCATATTATGAAGTCTATCGGCAAGCTTAATAAGTATAACCCTTATATCCTTTGCCATTGCTAGGAACATCTTCCTTAAATTTTCAGCCTGTCTCTCTTCCTTAGTTTCATAAGTAAATCTTCCAAGTTTAGTAACTCCATCTACTAATAAAGCCACTTCTTCTCCGAATTCTTTCTTAATGTGGTCAAAATCATATTTAGTATCTTCTACCACATCATGAAGTAACCCTGCTATAACTGTGCTTTCATCTAACTCTAACTCAGCAAGTATCAATGAAACATTGACAGGATGAATAAAATATTTCTCACCAGACTTTCTACGTTGTCCTTCATGGGCATTTTCTGCAAAATTGTATGCCTTGATTATCCTAGATAAATCATAGTGAGGGTTATATTGTTTTATTTTTTCTATATAACTCTCAAGCAAGTATCTCACCCTCTTATAGTGAAAATAAATTGTTGTACTATTCCCTCAATTAGAAGAAATGTGAATGGTTTCCCATTCACTAGTATCTTATTAATGATATTATATCATATCCTTCTAAAGTTTCTCTCCCATTTAAGAAAGTTAATTCTATTAGGAATAAAACACCAACTACTTCTCCACCTAATTCTTCAACAAGTTTGATTGTTGAAAGTGTTGTTCCACCAGTTGCTAATAAATCATCCACAACTAAAACTTTTTGACCAGGTTTTATTGCATCTTTATGCATTTCTAATATATCTGTACCATATTCTAGCTCATATTCGTGATTAATAGTTTCATATGGAAGTTTACCAGGTTTTCTCACTGGTACAAATCCCTTTCCTGATCCATATGCCATAGGTGCTCCTATTAAAAATCCCCTAGCCTCAGGGCCAACAATTATATCATATTCTAAATCCTTTGTTTCTTTTATGCACATATCTATAGCTTCTTTATAGGCTTCACCATCTTGCAGTAAAGTTGTTATATCTTTAAAACTAATACCCTCTTTAGGAAAATCTTCAATTACTCTTATTTTACTCTTTAAGTTCATTTAATACCCTCCTTAGTTGTTAACCTAAATCCTTGAATGCTTCTTCCTTTAGAATACCAAACTTAGTTTTTAAACTATTTATTTTCTTATAAAGATTAGTACTAGTAATATTAATCTTATTCTCTGGTGGAGGTAATAAAAGTACCTTAAACTCTCCAGATCCCCTTATAGTTTCTATTAGCTTAGCATCCTCCAATATGTCTAAACAAAAATATAATTTTGATATATTCATTTTATCAATAGATTTTATTATTTCTTTTATATTCAAGAATTTATCTGGTTGTGATTTTGAAAAAAATTTATATAATTTTGCTAAATCTTCTCTATTAGGAATAATAGTATCTAAAAAGACCTCAAATAGTTTTAAATCATCTTTATTATACAACAAATAAGTCTCATTAGAATTGTTTATTATATAATTAAGCTGATTAATATAAATTGGAACATCAAAAACATATACATTCTCATATTTTGAAAAATCAATAAGAGAAATCTGTGGGTTAATAACTATGCTGCTATTACTACCTTCATAGGGCTCTTTAAAACTAATGAAATTAAGGATATCATTTCTATCTCTATCATTAAGTTCAAAAACGATCTCCATAAATCCTTCTATAGTATTTACTAATACTATGTGTGAGCTATGTTGACTTAACCTGTCAATTATGAACTTAGCTCTATTTTTTTCATTTCTCATATCAATAACATTTTTAGTTATTGATTCATCTGTTATATTATCCATATCATCTAAAATATTATTGAAGGTTTCATAATACTTTTCTACAAACTGATTTTCTCCATAGATTTTCTTATTTGGACTTCTAACATCCTTTAGATTAAACTGTATCGTTTCTACACCTTTGAAATTATTTTTTTCCAAATAAAATACTAAATCTACCTTAGTCCCTTTATCTAAAGAGTTTCCAGTCCTTGAAAAATTAAACCCAATACAATCAAACAATCTACTTCCATCTTGCACAACCATTTTAAGATGGTTTTTATCCTTACCTACTAGATTTAAAGATTCTATGTGTAAATTTTTATATGCAAATTGGGGTTTGGGATTTCCTAGACCAAAGGGTTCTAATTTTTCTATTTCATCAAGGACATTAAATACAACATCCTTTCTATTCAACAGCATGTCGATATTTAACCTTGGAACTAAATCCTTTTCTTTGATTGTAGTATTTGCTATCTGATTTATTTTGACTCTAAAAGCTTCAAGGTCTTTCTTCCATAAAGATAATCCTGCAGCTTGAGCATGTCCTCCAAATTTAATAAAATATTCCTTTGATAAACTCAAAAGTTCAAATATATTTATATCTCCAAAGGTTCTAGCCGATCCTTTTGCAACACCATCTTCTACACCAAGTATAATAGTAGGTCTACAGTATTTCTCAGCTATACGAGAAGCTGCAATCCCTATAACTCCATGATGCCACCCCTCTGATGCCAATACTAATACCTTTTCCTTTTTCAAATCTATATCTTGCTCAATAATTTTTTCAGCCTCTAGGACAATATTTTTTTCTATACTTTGCCTGTGTAAATTATCATCATAAAGTTTTTTTGCAATCTCAATGGCAAATTCATAACTATCTGTAGTTAAAAGCTCTACTCCCATGGATGCATCTTTAATACGGCCAGCAGCATTTATTTTTGGAGCTAAGACAAAGCCAATATGGCCAGAATTAATTTTCTTATCATTTAATCCACAAACATCTATCAAAGCTTTCAAACCAATATTTTCAGTATTATTAAGCTTATCTAATCCATATTTTACAATTATTCTGTTTTCACCAGTAATAGGTGCAACATCAGCAACAGTTCCAAAGGCAACAATATCAAGGTATTTAAAACACATTTCTTGATATTTATCTACAGGGGTTAAAGCTTGTATCAATTTAAAAGCTATTCCCACCCCCGCAAGCATATCATAGGGATATTTACAATCTGGTCTTTTGGGGTTAATAACAGCTAAAGCCTTTGGAATAATTTCTTGGCATTGATGATGATCTGATATGATAAAATCGATTCCCAGAGACTTTGCATACTCAACTTCATCGGTTGAAGTAATTCCACAATCAACGCTTATAATTAACTCTCCACCCTTAGATTTAATATAATCTATAGCTTCACAATTAATTCCATAACCTTCATCAAATCTATCGGGTATATAATAATTCACATCATAGCCAACAGACTTAAAATAGAGTTTAAGTAAGGATACACTTGTGACTCCATCTACATCGTAGTCACCATATATCCATATGTTTTCAGATTTTTCCATAGCTCTATTAATTCTTGCAACAGCCTTTTCCATATCTTTTAATAAAAAAGGTGTATGTAAATCCTTTAAAGCAGGATTAAGAAAACCCCTAGCTTTATCAATTGTATCTATACCCCTATTCACCAAGACATTTGCTGTTATCTTGCTTATATTAAGAGCCTTTGATAATCTATCAAGGGTTTCAGTTTGATTTTCTTTTATTCTCCATAATTTATCATGAATTAACATATTTTCACCTACAATATAAATGTACTTTACTATTATATGATAAATCATGGATTTCATCAACATATTAAGGTTTTTTGCAAAATATAGTTTATATTGATTTTATTTCAATTCAGATGCTTTATTTTCTGTATCTTCCTTTGATACATTATCTTCAACTTCTTCTGTATTCTTTTCTAAATCCGAACTAGACTGAATAAGATTATTGTCTATAGTTCTAGCATTAACTGAACTTAAAACATCCTTTGTCTCATTTTGTTCTTGTAAAGCATTTTCCAGGTTTTTTACTTTATTTTGAAGTTCTCGTATCTTTAAAGTAGATTTAATTTTACTAAATATACCTAATAGGGCAACAACAACTGCTCCCACCGCAGCAGAACCTAATATTACTATAGCTTGAGAAGCAGGATATTGTTTCCATAATAAATTTATGGTAACTGGGTCGGAATTTTGTACTGCGAAAACTGCAACTAAAATTGCAAACAATAAAGATATAACAAAAAGTATTTGCATTATAATCACTCCCGTATAATTTGTGAATAGTTAATACTATTCAACAAACTTCTTTTTAATCCTTCAAATATATTTATTTTTTGATATCTTCTGAAAAAATAGCAAATATCAAAATAAAACATAATATCATGGCTGAAACATATCCGATGAAACTATATAAAGGGATATTAAATATTTGGGGTTTTATATTTAAATCAACTGTTAGTGAAGAACCTATAAATAATGAAGCTATTATTAAACTTAAACTGAGCCTATTGAAAACAGTCTTTAATTCTCTTTCTAATCTTTTAAATCCTATTTCTTCTAAAGATAGTTTTATTTCATTTTTTTCTATCATTTTTATTATATTTTTTAATTGTCTTGGATATGTCTTTAAGTCATACATGGTTTCTTCAGTGAAATCAAGAAAATTTCTAATGATATTATCTATGCTATATTTGTGCTTAAATATATCTCCAGTAAACTCTTTCATAATACTTGATATACTAAATTCTGGATTAAGGAGTCTACCAGTTCCCTCCACTGTAATTAAAGCTTTAGTTAGTATAGTAAACTGAGATGGAAGTTTAATTTTATTTTCATAAATTATTTTCATAAATTCTGTAACCATTTTACTAATATTTATTTTTTTTATAGGAGTATTATAATAGTGATAGATAAAATACATCAAATCTTCCCTTAATCTTGTGGTGTTAGTCTTACTTGTAATAGCTTCTACTTGCATTAGTAGGTCAATTATTTTATCTACATCTTTCTTTCCCCCTGCTATAAACATATTAGTTATTAAAGAAACTGACTTTTTATCTAGATACCCACATAAACCAAAATCAATAAATGCAATTTTATTTTCATCTATCACAAGTATATTTCCTGGATGGGGATCACCATGAAAAAAACCAAAGATTAACACTTGTTTTAAAAAAGCTCTAGCCCCAATATCAGCAATTTTTTTAGTATCCCAACCCTTTTCTCTTATTGATCTTATATTTGAAACTTTAATTCCCTTTACATATTTTTGAGTCAGTACTCTTTCTGAGCTATAATCCCAAATAATTTCCGGTATATATATGTTTGAATTTCCTTTAAAATTATCTATGAACCTCTCAGTATTTCTTCCCTCTTTAGTATAATCTAATTCATACTTAATAGAACTCGTAAGTTCTATCATTATTTCATGTAAACTTAAGGGTAACATATCCTTAAAATATTCATCAAATAATTTGCTCATAGATAATAAAATATTTATATCTGTATTTATCATTTCTTTAATATTTGGTCTTTGGATTTTAACTACAACTTCTTCCCCTGTTTTTAAACTGGCCCTATGAACTTGTCCTATAGAAGCAGCTGCTATTGGGGTTTCATCAAAACTTTCAAATGCTTCTACTACCTCTACTCCAAACTCATTCTTAAATACTCTATTTATTTGTTCAAAGGGGATTTGTGGTACACTGTCCTGTAATTTTTCTAACTCTCCAATAATATCATCGGATAGTAGGTCTGCCCGTGTACTTGCAATTTGTCCTAACTTTATAAATGTAGGTCCTAATTCTTCACACATAAGTCTTATTCTTTTTCCAGTAGTAAAATCAAGACTTCTCTTACTCCTTTTTAGTATGTATGAAGGAACTAAATTATTATCAATTAATTTTTCCACAAAAAATCCAAAGCCATATTTCACCAAAACTTCTGCTATTTCTTTGTACCTTTTTACATTTTTATAACCCTTAACAAATTTAATACTCATTTATACACCTCAAAAAAAATAAAAATGGTAATAATCTCTATATAGACATTATTACCATTAAATTAATCCTATAAAACTATGAATTTATTGTTTTATGCCTTCTTTAAAAGAGTCCAAACTGGACTTGCAATGAAAATAGATGAGTAAGTTCCAGTTATTACACCTGCTAATAATGGTAATGCAAACTCTTTTATTAATTCAGCTCCTAGAATATATAAAGTAGCTATTACAATTAATGTAGTTATTGAAGTATTAATAGATCTAGTTAGTGTTTGTTTTATACTAATATCTGCAATTTCAAAATAAGATTCTTTCTTTCTATATTTTAAATTTTCTCTAAGTCTATCAAATACTACTATGGTATCATTGATAGAATAACCAACTATAGTTAGTATAGCTGCAATAAAAGAACTATTTACAGGAACTTTTAATATAGCATATACCGATAATACAATAAGCACATCATGAATCAAGGCTATTATTGAAGCCAATCCAAATTTAAACTCAAATCTAAATGTAATATATAAAAGCATTCCAATACTTGCTATAAGTATAGAAATTAAAGCTTTATTTTGTATTTCCTTCCCAATAGAAGGGCCAAATTGTTGAGCTTGTCTAAATCCTTCATCACCAATATTATATTTCTCATCAAAAAGTTCTATAATTTCTAATCTAACATCATTTGATAAATCTTTTTTAGTTTTTATTTGAACTTCTTGTTTATTAGTTCCTACATGTATTATTTGAGGGTCTAAATCATAATCTTTTAATAATTCTCTAATTTCTTCAGTTGTGAAATCTTGATCTAGTTTAAATTGCAACATTGTTCCACCGGTAAAATCTATTCCTAAATTTATTCCTGATACCAATGTCATAACTAATCCTAATATCATTACAACAATAGAAATTCCAAACCATATTTTATAATTTTCTGCTATTTTCATGTTATCTCCCCTTTCTAAACACCATAAAACTTAGTGTTTTTGGAAATCCCCATATTTACAATAGTTTTTAGTAAATATTTAGTTATTACTACTGCTGTAAATAAACTTGTAATAATACCTATCATTAGAGTTATAGCAAAACCTTTAATTTGTCCTAACCCAAAGTTATATAAAACTACTGCAGCTATCAATGTAGTAATATTTGAATCCATTATTGTTTTTATTGCCTTAGAAAATCCAGACTCAATAGAAGAACGTATGGTTTTTCCGTTTCTAAGTTCTTCCTTGATTCTTTCAAATATTATTACATTGGCATCCACTGCCATACCAATAGATAAAATAAGTCCAGCTACACCTGGAAGTGTTAAAGTCGCATTTAATCCAACAAATACATATAGTACAATTAATGTGTATAATATCAAGGCTATACTTGCAACGATACCTGGTATTCTATAATAAAATATCATGAATAAAAGAACTAACGTAATACCAATATAAGCTGCATTTAATGAGGTTTTTAATGAATCTATCCCTAAGGTTGGTCCTTGAGCTGATGTCTGTACTTCAATTAGATCTACTGGAAGAGCCCCACCCCTTATAAGGGCAGCCAAAGTAGAGGCGCTTTCAGCGGTAAACTCTCCTGTAATATAGGCCTGTCCATTAGGAATTTCTTGCGTAGCTGCAGGAGCTGATAGCATATCCTTATCTAGGAAAATAAATATTCTCTTACTTGGATCTTCATCAGCAAGTGCTGATAACTCTTTAGTTGCTACTCTAAAAGCTTCTGCTCCTTCTTTATTTAATTCTAGAGTAACTATTGGCTCATTAGTTTCTGGATGAAATCCTAATTCGGAATTGCTAACATCCTTCCCTGTAAGTACTACCTCTCCATACTCTCTTACAACATCTGTTATATTTTCAAAAGTAAAATCTTGATTTTCTAATAACTTTTCTAGGGCCTCATCATTAAGTCTTTTAAATTGTAACTGAGCTGTTTGTCCAATTTGTGCAATTGCCTCTTCAGCATTTTTTACTCCTGGAAGCTCTATTCTTATCCTATTATCTCCCTCTTTTAGAATATTTGGTTCTGTAAGTCCTAAAGCATCAACACGTTTTCGAATAACTTCAATAGTTTGGTCCATAATCTTATCAAGTTCTTCACCTTGAGCATTTGTATCAGCTTCTAGGACCACATATACTCCACCCTTTATATCTAAGCCAAGTTTTATTGAGTCTTTTATTGGACTAATGGAAAAATTGCCTATTTTAAGACCATTAAAGGCAGTATATACTCCCCCTGCTATTATAGCTATTACTAGCAGAAACAATATAATATTTTTAGATTTCATTTGTATACCTCCTATTTTTCATAACAATATTAAATTTAATGTTATAATATGGAAATAAATATTTGCACATTTATTCCATATATTCCTTTGCTAGACTTACGTAATGCTCAGCAGATTCTTCAAGTTCTTTTACTTCCTTTTCAGATAGCTGTCTTACTACTTTTCCAGGACTTCCTACAACTAATGAATTCTTCGGTATTTTCTTTCCAGGTGGTATGAGGGCACCTGCTCCAATAATCACATTATCTTCTATTACGGCACCGTCTAATATGATAGCTCCCATTCCAATTAATACATTATTTCCAATGGTACAAGCGTGAATAATTGCACTATGTCCTATTGTACAATTTTCACCTATAATAGTTGGAATAGGTACGCTTCCATTGACATGTACTACACAATTATCTTGGATATTAGTATTGGCACCTACATCGATAGTATTTACATCTCCTCTTAGAACTGCATTGAACCAGATATTTACATTTTCTTTCAAGGTCACTTTTCCAATTATTTCGGCTGAATCTGCTATAAAGCAACTATCATGTACCTTAGGCATATATTCCTTGTACTTTCTAATCACTTTCTTCTCCTCCATCATCTTTTAATTTTCTTCTTTATCCATTAGTTTAGCCTGTATATAAATTGCACATTCTATTCTTTTCTTTTCCATCTCACAACCTAATTCATAGGGAACATTTATATCTTTATTAAAATTATAGGCATTTGCATGGCATCCACCACTACAGTAGAACTTAGCCCAGCACTCATTGCATTTATCTTTATTATATACATGGGCATTGGCAAAATCTATATTTAGTTTTTCACCACTTAGCCCCGTATTTACATTTCCCATGTTAAATTCTTCATTACCCACAAATTGATGGCAAGGGTAAATATCGCCTTCCGGAGTAATTGCTAGATATTCAGACCCAGCCCCACAGCCTACTAATCTTTTTATAACACATGGTCCTTGGTTTAAATCGATCATGAAATGAAAGAAATTAAAGCCTCTTCCGTCCTTTTCTCTCTTTATTATTTCCTTAGATAACATTTCATATTGATTGAAGATTGTATCTAAGTCCTCTGAAGTTATTTCATAATCTTTTCCAGGCTCTGCAACAACAGGCTCAACTGATGTATGTTTAAATCCTAAATCAGCTAAATGAAGAACATCTTCAGCAAAATCCAAATTATGTTTCGTGAATGTTCCCCTAACGTAATAACTTTTTTCTCCTCTAGCATCTACCATTTTTTTGAACTTAGGTAAAATTATATCATAAGTTCCTTCTCCATTAATAGTATATCTCATTTTATCATTAATTTTTTTTCTTCCATCAATGCTAAGAACTATATTTTCCATATTTTCATTTATATATGCTATTTTATCATCATCAAGCAATACCCCGTTTGTAGTAATTGTAAATCGGAATCTCTTACCTGTTTCTTTTTCTCTTTGTCTTCCATAATCAACTAAATTCTTTACAACTTCAAAATTCATTAAAGGTTCTCCACCAAAAAAGTCCACTTCCAAATTTCTTCTATTGCCAGAGTTTTCTATCAAAAAGTCTAAAGCCTTTTTTCCAACTTCTTCTGACATTAGACTTCTGTCACCTTTAAAGTCTCCTTGGGATGCAAAACAGTATTTACATCTTATATTACAATCATGGGCTATATGTAAGCACAGAGCCTTAATTACTGGCTTTCTATTTTTAAAACTTAGATTTGAAATATAATCATCCTTTGAAAATAGTAAATCATTCTTTTCTAACTCCTTTATTTCTAAAAGGGCTTTTTTTATTTCATCTTTATGATATTTTTCTCCTAATTCATTTATTAGCTCATCTTCCCCAAATCTAGGATAGTGATCAAGCATATCATAAACTATATCGTCTACAACATGAACAGCACCACTATTTACATCTAGGACAATATAAGTATCATCTATAGTAAATTTATGTATCATTTTTATCCTCCCTAATAAAATATTTATTATCATAGAAAAAGCAGCCTAAAAGCTGCCTTTAATTATGTATCCCTATTTATTTTCACATTCTTGGTTAGCTACAGTACATGATGTCTTACATGCTGATTGGCAAGAAGTTTGACATTCTCCGCAACCTGCCTTTTCTACTGTAGTTTTTAATGAACCAAAGCTTAGTGTCTTAATATGCTTCATATAAATACCTCCTAATTTTTATTACTAGTAAATTATAGCATATGATGTTAGCTATTTAAAGATTTTTTATTTTAAATTTACTCCTATCATACCACCTAGTCCCCCTGATATTATACCAAGGACAGCCTTTAATAGAACTATTTTATCCATTGAAAAGCTTCTATCTAATGCCCAACATAAAAAAATTATAAGCAATACATACATTGCTCCTGTAATTAATCCTTGAACTAAACCATTTTTCTCTTTTTTGATTGCAGTTAATAATCCACTATATGCAATGCTTAAAACCATTACTATTGAAGTAATTAAAGATACAATATTTTCAGAAATTGAAGTGAATGTAACAAGTACAGCTAAAATCAAAAACGCTATTAAAGCAAATATCATTGCTTTAATAATACTCTTTAAATATATAAGTCTAGTTTTTTTTGTATTGCTCTCAAGTCCTTTAGAATATGGCATAAATATAGCACCTCCACATAATAATACTCTTAATAAAATATATGTAGATGTACTATCTTTAGAACAAAAAGAGAATGGCTAACCATTCTCTTTACTTTTTAATCATTTTTTGAATTTTTTGCTCCTACCGCCCATCTAGCTATTTGTAATCTAACTTTATCTGCACCTACCTCAAGTGTTAATGAATCATCTTTGATTTTTGTTATTTTCCCTTGAATCCCACCTATGGTTGTTACATTATCTCCAATTTCTAAATTGTTTCTCATTTCTTGAATTTCTTTATTTTTCTTTTGTTGTGGTCTTATTAAAAGAAATTAAAAAATTCCTAAAAATAAAAAAGACATTATAATAGGTGAAAATGAAGCTACATCCATTTATTCTCCTCCCTTCAGAAAAATCAACTGTTACATTAAATATTATTATTCAACAGAATTATAATATTTCCTCTATTTATTTTATTTATCATAGCCATATTTTCTAAAAAATTCTTTTTTATATGATAATAGTCTATCTTCTTTAATAGCTTTTCTTATATTCTCCATTAATTTTAATAAAAAGTATAGGTTATGATAAGTTATTAAACGTGATGACAATATTTCATTTGCTTTAAATAAATGTCTTAGGTAAGCCTTAGAATAATTTTTACAAGTATAACATTCACATTCTGGGTCTAGAGGAGTAAAATCATCAAAATACTTTGCTTGTTTTATAACCACCCTTCCTTGACTAGTCATAGCTGTTCCATTTCTTGCTATTCTAGTGGGTAATACACAATCAAACATATCAATTCCTCTAATAACTCCTTCAAATAAGCAATCTGGACTGCCTACTCCCATTAGATATCTTGGTTTATCCTTCGGCATAAGGGGAGTAGTATATTCTAATACTTCGTACATCAGAGGTTTTGGTTCTCCTACACTTAGTCCACCAACTGCATATCCTGGTAAATCAAGTTCTAGTATTTCATTTATACTCTGCTCTCTTAAATCTTTATACATACCTCCTTGTATAATGCCAAAGAGGGCTTGGTCATGTTCTCGCTTATGGGCTTCTTTACATCTTTTTGCCCATCTAGTTGTTCTTTCCAATGAATTTTTTACGTATTCTCTATCGGCTGGATAAGGGGCACATTCATCAAAGGCCATAATAATATCTGACCCAAGTGCATTTTGTATTTCTATAGCTTTTTCAGGACTTATAAAATGTTTAGAACCATCTAAATGGGATCTAAAGTTAACACCTTCTTCTGATATTTTTCTCAAATCTCCTAAACTAAAAACCTGGAACCCACCACTATCAGTAAGTATTGGTCTATCCCAATTCATGAATTTGTGGAGTCCACCAGCTTTATCTACAAGTTCATGCCCCGGTCTAAGGTATAAATGATATGTGTTACTTAATATAATTTGAGCATTAATATCTTTTAGTTCCTCTGGAGTCATAGATTTAACAGTAGCCTGTGTTCCTACTGGCATAAAGATAGGTGTGTCTATAACCCCATGGGGAGTATGTATTTTACCTAATCTTGCTCCAGTTTCCTTACATTCTTTTATTAGCTCATATTTTATAGCCATTAGTATTCCTCCTAAATTATAAACATTGCATCTCCAAAACTAAAAAATCTATATTTCTCTTCAACAGCACATTTATATGCATTCAAAACCATCTCTTTATCAGCAAAAGCACTAACCAACATTATTAATGTCGATTCTGGAAGATGGAAATTAGTTATAAGACCATCTATTATATTAAATTTATAGCCTGGATAAATAAAAATATCTGTCCACCCATTTGATTCTTTTATAATACCATCTTGTCCAACTGTCTCTAAAGTTCTAGTTACGGTTGTACCTACAGCTATAATTCTTCCCCCACGCTTTTTTGCATCATTGATTTTTTTAGCATTTTCATTGTTTATCATATAAAACTCTGAATGCATTTTATGTTCGTTAATGTCTTCTACCTTAACAGGTCTAAATGTCCCTAACCCCACATGTAGTGTTATATATGCTATATCTACACCTTTGGCCTTAATTTTATCTAATAATTCTTCCGTAAAGTGTAATCCTGCAGTTGGTGCAGCAGCAGAACCTTTATGTTTTGAATAAACAGTTTGATATCTTTCTTTATCCTCTAAAGTCTCTGTTATATATGGTGGCAGAGGCATATTGCCTAATCTATCTAATACTTCTTCAAATAATCCTTCATACTGAAATTTTATTAATCTTGTCCCCTCTTCAGCTATATCTATTATCTCTCCTCTTAATTCTCCATTTCCAAAGGTGAATTTAGAACCTACTTTTGCCCTCTTACCTGGCTTAACTAAAGTCTGCCATATATCATTTTCAACTCTCTTAAGCAAAAGAAACTCCACATTAGCCCCTGTATCCTTTGTGCCGAAAAGTCTAGCGGGAATAACCCTAGTATTATTTAATACTAAGCAATCTCCTTCCTTTAGATAATCTAGAATATCCTTAAATATCTTATGTTGTATCTCACCTGTTTCTTTATTTAATACCATTAATCTTGACATATCCCTATCTTTTATAGGAACCTGTGCTATTAACTTTTCTGGTAGTTCAAAATAAAAATCTTTAGTTCTCATTTACAAAACTCCTATTCCAATTTAGTTCCTGTATAATAGTATTTTAATATATCTTCATATGAGTAGCCAAGCTCTGCCATTTTTTTAGCTCCCCATTGACTCATACCTAATCCATGTCCCCAGCCTTTACCATTAAATATAAATTTATCTGATGTGAGTGTAATTGACTTATTACTTACTCCATTGTAGACATTAAATCTATTGAGTTTAGCTTTAGTATTACCATTACTGCTCATAATATTGACTCCATTGATAGAGAGTTTAGTGGAATTTTCACTTGATTTAACAAATATCTTTGCATCAGTCTCAATCTCAAAATTCATACTTTTCAGTTCATTATATCCAAATATAGCTCTTGGTTTTTCCCTTAGAAGTACTTTTTCTCCTTCTGTCCCTACAATACTTAGCTCAATAACTCGTCCATTATTGGAATACTCTTTAGGATAAACATTAATAATATCTCCAACATCTATACCATTTGAAATCAAAATGTTTTCAATATCATCTTTAGTATATATTTTAGTCCAGCTACTATTAGGGGCTTCTAATGAAAAATCATCTTTTACACCTCTAATATAAGGTATAGCCATACCCCATACATTCTCGCTATCTTCTGTACTCCCTCCACTATTAGAATGAAAAAAGGCACTGATAACTTCCCCTTCATAGGTTAATACTTTTCCTATAGTTTCATCAACAGCCATGTTACTTCTTGGAGATTCTACATCATAACCTCCATATACTTGACAGTCTATAGTTGAGCATAAGTCGAACCCATAATCACTATGCTTACCCATATTAGCAACAGCATAATTTCTAGCTGCCACAGCTTGAGCCTTTAGTGCTTCTAAAGGCCAATCTCCTGACATTTCTCTAGGAAGAACTCCATATAAATATTCTTGAAGACTAAGGTAATTTATAACTGTCAAGCCCCTATCATCATTTCTCTTAATAAGAAACTCTCCACGAAAGTTTTTTCCATCAAAATTTATTATTCCATGACTATCCTTTTCTAAAAAGGCTCTATAGTAATAATCCTCTCCATCATCTTTATACATAAATAGTACATTACCATTGGTGTCTAAAATCTGAATTCTGTTGTTACTTGGATATACGATTTGCAGTTCTTCTCCATTTATTTTCCCATAGGCCTGTATGTATTGATATGCCTCTTCTTCAGAAATGAATAGCCCTGAATAAATTTTCCATCCATTTTCATATACAGGATATACATCAAGTATTTTTTTTAACTCTTCTATTTCATTTTCCATAGCCTCTTTTGTTGAAAATACTTTTCCAATTTGTACATGGTAAGGCCCATGTACATCTCCTCCATGATTATCATTTACCTCAACATATGAATTGCCTAGTTCAATAAAATAACTATCTTTTCTTATTATTAAATCCTTATTATTCATAAGATTATAAAGTACATAATATGTATTATTATCATACCAGCCTATCTCGAAACCACTGTCAGAGTGTAAATGGGCAATAGATGTTGCACTATCTTCAAACTTAAGTCCAATTTTTATTTTTTCAGGTACATATACTTTATCATTTCCCCATACTTGACTTAAAGGTAGGCATAACACAAAAACTATAACCATGGACATAAAAAATATTTTCTTCATCTTGAGTCTCCTTTATCTTCTAAAAATAAGGTTGGCTATGATTGTTAAAACTACACTTATTATAATACTAGTAAACAATGGAAAGTAAAAGGTAAAATTTCCTCTTCTTATAAAAATATCCCCTGGTAGTCGTCCAAGTCCAAGCTTCCCACCTAAAGTTATAACTAATCCAGATATCAAGAGTACTATACCCATAATCATCATCATTCTTCCGATAGATCCCATAACCTCACCCCATCATCTTGATTATAAGATACTCCTAAATGTTCATAGGCCTTTCTTGTTAGTACCCTTCCCCTTGGCGTTCTCTTCATAAAACCAATTTGAAGAAGAAAGGGTTCAATTACATCTTCAATAGTATTCTTTTCTTCCCCTGTAGAAGCTGCCAAAGTATCAAGCCCTACTGGGCCTCCATCAAACTTTTCAATTATTGTAAGCAGTGTCTTTCTATCTACATTATCTAGTCCTAACTCATCTATTTCCAACATTTCTAATGCTTTTTTTGCAATACTTTTAGTGATTTCTCCATCTCCTACTACTTGAGCATAATCCCTTACTCTTTTCAATATCCTGTTTACTATTCTAGGAGTTCCTCTACTTCTTTTAGCAATTTCAACTGCTGCCTCGGGTATAATAGGGACCTTAAGTATTTCAGCAGATCTCATTACTATGGTCTTTAAATCTTCAATATTATATAAATCTAATTTACAGATTACCCCAAATCGGTCCCTCAAAGGAGATGTTAATAGTCCTGCCCTGGTAGTTGCTCCTATTAAAGTAAACTTAGGCAAATCAATTCTCACAGACCTTGCACTGGGTCCTTTACCAATAATAATGTCAAGTGCATAATCCTCCATAGATGGATACAGTACTTCTTCTACACTTCTACTTAATCTATGTATTTCATCAATAAAAAGAACATCATTTTCCATAAGATTTGTTAATATGGCTGCTAAATCCCCTGGTCTTTCAATGGCTGGACCAGAAGTTATTCTAATATTTACACCCATTTCATTTGCAATTATCCCCGAAAGAGTAGTTTTTCCTAATCCTGGTGGCCCATATAAAAGCACATGATCTAATGCTTCCCCTCTCATTTTAGCAGCATCTATAAATATTTTTAGCTTATTTTTCACTTTATCTTGTCCTATATATTGATCCAACGCCTTAGGTCTAAGACTTCCTTCAACTTCATGGTCATCCTCTCTCAAATTCGGCGTTATAATTCTATTATCTTCAATATGATTTGTCATTACAATCCCTCTTTCTTACTATTTCATGAGAAGTTTAAGTGCTTCTTTTATCTTATCTTCTACAGATAAATCAGAGTCTACTCTACTTACAACTTCCTGTGCCTCAGATTTTCCATATCCTAATGTCAGTAGTGCTTCTATTACTTCATCATTGGCATTCATTGACATAATAAAATTACTTGACCCCTTTACCATTGAACCTTCTTCTATAGCAATACTTTTATTAACTTTATCTTTAAGTTCTAATATAATCCTTTGTGCTGTTTTTTTGCCTATGCCAGGAGCTTTAGTTAGATTATTTACGTCCGCCGAAATCAATATATTTGCCAATTCTACAAAGGGAATTGTAGATAATATTCCTAATGCAACCTTTGTTCCTACTCCCTTAACAGTCTTTAAAAGTTCAAACATTTTTAGTTCTTGTCTAGAAGCAAATCCACATAAACTAATGTCATCTTCCCTTACTATCATCTGGGTATACAATATTACATTATCCATATCCTCATTTAATTTTGCCATAGAATATTGTGAAGTATAAACCCTATAACCTATGGCACCATTTTCTATAACCACATAGTCTTCTCCTATGTATTCTATACTACCCTTTATAAAATCTATCAAATTAATCACCCCATTGATAATATCTAATATAATTTATATAAATTACCCATACGCCCACTATGTCCATGACATATAGCCACAGCCAAGGCATCAGCAACATCATCGGGTTTTGGTATTTTATTTAAGTTCAATAATGTCTTTACCATTATTTGTACTTGTTTTTTTTCTGCTCTACCGTATCCTACAACTCCCTGTTTTACTTGAAGGGGTGTATATTCAAATACTTCAATATTCTTCTGAGCTGCTGCTAAAATAGCAACTCCCCTTGCCTGTCCAACTTTTATAGCAGTTTTAGCATTTTTATTGAAAAATAGTTCTTCTATTGCTACGGCATCAGGACAATATTTATTAATAATAGAATTTAAATCATCATAAACTTTACTTAACCTATCTGGCATAATCATGTCAGGAGTAGTCTCTACTGCTCCGTAATCAATAACTCTAAATGAGCTACCTTTATATTCTACTATACCATAGCCTAGTATTGCAATTCCTGGGTCGATACCTAATATGATCATTATTTTCCCTCCGATAATATTATATGTACAAACATATATTCGATATCTTATATCCTTTATCCTTCAATTTATTTTAATATTTTATTTTAAACAAAGTATTTTATAGCTATCCAAACTGTTCCCTTTAATTATTTACTATATTCTTTAAAAAGTCTAGTATAATATAGCATAATAAAAGATGTACCTAGTATGTACATCTTAACTACTATAATCTTCTATCAGACTTTCTACTTCTTCAAGAGTCTTTACATAGATACCTTTATTTAGTTTTGTTCTATCTGTATTGGGAAGATTATTTACAGATATATCGGTTTCATCAAATATTTCTATTTCCCCGTCATCATTTACCTTATATATTGTTATGTAACCTTCATTATTTTTTATAAGATAGGTGTTTGGCATAAGTGAATTTTTTTCTTTATATAAAACAACTGATTTAGTAGAAATATTTTTTATTCTCCAATCAGAATAATTTGATTCAATATAATCTCTAAATTCACTTAAAGTCATTCCAATTATAGGAGTTGGTACCTTTATACTATTTCTATTGATCTCTCCAGTCTGATTATAATATGTATCAAACACTATTTCAGTATTTTCAGTAACTATAGTTGTGGATATTTGATTATCCTCAGCTTCTTCCTTTTCATTACCTTCTTTTTCAATCCCTTGATTATCAACCTCTTTAGTATTATTTATTAAATCAGAAATATCTTCTTCATCCTTTACAATATCTTCTTCAGAGATTTTATTACCTAACTCACCTGGCTTTTCTAAGGGCTTATCATTACTAACATATCCATATCCTAAAGCAATAAACATTAATATACTACTAACTAAAACTATTAGCCTTTTTTTGTTTTTCCTTCTTCTATAATACATTAAAATTCCTCCCGAATATATAGTCTAGGAATTCATATAGACTATTTTATGTAGGCTATTTAATAGTTTAGCCAGGTTGAATTTTTTTATACAGAAAAATATGGAATTTATTTCTTATATATAATTGTTAAATTAATTTCGACAAAAGAAGGTTTTTAAAAAAAAATATTGACATTTACTGTCATATTGTGTAAAATTTATAATGAATATATCTAACACATTTAATATTTCTATCATAACCCGATGCGGGTTATTTTTTTGTGTCCTTAAACAGTTAATACATTGGCACATCCATTATTCATTGCCTTTTCCTTTAATTTTGCCATTAATTCATCGGAGGGCTCTTTTTTATTGGAAAACTCTTCCCTAACACCCATAGGCCTAAATTTAATTAGTTTATATCTAATATTAGGATTTATATTTACTATAAGTTTGCTTATCATATCTACATTCCTCATATTATCTAAAACTTCAGGTACTATTACAGTCCTAACTTCATAAATTTTATTCTCTTTAGCCAAAAACTCAAAATTATCTAAAACTATTTTATTATCTTTACCAGTAAGATTAATATGTTCCTTACTATCATAAGATTTGATATCTAACATAACTTTATCCATCACGGGAAATAGCTTAATAAGCTTTTCCCTTTCTACATATCCATTGGTGTCCAAGTAAGTACTTAATCCCATTGCTTTTACATTTTTAAATATTTCAAAAACAAAGTTCCATTGAAGTGTACATTCTCCTCCAGATATTGTTATACCTGATATAAAGGCTTTGTTTTTATCAATAACTTTTAGAATCTCTTTTACACTCATTTTTTTTACTTTTGGATTGCTTGAATTTTGACAAGCTAAAATACAAGCTCCACAATCTTTACATGAATGCTTGTCCCAAACTATGGTTCCATCTTTATCCATAGATAATGCCCCATAAATACAGGAGCCTATACAGGCTCCACACATATCACAATAATTAATAGTCTCTGGATTATGACAATATCCACAATTGAAATTACATCCCTGTAAAAATATAACTGTCCTATTACCTGGACCATCTACTGAACTAAAGGGAATTATTCTACTTACAAATCCATTAGTCATTTTTTCTTACCTTTCTTTCAAGTAATCTTTGATTTTCAACTGCCTCTAAACCTAAAGCCACAGTATCATGTAAAGTTTCTGATCCTGCTTTAAACTTATTCATCTCAGATTTTTTCACAAGGTATCCAGTAATCCTTATAAAATCCCCATCATGTTGATAGAATGAAAACATTCTTAAACCTTTTTTCATAGCTCCATTAATTATATCCAATATAAATTTAGGATTATTTTTAGCAGTGCTTTCAAAGGTAAATATATCACTAATTCCCGTTGGGAAAAATTGATGGAATTTTGATGCATGCATAATATGATCTAACAGTTCAGGTTCCTCTCCTATAGGAATTCTACATCCTGGTGTAACATCTTTATCAGAAGATATTCCTGACTGAGCATGTAATAGGTATTTATTATTAGATATTTTGCAATAAGGATTAGTATGTTTATTTACTTCCTTCTCGAGGGCTTTAATAATATCATAGGCTAATTCATCAGCTTCATCATTATGACCATACTTATCTTCAAGTTTTTCAGCCTTTAATAAATAGTTAACACATTCAGCTACCCCATATATACCAAACATTGCTGTAAATCTATCTTTATCTATTAAACCTTCTCTAGCTAAGAAATTACTTTCAAAAAAGCCACTTTCTTCAACAATGAATTTTATTCTCTTATCCATTATTTCATTCATTAAAGAAACAGCCTTAGGTAAATAAACTTCAATAAACTCTTTAGGTGAGTTAGACTTTTTAGCTAAATAATATAGATTTAATCTTACAAGAGTAAAGCTTCCTCCTCCGATGGGCAACCCATTATAACAGCTACATATACCATACTTTGTATTAAAATCATTCATATACATTTCATGGTTTACAAAGTAGGGTTTTGCTGCTTCAAAACCTGTTTCAATTGCCTCCAGGGCAAAATCTTCAGGAGTTTCATCGGTATATTTCAATGATAAATTAGGAACGGCATTTTTAAGCTCTTTTTCAGCCCTTAAAATTAGTCTTCCTGCCTTTGTAGCCTTTGGACCGATATTTGCATGAACAAAAGAATCTGTCAAGGTTCTATCTAGGTGAGTAAGAAATAGCTTTATTATTTCATAGGCACTGTCTTCATCTTCAATAAAAGGATCTAATAAGTCATCTAATTCTCCTAGAAATACTGGAAAAGAAGTTATAGAAGGTACATGCTTATAGATGATTAATAAGTTATTTACTGCTTCAAGTAAATTAGTAGGTGGTTTTAATCCTAAAAATTCACTACCATTTTCCATAAATTTTTTATAGTCAGGTAAAATATATCTAGGTCTATAGGGAGCATTTCCTTCAAATAAATCACAAATTATACCTTCATCCATATATCCCTTAGCTTCTTTACTAATATCTAAAACATCGATGCTATTTTCTGCTACTCTAGCTAATTCTAAGACCTTTTGTTGATAGGTCAAGGATTTATTTTTTATAGTATCTAAAATGTTATCCATACAATCATCTCCTTAACATTATTATAATAATTAATTATACAATAGTTTCTTTTATTTTAAAAGAATAAGGGAACCCCTATCCTAGGATTCCCTTTAACTACCTTTTATTTTTCATATTTGATATTTGTTTTATGGCCTTTAAATATGCTTCGAATTCCTTTTTTGTGCCGGAGAAAGATAGTATAACCCTCATATTACCTCCTCAAAATCCAGTTATTTACTCATTATTTCATACTAAGTATATGTATTATGAGGGTAGTTTATTCCAAATTTTATACTATTACTAATCTTTACTCCATATCCCAATTATGATATACATTCTGAACGTCATCATTGTCTTCAAGCATATCAATTAATTTGTTCATGTTCTTTATATCTTCTTCCTTTTCTAACTTTTGATAGTTTTGAGGTATATAGGATATTTCTGCTGTTGAGAAGTTATATCCTGCTTCTTTTAAGCCATCTCTAACCTTTGCAAATTCCTCAGGACTTGTGGTTATCTCAAAATACTCTTCTTCAGCACTGAAGTCCTCTGCCCCTGCATCTATGGCTTGAAGCATTATTTCTTCTTCATCCATGCCTTCTTCTTTATCGATTATTAATACACCTTTTCTATCAAACATAAAGGATACACAGCCATTTGCTCCAAGGTTGCCACCACATTTTGTGAAATAATGTCTTATATCAGCGGCTGCCCTATTTCTATTATCCGTAAGAACCTCTACAAATACGGCAACTCCGCCTGGTCCATAACCTTCATAAGTTATTTCATCATAATTAACACCATCAAGTTCACCAGCACCCTTTTTAATAGCCCTTTCTATATTGTCATTGGGCATATTAGCTGCCTTGGCCTTTTCTATTGCAGTTTTTAGTGCAACATTATATTCTGGGTCTGATCCACCCTCCCTGGCTGCAACCATAATATATCTACCTAGTTTTGTAAATATTTTAGCTCTCTTTGCATCTTGTTTTCCTTTTCTATGTTTTATATTGGCCCATTTTGAATGTCCAGCCATGTAAACTCCTCCTTGAATCAATAAATGCAATCACTATTTTAACATATTATATCATTTAATTCTATATTCAATAATCTTTTCTACTTTTGAGGCATAGGAGGCATAGTTCTTTTATGCTCAGTTTTTTCATGCATTCTTTCTATGATTTCTTTATCTTTTTGAGGTATTTCCTTTCCTTCTAAATAATCATCGATCATATTATAGGTAGTTCCCATCTCAGCTTCATCAGTTTGTCCTTCCCATAGTCCTGCTGAAGGAGCTCTGTCAATAACTGTTTGAGGTACTCCTAAGTGTTTTGCCCATTCATATACTTCCCTTTTAGGAAGATTTGCTATTGGAAGTATATCTACTCCACCATCGCCATACTTAGTGAAATAACCTGTATAAAGCTCTGCAGCATTATCTGTACCTGCTACTAAATAGTTTAAAGAATTTGCAACTGTATATAATGTACTCATTCTCATTCTAGCCCTTAGATTTGCATCTGTTAATCTCTTGGCATCAGAGATATCTATGTTTTTATTTTCTAAACCACTAGTAACTTTATTTAGGATTGCATCTTGCTCATCTGTTAAATCAACTACTATGTATTCAAGTCCACAGGCCTTTGCTACTTCCATGGCATCTTGTTTATCCTTTTCATTACTTTTACAAGGCATAATAACACCTATAGAGTTTTGTGGAAATGCCTTCTTTATAAGAAATCCTACAACCGATGAATCAATTCCACCTGATAATCCAACTAAAACTCCCTTAGTTTTAGAAACCTCTACTTGGTCTCTAATCCACTTTACTACTGAATCAATTTTTTTATCAATCGTTAATTCCATGTTACTCTCTCCCTATCTGTTTTTTAATTATTGATATTATACCATATTTTATAAAAATTTCACCAAAAAAATTAAGGAGCAGTATCAATCTGCTCCATTGCATATAAGATAAATATTTTTAGTCTAATTCAAATAATGGTGTGCTTAAATATCTCTCTCCATAACTAGGAATTATAACTACTATTTTTTTGCCCTTTCCTAATTCCTTTGATTTCTCAATAGCTGTATAAACTGCTGCTCCCGATGAAATTCCTACTAGTATCCCTTCTTCTTTAGGAAGTTTTCTAGCTATATTAAAGGCTTCTTCATCTGGAACTTTAAATACTTCGTCTATAATATCAGTATTCAAAACATCTGGTATAAATCCCGCACCTATACCTTGAATCTTATGGGGTCCTGGTTTACCACCTGACATAACTGGTGAATTTTCTGGCTCTACAGCCACCACCTTTACCTTATCTATTTTTTCCTTAATCACTTCTCCGACCCCTGTAATTGTTCCACCGGTTCCAACTCCTGCAATAAACATATCAAAATCATTATCCATTTGATCTAATATTTCTAAGGCAGTAGTTTTTCTATGAATAGCTGGATTAGCTTTGTTATTAAATTGTTGTGGCATATAATATGAAGGATTTTTTCTAACAAGGTCTTCAGCTTTTTCAATGGCTCCCTTCATTCCTAAAGCACCATCAGTTAAAACTAATTCTGCCCCAAAAGCCTTAAGTAGTTTTCTTCTTTCTATACTCATGGTATCGGGCATTACTAATATAACCCTATAACCCTTTGCTGCACCTATCATGGCTAAACCTATCCCTGTGTTACCACTGGTAGGTTCTACAATGGTACCACCTTCTTTTAAAATTCCTTCTCTTTCAGCTGATTCAATCATATTTAGAGCTATTCTATCCTTTACACTACTACCTGGATTATAAAACTCTAACTTTAAAAATATGTCCGCTCCATCCTTTGGAGTCATTTTATTGAGTTTAATCATTGGTGTTGAACCTATTAATTCAGTAATATTATTATAGACTTTCATAATCTACCTCCTAATTCATATAATTCATATCAGAATTTGTGGTTTTATTTTATAATTAATTTTACCCTATGTCAAGTAATTTAAATAAAATAACTTTTAACTATGAATTTTATATATAAAATAAGGTTAAATTAATTTTGTAAATATTTTATGGAATTAGGGTTGATTTTATGAAAAAAAGAGGTTTTAAAATAGGTTTGCTTGGGATTTGTACTGGACTATTAAACGGACTATTTGGTTCTGGTGGAGGAACTCTTTTGGTTCCTGGTATGATTTTTCTACTTAATATAGAGGAACATAAAGCCCACGCTACTGCTATCTCAATAATACTCCCTTTGGCAATTGCAAGTACATTTATATACTATAAATCAGGGGTTATTTCTCTAGATACAACGTTCAAAGTTGCATTAGGCGGTGTAATAGGTAGTTATATAGGGGCAAAAATTTTAAACAAAATCCCCAACAATATCCTTAGAAAAGTTTTTGCTATTTTCATGATGATGGCTGCTCTTAGGATGGTGTTTTAATATGCTTTCACTGATAGGATTTTTATCGGGTATCATTAGTGGAATGGGCATAGGGGGAGGCGCAATATTAATTCCTGCTTTAATCTTTTTCACAGAATTAAACCAGCAACAGGCCCAAAGTGTTAATCTTTTTACTTTTATTCCAGTTGCTCTTGTTGCGATAATTACCCATTTAAAGAATAAAAATATAGATATAAATCTTTGGCTACCCCTTACCACAACAGGAATAATTGGAGCTATAATTGGTTCAAATTTAGCTGTAAGTCTTTCATCGGATTTACTAAAAAAGATGTTTGGTTTTTTTTTATTTGCAATGGCTTTATATCAATTCTTTTACAAAGATAAAAAGCCGCGATAAATGCGGCTTAATTCTTTTCACTATCCCAATGCTACTAAAACACAATCATAATATACAAATTTAAGACCCTTTTCTTCAGCTAAATCTATAGTTTCTTCAGTAAATGTACCCGGTTGAAACCATACATACTCAATTCCATTTTCTACAATTTCATTAACTACATTATTTGAAACCTTTGGTGGCACTACCATATCTACACAATCAGGTTTTACAGGTAAATCTGCTATAGATTTATAGCATTTGTCTCCTTCTATTTCATCACATCTAGGATTAACTGGATAGACTTCATATCCTCTATTCTTAAGTTTTTTATAAATTTTATACCCGAACTTTTCTTCATTTGTTGTAGCTCCAACTACTGCCCATACTTTTTTGTCTAACATTTCCTTTTTTAGTTGTTCCATATCCATAATGTAACCCCTCCACTGCTAATGTTTTTTATGTATAAAAGTATACCCATTTATACTCAAGGTCTATCAATTATTTTCAACAATTTTTCCATCTAGAAGAGTTAAGTAAACTTCTTCCTTTTCTTCAATTTGAGCTTTGTCACTGGTTAGATTAATTATTGTATTTAAAAAAAAGTCTATATCACTGGGCCTACAGTAAACATACATATTAACCTTATCATCATAGACTGTGTCTTTAATAATATGCTCACTATTCATAATCTCATTTTGAACTTTGCCATGTAATGTGTAATCTAATCTAATGAGAAAAAGCTTATAAAATGCTTTTTCTACTACTTTTGCTTCATTGATAGCAAGTTTAGCTGCCTTAGTATATGCTCTAACTAACCCGCCAGTTCCTAGCTTAATACCTCCAAAATATCTAGTAACAACTACCACGGTATTTTTAATTTCTTCCTTTTTTAGCATGTCTAATATTGGAACTCCTGCTGTGCCTGAAGGCTCTCCGTCGTCACTATATCTCTGAATTTCATTGTTTAATCCAATTACATAGGCTGGTACATTATGGGTTGCATCCTTATGTTTCTTTTTTATTTTTTCTATAAATTCTATAGCTTCTTCTTCACTATTAACAGGTTTAGCATAACCAATAAATCTAGATTTATTAATAATGTCCTCTGCTTCACCATATTCAAATAAAGTTTTATAATCCTTCGACATAATCTCACCTACTTATCCTATTATATTTATCTCACTTTTATCAAATAATAAATACATATACTAATTAAAAATGGAAGGTGATTTCATTTCATATTATATATCATTGTTTTGACGGATGTCATTCTTCATCAGTAGCCACCGCAATACATTTAAATATGTTGCCTGAAGACCATAGGCCCAGTTATCATGACATCATGCATATCCCCTTTTTTGATAATCTAGAAGAAACTGATAAAGGCAAAATAATATACCGCGGAACTGACGAAATGAACAATAAAGTTTATACCTTAAGTAGAAAATATATTTCCCATATTGTTTTACCTACCCTACTAGATGTCTGGAAAATATTGGGACAAAAGAAAAGCCAACTTATGCTAATTAATACTCAACATTGTGTTAATAACTATATGAAATTGGATCCACTTTATCAAGAAAGCTAAAGGCAACTAATGTAGGGCGACCTTTCGTATCTAAAGCAACACTTTACTCATAGGATAAAATAGTTGATGTAGTGAAAAAAAACAAAGACTTCCCTTAATTTTCATTAATAATATTTTTTTTAATAATCTTAATAGAATTGATACAGGCTATTTTTACATAGTCTTTTTCATTTTGCCTCCTGACTATATCCTTAAGCAACCTAATAGATTCTTCATTTCCTATATCAGCCAAAGCCTTTGCGGCATATTGTCTTACTTGTGCCTTTTTATCATTTAAACCTCTATGTAATGCATATCTTCCCCTTGGATCATTAAGTTTCCCCAATGCTGAACAAACCATCCTTCTCACATTTCCATGATAGTGAGCCATATCTTTTATAATGATATTCATTAAACTTTTATCTTTTAATTCTCCTATTAACCAGATAAGTATTACTTTATCATCTGGATTTTTTATCTTATTATATTTTCCTTTGATATCTTCTTTAAGCTTATTAATACTGTCTTCATCGGCGTTCTTTATTAATTCTAATCTTTTTTCTTTAGATAATCCAAGGATTTTATCTAACATGGTTTTATTTGATTTAACCTTGTGAGATTTCATTTCCCTTATTTTTATTTTAGCCTTTATAATGTCCTTCTCAACTTTTTCCCTGGAAATATTTCTAATTCGACTAATTAAATCAATATTTTTACCCTCTTTATATAAAAGATAAGTAATCAGTGCATCCTCTATGACTTCAAATTTATCTAGCTTGTCCCATGATATTTCTTTAAAATTCATGGAAGTATTCACCCTCATCAAAATTATTCTTTCGTTATGTATTCTTTATATTTATTATATACTATTTCATCTACTTCTGTTTCAATTCCTATTCCTTCCTCTTTATACTCTGTATTGATAACATTGGTTTTTTCACACAAATATGAATATATTTCTCCTCTATTATAGGGAATTAACATCTCAACTATCCTATTATTTTTAAAGATATGAGAGTTTATTTTAGTAATTAACTCTTCCATTCCTTGACCTGTCAGTGCTGAAGTATATACATGCTCCTCTTCAAAGGGTACAAATTCTATATTGGCCCTATCAAATTTATTAAGTGCATATATTGTAGGTTTATTCTTTATTCCTATATCCTTTAATACTTTTTGAGTCACATTTATTTGCATCTCATATTTATCATTAGAAATATCCACCACATGAATGAGCAAATCTGCCTCAACAACTTCCTCCAATGTAGCTTTGAAGGCATCCACTAGATGATGGGGAAGTTTGCTTACAAAACCTACAGTGTCTATTAATATGAACTTCTTATTACTATCAAGTACAATTTGTCTATGATAAGTATCTAATGTAGCAAAGAGCATGTCCTTTGAGTAAACCTCTCTATTGCTATTATCTTTTTCACTTATGCTTAAAAATCTGTTCATCATAGTTGATTTTCCAGCATTTGTATATCCTACTAAAGCTACTACAGGAATATTATTTTTTTCTCTTCTAGATCTTTGAACTTCTCTATTTTTCTTTACAGCTTTTATTTCTTTCTTTAAATCACTGATCCTTTTCAGTATTCGTCTTCTATCAAGTTCAAGCTGCTGTTCCCCTGGACCTCTAGTTCCTATTCCCCCACCTGTTCTAGATAATGACCTTCCTAGTCCAATTAATCTAGGAAGTCTATATCTTAGCTGGGCTATCTCCACTTGAAGTTTAGCCTCTTTAGTCTTGGCTCTACGTGCAAATATATCTAGTATTAGTGTTGTTCTGTCTATTATTGCCACTTCCAATTTTTCTTCAAGATTCCTGATTTGAGATGGTGATAACTCATCATTAAATATTACTGTATCGGCATCTAAAGCTGTACACATCAGTTTCACTTCTTCTACTTTCCCACTACCAATAAAATAAGCTGGATCAATATTTGGTCTAGCTTGGATTACTGTATCTAAAACCTCTGCTTCAGCGGCTCTAGCCAGCTCCATTAGTTCTTCCATAGAGTCTTCAATAGATATATTACCTTTCCCTGTATCTATTCCAACTAAAATGGCTTTTTGATTTAAATTAGTTACTTCATTATTTTCATTTATTATCATTTTCTCACCACTTCTAATTTTATTAATTCTATTTATATTATAGTCTAATTTTCAATAATATTACAATTATTCTCTTATTATTAGCCAATTAAATCATATTAAATTATAGGCATAAACTGCCGGTAGTAACATCTCAATAAGTCATTAAATATTATATTACTAGCTAAGAATGAGATACTATTCTGAAGGAGGGCTGTTCATGGGAAGAAGGAAAAAAAGCAGAAGTTTGGATAAGCTTTTATTAGAAGATGATAGTATTATTTGGACAATAATAATTTTTTTATACGTATTTAGTGATTATTAACTTTATCTAAACTTTTTACGGATTTTTAGCTAGAGTTTTTTACTCTAGCATTTTTATATATACTATGTTATATAATATGATATTTATTATATAAATGTTATAACTTTTTGGAAGTTTTAAGCAATATTTATATGAACTTTAAAAAAAATTAATGATTAAGGAGAAAAATTGTTGGTATTTAGATAATAGATTGTTAAAATGTTAATGTATAAAAATTTTATCGGAGGTATTTAAATATGTTTAAATCAGTTAATATTACAAAGGACATATACTGGGTAGGTACAAATGATAAAAGACTAGCATTATTTGAAAATTTATGGCCTCTTGACCATGGTGTAGCTTATAATTCTTATCTCATAGTGGATGATAAGACTGCTTTAATAGATTCAGTTGAAGGTAGTCACTCTAAAGAATATTTAAGAAAAATTAAAAGCATCATAGGTGAAGATAAAAAGATTGATTACATAATAGTAAATCATATGGAGCCTGACCATTCGGGATTACTTAAAATGGTAGTAGATTATTATCCCGATATAAAGATTGTTGGAAATGCAAAGACATTTGGTATGATAAAAGATTTCTTTGGTATAACTGATAATCTGTATACCGTTAAAGAAGGAGATGAATTAGATTTAGGCAATCATAAACTTAAGTTCTATATGACTCCAATGGTTCATTGGCCAGAAACTATGATGACATACGAAGTTAATAATAATATATTATTCTCTGGCGATGCCTTTGGTAGTTTTGGCTCTTTAGATGGGGGGATATTTGATTTTGAAGTCGATCTAGATTTCTTCGAAGAAGAAATGAGAAGATATTATTCTAATATTGTAGGAAAGTATGGCATGATGGTTCAAAAAGCTATCCAAAAGCTTTCTGGATTAGAAATCAAAACCATTTGTTCAACCCATGGTCCTATATGGAAAAATCACATTGATAAAGTTGTTTCTCTATATGATAAATGGAGTAAATCTGAAACTGATAAAGGTGTAGTTATAGTCTACGGTACTATGTATGGAAATACAGCTAAAATGGCTGAAACTATAGCTAGAACACTCTCGGAGGAAGGAATTGAAAATATTAAATTGTTTGATGCTTCTAAGACCCATATTTCTTATATACTAAGGGATATATGGAAATATAGGGGGCTTATCATTGGAAGTGCTGCATACAATACTAATTTATTCCCTCCAATCGAAGAATTAACTACTAAACTATTACAAATGGGAGTAAAAAATAGAATTTTAGGTGTTTTTGGTACTTGTAGTTGGAGTGGTGGAGGAGTAAATAATCTAATGAAATTTGCTGAAAATATTAAATGGGAAATGGTTGCAGAACCTGTAGAAGCTCGTAGCAGTGCAAGTAAAGAAAATATTGATGGATGTATTAATATTGGTAAGGCTATGGCGAAAAGATTAAATGAATTATATTAAGATAGTTAAAAATAGTCAAGGGAATACCCCTTGACTATTTTATCTATTTAGAAAATCTACTGCATACTGGACATATAGTGCTGTCCCTATTTCCAGACCATCTTCATCTATATTGAATCTTTCATGATGGTGGGGATATGATGCTCCCTTTTCTTCATTTCCAGCTCCAACGAAAGCCATAGCCCCTGGAGCTTTTTCTAGATACATGGCAAAGTCTTCTCCTCCTGTAACCCTTTCCATTTCAATTAATGCTTCTTTACCCAAAATTTTCTGGATAGAATCTTGAGCTAACTTTGTACATTCTGATTCATTTATTGTAGGGGGAGTTCCAAATACATATTCTACCTCTGCATCGGCTCTATAACTACGGGCTGTTTCTTTTACTATCCTTTCAATTATATTAGGAAATGAATTTCTGACCTTATGATTGAAACTTCTAGTGGTTCCTTCTAAAATAGCTTCCTTGGCTATAATGTTAAACCTTGTTCCTGACTTAAAAGTCCCTACGCTGACTACGGCTGGATCTAATGGACTAATCTCCCTACTTACTATAGATTGTAAATTCATTACTATGGCTGAAGCTACAACAATCGCATCTACACCTTGATGGGGTAATGATCCATGCCCTCCCTTACCCTTTACTTTTATACTAAACAAATCAGCAGATGCCATCCTTGGTCCAGCTTGTATATTTACCTTTCCACATGGCAAGTCGGCCCAAAGATGAATACCAAAGACTCCATCCACACCTTCCATTGCACCTTCTTCTATCATCTTTTTAGCTCCCTCAGCTAATTCTTCTGCTGGCTGAAAGAAAAGCTTCACCTTGCCTTTTATATCATTTTTTATTTCATTCAATATTTTAGCTGCACCAAGAAGCATAGCAGTATGACCATCATGTCCACAGGCATGCATAATACCGGGATTTTTTGATTTATAGGCAACATCATTAGCCTCTTGCACTTGTAGAGCATCCATGTCTGCCCTAAGGGCCACAGTTTTTCCTTCCTTTCCTCCTTTAATTGTAGCTACTATACCTGTTTTGGCCACGGTAATATAAGGAATGCCTATTTTATCCAACTCGTCCTTTATCCTTTGGGAAGTTCCTACCTCTTCCCAGCTAGGTTCAGGATTCATATGAAATTCCCTTCTCATATCTATTACATATTTCTTATATTTATTGGCTAATTCTTTAATTTTCATAGTTATCAACCTCCGCTAAATCACAAAGGGTGTGATAAAGTAATTCTATTCCTCTTTGCAAATCCTCATAATCCGTCCATTCTTCTGGACAATGGCTCCGTCCATCTTTGCTTGGTACAAAAACAAGACCAATATCTGTTATCTCTGCCATAACCATGGCATCATGCCCAGCACCACTAAGCATTATTTCCCTTGAAAAACCTAGTTTATCACAATTTTTTATAAGGTTTTTTATTATTTTATCATCTGCTTTTACCGGTGAAACATTTATTTTTTCTATGATTGAATATTCAACTTCAGATTCCTTTGTTAGTTCTACCAAAGAATTATTTATATAGGACTTTACTTTTTGTATACACTCAGAATTTCTAGACCTAATATCCACTGTAAATGTCACGTCACTGGGAACTATATTGGCTGCACCGGGAAATATTTCTAATTTGCCCACTGTGGCTACCGATCCCTCTCCAACTTTTTTTGCAAAACCACTTATTTTACTAATAACCTTTGAGGCTATATCTAAAGCATCGGCTCGCATATTCATAGGAGTAGTTCCGGCGTGATCAGATCTACCCTTTATATTAACTTCGATTTGACATATACCTACTATGTAATCTACGATTCCAATATCTATAGCCTTAGATTCTAATACGGGCCCTTGTTCAATATGAAGTTCAAGAAAGGCTTTTACCTCTTCTGGCTTTCTAACGGCCTCATTTATTTTATCTGGGTTAAATCCAAATTCTTTCATGGCCTCTGCAATTGAAATACCATCTGCATCTTTATATCTATCTAGTTGTTCTCTATCTACTTTTCCAACCATTGCCCTACTAGCAAATAACCCTCCACCAAATCGACCTCCTTCTTCTTCAATCATGGCTATAAATTCAATGGGATATTTAGGTTTTAAATTATTTTCATTTAAAACCCTAGCTATTTCTAATCCCATAACAACACCCGCTGGTCCATCAAAATTTCCTCCATTTTTCACAGAGTCATAATGTGATCCTATCATGATAACAGGCCCATCAGATAATCTACCTTCCATTCTGCCAACAATGGTACCAGCTGCATCTTCATAGACTATTAAACTAGCTTCTTTCATTTGTTTTTTTATATAGTTCCTAGCTCCCCTATCTTCTTTAGTAAAGGAAAACCTAGTAAGTCCATTACCTGGTGTTGCATTAAACTTTGATAAAGTTTCGATATCTTCTTTTATTCTTTGAAGTTTTGTAATCATTTTTATCCTCCTTCAATCAAGGCTATGGATTTTATATAAGTCCTATCATTTATATATATTAAATAAATTTGGCAAATACTCCTGCAATAATTACAGAAACAATTGTAACAGTAGTAAATCCACCCACTAGCATTTTCGGCAACATCTCATCCATCAAGTATTTAAACTCATCATCATCCTTAGCTAAGGCCTTAGATGCTTCCTCAGTTAATATATAATTAGGCGGAAAACCATATAAAGCTGTCAATGCAACTGCAAAGGACATTTCCTTAGAATATCCTAAATACTTACCTACCAAAATAGAAAGAATGGCCATGCCTAAAACTCCTAGAAAAATAATCCCTGCTAGAGGTCCGATAATTCCCATCAACATCTCCGGCGTTGCCTTAGCCAATCCAGCAAATACAAAGGCCATTAATGCTGTAATTAAAAATCCAAAGGATTCTGATAAATTCAAGGGTTTCCTTTCAATAAACCCTATTTCTGCTGCAATAACTCCAAATATTAAACATACTACATACTTTGAAATAACATCATTAATAGCTGCTGCAAAGGAAACAGAAGCCCAAGCCACTATCCCTAACTTTAAAAGTAATACATAAGTGGTTTGATATTTCTTAGGAGTTTCTGGAAAAATTTTAAATCTGCTCTTACCTTCAGTCTTTGCTGCTAATTCTTCTTCAGCCTTCTTCTCATTAGAAACCTCTCCATCTCTATATATCTTTATAAGCCTTTGACCCTCTTTCTTTAACATCATTGCTGTAAGAGGATAGCCAACAAAGCCTTGCATAACATACATAATTATGGCAAGTACAGCTAAAGTCTCTAACCCATTTGCAGTAGCGGCTTCCGACATAACTAAAGCTGCTACTATTCCTCCAGTAAGTGGTGGGGTTGCTGCAACTACCGTCTTCCAGCCAAATAATATTTTTCCAATGGTAAGTGTTCCTAAACATACCCCTAGGATGCCTGCCAATGCTATAACAATAGTTTTCCATTGGGCAGCCAATTCTCTTACACTTAACATAGTTCCCATATGGCTTATAAGTAGATACATCGAAAGTAATACTACTGGCATGGGAAATCCAGCAAGTTCTACTATGTTTTGTGGAAAAAATGTCCAAAACCCAAGTAAAAATAATAATGCTGCAACAAATACCGATGGTATAAATGCCTTGGTTTTAGTGGAAACTATATCCCCAATAGCAAGTATTCCAAGTACAATACAAAATGCTACCATTAAACTCATCTAAACTTTCCCCCTTTAAAGGCTTATGTATTTGATTTACTTAAGAAGTTATTCTAAATCATAGAGGTTTATGCAATAAAATTAAATTTTTATGTATAATTAATAGTTTGACAATAATTAAACCTTGTGAATATTAATTTTTAAGCAAAAAAAACCCCGACCTTTAAGTCGGAGTTTCCTTTCTTTTTAGAATGTAGACAGCCCTGTTGCTTCCTGTATACGATAAATTATAGTTTTCATAAGGGATTCTGTTTTATACGTTTCATAATTTACTGTATAATGACCGTCCTTATTATTCCATATTCTGTTGAAATAATCTTTAATTTCATTGCTTAGTTTACTATTAGATTTTGTTTCTATAAATAAATCGGCTTCTAAATTGTAATTATCAATATTTCTTCTTGTAAGATTTGATGATCCACCTATTATTATAGACTTATTTTGTTTTTCAATAAAAATTAATTTAGAGTGATACTGCTCTCCATGGGTATCATCCCATTTTATTTTAATCCTATCCTTTGATTTTCTTATCAATTCCTGGGCTACTTGTCTATTTGGAATTCCATTTTTCTTTAATCCAAAGGCATCCTTATTGGGGTCTAAAATGAGCTTTACATCTACTCCCCTATTTGCAGCATCTACTAAAGAGTTAATAATACCTCTATGGGAAAGATAAAACATTCCTATTGATATTTTATCACCCTTATCAGTATTATTTATGGCCTTAATAAGGTTATCTCTGATTTTACTTTCAGTAATAAGCTTCACATATGCATCTGACTCTTCTTCTTTTTCTAGGTAAACATTGTTATATTCAAAATCATCTTTTTCATAGCCAGAAAACTTTGCAACGGCTAATTCAGATTTAATTAGCTCATTTATTATATCTCCTGATACTTTAAATCCAATATTAGAATGGTATCCACTTGCATCGTGTATATTAGCGGAAGTGATTATTCCTCCCTTTTCAGTTATAAGTACCTTTCTATGGTTTGCTTTAAAGTTAAGGAGTTTAAGATATCCTCGCATTGTAACTTTCGGGGAATCAGGGCTAAAGGGATTTGGAAGCCATCCCTTACCCTTTACACCAAACCATTTTATGACTGTCTTCCACATTCCAGAATATATGGGATTGGAATTTCTCATTTTTTCTAAATCTGTTATTACTACATCGATATGATTTTCTTCTAATTTTGTGATATATGGACTTTTATATACTCCATAAAAATTATTAATCTCATCTGTTATGAATAATATTTTAATATCAGGTTTTTCCTTTTTCTTATTAATAAGTGCTTCTGTAAATTCTTCTACTATGCTGGGAAATTCATATTTTCTATTGTACTCATCATTAAATAAAAACATATCTAGTATTATAAAATCTTCTGCATTTTCTATCATTTTTAATTGTTCTTTAAAAATAATCTGTTCATAAATCTTTTTATTATCCTTTAAATAAGTAAGGTCATACAAAAATTCAATATTAGAAGCTTTATACAAACTACTTTCCCTTGAAGTACCCTTTGGGATATTGCCAGTAAAACCATTTATAAAGCCAATTCCCAAAATAGTAGAAAGGATTATTATTAGTTTCCTACTCCCTTTAGCTTTAGCTATTATTAACTTCTCCATGTTTTTCCTCCATTTTTTAAAGATATTGTTTGTTCAAAAGATTAATATACCTATTAACAATATCCTTATAAACTATCTAAATCGTCTACTTCTATATTCAATCTAAGGTACATTAAAAGAAATGTAGATAAGTTTATTATAACATAATCAATGGTCTAAAGGATTTACCCTTTAATTGTAAAAAGTATAATAATATGATATCCATGGAATTAAAGTTAGTGTGTGGTAGGAAAAACTATATAATACACACTTGAATTAAAATAAGCTATTATATATTATTAAATCATAGAAATATAAAATTCTAGTTATATTGGATAAAGTGAAGAAATTTAAGAGGTGAATAATTTTGAACTTTAATGTAAATTTGCTTTATTTCAGTGCTACAGACACGACTAAGAAAGTTATTAGAAATATTGCAAAAGGTATAAATAATGACTTTATAGAATACAATCTTACTTTGCCATCAAATCGACAACAGTGTCTTAATTTTACCTCAAAGGATTTAGTAATAATTGGCGTGCCAGTATATGCTGGTAGAGTCCCTAAATTTCTATCGGAATACCTTGCTAACATAAAAGGGGATAACACACCAGCTGTTTATGTGGCTGTATATGGAAATCGCCATTATGATGATGCACTTTTAGAGCTTAAGAACATCATGGAAAATAATAGGTTTATTGGAGTGGCTGGGGGAGCTTTTATAGGAGAACATTCCTATACAACAAAGTTGGCAACTGGCAGACCTGATAGGATGGATTTGGAAATAGCAAGGAATTTTGGTACTGAAATCAAGGATAAACTATCAAAATATCAAGACATACTTCTATTACCTAAAATAGAAGTTAAGGGTAACTACCCCTATAAGGAAAGAAAAAGATCTTACCCAATGGTTCCTGAAACAAGGGATGTATGCATAAAATGTGGAATTTGTGCAGCTAATTGTCCTATGGGCGCTATTGATTTCAATAATTTTGAGGATATTGATCAAAGAAAATGCATAAAATGTTCGAGCTGTGTAAAAAAATGTCCAGTTAGTGCTAAGTCTATAAACCATCCAGATTTTATAAAGATTACTCAATACTTAATCGATAACTTTAGTATTGTTAGACATGAACCTGAGCTTTTTATATAAATAGTTATATTTTTAAATTTTATTATTCTAAAATCAAAGTGTGAATGTTTTTTTCACACTTTCTTAATATCTTCCAACCTTTTAATAGTAATTTGGTAAGCCTATTTCATATATCATCTAAACTTAGTTGTCTAGTTCCTTCTTTATCATTATTTTCAGCTTTAACTTTAGTTCTATTTAATCCATAAAAGATACTATATTTCATTCTCTTATTATTTGAAGTAGTATGTACAACTTTTGACGGATATTTATGCTTTATAAGCCAATCCTTTACTCTGTCAATAGCTTTTGAAGTATATTTCTCAACAGTACCTTGCCACGAACCATTACTTTCCCAAACTATTTGTTTTTCAGATTCTGGAATTTTAATACTGTCAATAATAGTTTTAACAGCATTTATTGCTGGTTTTCCTGACTTTGTAAACATCTCAAGTTCCTTTGCAATATCTTCTACCCCATAATAATGCTCTTCAGCTGGAATTTCAAAAGGAAGGTCTATTCCTACTTCTTTGTAAATATGCTTAACAACTACTGCTTGGATTTTATGATCTACCCCTGCATTTTTAAGAACTGGCAATATGGTGTTAATATTATTTGTTATAATTTGTAGTTTTTCTATAACATCCATCCTAAATCCCCCAGTTATTATTCAAATAATCATTTATATAACTTATCTATTAAGTCCTCACAATAGTCGAGCCCTTTTTATAGCTATACCCCATTATCCCAATTCTAAACTCTTTTTAACCGCAGGTACGGTTCTATCGGTTATTAAATTCAAATATTTGGTGGTTTAGATAAGTAAAGGCCAGGAATTTATTCCAGGCCTTTTTCATTAGTGGATAATTGATGTAGATATGAAAATCAAAAGAAAAATTGAGATTACCTTTTCAATAAAACTATCTGTTGATGTATGTATAAAAAATCTGTAATTTTTTTTAGTAAAGGGATAGAAAAGTTCTACTCCTTCCTTTGTTATATAATCGGCTACTACATGGGATACAATACCAATATTAAAAGCTGCTATATAGGGCATGGTAACCATAGGCTTTAGGGTATAAGTACCTACTATAGAAATCAAACTGACTCCAATTATACTATGGGTAAAACTTCTGTGATGGGACATTCCTATTATGATAAGCAATATACCAGCCATTGTTATATAATCTTCTTTAAAGGAATTATTGTAAATTATAAAGGCTCCCAACCCACAGTATACTAACATCTTTCCCAATTTGTTTTTAATAGGAAGTATTCTTTGATTTATTTTTGATTTTGGGTGGTCCATATCTGGAATTAAAGCTCCAATAGCTGCTGCTGGTAATGTGAGTAATCCTGGATCATATCCTAATTTAGGTAAAAGATATATACTTGCTGCTGCTCCTATTATCATATGTGTTTTTCCAGTCATTGTATCTTCCTTTCTATAAGCTAACTGAGATGTAAGGACTTAAATATATTGGGTCTTAGTTATAGAAGAAATACTATTATAACACCTTTAGCCATTTCTGTCATCAGCCCTTTATATGATTTCTAAAAAAGGATTAAATTTGTTGGGTAAATTTGAATTCTACCTTCCAATGTTCTTAAATGGAAAAGCTAGAGCATAAGCTCTAGCTTCTTAATTCGAAATATCTTTTATACAACCAACAATTTTTCATCTTCTTTCAATATCTCTGTCAAATCTTCTCCCCAATATTTGATTTCCAATCCTAATTCTGCTAATTTATCCGATACCCCTAATTGGTCTGCACATGCCTTACATGCTGATACATTAACGCCTACATGGATTGCATGCTTTATTTTTTCCTTAATCACATCATTTTCTGCTACTAATTTTGCTGTTGCGCCCCAAACTATAATTGTTACTTCATCCCACCAATTTCTAGCTTTGCTGTTTATGCCATACATCATAACCATCTTTTCAGCAGTTATTGGATCGGCATTGGTCCATAAAATGTATAATTTCTTTTTCTTACTCAAATTATAACCTCCATAAAAAATTTTTTAGCTACAGTATATACTTCATGGTTGCAATATGCTCATCCATTATAATAGTTTTGTTCAATTTTTTTGTACTAGTCTCTCTTAAAACCTATTAAAAAATAAAAAGTTTCCTGGAAAATACCATCTAAAAATTAGAAGTTTTACTCTAATAAGACTTCTACTAATATTTTATAAAATACATTTACACTCATCTTACTTTTACTTGCTTTAATTTTAACTAACGCTCCTTGCCAGTTATTAACAATAAATTCTCCTAGCACTTCTACAGCTTTATTTTTTCTAATTCACCATTTACAGCTATTTCATCTAAGCTTTTTAACTTTATAGCTATTATACTGGGTATTTCACTAGCATCTTCTCCCTATAACTAACCTACATCACCCATCTCTTAGGTTAGATTACCAATAAAACAACATAGTTCACAATTTAACCATCTTGATATATTTTTTATTTACTATATTTACGAAAGATTTCCTTCAAGTATTGACTTTCCCCTTCCATTACTATATCATGTACAGATTTTCCACTAGATGTAATAACATAAGGGTCTGCACCTGCTTTTAATAAAATCTCAGCCATATCGCAGTTATTCATTACTAGCACCATTTCAATAGGATATTGTCCTTGAGTATTTTTTTTATTAATATCTATAGAACCACTTTCTATTATTTGATTTACAAGACTAATGTCATTCTCCAAAACTGCTGATGTAAGCTGATTAATAGTGAATTTCTTATTAAAATCCTTTTCTTGGCTAGTAGTTTTTATGTCTATGTCATTGTTTTTTTCCAAATCCTTTACTATCTTCTCCTCTACAAACAAGGCTTCTTTAGTAATATAAAACAATAAAGCAACTAACACTATAATTCCCATAATAATAAAAGATTTTTTTCTAGACATATAATACTTTCCCTACCTTTTCTATAAAAATTTATTTATCGATTTCTCTAATATATTTTGAGATACCCTATAAACCTTTTCTATCATATTAATTATATCATTTATTTCTAGAAAAAAACACAAATTTTGGGAATTATCGGTAGAACTCTACTTCTTATGCTTACCTACTGTAATACTATTATAATGAAGAATTAAAATATTTTTACCGATAGATTAATTGGTAAAATATTGGAATTATTCTATAATAACTTTCACTATTGCTTTTCTTGACCTGTTTTATTTATTATTAATGCAGTATATACCCTAGCCTTATACAGATCTTCTCAACTCTAGTATACCATTGGTTGTGTTAGTTTTCCTAGACTTAAAGGCTGGTCTGATTCTTTGTGATCCTCAAATAATCCTACTTTAACAAGCTGCATATTATCATAGGTTTTATAGTAATATTCACAGGTATTGGTATTGATAAAGGCCGTATATTTTGTATAATCATATGTGTTTCGAGCAGATATTACAGCGCCCCTTGGGATAGAAACACCTTCCATAATATGAAAGCATGATACAACTGCTTCACTAGCATTTTTAGGTGTTGGTACATGGGTTTTTAGATATGCAGTCCTTACAAAACGTTCTGGTGATGTAAAACCTCCTGGAAGTAATGTAGTTCCTCCTCCGAGACCAAATGGTTTTAATGGAATGTTGTCCCAAAAGACTTCTTCGGTCTGGTATGGAGATATTTCCATATAGTTTCTTAAATTAGTCATATGCCATGGAAAATCGGGACTATTGGCCATAACCCCAATAGGATTATCAAAAAGCCTTAATCCATTTATAGTTTGTTCAATCACTACACATTTTCCAGTCTGATCAACTGCAATCCAATGTAATGGAGCAATTGTCTGTGTAACAGGATCTGGCATGCCTATAATAGATATATTACTTAATACCCTTCTCAAATCTTGTATTGAGGCACAGCTTCCTAAGATATACTGAAGAAAATCAAATGAAGCAATGGGTCGAGCAGTCATACAAGGTAATAATTGGTTGTACTGGGCATATCCCGAAAAATACAATGCTGCTGCCGCAAAACCTTTTTCATTTACACCATCGAAGAAACCCATAATTCCGTCAAGTTCCTGCCCAATTCCAATAAAACTGTAACGGTTAGTAATCACATTCATATTCAAAGCGTCATTCCATACATAATTTTTAGGTACTATATAGATTTCTGGCTGAATATCATGGGAAAAGTCCATAGTCCTTCCAAAAAATATTTCTCCCTGCTGAGTCTGCAATGTCATTGATGTGCACATATTTTGTTCCTCCTTTCTATTATTTCATAAAACATTGGATTCTTATAAGAATATTCTAGTTTTATGGAGTTTATGCAAAAAATCAATAAACCTAGGATGACTACACTACCCTAGGTTTAGAACTATTTGTGGTCAATTAAAAGATTCCCATGGGGCACAATACCACCATATTTTATGTACTCCCTCACATCAGGTAAATTAAAAAACAATGTTAAATAACTTTCACTATCTTCATTCCAAATAACCAAAGCCAAAATAAGATGAATAAATAATAGTTATATCCTCTAATTTATCACCATTTAAGTCATCTATAAAGATATTCTTTATTTCAACACCACAATCACCATAATGCCTATGTTCTTATGGTGTTATATATAATTGTTCATTATTTTCATCTAATATTTTAACTATTAAACCATTAATTTTTCTAAAAGTTCCTACTTGTATTGTTACCTCTCCTACAGTTAACTTATCACATCTGATTTTTTCATCCAACGGATAGCTCCTGCACCAATAACTAGTCCATATAATAAATTTATTATAAAAAACAAAAAATAATTTCTTGATGATAAAAGGCTTGTTTGACTAAGTACTCCCATCCCAATAGTTAGTAAGGAGTGGGGGAAAAAGAAACCCAAATCTGTAATATACATACCAAGTCCAATAAAAACAGCACATAAACCTATCCCTATAGGAACTGCAAAACTACGAATACTCATAGATAGGGCTAATTGTATAGTACTAATTGTAGTGGCAGCTATCCAACCCCGAAATAGCCATCCAGGTATTTCCCTAGGCACCGAAGAGGTTAATCCTATCACCTTACCTCCAAGGAAATACAATAAAATAAAGAATCCTTGAACAAAAATTAGTAATACGCTAATTACTATCAGTTTTGATAAAAAGATATTAATAGTTGAAACTGGTACAGTCATAATCATGTTCCAATTCCTATTAAGATGTTCAAGCCTCCACATAAATCCACAACAAATAGCAATAAGAATAGGAAAGAAAAACTCTACATAAAACAAACCGACCTGTGACCATAAACTATACCACCCATTTTTCAATACATTTTGGTTCATGATGAAGTTAGCACTCCCAATTAATACACTTATAATTGGTAGACCCATCAGTAATATCCATATATGAGAATGTTTTAGTTTCCTCCATTCAGCAAAAATACATCTTTTCAACATATTCATACCTCCTTAAACCTCCTGCTTAGATACATGAATGCTTCCAACCAGATAAATGACAATTCCAATCACTAACAACATCACTTGCACAGGCAGTAATGAACTTATATCACGGACAATAAAGTGTATTCTTTCATTTGTATAATTTTGTGTAATAGGACTTAAGCCCGTATAATATGACCACAGAAAAAGTCTTCTAACTTTTGGTGGGAAAAAATCCCCTGCCATACCAATAAAGCCACCTATCATACCAAGGAATAGTGGAAAAGCCTGGTTTTTTACAGCTATCGATGCCCATTGTTGTAATGCTATAATAATTGCATTAGTCAAAATGCTTCCTATAAAAAAACGAGCTAGTAGAAAGAATGGTACTGGTTCCTCAAACCCCTTAATAACACCAAATACATCCATAGCAAATACTTGTATTATGCATGCCCACACCATTACAAAAAATCCACAAATAAATTTAGCTTTATATATCTTACTTCGCTTTACTGAAAGGGACTGCAATAATTTCCATGTATTCCCTTTATGCTCCATATCACAGATACGAGATACACATATGGCTGAAAGAATAGGTAAAAATAGACTATTCATAGATGATACCATTGCAATAAGAGGCTCCCATCTAGCATTTTCAGGATTACGGTAAATAGATGTGCTTGTTGCCATAAAGGCCCAAGTCATTTCCACTAGTAAAAATAATGTAATCATCAAAAATAAATGCTTGCGACGCAATTTATATAATTCAAGAATAATTACTTTCATTGCAGGTTTTCCCCCTTCCTTGTAATATCCATAAAAATACTTTCCAAATTCTTATTATGTTCTTCAATGCGCAAAACGCCGATATTATATTCTACTAGACTTCTGTTTATCTGTATTATTTCCTCATCAGATAGACCCTTAAATACTAAATAATCTTTATTTTGTGAAGGGAAAAAACCTTTAGAAAAAAGTATTTCTTTTGCATATATATTATTCTTGGTCTTTATCATAATCCTTGAATAACTTTTCCTTTTTAGCAATTCCATGCTACCTTGGAACTTCAAGGTCCCATCGTCAATAATCCCCACAGTTGTGGCTAACTGCTCAACCTCATGGAGCAGATGACTAGAAAGTAATACTGTCATGTTATAACGCTTAGGTAAAGATTTTATAAGCTCTCTAATTTCACCAATACCAGCAGGATCAAGGCCATTTGTAGGTTCATCTAAAATCAAAAGCTTTGGAAAGGATAGTAATGCCATGGCAATACCTAATCGCTGCTTCATACCTAGAGAATATTTATCCACCTTTTTGTTCTTATGTTTTTCTAATCCTAGGATTTTCATAACTTCTGATACATTTTTGTTGGGTACACCCCTTAATTTTTGGATAATTCGCATATTTTCAAGACCTGTAAGGTGTCCATAGTATGACGGTGATTCAATAAGAGAACCGATATTATTTAAAATATATCTTCGATTACCTTCATACTCCTTTCCAAAGACCCTTACCTTACCATTAGTAGGTTGTACTAATCCCAAAATCATTTTTAATGTAGTAGTTTTCCCTGCTCCATTAGGTCCTAAAAAGCCATAGATTTCCCCCTCATCTACTGATAAATTTACATCCTTCACAGCATAGGTCCTACCATACCCTTTAGAAAGTTTATAAGTAGTAACAATTTGATTCATATTTACTTCCTCCTGTCCATCCATTTACAATATTTTTACGTTAAAGTATAATAAAGTAACCTTTCTTAAAACTAACAATAACCTTACGCTAACCTTAAATTGTAAGAACAGGAATAATAAATAGGTGAAAGGAAAATAAATGTAATATATAATTATTATGGGTGATTTCATATGGATGATATAAAATACAAAAAAATTCTCATAGTCGATGATGAGGTAGAAATAAGAAATATGATAGATAGTTTTTTGCGTAGGGAAGGTTTTACACGGATCTATAGAGCCTCCAACTGTTCAGAGACATTAGAAATTTGTAATTCTGTAAAACCTGATATTGTGATTTTAGATGTCATGTTACCTGATGGCGATGGATTTTCCCTGTTATCCTCTTTACGTAAAACATCAAATATACCTGTTCTCTTTTTATCGGCAAGGGGTAATGATGAAGACCGTCTACTAGGTCTTGGACTTGGTGCAGACGACTACATAGTAAAACCTTTTTTACCACGAGAACTGGTCCTTCGGTTAACAGCAATCTTGAATAGGGTTTATTCTCCACCCAAAAGTGAAAAACGTCCTGTTTTTCAGTTAGGAGACCGTATTATTAACCTGGAAAGTGGTATTGTTCAAAGTAATTCTAAGGAATATCCTTTAACGGCAAAAGAGCTTATATTACTTTATAAACTTTATGAAAATAGAAGTCGTATTGTAACCAGTGATGCTCTTTGTCAAGCCGCATGGGGAGATGATTATTATGGTCTTGAAAATACACTAATGGTACACATACGTCGTATCCGTGAAAAAATTGAAGTGAGCCCATCTAATCCAGAATATTTAATAACAGTTCGAGGGTTAGGGTATAAACTCATGGTGAAGGAGAATTAAAATGGAAGGTGCTCTACGAATTTTAAAACGTTTTATATTTTCAACCATGATAATTTCTGTTTTTTTGCTTGTTCTCAACTTTGTGTTATTAGGTATGTGGGTCTTTAAAGGCGCTAACAATGGACAATCTCCAGCTGCTGTTGTTCAAAAGGTAGCAGAAGGTTTATATCTTTCTTCAGATAACTATTATTTAGATTCACAACAAATAGAATTGCTTAATCAAAACAATGCATGGGCAATGTTAATTGACGATACAGGCCACGTAGCGTGGAATTATATGGCTCCTGAAGAACTTCCTGAAATTTATTCATTAACAGATATAGCTAAATTAACAAGAAACTATTTACTAGATTATCCTGTTTTTGTATGGCAACATGATGCTGGTTTAGTAGTTATAGGATATCCCCAAAATAGTTTAGCAAAATATCAGTATATTTTCCCAACAAACTGGGTTTCTTCTTTTCCGTTAAAAATAACATCTTTAATCATTGCTAATATAGTACTGGCATTACTTTTATCCCTTTTCATTGGCTCCAAATTAATTCAATCTATCCGTCCCTTGACCCATGGAATACAAGCCCTTGCTGAAGATAAAGAAGTCTTTATAGAACCAAAAGGAATATTAGCTCCACTTGCACAAAGTATAAACCGTGTATCATCTTTATTAGAAGAAAGAAATGAGAACCTAAAAAAGAGAGATGAAGCCCGTTCAAACTGGATCTCAGGAATTTCCCACGACATTCGAACTCCACTTTCTATGATTCTTGGCTATTCAAGTGGTCTAGAAGAAAATATCAATATCCCATCAGAACAAAGACAACAATCAAGTATCATACGACAGCAAGCAGAATATCTAAGCTCTCTTGTGAGTGATCTAAATCTTGTTTCAATGCTGGAGTATGAAATGCAACCACTAAATAAAAATCCAATTCGCATATCTGCATTGATAAGACAAATGGCAACTGAATTTATAAATAAGGGATTAGATGAACTCTTCACCATTGATGTTAAGATTTCTAATGAAAGTATTCAAGTAGATGGTGATAGAAGACTGCTAATGCGTGCCATTACTAACCTGGTGCAAAACAGTATTAACCATAATCCTGATGGATGTAAAATACAGTTAGAAACGGCTCTAAACCCAGTCAACAAAACCTGTAGTATCATAGTATCTGATAATGGTAAAGGAATTCCTCAAGAGAAACTTACAGATTTATTAGAATTGCCCTATTCTTCCAAAAGAAAGCATAGGGTGAGTAATGGACATGGATTAGGTTTGCCAATGGTTGCAAGAATTGCAAAAGCACATCAAGGACATTTGTTATTATTAAGCGATATTAATAAAGGGGTAAAAGTAGAAATTGTTTTGCCCACAATCAAGAACGATAAAAAAATTTTATAGAAAATTCATAATGCAAAAAATGCCTGTGAAATGAATATTCTAAAATGTTCCTTGTTTATAAAGAATATTATAAAATTAACTTATTACATCTCCATTAAAATAGGTCTAAACGTAATAATGGAGTGGAATTATAAGAAATCCCACCCCAACTATACAATGACCTATTATCCTTTAAGTCTCTACTTAATATGGTATAAAAGTTATATGTAGATATTCATATACTATAAATATTATTGTTGGCTCCAGCCACCGTCAACCATAATTGCTTGACCAGTTGTGAAATTACTGTCTTCAGAACAAAGGAATGCAATCATATTAGCTATTTCTACAGGTTCACCAAGGCGTCCTGCTGGTGTAGCATCAGTAAATGCTTTAGTCATTTCAGGAGTGTTATTAGCTAGAATAGGAGTTGCAATAATACCTGGAGATACAACGTTAACTTGAATGTTATGTTTTGCATATTCCATGGCAACTTGTCTACTCATGGAAACAACTGCACCTTTAGATGCCGAGTAGCTTGGAAGTCCAGCTAAACCAACATGAGCTGCCAAAGAGGCAACGTTAACAATTTTTCCTGCCCCTTTTTCTAACATACCTGGCAACACAGCTTTCATACCAAAGTAAACACCTTTAACATTGACATTCATCATAAGATCGAATTGCTCTTCTGTAAGATCAATGATATTTGTAGCTTCTGAAATGCCAGCTATACTACATAGAATGTCAACCTTGCCAAATTCGACTTCTGTTTTTTCCATTAACGCTGTCCATTGATCCCATTTTGCAACATCCAATGATATGGATATCGCTTTTCCACCCTTTTGTTTAATTTCTTCTGTAGTATCATGGGATCCTTTGATATCGGCACATACAACACTTGCCCCTTGCTTAGCAAATGTAAGGGCCGTCTCTTTTCCAATACCTGAACCTGCACCTGTAATAACAGCTACTTTTCCAGTCAAATCAACCATGATAATTTCCTCCTACTATTTTGAAATTTTAATAAAGATATTAAACTATTAACATAATAATATAGTTAAATTTTTAACACGTCAAGGTATTTGTTAGAATTTTCTTTCTTTATGCCGAGGAAAGAAGCTATCTAAATATTAATTCTAATATTTTAATATAGTAGCTTCACATCATATCATTGCCTAAAAAAGGATCGTTATTTACAAATTAAGGTACATTTACAAACTATACTACTGTAGTAATATATAATTAGATATAGAATATATTGTGTGGTGTGTAGAGTTGACTAAAAAAGAAATGGAATAGAAAATAAAGGAACTACGAAATATTTCCCAAAAAAACATACCTGATAAAGTATTTTTCTGCCAAAATCGAGAAGTATTGACCCAGCTAAAACTTTTATAATATTATCATTCAACTTCTTATTATTTCTCTGAATTATGCATAAAATATTATAATAAAATTAGAAGGAAATTATAAATATATATAGAAATACTAAGCAATTACATTGAAAATAAAAATATAAAAGGTGGGACTACTATGAATTTAGAAGATGTTTTACCTAAAGAAGAAAAATTAAGAATTATTCAAGAAACTGTTCCTGGTAAACAAATCTCTATTGCTCATATCATTGCGGGACCGGATAAAATTATTTATAAGAAATTAGGTTTGAACCCAGATATTGATTATGAAAAATCAGCTATAGGGATTATAACTATTACTCCAAGTGAAACAGCAATAATTGCAGGGGATATTGCTACTAAAACCTCCAATGTTGACCTTGGCTTTGTTGATAGATTTAGTGGAACTTTAATCGTTACAGGTAAGTTTTCCCAAGTTCAGTCTTCTATTAAGGCTATTTTAGAGTATACGAGGGATAAACTTGGTTTTACTGTATGTGAAATAACTACAACGTAGGTGTTTGATAATATGAGAAAAATAATTTTAATGGGAAGGAGTGGCTGTGGAAAAACCACCCTTACCCAAGCATTAAGAGGGGAAAAAATCTCCTATCATAAAACTCAATATATAAATCATTTTGATGTTGTAATTGATACACCGGGTGAGTATGCTGAAAATAAATTTTTAGCCCGTGCCCTTGCCCTATATTCCTATGAGGCCGATGTAGTAGGGTTATTGATTAGTGCTACAGAGCCCTATTCCCTATATCCTCCTAATATTACCCCCTGTGTAAACCGTGAAGTCATAGGTATTGTAACTAAGATAGACCATCCCTATGCTAATCCCAAATTGGCAGAGAATTGGTTACGTCTTTCAGGTTGTGAAACGGTGTTCCATGTCAGTTCTTATACTGGAGAAGGTATATGGAAAATTTTAGAGCATCTTAAAGAAGAAAATGATGTTTTGCCATGGGAATAAACACACACATATCACAGGGACGGTTATTGTGATCTAAACATAAATCAACGATTTTAATATAATATACCTGCTTATTCCTGTTAGTATAACTATCTGTCAAGTTGATAATCCTTTTTAAATTATTCTTTTATACTTATTTATTTCCCTTTCATTTTAATTAACTAATCCCTCAACTAAAAAACCGTCCCCTTGGTTACCCTTAGTTATGGAAAATAATTTTAAAAATAGCTCTAAAATAATAAAAGGCAGGCATTTTATAAAATACCCACACCAACTATTGACAAAGAGCTAAAAAACACAGATTAAAAGCAGTCCATCTTTAATATGTGCTCAAGTGTATTCTATTATTTTCATGTCAAATTCAAAACCTATCTTTCTTTTATATAAATCCTAAATTTTAATATACTTTAAAAAATAATATGTAGAGAAAAATATTAAAAAAACTCCAAAATATTTTTAATTTCTTAAAATAGAAAATATTCCAGAAAATCCATAAATCAATGGGAATAAAATATTGAATACTAAATTCGATTTGTTTAGTAAATTTTAAAAAAACTATTAAACTTATTACAACTAACGATATTTAAATCACTATTGACAATATTATATTTTTCTCCTTATACATGAAATTGCTCCTTTTACCTTTCCATCAAAATAATCTCAAATCTAATATTGAAGCACATTACAATTAATCTGCCACCAACTATTGGCAAAAAGCTTTTTCCTACCAGTCAAAAATCACAAATTATACCATATTGGCGGAAGTACAGTATTAAAAACATTATTTTTTCATCAGTTTCTAACCGTCCCTTTGTATCCTTTGAAAAGTCAAGGACTTATTAATTTTTGTATACTGTATAAGTGATGTGGTCAGTTAATATAAAAAGCATATTATCTAAACTAACAAACTAGATTTTAAAACTTTATTTCATATCCATTTTTTTCAATGGTTTTAATTGCTTTATCAAAATTTTCCTTTTTGGTTAAAATATAATCTGTATTATATGTTGACACTGCAAATATTCCAATTTTATTTTCTGCTAACAAAGTAGCTATTTTTGACAAAATGCCTATAAGAGAAAAATCTAAAACACCTTGTATTCTAAAAGCTTTCCAGCCATTATCACATTCAATTGCATTTGGGGGTACCAGATTTGTATTACATACTAATGATAACTCCTCATCTGTCTTACTAATAAAACAAAATTCATCTGAATAATCTATCTGAGATAAATCTTCCACTTTACATATTGAAAAATCTTGATTTATTATTTTTAACTCCATTTTATAATCCTCCTAATACTTTATTATTATTAAATAAATTACTTATTTTGCCATAGAGATCATACTTATGGTCAAAACATAAATCTATGATTTTAATATAATGTACTTGCTTATTCCTTTTATTCTAGCTATATTGTTTATTTATTGATTCCCTTTAATAATATGTTATATATTACAGCCACATTTTTTCTCCTACTATTCTTAGATTGTATCATCCTTATTTAGATTATCATTTAGTTACTAATTTGACAACCATAAGAGCCGTCACCCTTTGTTAGAGATACACAAAACAGGTTCTTCTCTATTTTTTGGTGAAAAACCTGTTTCTATTAATCTTATAACATTTTTGTTTATTATATAATATATAGAATATTTAAATTAATATCAGTCAAAATAGTGAAAACTTCAAAATTCTCCTTAGATATATGTTTGATATGAGTAAGTACGGTTATCATAGTACCAGCATGTTCTAACAACTTTTACCACGATATCATAATAGGTTTATACTCACTTAAATCCCTCATACCATCCAATGAAAACTCAACATTATGAACATATCCCTCTCCTGCCATAACATTACATTTAATAATGATATTTGAAAAGTCTGTAGGTATATCTGTCTTTATTGTTACTAAGGAGTCATTTATTTCTCCTACTTTTGTAATGGTATACTCTTCTTCATTTGCATTACTTGTATATAGTATATTCACATTCGCTGCTTTTCCGAATACTGCAAAGGAAACTTCTATTGTCTGCTTATCACTTATGTTGAATACCATCTTATCCAGTTTTTCCATGTTCACTCCCTTATACATCGGTACAATAACAGAAATGTACTCATCATAGTTTACTAACTCTCCGTTAATTTTTTCATTTGTAAATCCTTGGAGGTTTGTATGCTTGTTTTCAATAGCTACAGTTATTTCTTCAACTATATTATCAATATTATAATTATCCCTTAATTGGCATAACTCATTTCCATCACTGTCAACTACAAAGATTCCTTCAACTTCTCCATTATCACCATCTATGTAACTTTTCCTGACAATAACATAATCATCATAAGGGTAAACATCAATGTTTTCTATAAATTCCCCTAATAATCCCCCCAATCCATACACCTCTTCATAAGTACTTATCTTTTTATCAGAGTCGTCCGTCGTCTCAATTTTAGCTTCTACAGCTTCTTCTGTTTTTTCTTCTACCTGGGTTGCCACTTCCTTAGCTTCTGTTACATAATTATTCTGTTTTTCTTCTGAAATCGGTTTCTGACATCCGGTTAAAATAGCCAATGTCAAAAAAAATGACATGGTCAACAATATTAGTTTTTTCATTTTTCCTCCTAGTAAAAATTAAAATATTATTTAATGTTCCAGTAATATAATATCATATTTTAATAATAAAAAGTAAAATCTAACTAATTTATAATCGATAATCAAATATCTTTTAATCTCAGTGACGGTTCGAAACTGCTGAAAAAAAGAATTTTTTTACAAATCTAACTTTAAAATTAGCTTGTTAAATGTTAGACTTTTTGTATCTAGAATATTGACCTAACCTAAATCCAAACTAATTCTAGAAATGATATATTCTAAACATAAAAAAACAAACTTTTTTGGGAAGAAAATCTGGTCAAAAAAAAGAAATGCAGGTGCGTACTTATAATCTCCCATCATAGTAAACAGGTATTTTATTTAAACTGTCTATTATAAAGGGAACATATCAGCCGCACCTACTTCTCTTACTTTTATTTAAATCACAAAGTCATTCTATTAATCAGATCCATCTGGCACAACGTTCATGAATTCATCTTCCGGTACATTGATATAATTATCGGGCACTTTACCAACTATTATAGTTTCAGCAATTGGAACTGTTGACTCTACCATCATTGTACTTGATGAGAATGGAACTATAGTCTTTACCTGTGCCTTTACCACAAGATATATTTTATGTCTAGTTTGGTTTATTCCTGACTGTTCAAATTGAGTAAAAAAGTCAACATTAACCCTACCTATGGGGGTTACATCTATTTTAATCTTTGGACCATATTGGGCAAGAAGCTGACTTCCAAATATATTTCCTAGGGGTACTCGCATTTCCGAGGTCCTTATATTTTTGATAGTCTCTTGAACAGCTAGAGCTACCTCTGAGGCTAGGTAGTTCATCATTATTGTATTAGCTTGCATAAGAGTGACGTTTCCCTCACTATCTGTTCTTATGAAATACAAATCTTGATATCTAATATCATCGGTTAATTTTGTCTTAATAGATTGATTTATTGCTTTAGAAGCTATTTCTTGAGCTTTTACTTCTGCAATAGCTACCACCGTTGGCTTAATTTTTTTATCTACCAAAACAAATCCATATATCATTATTAAGAGGGTTAAAATTATATATGTAAATACCATGAGCTTATTTTTCTTCTTATAAGGATTTCTATATCTTTTTTTTCTAAGCAAAAAAAACACCCCCTTTAAACTATAATATGATTTAAGGGGGGTTTTAGTTACTATTATTTTGAGCTTTTTTAATATTAAACGCATCTTTCTTCATGATATATTTTTTTACAATACCAAGATTAACTTAGCTAAGTCAATAAACATCATTCATTCCTACCTTCTTGCCTTACCAGAAATATGTTCAATATTTATTTTTATTACTTTAGTAAATTTACTTGCTTTCTTTATGTATTCCTTGCCTTCTTCAATATAATCTGAGGAATATTTGTTTAATATTTCTATTAGAGCAGTACCCTTTTCATCATCAAATACTTCTTCTGCCCTTCCAAATACAATTGCACTCTCGAAATTTGTGCTGAATTTTTCAGGTAAGATAGCGGTTTCTCCAACTACACAAAATGATACCTTTCCATTATATAATATATTATCTAATTTATGTCCTTCAGTAGCACAATGAAAATATATTGAATTATTAAGAAAAACAAAGTTTACTGGTACACCATAGGGATATCCATTTTCACCTATGGTTGATAAAACACCATAATCATTTCTTTTTAAAATTTCAATGGCTTCATCCTTTTTAAGTTCTCTATCCTTCCTTCGCATTTCTCTGAACATAATAGTCCCTCCATATCATTCTAAAATCCTATACTTATTAAATAATGCTATCTAATTAATTTCTAATAATTTAAATTATATCATACTATATTATGTTTCATAAAAGCTTTCATTTATCCTTGATTAAAAATTACAAAATAATTACCTTTATTTTACTTTTAAAAATAAATGATTTTATAGGAAATATTATCTATTTTTGTAATAAAAGGCAAAAAGATGCTGCAAAATTTAGAAATAATGTTATAATCTACATATGTTTATTTATCAAATATTTTAAAAAGGAGTTGATGGTTGTGAATTGTCCTTATTGTAAAAAAGAACTAATTTCAGGATTTATTTATGGTGATAGGTATGCCCTAAAATGGCTACCAGAGGAAAAGAAATTGACTGGCGGAATTTTTGCTTTTGGAGGTGAAAGGATAGGTACAAAGGGACATTTAAAGAGACCACGGGTTAAAGGTTATAAATGTACTAGTTGTAATAAAATTGTAATTGATTTAAATGAGTAATATATATTTTAAAAGCAAAACACCCCTCTAAACTAGAATTACCTCTAGGGGTGTTTTAATTATTATATATTAAAATCCATATTTAAGATTAAACTAATCTTACTTGATGATATACTTTTTTACCTTTTCTAAGCATTAGTTTTCCATCTTTAAAATCATCTTTTGTTATAACCATTCTAAAATCTTTTACTTTTTCATCTTCTACAGATATACCATTTTGCTGTATCAATCTTCTTCCTTCACCATTTGAAGATATTAGCCCAACTCTATTAAGTAGGTCTAGGATTCCTATTCCCTCTTCAAATTCTGAGGAAGGTAATTCAGTATATGGTATGTTTTCATTATCTGTTCCCTTAGCAAATAATGCTTTAGCTGCCTCGTCAGCCTTCTTAGCCTCTTCTTCACCATGAACTAATTTTGTTACTTCATATGCTAATATTTCCTTAGCCCTATTTATCTCAGCTCCCTCTAATGAAGAAAGTCTTCTAACTTCATCCATAGGTAAGAAGGTAAGTAATGATAAACAGTTTTCAACATCAGCATCATTTACATTTCTCCAGTATTGATAGAATTCATAAGGTGAAGTCTTTTTAGGATCAAGCCAAATAGCTCCTGATTCTGTTTTACCCATTTTTTTACCTTCACTAGTTGTAAGTAAAGTGAATGTCATACCATAGGCTGCTTCTCCACTCATTCTCCTTATTAAATCGGCACCAGCTATGATATTAGACCACTGGTCATCTCCACCCATTTGAATCTTACATCCATATTTTTTATGTAATTGATAAAAATCGTAGGCTTGCATAATCATATAATTAAATTCTAAGAAAGATAAGCCTTTTTCCATACGGCTCTTATAACATTCTGCTGTAAGCATTCTATTAACTGAAAAATGCTTTCCAATCTCCCTTAAAAATGGAACATATTCTAAATTTAACAACCAATCAGCATTATTAATCATAAGGGCTTTACCCTCAGAAAAATCTAACATATTAGAAACCTGTTTTTTAAAGCATTCTCCATTATACTCTATTTGTTCTTGAGTCAGCATTTTTCTCATATCGGTTTTTCCTGAGGGATCTCCTACCATGGAAGTTCCTCCACCAATTAGAAAAATAGGTCTATGGCCTGCTTTTTGCATATGGGACATAACCATTATTTGTAAGAAATGTCCAACATGTAAACTATCCGCTGTGGGATCAAACCCAATATAAAATGTAACTTTTTCCTTTCCAAGCAATTCTCTTATTTCTTCTTCGTGGGTAGTTTGCTTTATGAATCCCCGTTCTAATAAGACATCAAAAACATTTTCCATATATATAACCTCCTCATAAATTTTTCAAAAATAAAGGGCCCTCTCGTTCATTCTAAGGACGAGAAGACCCGTGGTACCACCTTAATTTACATATGTAATGCCTCTAGTCCACTTTAACGGGTGGAAATCGTCAAGGATTTCGGTCCTTGAAACTTCAGAGTGTAATTCATCATCTATGTACTGCAAACTTTTCACCAACCAGTTTGCTCTCTTAGATTGTAACCATAGATAACTACTAGGCTCCTTCATAGTTTTTATCAATATTATTTATTGGATATATTATCATAATTAAAATTCTATGGCAAGGTTAAAATAGTAATATTTAAAAATATTACAACTTTATTAAATTAGTATATCACTTTTTGCCAATTCTATTATTAAATTAACATTAACAATCTGATGTGATATAATATTCTCTGTATAATAAACAATGTACATATAAATCCTTGTGCCCTTTTATTAATACTAGGGAGGTTAATAACATGAGTGAAAATAAAAAGCGAAGGTCGAAAAAAAATAATAATGATAAAAAGAAATCAAAAAAGAAAAATATTATTTGGACTTCTATAAAATTCTTTATTATACTCTTTATCATTGCTGGTTTCATTGGCGCAGGTGCCTCAGCAGGCTTAGTACTATCTACAATTAAAGATGTTGAACCAATTGATGTTTCAAAAATCGATTACATGTTAGATGAGAATTCTGAGATCTTAGATCAGGATGGAAATCTATTAGAGAAAATCCAAAATGACGGGCTTAGAACCATAGTTAAATATGAAGATATTGATGAGGATTTAAAAAACGCTTTTATCGCTACTGAAGATAGAACTTTTTTTGAACATCATGGATTCAATTTTAAAAGACTAGTAGGAGCTATTCTTCAAGCCATAAAAACTCAATCGTCCCCTAGGGGAACAAGTACACTTACTCAACAATTGGCTAGAAATCTTTATCTTCCCCATATAAAGAGCGAAAAAACTCTTACTAGAAAAATTAAAGAAGCTTATTATGCTGTGGAGTTAGAGAAAAATCTAACTAAGGAACAAATTTTTGAATATTATATGAATACTATATATTTGGGAAGCGGTGCTAAAGGGGTAGAAGCTGCTGCTCAAACATATTTTTCTAAAAGTGCTAAGGATTTAGATTTAGTTGAAGCAGCTTTAATAGCAGGTATTACTCAAAGCCCAACTTATCATTCCCCTTTAAGGGTTAAAAGAACGGAAGATGTAACTGATGAAGAAAGGGAAAAGGGACTAGTTCTTAAAGAAGGAGATATATATACAACATTATTTAACGAAAGCTGTTATGATAGGTATTATAGCGTATTAGGTTTTATGAAAGTATGTGGCTATATTACTGAAGAAGAATATCAAGAAGCAAAAAGTATAGATCTTAAGGAAAAACTTAATCCTGGCAGCACGGTTAATGCTAACATAACCTCCTTCTTCTCAGATTTTGTTGAAGATGAAGTTGTCAATACTTTGATGGAAGAATTAAATATAACAGAAGATGAAGCAAATGATATGCTATATACTCAAGGTTTAAAAATCTACAGTACCCTTGACCTTGATATGCAAAAGAAAATTGAATCTATCTATAAAGATACTGAAAATTTCCCATCAGTTATTTTTAAAAAAGATGATGCTGGAAATATAAAGAGTGAGAAAAGCAATTCTATTATTCTATATAAGTATGAAAATCTAATATCTACTGATAATTCACTAATCATTCCTAAGGCTGATTATGAATATACAGATTCTGGTGATTTAGTGCTTTATAAAAATAGAAGATTAAGTTTTTATAACTCCGAAAATGGCATAGATGTATTTTTAAAGGATGCTTGTAAATACGATGAAGAAAATCTTAAGTGGAATGGCACTTACCAAAGATGGGAAGCTCCTGGGCTATACATCCATAAGGGTGGTAGAGTAACAGGTATTGAAAATCAGCATAAAACTTTAGACTCAAGTAATAACTTAGTTATATCAAGTGAATTCCTTAAAAATAATTCGGATTTCTTAAAAGAAGATGGTAATGGAAACTTATTAATCTCAAATAAATACTATAATATAAGTGAAGATGGTAGCATACAGCCACAATCTGCAATGGTAATAATCGACTATACAACTGGGCAAATCAAAGCTTTAGTAGGTGGTAGACAGGTTAAAGGACAGAAGTTATATAATAGAGCAAATCATCCTAGACAGCCTGGATCGGCTATTAAACCTCTAACAGTATATACTCCAGCTATAGATAATGGATGGACTGCCGCAAGTATTATTGATGATGTACCAAACTATAATGAAAGTGGTCAGCGTTGGCCTAGAAACTGGTATGAAAAGAGCTATAACCCAAAGACAACTGGATATTGGGGATTAGTAACCCTTAGAGAGGCTTTACAATGGTCTATGAATGTACCTGCTGTTAAAATAGTTGAAAGAATAGGCTTTAATACTTCCTTTGAATATCTTAAGAAAATGGGTATTTCTACCTTAGTAGATAGAGATCAAAACATAAGAACAAATGATGAAAACTTAGCTTCCATGGCTTTAGGTGGTATGACTCATGGAATAACTCCACTTGAGATAACTGCTGCATATGGTAGCATAGCAAATCAAGGAGTTCATATTGAGCCCCATTCATTTACTAAGATTACCGATAGAAATGGAAATATAATCTTTGAAAGAAAGCCTCAAAAGAATTTTGTGGTAAGTCCACAGGTTGCATATATTGTATCTGACATGATGAGAACAGGTGTTGAAGCTGGTACAGGTACAAGGGCCAAACTTAAAAATATGCCTACAGCCGGTAAGACTGGTACTACTTCAGATAATTTTGATGCTTGGTTTGTAGGTTTTACACCATATTATGTTGGAGGTGTATGGATAGGAAATGACCTTCAATTAATGTTAGACAGTGGTAGTAGCATAAGTGCTACCCTATGGAATAAAGTAATGACTGAAATTCATAATGATTTGCCAACTAAGGAATTTGATAAACCTGAGGGAATTATACAAATAGCTGTGGATACTAAGTCTGGTAAACTTCCGACCCAGTTATCATATATGGACCCTAGAAATACCGTTAAAAGTGAATATTTTATTTCTGGTACAGAACCTAAGGATTACGATGATGTCCATGTGGAGTTACAAATTGACACAACTACTGGCAAGTTGGCAACAGAGTATTGTCCACCAGAAAATATTGAAACTAAAGTTTTCGTAAGTAGATCGATTCCTTATGATCCAAATGAGCATGATGGTTTTATTCCTAGGGATTATGAGTATGAGGCTCCTACGGAAGAATGTGATGTTCATACACAATTTATCGTACCACCAAGTAATAGCAATGAATTTCCACCGGGTACTATCACACTTCCCAATGGCGTAAGTATACTACCCGATGGGAAAAAAATTCTTCCCGATGGAACCATAATTTTCCCAGATGGAACTGTAATTCAGCCTTCAAACCAGAATGATAACGAGGAAATAATTAACCCAAATAATCCAAATGAAATCATCGATAGCAATGACAACTCTATAATTGACAGTAATGATTAGAACCCGGTGTACTCCGGGTTCTTTTTTCTAATCATCTGGTGCTGCATTTTTATCTAAAGTATTTAAAAACTCAGGTCTTCTTTTTACTTCTGGAATGGGCTTTCTAAATAGGATTGTTGACAATGCTCTAGCATTAAAGGGGATTAGGGGCCATGTATATCTAACTCCTCCAAAGGACTTTGTGGAAATGAATACAAACCCAATAAATAACAAGGCTACAACAAATCCATATATTTTAAATATACCTGTAGCAAAAAGTAATATTAGTCTAAATAGTCTTATGGCCATTGAAAATTCAATACTTGGAGTAGCAAACATTCCAAGTCCTGCAACTGCCATATATAAAATAGTTTCAGGTACGAACCATCCAACCTTTACAGCAAACTCACTAAGTATTAAACCCCCAATAATGGCTAATGAAGTTGCTAAAGTATTAGGTGTATGTATAGAAGCCATTCTAAGAAGATCTATTCCTAACTCCAATATGAAAAATTGAAGGAATAAAGATATCTCTCCCGTTTCTTTAGGTCCCAAAAATTGAAGCCATTGGGGAAAACTTTCCTTGTAGTAGACTAGTAAAAGCCATAGGGGTGGAAGTATTAGGGAAAACAATATTCCTATTAATCGAATCCATCTGAAATATGTTCCTACTGTAGGATTTTGGTAATAATCTTGAGCATGTTGAGTAAAATGGAACATTGTCACTGGTAAAATCATAACACTTGGAGAAGTATCAACCATAACTGCTATATGCCCTTCTAAAAGATGAGCTGCTGTAACATCGGGCCTTTCTGTATATCTTGCTTGAGGTAATGGATTTAAACTTCTGCCCATAATAAATTCTTCCAAAGACTTTTCTGCCATTTCTAATGAATCCGTATTAATTTTATCCAGCTTTTCTTTAAGGTCTTTAATTAAATTGGGATTTGCTATATCTTCAATATATCCTATTACAACATCGGTTTTTGACCTTTTTCCTATCTGAGTTATTTCAAACCTTAGATTTCCATCTCTGATTCTTCTTCGAATTAATGCTGTATTAAATATTAGAGTTTCTGTAAACCCGTCTCTAGAACCTCTAGTTACCTTTTCAAGGTCTGGTTCTTCAGGTCCCCTTGCAGGATAGGTACGGGCATCTATAATAATAGCTTTTTCAGCTTTATCAATAATTAATGCCAATGCTCCCGATAATATCATTAACTCTATTTTATCTATTTCATCTGTAGTTTCTACTTCTACATAGGAAATTTTTTGGCTTATTAATTTTTCTATAGTATTAGGAACAATGTCTTCCCTATCTAACTTTTGAAGTCTTTCTTCTATAAATAGCATTATTTCATCCTTTATAAAGCCGTCTATGCAAATATATGCAGCTTTCCTTCCACCAACTACTATATCTCTTTTTATAATATCAAAACTCTTTGATATCCCTATTTTTCTATCTAAATATTCAATGTTTTCATCAATCTTTTTTGTTAATTTTTCCATTTATTCCACTTCGCTTTACTATTTCCTGCATAGCCTTTGTAATAATGGGAGCCCCTATTTCACAATCATCTTTACCATTCATCTTACCAATATCACCTATGCCTACTACAATAGGTATATTACATTCTCTTATTACATCTACAGTATCACCGTATAGAATTCTTTCTTTAGTTTTTTTTCCTTCTTTATCTACTGCTCCTTCAATTATTTTTCCTTCTGAATCTATAGAAAAATCCACCTTTACTCCATCAACAAATTCTGTATTAGATGCTACTGCTATAACTCCTATTACTTCTATATCAGGATGATTTACAATACTAATTAAAGCCTCTTCCCCCTTACCCATTCTATTATTTCCTCTATCATCTACCATTACAACTACAGGATCATTTTTAGCTTCCTTGATATATTCAATAATTTCCTCTCCTCTAATGGGAGTAGGATTTCCAGCTGATCTAGATATGCATCTACCACCTACATTTGTTGTGGCTTTTTCTACTGCTTTTTGAGCAAATCTATCTCCATCTGTTACTATTATTATTTTTCTCTTTTTTCCCATTGTCATATCCTCTCTTATCTATTTTTTACTCTTAGGTGTAAATATAACTGCCATAGTATAACCAAATACAATAGCTGCTGCAACTCCACCAGCTGTAGATTCAATACCACCTGTAAATGCTCCTAATATTCCAGCTTTCTTAACTGATGATATTGCTCCCTTTGCTAGTGAATATCCAAATCCAGGAAGTGGTATTGTGGCACCAGTACCTCCAAATTTAGCAATTGGCTCATATATTCCAAGAGCTGTTAATATAGCACCTGATGTTACAAATGTTACAAGCACATGGGCTGGAGTTAATTTTGTCCCATCCATTAGTAGCTGACCTATAACACATATTATACCGCCTACTAAAAAAGCTCTAAGATATTCCATACTTTACCTCCTAAACCTCTTGATTTATTATTGAAACAGCATGTGCTATTCCCGGTATAGATTCTCCCTGTTGTGTACTTGTAACCGACAATAATGCTCCTGTTGAAACCAATAGAACTTTGTTCAACCTTCCTTTTTTCATTTCATTATAAATATATCCACAAAATACAGAGGCTGAACATCCACATCCACTTCCTCCTGCATGGGTATCTTGCGTTTCATTATCAAATATTAATAATCCACAATCATTAAATACTTTAGAGATATTATATCCTTTATCAAATATCATCTCCTCAGCTATTTCTTTCCCTATTGCTCCAAGATCACCAGTTGCAATAAGGTCATAATAATCTGGAGTTAGCCCTGTATCTTGAAAATGATTAACTATTGTATCTACAGCAGCTGGAGCCATTGCAGCTCCCATATTATTAGGATCCTTTATACCTAAGTCTATTACCCTACCTGTTGTAACATATGGAATTTGAGGTCCATTTCCATATTTAGATATTATAGCTGCACCGGCACCTGTAACGGTCCATTGAGCAGTAAGTGCTCTTTGATTACCTGACTCTAGTGGAAACCTATATTGTCTTTCAGCTGAGCTAAAATGGCTTGAAGTAGCAGCTACTAGATTATCTGCATAGCCTCCATCAATAAGCATAGATCCTATACTTAATGATTCTGTCATTGTAGAACATGCTCCATATAACCCAAAGAAGGGTATTGCCAATTCCCTTGCAGCAAAACTAGCTGACATTAATTGATTAAGTAAGTCTCCTGATAACATGTATTCTATCTCAGATATATTTTTATCTGCTTTTTTAATTGCAGCTTTAATTGTTTCTCTTAACATTTTACTTTCAGCTAATTCCCAACTTTTTTCTCCATATAGGTCATCTTTAAGAATTACATCAAAATAATCCCTTAATGGCCCTTCACCTTCTTTAGGGCCAACAGTGGAAGAAGTAGCTATAATTATTGGAGGGTTTTGAAATTGTACTGTCTGATTACCTAACTTTTTTATTGCCATCTTTAGTTTCCTCCCTATTTGTTGAAAACATAATATAATAATCCAATAATCACTGAACTTCCAAATCCATAGACCAATACTGGTCCAGCTAAACTAAACATCTTAGCTCCTACGCCAAGTACATAGCCTTCCCTTTTAAATTCCATTGCAGGAGAAACAATGGAGTTGGCAAATCCAGATATTGGTACTATTCCTCCAGCTCCAGCTTTCTTCACTATTTTGTCGTATACTCCTACTCCCGTTAGAAAAGCTCCTAAAAATACCATAATTATAACTGTTATTGTATTGGCATCTGTTGAACTTAGTCCAGTGTTTTTTAAATAATTTAAAATAAATTGAGCCAGGGTACAGATTATTCCTCCTCCAAAAAATGCCCATAGTGAATTCTTAAAATAATTAGGCTTTGGAATTTTTTTCTTTACATATTCTTGGTATTCTTGTTCTTTACTAATTTTTTCGGTTTGCTTCCTCAACTAAATCAGCCTCCCAAGATATTATTCATATGTCGTATACCTTCTATATTAGTTTTAATTTCATTACTTACTATATCTCTACTAAACTCTAAAGAATTAAATTCGTGTATTTTTTCATTATCTTCTTTATTCTGTAAAAGTATTATTTTTGTCTTTATTTCGTTTAAATATTTTTTATCCATTGGGCACCTCCTAATTCACCTTTAGCCAATAGACCATTGACCCAATAACCTTTCCGGCAATCATAGATAGGATTATATAATCTATATATTGATGACAATTAAGCTTATTAACTATTACTGGTATAACATTTAATACCTCCGCTAAAGCCGATGCAAATAATCCAATAAAAATTCCAGTAAATAGTCCAAAATATATGGTTGTGATAATTCCTAAATTAACATTAAAATCAATTAGATTTAGAAAAGCAAATAATGAAAAGGAAATTATTATACTTTTCTCATATAATCTTAAATATTTAGGTGTTAATGAAATTTGAAGTAATCTATAAATTATATCCAGGATAGTTATAAATGCTGCAAAGGCTGTCCCCACTGCTGCTCCTTGGGATATTCCAATAATGATTATTAGTATTTTATCTATAAACATTGTCCTGTTCCTTGTCTATAATATATTCTCTTACATTTTGGTTATATAGATACAGCTCTAAATCGAGGGGACTGGGTTCATCCTTTGGAGCCTTGGGAGATATTTTATAAAAAAAGGCTATCATCCCAATACCTATACCTAGAGAATATGAAATTTGTAACATTAATGGTCTATCTTCTTCTTTTCCAGTTATAAGTTTGTATATGCTGCTATGGGCCTCTTTCATATTAACATCTGCATGAAAGTGATTAATGGCTAAAGCTGCTCCAAAAAATACTATGCTACATACAATAAACACTTTAAAATATTCAAATATTTTACTGTCTTTTTTCGGTTGTATTTTTTTAATATTAAGTAATACTTGATCTTCACCTATTACTTCAATAGTTATATTGGAATATTTTTCCTTAATTTTTCTTACCACATATATTAAGGATATTACTACATATTCATTTTTTTTGTTTGAAATATCTATTACATCTATATTTTCGATCTCTTCTTTTATTTTGTCGGGAGCCACAATTACTGTTAAGTCTTTTACTTTCATAGTTCTTGGTTTCTTTATATTTACAAGCCCCTTTGATTGAATATAAATTTGATCATTTACGTCCATGATTCATTCTCCTGATCATAATAAAAGTTAATAACTAACTTTGCCGACATAGGTCTATTTACATTATATTTTTTGTATAGAAAATACGCCGAAGTTACTGAAATACAGGTAATTAAGATATATATGAAAATATATTTCTTTTTAAAGAAATTATTCATTCTATCACCTCTCATTTAGTTCTTAATAATAGTATTAACCATAATCACTTTTAATAATTCCAAAAAAAATAAAGACATGAATTTATCATGTCTTATCTAAAATATTTTTCATAATACCTAATACTTTTTTCTCAATTCTTGATACTTGCACTTGGGAAATGCCTAATTTTTTTGCTATATCAGACTGGGTTTTATCTTTAAAATATCTAAGTATAATTATTTGTCTTTCCCTTGGCTTAAGTTTACTCAAAGCCTCCTTCAATGCTATTTTATCAATAATTTCTTCATCATCTTGTTTATTATCTTTGCTTATCTTATCTATCAAATATATAGGTGCTCCATCATCTTGATGAATAATGTCATATAAATAATCAGGATGGCTACTAGATTCTAAGGCAAAAACTATATCTTCCTTTGGAATTTTTAATTCCTTAGATATTTCTTGGAGGGTCGGTTCTCTACCATATTTTTTTAATAAAGTTTCCTTTGTCATTTTTACTTTAATGGCTGTTTGTTTTAAACTTCTACTAACCTTAATAATACCATCATCTCTTAAAAACCTTTTTATTTCTCCAATAATCATAGGAACAGCATAAGTAGAAAATCTTACTCCATAGCTTGTATCAAATTTGTCTATAGCTTTTATTAATCCAATACATCCCAGTTGAAAAATATCTTCCCTATCATAACCTCTATTGTCAAATCTGCTAATTAAGCTCTTTACTAAACCAAGATTTTCATCTACTAAGGTTTCTTGAGCATTTTTATCTCCATTTTGTGCTTTTATTATAAGCTCTACTGTTCTTTCATTATCAAAATCACTATTTTCTTCATATGAAGCAGTTACCCCCATAATATCTACTCCTTATTTAGTACACTTTTTATTTCTTTTTTCATGATAATCTTAGTTCCCTTACCTTTGTTAGATTCTACTATTACGCTATCCATAAAGGTTTCCATCACTGTAAAACCCATTCCTGATCTCTCGAGTTCCGGTTTTGAAGTATATAAGGGTTGTCTTGCTAAATTCACATCTTCTATTCCTTTTCCTTTATCTTCTATAACTATCTCTATAGTATTCCCTATTATTTTACATTCTATAATCACTTTTTCTTCGCTATTATCATAACCATGGATAATAGCATTAGTAACGGCTTCAGATACTGCAGTTTTTATATCAGCTATCTCTTCTATTGTTGGGTCAAGTTGTGCTACAAAGGAAGCTACAACGATTCTTGCAAATCCTTCATTTTGAGATCTACTTAAAAATTCTATTTTCATATAATTATCAAAAGACACCATAGTCACCCCTTTACATGTTAGATAAAGCTTTCTCTTTAGAATCAAATTTCTTAATAATCTTATATAATCCTGCCATTTCAAATATCCTATCAACATGAGGACTCTCATTTATAATTCCAACTTTACCACCTAATTTATTTACTTTTTTATATCTGCCTATCACAACTCCAATCCCAGAACTATCCATAAACTTCATATTAGATAAATCAAAAATCAAATTAATGATATTATTTGATTCGATAATTCCATCAATTTCTTCCCTTACTTCTTCTGCTGAATGATGGTCTAATTCTCCATCAAATTGTATTAACAAAGTTTTATCAATTATTTCAAAGTTTAGCTTCAATAAAATCCCTCCCATATCTTTTTCTGTATTAAAATTATTCTTTATATCATTGTTTTTTCCTTTGATGAAATTTAACTAGTTTTGTAATCTCATTAGATAATTTTGTAAAAAAAAATAGAAAGTAATCAAAAAGACTACTTTCTCTATAATTCCTCTGTATCAACATCAATTATTTCAATATTATCTATAGCTTCTTTAATTAAGCCTTCTACATCTAATAATTTTTCAGATTCTAATATCATATCTAATTTAGGTTTAGTTACTGGGTTCTTAGGTAAAAAAACAGTACAACAATCTTCATAGGGCAAAATAGAAGTTTCATAGGTATTGATTTTTTCTGCAATTTTTACTATGTCTATTTTATCCATGGCTATTAGTGGTCTAAATACAGGAATGTCTATTGCTGAGTTTGTTACATTTAGACTTTCCATTGTTTGACTAGCAACCTGACCTATACTTTCGCCTGTTATCAAGGCACCACACCCTCTTAATCTAGCAATTCTTTCTGCAATTTTCATCATAAATCTTCTAGATAAAATAGTCATTTGACTGGAAGGACATTTTTCATTAATTTCCTTTTGAATGTTAAGTAAATTTACAGAATTAACTCTAATTCTTCCACAATATCCACTAAGTATCCTTGCTAATTCTATAACCTTTTCTTTAGCCCTATCGCTAGTAAATGGATAACTATGATAATGTACTGCTTCAAGCTCCACACCTCTTTTGGCTACAAGCCATCCTGCAACTGGACTATCTATCCCTCCTGACAGAAGAAGCATTGCTTTTCCACTTGTTCCATAGGGCATACCACCAAAGCCTTGAATTTTTTTAGAATATACATAGGCCTCATCCCTTACCTCTACGTCAATAATTACATCTGGATTATTAACATCTACTTTTAAACCTTCAGTATTTTTAAGAATATATGCTCCTACTTCTCTACTTATTTGAGGTGATTTTAATGGAAACTTCTTATTTCCTCTTCTTGTCTCAACTTTAAATGTCTTAACTTTATCTTCTTCCATGCACTTTTGGGCCTCTTTAAGAGCTACTTCACAAATTTTATCCATTTTTGCTTCAAATATACAGGCTACGCTTACTGATACTACACCAAAGACCTTTGTAACTGCTTCGATAATTTCATCAATATAATCCTCTTCAATTTGAATATATACCCTTCCATACATTTTATATACTTTAAAATCCCCAATGGGTCTAATAGCATTTTTAATATTATTTACTAACTTATTTTCGAAAAAAGGTCTATTTAGACCCTTGAGACTTATTTCACCATATCGTACTATTAAAACTTTTTTCATTAAATCATCTCCTACCCATTACTTTTCTTAGTTCTTTAACGCTTCTAGATAGCTTATCTAAAGTATAGTCAATCTCTTCCTCAGTATTAAATGGACTAAAACTAAATCTAATAGCTCCTTCTAGCTCTCTTTCTGATAACCCCATTGCTTTTAATACATGGCTATAATTTTTCTTTTTTGAAGAACATGCAGATCCCGTCGAAACATATATACCATGTTGTTCTAAGGTATGTAAAAGTACCTCACCCCTAATTCCTATAAAGGACACATTGAGAATATGTGGTGAAAAATCCTCATTATCATAGGAATTTATTTTTACATCTTTTATACTATCTTTGATACCCTTTAGCAATCTACTTTTTAAACCCTTCATTTTGTCTATGTTCTTAGATAGATTTAATTTTGCTAATTCAGCAGCTACTCCCATGCCCAAAATACCATGAACATTTTCAGTGCCCGATCTCATTCCCAGCTCCTGATTTCCACCAAAAATAATAGGTTTGACCTTAGTATTATTTTTTATGTATAAAGCACCGATTCCCTTTGGTCCATTTATTTTATGGCCACTGATTGAGAGCAAATTAATGTTCAGTCTTTTTACATTAATATTTATTTTCCCAAAGGCTTGAATTGCATCTACATGGAATAATGGTTTATTTGGATGATTTGATAATATCTTTGAAATTTCTCCAATAGATTGTATAGATCCAACTTCATTATTTACGAACATAATACTTACTAATGCTGTATTATCTCTTAAATTTTTATGTAGTTGTTCTATATTTACAAAACCTTTATTATCAACATCTAAATATGTCACATCATATCCCTTTGATTCCAATGCTTTAAAGGTTTCAAGTATTGATGGGTGTTCTATTCTAGTAGTTATTACATGATTACCTTTTCTTTTATTTCCTTCAAGTCCACCAAGTATTGATAAGTTATTGGATTCTGTTCCACCTGAAGTAAAATAAATCTCCTTTTCTTCCGCCCCAAGGGCTTTGGCAATTTTTTTTCTAGCCTTTTTTATTTCCCTTTCTATCTCTACACCTTTTTTGTGTAATGATGAAGGATTGCCGTAATATTCAGTAAAGGATTTATTAATAATATCTACTACCTCTTTTCTAGGTTTAGTAGTAGCTCCGTTATCTAAATATACTTCCATTTTTATACACCTCTAACCATTATTTTCTCTCATATTGTATACTAATCAATAGTTTTTGTAAAGATTTTATATATATACTACAAAACACCCAATAATAGATTACTACTTAATTATTGCAAAGTTTATTTCAAATTTTGTCGATTTTTTGTAAAAAAACATTGCAAATAATGTCGTATTTTGTTATAATTTGTTTAGTGGTTATCCCCCTGGAAAACCTCAATCATATAATCTCTATTCCCAATACCCCTTGTAAAGGATTTGCCAATTGGCAAATCCTTTCTGTTTTTTTATACATTTTATCCTAGTATTTTAAATTATTATTCTTTAAATAGTAAAAAGAGAGGTTTTCCTCTCTTTTATCTAATTATTATGAGATTATGTCTATAATTTCATATTCATAATTCTTTGATAAATCTATAAATCCCTTAGATGTTTTAACTAAAGGTCTTGTTGGACTAAATTTATTGACTAGTACAACCTCTCCTACATCTCCATTATTGAGTTTCACTATATTGCCAACATAAAATTTAAATATATTTTTTAGAAAGACATTGGCAATAATAGGATCTAACTCTCCAAAACTATTGTTGAAAATTAATTCTGCAACTTTAAATGGAGATACCTTGTCTTTATATATCCTATTTGAAGTCATGGCATCATAAACATCTGCCACAGCAATTATCTTACCAAATGTATGTATTTCATCCCCCTTTAACCCTAATGGATAACCTTTTCCATCGCTTCTCTCATGGTGTTCTAAAACCCCATAATGAATGTTTTCTCCTAAATTAGGTATATTTTTTACAATATTGTATCCTAATTTTGCATGTTCTTTAATAATTTTAAACTCTTCATTTGTCAACTTACCTGGCTTATTTAGAATTTCATTTGGAATTTGACTTTTCCCTACATCATGTAATAATCCTGCTAAAGCTAAATCGTTTAGCTCTTCTTGTGTCATATTCATCCATTTTCCTATCATGGTTGATATGAGACTAACATTTATAGAATGTTTATATGTATACTCATCATTAACTTCAATCTGTCTCAATCTACTTAAAATATTATTACTCTTTACAACTTCATTTACTAATGAATCCACTGAATCATTTAACTCTTCAGTCATAATTTTTTTCCCAACTTTGGCATTAAAATATATATTTTTAAATCTATCTAATATTATCTTATATTCTTTATTTAATTCTTTATCCACTATAACAACATTATCTTTCATTTCATTACTTTGGACTACATAAACATAATCAACCTTCATTTTTTTCAGTCCATTAATTATAGTTTCATTTAATATTGTCCCACTTGCAGCGTATAAGATATCATAATGCCCTATAATATCTTCAGCTAATATCATACCCTCTTGTAACTCATCAATATGTATTAATTTCATAAATGGCCCCCCTGAAATATATTTACCGCCTATTCATAAATACTTTATACCTCTTGTTTAAAAGACACTTTTTTTGATACAATGTATGTTATTATAAAGGCAGCTACTATTCTTAAAGTTAATAACAAAAATCCATTTGCACCTACTGCCACAAAGACTAAAGTATCTTCAAAAACTGCATGACAACAAACTAAAAATATACTTACTAATACTAGACTCCCTTTATCAATATTTCCTTCTTTTACATTTTGAATAATAACTCCTGCACCATAGGCTAAACCAAAAACTAGTCCTATGGCCAGTGGAAAGGCAGATTCCTTTGACATACCCATAAGATTTGTAATGGGTTTAAACAAATTCGCAAGTTTCTCAAGTAAATTTAAATCCCTAGCTATTTCAATTACTATCATTAAAGGAAATACAATAAGGGATATATTAAAAACAGATTTTATCCCCCCGGATAAACCTTCCCAAAGTACTGCCACTATATCATTCATAATTAAACTCCTTTACATTATAATATTAAGCGCTATACCAGAAATAACTGCTAGTCCTATCCTGCATAATAAAACAGCTGGTACACTAACCCCCATTTTTTTACTAACAGCTGTTTCTACAGGCAAGGTATGAGAAAATGATAGCATAACAGAGATTATTGTAATCTGTTTAGTAGTAAGGGATATAGAAGCAATTGCTCCTAAGGCAGCATATATATTTAATGCATTACCCAATACCAATATTATTGCTGCTTCACCTGGTAAACCAAATATTTTCATTAAGGGAGTGAAAATACTGGCAATATATTCTAATATAGCCGTATATTTTAGAATTGTTACTATCATATAAACAGGTACTATGATTTTTCCTAATTCATAGATAGTATTAATGCCGTTTTTAGTTCCCCGTTTTATTGTTTCACTTGTGACCACATTCATCCTCCTAGTTTATTTTGTTTTTTAAATTCTATTTATAACTATATTTTAAAGTATTTCACTATCTATATCAAAGATTTTTTCTTTTATACTTGTATATATCCTATTCATCATCTATTTCTTTCATGAGTCTATTGATTTCATTCTGTATTTTGTTAATCTCCTTTTCCCTTTCACATATTTCTTTACATAGTCTAGGGACTTCATTAATATCTATTGCTCTATTCATATACCATTGATGTATATAATGTCCTATTAAAGCCTTTTTTCTAGCAATATCCTTTTCAAGATGTTTTATATCCAGTTTACATTCTCCCATTTTTATTAATTTATCTGACTTTTTAGATATCTTACCAGCAGATTTAAAAAATTTATTTGAAAAATCCTTCATCCTTCCCATTACATTCCCTCCTTTTTATCATTATATTCATTTAACTCTTTTTACGTTTAATAACTTAGATTAATAGTATATAATTAATTAGTGTAAGATTATTAGGAGGAGTTATCTATGGAAGAATTAATTTATAAAGTTAAAAACAAATATGAAATCCCAGCTCTTTTTAAAGACCTAAGTTTTGAAAATAACATGGTTATATTCGATATTGAAACCACAGGCCTTAACCCTTCCTATAATAAGGTAATATTAATAGGTCTTGTTTATATGGATAATAACAACTTGGTTATTGAGCAATTATTTTGTAATCATTCAAAGGAAGAATCAGCCCTGTTAAAAATTTTTGCTGAAAAGATTAATGATTTTGATCTTTATATTACTTTTAATGGGTCTACCTTTGATATTCCCTTTTTAAATAAGCGATTCATTAAAAATAATATTAATCATTATATTGATCCATACCTAAATATTGATTTGCTCAAAATTGTTAGAAAAAATAAAAAAGATTTAGGGCTAAGTAACTGTAAATTAAAAACTGTTGAGAAATTTTTAGGGATTGACAGAGAGGATACTATTGACGGTAAAGAAAGTGTCAGACTATATAGGACATATGAAAATACACAAAACAAAGCTTTAAAAGACAAGGTTCTTTTACATAATTATGAAGATATATTACATCTAGTTCCTACACTAAATATTGTGAATTACATTGATATTAATGATTTGATTAAATATATACCTAATCAGTTCAATATCTATAATAACAAATTTAGAATTATTTCCCATAAGATTACTAAAGATTTTTTGGAAATTAAAGGTGTTTTTATAGGAAAAATAGAAAAAGATTATATTTATTATAATTCTGATTTTGATTGTATTTTAAACAAGGAAGATAATACATTTTTAATTAAGCTTCCCCTAGTCAGCTTTAGCATAGATAATCTTGGTGCATATTCCTATATTAATATAAACAAATTCAGTCAGAATAAAATCAACTTAAAGGATTTGGATCAATCATCTAGGGATAAATACTTAGTTAAAAAGAATAAAATTATATATTATTTTAATATATATAATTTCATAAAAAATAATATTATATATATTTTTGATAAATTCAATTTCTAAAATACCAACACTATTTTAAGCAGCTATAAATACATATAGCTGCTTAAAATTATTAAATCCTTCTGATATAATATTTTGTCATGGAAAAAAGAATAGAAAAAAGACTAAGTATATCTTATAAAATACACTTAGTCTTTTTTATGGTGCCCAGAGGCGGAATCGAACCACCGACACGAGGATTTTCAGTCCTCTGCTCTACCGACTGAGCTATCTGGGCATATGGTGGGCCTTCAGGGACTCGAACCCCGGACCTGCCGGTTATGAGCCGGACGCTCTGACCAACTGAGCTAAAGGCCCTAAATGGTGGGCTTAAGTGGACTTGAACCACCGACCTCACGCTTATCAGGCGTGCGCTCTAACCAACTGAGCTATAAGCCCCCACTACTAAACTTGCTATTGGTCGGGGTGGCAGGATTTGAACCCGCGGCCCTCTGGTCCCAAACCAGATGCGCTACCAAACTGCGCTACACCCCGTTTTTGGCAGGGGTGGCAGGACTCGAACCCACGACATACGGTTTTGGAGACCGTCGTTCTACCAACTGAACTACACCCCTAATTCTTATTATTTTTATATTGGTGGGCCTTCAGGGACTCGAACCCCGGACCTGCCGGTTATGAGCCGGACGCTCTGACCAACTG
>CBETVX010000002.1:0-94225 GCA_965539935.1 uncultured Eubacteriales bacterium | reverse complement strand
TTATTTCTTCTTCTTCAATTAAATTAATTAATTTATTTATTTCTAAATCTTCAATATCTAATTGTTTTTTTAATAGTTCTCTTTTCTCACCAACAAAAAATAATATTTTATTTTTTATAAATAGTTCAACTTCATTAAAAAAAGGATATACTGTTTTTACGAAATTTAAAATATAGAAAGTTTGTTTATGATCATGAAAGTTCAAAAATCCAAAAGGCACCGTAATAATAACTCTTCCATTGTGTTTTAATAGTTTATATATATTTATCAGTGCTCTCTCAGGGTGTGCAAAGTGTTCCAAAACTTCACCAACAATTATTGTGTCAAATTCTCCTAAATCTTTAACATCATTAGTTATATCTACTTTTCTAAACTCAACATTTTGTATTACTAATTCTGATTCTTTTTCTAATTCTTTTTTTGCATAATCTATAGCTTCACTCTCAATATCAATTCCCAAAACAGAAAAACCTTCCCTAGCTAAGAGTATAGAAATAATTCCTTGACTACAACCTACATCCATAATTTTTTTACCTTTAACCCTTTTACAAATCCAGTGAATTCTTTCTCGAGTATTAAAAGTCGTTTCTATTGAATTTACTTCACCAAAATATCTATTATTAATAATATCATTATTTACCATTTTTTCACCTCTAACTATAATCTATAATAGTTATATAATTCTTCTGCACATTTTTTATCATATATACCTTTAACATCAATTAAAACTGGTTTATCTATACTCTCTTGATAAAACTTTTTAAAATAGTTTAATTCAATTGTCTGATATTCTTTATGGGCAACCGCCACAATTATCGCTTGTACATTACTAACTTTTTCAAATTCAATTAATTCAATACCATACTCATTAATGGCTTCCTTTTTATCTGCTAAAGGATCCGTTACTATAACTTCTATACCATATTCTCTTAATTCTTGAATTACATCAATTACTTTTGAGTTTCTTAAATCCGGACAGTTTTCCTTAAAAGTTAAACCCATTATTAATATCTTTGAATTTTTAATTGGTATATTGGATTGGATCATTTTCTTTATTGTTTTATTAGCAATAAATTTTCCCATTTGTTCGTTTATTCTTCTACCTGATAATATTATTTGAGAATGATATCCTAATTGCTCAGCTTTATAAATAAAGTAATATGGATCTACTCCTATACAGTGTCCACCCACAAGCCCTGGTGTGAATTTTAAAAAATTCCATTTAGTTCCTGCAGCTTCTAGCACTGATTTAGTATCGATGTTCATTTTTTCAAAAACAATCGAAAGTTCATTCATAAAAGCTATGTTTATATCTCTTTGAGAATTTTCTATAACTTTTGCAGCCTCTGCTACTTTTATTGATGGTGCTTTATGCACACCTACCTCTATAACTTTTTCATATACATTAGCTATTACTCGAAGACTCTCCTCATCCATACCTGAAACTACTTTAATAATATTTTTAACGGTATTAACACGATCACCAGGATTAATTCTTTCAGGAGAATATCCTACTTTAAAATCTACTCCAGCTTTTAATCCAGATTCTCTTTCTAAAATTGGTATACAAATTTCTTCAGTAACACCAGGATAAACAGTTGATTCATAAACAACATACGATCCATTGCAAAGATTTCTTCCTACAATTTCACTAGCGCCTATTACCGGTTTTAAATCAGGCATTTTACCTTCAGTAATAGGAGTTGGAACAGCAATTATATGAAAATTAGCTTTCTTTAAATCTTCTTCATCATAAGTATATATTATGTTATCTATTTTTTTTAATTCTTCGTTACCAATTTCATTAGTTGGATCAATACCTTGTTTATATAAATTTATTTTCTCTTTATTAATATCAAATCCAATCACTTTTTCACCTTTTTCAGCAAATGCTACTGCTAATGGTAAACCAACATACCCTAAACCAACTAAAGATATATTTATATTTTCCAATTTAAACCCTCCTCATATATTACAAAATATCTATTAAATCATCTAATTTTACCCTATCATACTACTCATTGAGTTTTATACTTCTTTATAAAGTTTTATTAACATAATCTTTTCAATTCCCCAATTATATGTTTCCCTTGCTAATTTACAATTTTCTTTGCAACCTTTCCATATTTTTTTATTATTAAGAATTTTATTTACAGCATTTGCAATATTTTCACTATTATGTGGGTCTATAGTTAATCCTACTTTATTACCTTCAACTATCTTTTTTATCTCAGGAAAATTACTTGCTATAACAGGCACTTCACACATTACGTATTCAAGCAATTTATTTGATATAGTTGAGTAATGGTTATAACATATATTTTGGAGAACTTGAAATCCTAGATAAGCATTTTTTGTATATTTTAGTAAATCTTGTACTGGTACTTTGTCAATAAATCTTACTCTATCTTCTACTTTATAGTCTTTTACCATTTGTTTTATCTTAGGCTTCAGTTTACCGTCTCCTATAAAAACTACGATACCTCTATTAAAGTTAGGTATAGCTTCCACTATTTTCTCGAGACCCCTGCCCTGTTGTATCCCACCTTGGTATAGTAATATAGGCTCTTCTCTGGGAACATTAGCTATCTCATATAAATCAATTGGTTCTAAATCTTCTGTATCAATATAAAAAGGATAATTGTGTACTACATAAGGTTTTTTTATATTATATAATTTTGCTGTATATTCTGCTCTAGTATCTGTCGTCATTATCATACTATCAATTTTCTTTATTAAAAATTTTTCAAGATAATAATATTTCTTCCCAACGTAACCAGTTCTACTTGTTTGAACCTCATGAGAATCATATATAAGTTTAGATTTATTAAAAATTTTTGCACATATATATCCTTGAGGAAGGGTATTGAGGTCATGACTGTGGTATATGTCATATTTCTCTCTTAACCCTTCTCTTATCATTCTTAAGAAAATGAAAAATCTATTTATTGTCTTTGAAATTCCCGTTTTTTTCAAAATTTTAAAGACAATATATACTGGTAACAATGCTAGAAGTATAGGGAAAAGTAAAAAGAATAAATATTTGTTTCTTTTTAAAAAACGTCTAGTACTCTTTACTTTTCCATTAAACCACAGATATAAGTCATTATATCTTTTTACTCTTACAACATTAAAACTATTTATTTTTTCTTCATATGGTAAATTTTTGTCTTTATGATCATGAATTGCAATTAATTTTACCTTATATCCAGCTTCAGTTAGTGCAGTGGCTTCCCTAAGTACCCTTGCATCATTAGTAAAATGATTCCATACAAACATACATACTTTTTTATTCAATTTTATCATCCTTATTTTTTCATATAATCTTTATATTTTTTTACAACTCTATCTGTATCTCCATAGTCCATAAATTCTCCTTTTTCTATCCAAAGGACTTTTCCACACATGTTTTCAATAACGCCGAGACTATGTGACACTAATACAACAGTTCGATGACTATTTATTAGTTCTTTCATTCTACTATAACTTTTCTTTTTAAAAGATTCATCCCCTACTCCTAGGACTTCATCTATCAGTAGTATATCTGGCTCTATCTGAGATGCTATAGAAAATGCTAGTCTGCTTTTCATTCCCGATGAATAGGTTTTAAGAGGGTTGAAAATGAAATCACCTAATTCTGAAAATTCTATGATATCATTAACTTTATCATCTATTTGTTTTTTTGAAAACCCTAATAATAAACCATTGATGTATATGTTTTCATATCCAGATAGTTCTGATTGAAATCCAGCACCTAGTGTTAATAAAGACACAGACTCTGTATTTAACTTTATAGTACCTGAATCTGGTTTAAAAATACCTGCTATAGTTTTTAACAAAGTAGTTTTTCCTGATCCATTTGAACCAATAATGCCTACAGTTTGTCCACTTTCAATTTTAAAAGATAAATTTTTTAATGCCCATACTTCCTTTTTTCTTGATTCAGTCCCTTTTTTCAAAAGTGTTCTTACAATTTCATGCTTCATATTCATATTTCTAATAAACTTGTATTTTAAATTTAACTCTTTTGCTTCAACTGCAATATTTGTCACTTATATCACCTTCGTATAATTTTTGTCAAATTTATATAAATATTTCAGCCCTAATATTATTACAATTATACTAATAACAAACCATATTACTAAAGGTTTATATATTGGATGCTGTGCATATAAGAAAACATTTCTATAGCTTGCATAAAATGTTGTCATTGGATTCAGCCACCATAGGTTTCTTATTTTTTCAGGTATCATATCTAAGTTATATAATCCTGGTGATAGATAAAACCATAGCCTTAAAACAAAATTTAAAATATTATTTATATCTCTAAAATATACGCCCAAGTGGGCTAGAATAGTTCCTATACCAAACAAAAATAGAAAATGCGTAATAAAAATAGGTATAAATTCGAATATATGAAATGTAAATGGTACTTTAAATAATTTAATTAATACTACCAACATAGTTAAACCAAATAAATAATATATAGAACTTACACAGTTCTTTATAAAAGGCAATATAAATTTTGGTATATATGTTTGATGTAATATACCTGCTTTCGCTTTAATACTTGATGTTGAGGTTCTTATAGAAGTAGCCGTCCATTTCCAAGATAAAAGAGCAGAGAATATAAATATGGGATAATTCTCATCTCCTCTTCCAAATATAACAACTACCACTAATATATAAACAAGCATATACATAAGTGGATCTAAAAGCCACCAAATATATCCCAAGTATGTTTCAGTTAAATTTACTTTTAATTCTGACCTAATACTATATATAATAAATTCTTTATATTTTTTTAAATCGTTATATACTCTTTTTATTAGATTCATTGCTTAATTCTACCTTTCATATACTAGTTCTTCTAAAAGTGTTAAATATTTTTTAGCTAGTTTTTTTCTATCATGGTTCTCTATACAATAGTTGTATCCATTATTTCCTAATTTTTTTAATTTTATTTTAAACTGTTTTTTATCTTCTACTTTATCTATAAATTGCTCAAACTTTTTTGCTTCGCCTAATACGTTATCATTATAGTAAAATCCACAGTTTGACTTTTCAATAATATTAGTTACTTCTCCCTTTGGACCTAAATATAATACAGGCTTCTTATTCTTCATAATATCAAATATTTTAGAAGGAATGAAGTTAGAAAACTCCTTAGTGTTCTTTAGTTTTACACAACAAATATCCACATTTTTATAAAACTCTTCTAACTTATGTTTAGGCATAGGATCTAAAATGATTACATCCTCTAATTTATTATTACTAACATACTTAATTATTTTATCTTTTTCAGCTCCATCGCCTATAAGGTAAAGTTTTTTGCCTTCAATCTTTATTCCATTAAAAAATCTTATTAATTCAATTAAATCCTGTGATATGCCAAAAGTACCTGCATAACAAAATACTAATTCTTTAGTATCTACTTTCTCTTTCAAATTCTTATTTTGTTTTTTTAAATTTAAAGACACTCCATTGGGTATAACATGTATTTTTTCTTCATTTATTCCATAATTATTTAGTATATTTTTAAAACTTTCAGTAGTCACTACTACTAAAGAAGCTTTTTTACATAGAAATAGTTCTAACCATTTAATAGTTTTGTAATAAAATGATTTGGAATCAGAAAAAGTTCCTAACATTTGTATAAATGTTATATCCCTTAGTTCTAGCACGAATGGAATTCTAAATAGTTTGGAAATAACATATCCATAAATTGGCGCAAATATGGGACCCGATGAACCAATTATTATATCATATTGCTTTATCTTTATTTTACCTAATAAGGTATTTAAAAATGAATATACTAAAAAGCTAATATAAAGTATTAATCTATTTATTTTGTTTGTATTTTTTCTAATTATACTCTTTACTCTTATAACATTAATCCCATCAATATTTTCATTATCTATTAGTTTATTTTTATATCCATCAAATATTTTTCCCTTTGGATAATTAGGATATGTGGTTAATAGAGAAACATTGTGATCTTCTTTAGTCCAATAATATGAATTTTCATAGGCTCTAAAGGCCCCTGCAGTTATTTCAGGATAGAAAAACTGAGAAACGTATAAGATATTCAACACATAGCCTCCAGTACCAAATTTATAATTGATTTAATATCTCTTTAGCTTTATTTATATACTCTTGGTTTTTTTCTGTAATCTCAACAAACTTTACCATCCTGTTTATTTCAACTTCACTCTTGATTTTTTCATTAAGCCTATTTATTTTGTCTTCAATTTCTACGATTTCACTTAAGGTATCTGTAGCTTCTTTTAGCTTACCTTGTTTTATATAGTAATTAAACAATGATAAATATAGGCTTGATTTGTTTTCATAGGTTGCTGAATTTAGTGGATTATACATTTCTAATTTCTTTGTTGTTTCTATAGCTTTCTCTATTTGCCCATTTTGTGCATAGAATTTTGTTGCATTAGTTAATAATTTAAAGTCGTATTTTCCTAGCTCTACTGCTTTGTCCATATTTTTAATTGACTCTTGTATTTCTTCATTATCCTCTTTCTCTCTTGCAATGGTATTAGAAATACTGGCATAGTCTGCTAAATAATTAGGACTAAATGGATTAAGGGTACTAGCTAGCTCAAACTTTTTCATTCCCTCTTCAACTTCTTGAGCCTGTACAGCCTTTATACCCTGCATTGCAGCATTTGATGCAGCATAGTTAAGGGTACTTCCTAGTAATAAAACAGCAGATAATGCCACAACAATGTATATAGCTTTATTTCCTATACTTATACTAAATTTGTCTCCTTTTGTAATTAAACCTAATTCCATACCTATTAATGTCCATAGGATAATGGCCATAGCTGCTAAAGATAAATCAAAGTCTATGGCACTATGTCCTAATATTGCAGCTACTGTTACAAAGATACCTACTACAATATTTTTCACTTCTACATCATTAGATTTTCTATAAAATTTATAGATGCTAAAAACATATATTCCTAAAGTTACAGCTAATACAGCTATGCCTAATGTACCTATTTCAACCCATACCTGCATAAAATAGTTATGGGCTTCAGTAGTCCAGTATGCATAGGACTGATAGGCTTTATATATGGTTTTCCATCCATCTCCACCTATTCCCAGTATGGGATTGTCCTTTATTATCTTAAAGGCATCTTTGTAAAAAACTGCCCTTTCAGTAACTGTTTCTGTACTAAGGCTGATACTTCCAATCCTTTGGGCCAAATCAGGTGGCAATAGTCCTAATATGGCGTCCCTAAAGAAAAGTGCCACTACTGGAATAGCTACAACAGCTATTGGCACGATAAAATTATATATTTTTTTATTCAGGTTAAGTTTTAAAAGAAGTTTTTCAATACCTAAACTAATAGCAATGGATATTATTAACCCCAATAGTATCCAAAGCCATCCTATAGTCTTATTTACACCTTCTAAGACCATATTGAATTTATTTACTATTAATATAAATCCTATAAGATTACCTAAAAAGTTAGATATAAAGGAAATCTTATATTCTACTGACACTAATATATAGTACATAAATCCTATCACAGGTAGAAGTACCCATGCACCTCTTGAGTAGGATAGTATAAATCCCGCAAACATTATAAATGTTGCTGCACTAAATAGATGTTTTTTTACTCCTCCACTGTTTGCTGCCATATTGTAGGCTAGGAAAAGAATAGCTAAACAATAGGCACCAAATGTATTGTGATACTGAAGGGTTGAGTTAATCATCCCTCCAACATAAGCTCCATTATAATTAAATGCTTCTAAAGCTGTCCCCAGTCCAATAAATACCACTATTATCCCTGATAAAATCAAAGTTGTAATGGCCTTCTTAGTCCTTTCAATGTCTGTTATAAGCTGTTTAGCTAGGATCAATAGTAATAGATAATTAATATATTTTAGGGATACTTGTATAGATGAGTTTATACTTGCAGCAAAAAATGTTGAGATTATATACAATATAGGAATCAATAAAAATCCTACTTCTGTTATGGTAAAGTTTTTAATAGAATCATTCTTTCTCTGAAGAAAGAAGTACAATAGAAATGTAATTGATGTTATTATATGGACTGGCAATAGTTCTTTTTGAAAATAAAGCCCACGGAAAAATGGAGCTAGGAATATTAGCCCGCATAGTATATAGAAAAATGGGGTATTGTTAACCTTTGTTTTTGATGCAATCATGGGAAAACCTCCAGGTTAGTTCGTAGTTAGTAGTTGGTTGTTCGTAGTAAACATTAAAGGCTTTTTATTAAGCCATTTAACATTTTTCCAACTTCTATAGCTAAATTCATAAGTTCATTATAGCTTTGTAAGTTTATGTAACTTAAATCTCTAGCAAGAATGAGATGATACTTTGTTTCTTCCAAAGACCCTCTTGCAATATATAAAAAGTGTTTAAATTCATTCTTATGATATCTTCCTCTTCCTTCAACAATATTTGTAGGTATAGAACTTACAGCACGACATAACTGACTAGTTAATCTAAACTTCTCCTCTTTTGGAAAAGTTTCTGTAATCTTATATATTCTTAATGTCAAGTCATGTGCTTTTTTCCATACTTCTAACTTTTCAAACCCATTTTGCATAAAAGCCTCCAACTCTGCTCGTAGTAGCAATTTGACATAGTTACCTACGAACTACTATCTACGAGCTACGAACTGATTTATTCTTTCTCTACCAATGCAAACATTATTTCTCCTTTGCAGGCTATTTCATCACCTACATAGGCTACTGCTTGACCTTTACCTATGCTTCTACGCATGGATATTATCTCTACTTCTAGTCTTAATGTATCTCCAGGAACTACTTGTTTTTTAAAACGAAGCTTGTCTATTCCAGTGAAAACTGCAAGCTTTCCTTTATTTTCTTCCATGGATAATACTGCCACTGCTCCTACTTGTGCTAGGGCCTCTACTTGAAGTACCCCTGGCATGATTGGATTGCCTGGAAAATGACCCTGGAAAAAGGGTTCATTTATAGTTACGTTTTTGATTCCAACAGCTTTTTTTCCTGGCTGCATTTCAATAATTTTGTCTACTAATAGAAATGGATATCTATGGGGGATGATATCTTGTATTTGTTTATTATCTAACATATTATTTTCTCCCTTCTGTAATGTTTGATTAGCACTCGAGTATCGGTACTCGGTACTCGGTGCTCGGTGCTCGGTTAGGGTCAACTCTTAATAGCTTAAAAAAACTAAAAACAAAACCCTTTATATTTTCTAATAATTCCATCTATCAACAGCTTTTTTATACTTCGTTAGCATTTGTAAGATACTTGTGCACTTATTCTTTAGGTCATTGTATGTTTCTTGGTCAATGTATCCTATATCTTTTGAAAATAGTAGTAGGTATTCTACTTCTTGGGCTGAGCCTCTTGCTATGTCTAAGAAGTTACTTAACTTTTTACTTGAGGTACTCCCTTTACCTTCTACTATATTAGTTGGTATTGATAGCGCTGCTCTACGCAACTGAGATATTAGTCCATACTTTTCTTCCTTCGGAAAATTTAATGTTTCTTTATAAACTTCTAGTGCAAATTCATGGGATTTCTGCCATACATCTAAGTTTTCGTATGAACTCATAAAATCATCTCCAGCTTGTTACTACTTATCACACTTTATATTTTAAATGACTTGTCGAATTTGTTCAACTATTTAAGGAAAAAGTAATATATTGTTAATGATAGCTAATAACTATTGGCACACTCTAAAAATCCATTAACAGAACAAAGGCGTCTTACAACGCTTTGTTAGTTCGTAGTTCTTAGTTCGTAGTTAGTAGGTTTTGGTCAAAGCTTATAGGTCGGTAAAAGCAATAAAAACCCAATTTTTTACTGATAATGCTTTGTAATTTATTGTATGCCTTGATTTTATTTGAATTGCTAACTATAATTTTTTGCGAAAAATGTTTGAATTCCTATACAATAAAAAAGGTTAGAAGTTTTTAAAACTCTAACCTTTTTATAATTCTATAATTATATCTTTTTTCCTTCTTTTGGTTAAATAAATTTAAAGTACCCTTTTTCTTCTTGGGGCCAATTATCATTAGCTATTTATATATAACTATATCATAGCGGAACAATTACTCATCGGTATTTTCCACTTTTACGCTAATATTTTTTGAAAGCTGCTCATATATTGTTTGTGCTAGGCCTATTCCCTGACCCTTTGACACTTCCTCTGCTATTTTTTCGTCTAACATCTCTTCAAACATCTCTCTGGCTTGGCTTTTTTCTGTGAGGCCACCATCCCCTACGGTCCTTCGCATGTTCTTAAGTAGTATATTTGTGAAGATTGATTCAAATTGTTTGCAGGCAGATTTAAGGTCTTCAGAGTTTTCAGACTGCTGGGCCTTTTCTAACATCTCTTTAAATTGATTAGCTTCTTGCTTTGTAGATTTTGTTTTAGATTGATATATGGTGTCGTTTAGGTTAAGTTTGTTTATTTCCATGGAACCACCTCCCATAGTTAACAGTTAACAGTCTACAGTTAACAGCTTTGAGTCAAATCTTAATGGTCTTAAAAATAGTCAATAGTCAACAGTCGACAGTTCATATCTTTTAGCTAATGGCTTATGGCTAATAGCTAATGGCCTAAACATTGATTAGGTCTTTAGTACTCAAGGGTCTTAATAAAGTTTGTTAACATTTTTAATATTTTTGTGCAATCGTTATTAAGCTTGATATAACTATCACTATCTAAGTAATTCAAATCCTTACACAATCTCAGGAGATATTCAACTTCATGAGCAGAACCTCTAGATATGTCTAAATATTTATATAATTTTTTATTATAAAAACTTCCCTTGCCTTCAGCAATATTTGTAGGTATTGATACAGCAGCTCTTCTTAACTGAGAAACAAGTCCATACTTCTCTTCTTTGGGAAAGCTTTTAGTAGCTTTATAAATATCTAAAACAAATTCATGGGATTTTTTCCAAACATCAAGTTTTTCATAGCTACCCATTATACCATCTCCAATTTGTAGCTATCAACTACGAGCCATCAGCCATTAGCGACTCTATCTTCTAAGATTATTGGCCATTTGGAGCATTTCGTCGGATGTTTGGATGGCTTTAGAGTTTATTTCGTAGGCTCTTTGGGCAGTGATTAGTTTTATCATTTCTTCTACTACTTGTACGTTTGAGGTTTCTAGGTAGCCCTGTAATACTTCTCCTGCTTCACCTTCAAAGGCTTCTATATATTCTCCCGATGCTGTAGTTTCTTTATATAGGTTTTTACCTATGCTTTCTAGTCCCTCTGGATTAGGAAACTTCACTAGCATTAGGGTAGCTACTTCATCTGCTTCATCTTCACCTGTTCTTTGTACTGTTATTATTCCATCGGCGCTTATAGATATTTCTTCAATGTCTTCCCCAAGTTCTACATCACCGGCATCACTTTGTACATAGTATCCATCGGATGTAACAAGTGTAGCTTCTTCATCTTCTACGCTTAATTTAAAGCTCCCATCTCTAGTGAAGTATAGGTTGTCATATGCATCCCTCACCACAAAAAATCCTGGGCCATCTATGGCAAGGTCTAGATCGTTATTTGTTTGTTCAAAACTACCCTGTGTAAAAGAACGTACTGTTGCCGATGGCATTACCCCATGTCCTATTTCAAGATTTACTGGTTTTCCTTCACCTTCAGCAAAGTCTGTATTTCTTAGTTGTTCGTATAATAGGTCTTTAAATTCTACTCTATGTTTTTTAAATCCTGTAGTATTTACGTTTGAAAGATTGTTTGATATTGTGTCTATGTTTAGTTGTTGAGCTTTCATGCCTGAAGCAGCGGTCCAAAGAGCACGCATAGTTTTTCCCTCCAAATCTATTTTATTTTGATAGGTATATTCAAACTTATAATTTTAATTTTTTACTATTTGCTTATAGCTTATGGCTAATGGCTTATAGCAAAACCATTTGAAAAAGGTTTATATACATTTTGCCATGAGCCATGGGCCATCAGCTATCAGCCGTTTCTTACACTTTCCCTACTTCATTTACTGCTTTACTTATTGTTTCGTCATAGGCCTTTATCATTTTTTGGTTAGATTCGTAGCCTCTGTACAGTGTCATCATTTCTACCATTTCTTTTATTGGGTCTACATTGGACCCCTCTAGTCTACCTTGGAGTATTTGTCCTTCAAAGTTTTCTAGTTCAGCCTCTATGCCGTCTTCCATTTCAAAAAGGCCTTCCCCTGTTTTCCTTAGGTCCCTGTAATTTTTTATATTATGTATTTCAAATCTATCTATTATTTCACCGTCTACTAATATATTTCCATCGGAATCTACTCCAATATCTTCACCCTCAAGTATTATTGTGCCATATTGTCCTTGTACTTTGTATCCTTCTGAGGTCACAAGTTCATTATATTCATTTAATTTAAAGGAACCGTCTCTAGTGTATTTTATTCCCTCTTGGGTTTCTACTACGAAAAAGCCTTCTCCTCTAATGGCAAAATCTAATATGTTATCGGTTGTTTGAAGCTGTCCTTGCTGAAAATTAGTTTCTATTCTTTCTAGTTTAATACCAGAACTCATAGTTCCTATTACTGTATGGTGGGGAACAGTTACTAAACTATCCACAATTTCTCCATCCACAGATACATTTCCACTTTCATCTATATTGAGCTCACCATCACCAACATAAATAGGTCCTTTTTTCCCTAATACTTGGTAGCCATAATTACTATCTATGTCCCCCTCTTGTGTTTTGTAAAAGGTTCTAAGATATCCATCGGAGCCCACAGTGAACTGAGCTTGATTATTATAGCTTACTCCCGTGGGAGTCTTTACTTTAAAAAATCCAGCCTTTGACTCCACTCTATAATAGTCATCAAATTCTTCTATCTGAAATAAATTTTCCTGTGATAATCTACCTAAGTTTAGTGATCCATTTCGTTTACTAATTAATGTATCTTCAAAGGATTCTATAAGTACTAAATCCTTTTTATATCCCGTTGTATTTATATTTGCTATATTGTTACTTACTACATCTATTTTATTGTTATTTGTTATTAGAGCCGAACCAGATATATATAATCCGCGAAACATGAAAAAACCTCCTATTCTATAGAGCCAGATCTTTAGGGTCTGCTAATAGCTGATGGCTAATAGTTATTGGTTGATGCTACTAATAAATAAAGAAACCCATTTCTATCAATTTTAGAATCCTAAATTAAAGGCAATTATTATATGGTCAATCTATTTATGTTTATCGGTATATAGGGGCCCATTCTTTATAGTAATTTATTATGAAATAATTGCTAATGAAATAATGGGGATTGATCTCTTTTTGAGTAAAAGGACCTCCCCATTTATTTTAGTATCTTTATTTGCTAAAACTTAGAATATTTTTCTTATCTTCTTTTTCTATTTCTATTGTTAGCTTCCCAACTTTTTTCTAATATATCTAGATGATTAAGGGACATGCCTGTTCCTACAGCCACACAGGATACTGCATCCTCTGCTATATAGGTAGGGATGTTTGTCCTCTTTTCGATAAGTTTATTAAATCCGTTAAGTAATGATCCTCCTCCTGTCATTACTATACCCTTTGTACTAATATCGGAAGCCAGCTCCGGTGGCGTTTTTTCTAATACAGAATGAACTGCATCGGCTATGGCATTTACAGGTTCATGAAGAGCCTCTAACATTTCATCGGAGGTTATGGCAATAGTTTTTGGCAGCCCTGTGATAAGGTCTCTACCTCGACAGTCCATCTGTATCGATTCTTTTCTAGGATATGCCGTTCCTACATTTACTTTAAGATCCTCTGCTGTTCTTTCTCCTATAAGTAGGTTATGGGTTTTTCTCATGTATTTAATAATAGCTTCGTCAAATTTATCTCCAGCTACCTTTATTGATTCACTTACCACTATACCTCCAAGGGAAATTACTGCTATATCTGATGTTCCTCCACCTATATCTACTACCATATTTCCATCGGCCTTAGTTATGTCAAGGCCTGCACCAATTGCAGCTGCAATCGGCTCTTCTATAAGGAAGGTTTTTCCTCCACCAGCTTCTGTTGTGGCTTCCCTAACTGCTCTTTTTTCCACTTCAGTAACACCACTTGGAACACATACTATAATTTTAGGTTTGAAAAATCTAGATCTTCCACAGGTTTTATGTATAAAGTATCTAAGCATTCTTTCAGTAACTTCATAATCTGAGATGACACCGTCTTTTAATGGTCTTATTGCAATTATATTACCAGGGGTTCTGCCAAGCATTTTCCTTGCTTCAGATCCTACTGCAAGTATTTCGTCGGTATTTTTATCAATGGCTACTACTGAGGGTTCTTGTAGAACTATACCTTTTCCTTTAATGTACACTAATACGCTGGCTGTACCTAAGTCTATTCCTATTTCAGCTCCAAAGTTGAACATCTTCTCCCGCCTTTCATGGTCATAAGTTGTATTGAATTATATATAATAAAAATTTAAGCTCCACGCTAAATTCTTGCTTTAAAATACTAGCTAATAGCTTATGGCGGATAGTCTATAGTCTAAATTAAATATTTACTACTGGTTAATTTAATCCTATGTCATAAAAAACTTTCCTATCTTACCATTCATGCTACTAACTTTTCCAATATTCTTCAATAGTAGGTATTCTATATATTTCAACAAAATCCTTTATTTTTTTTGAATTCTTTACATAAAAAAATTTGGTACTTCAGAATAGAATTTAAAGCAGCTGTGAATAAAAACAAAAAATAATAAAACAGGGCCCAGCCCTGCTCTTATCTTTTTGCTTTTTAATTTTATTTTGACGCATTTTTGTATTTCATTTTGGTGGCTTTACCACCTCTAATATGTCTTTCAGCTTTGTTTTTGTCAAGTATTTTTTTTACCTTGTTCGCTAAAAGAGGGTTTATCTTAGGGAGTCTCTCTGTTACATCCTTATGTACTGTACTTTTGCTTACTCCAAATACTTTAGCTGCTTGTCTAACGGTGCTCTTTTTATTAATTATATGTTCAGCTATTTCTACAGCCCTCTCTTCTATATAATCCTTCACTGATGTACCCCCTTTAATATTGAACTTGTTACATAATATGCAAAATCAAAGGGGGATAGAACATAAAGTAAAGATTTTAGGGCAAATCTATAGAAATGGCTTATGGCTGATAGCTTATGGCTAATGAAAAAACTCCAAAGATAAAACCTTCTAGTTTCATTAATAAATATCCAAAAACATAAAAAGAGATGCCCTTACTAGCATCTCATGTTTTTTATTTAGATTTTGCTATAAGCCATTAGCCATAAGCTACTAGCCTTTTTATTCAAAGGCTAAATATTCCAATGGGTCTACATTTTCTCCATCCTTTAATACTTCAAAATGCAAGTGTGGGTCTTCTGCTGATTCGAATAATGATGATGTTCCTACTCCACTTATCGTTTGTCCTTTAGCTACTTTGTCCCCTAGTTTAACCATTTTATCTGTGTATAAATTACTATATCTAGTAATCAATCCTTCTTCATGTTTAATAGCTATTGTAATTCCAAGCCGTGAATCTGTTAGTACTTCTATGACTTCTCCATCCATGGCTGCTTTTACTGGAGTTTTTTCCTCTGCCATAATATCTATACCATGATGGGTTGTAAAATGCTCTAATGTTTTAGAATAGGCTAGGGTTTCTACTGCAAATCCCATACCTATATCGCCTTTAACTGGCCATGCCATTAATGCCATATCTTCCGCTGAAGTCTCTATTATTTTTACCGATTGTTCTTCCTCAGGAAGTGCTTCTACTATCTCAATATCCTTTTTATCAGTTTCATTTTCTACCAATTGTTTACCCTTTTTAGTTATTGGGCTGTTGAGCTTTTCTTCTTCTGTTTTTTCTTCTTCCGGTTCCTGTACATCCTGGCTTGAAGAAGGTTCAATTTCTTCCATAGCTAAGTCTTCTTCATTTTCTTCGTCTCCATCAATCACTATGATTTCTGATGTTTGATCTTCCACTTCTCTTTCTCCCACATCAAATATATCATCTTCTTCTAGGACGAATTCTTCACCCTCTGGTATATCTTCCTCTGCTAACCTATCTACATTAGACTTTGCTACCCACACTGCTGTAGTTCCTAAAATACATAAACATAAAAACATAATTATATAAAATCCTTCTTTATCAAGTATTTTTTTCAATTTTTTCATTCCCATCACCTCCTGTAAATATTGTTTCCAGTTTTGGATAATATGATACCTTTGATTTATAAAAAGTTAGGAGATGAGTGTATTAAGGAAAGATTATATTTAGAAAATATATTTTTACTTTAATCAAAAAGGCCTTAGGGGTTTACCCTAAAGCCTAGTTCTTAATTCTTAATTGTATCAGTATCTCAGTAAAAGAAAATTCATTCTCCTGTTTTATTCTCCTTGGCGATTGAAATCGCCCCTACTGCAATAGTATGTCAGATTATTATCGGTTTTTATTTTTAATTACTTTATCAATTCATTGTTTACAATTCTTAATTCTTAACTCTTTTACCTATTCATTATTCATTATTAATTATTAATTATTCATTGTTTTAATTCCCATTATATTCCTCCACTTCTACTCCTTTATAGTAATGTTTAAGTATATCTATAAAATGATATCCCTCTTTAGCCATACCATCGGCTCCATATTGGCTCATTCCTACTCCGTGACCATATCCCCTTGTTGTAAATATTATATTGTCTCCAGATATATTTACATCAAAGTCCGCAGATTCTAATCCAAAGATTTCTCGGATATTTCTACCATTTACTACCGTATTACCAACTTTTATTTTGGCTATGCTACCTCCTTCATTTCGCTCCTGTATCTCTATTGCAGATGCTATGTTATTTCTAGTGAGCCCACTATCTTTATAAAGACTATTGAATTTAGATATAAATGTGTCTATAGGTATTGTTTGTTTAACTTGAAGGTGTTTTGAATGACTTTCATAGGGACTCTCAACGCTCCTTAAATATGGCGCCATAGTGGCAAATACATCCTCGGAGTTTTCTGTTCTTCCTCCACTTGTTGAATGATATAGTGGATCTATTAACATACCATCATAGGTTAATACCAAACCCCTCGTCTCTTCTACTGCCCTTTCTATCTTTGGCCAATAATCCTTCATCCAGCTTGAGGATTTTATTTCCTCTAATTTTTCACGGCTTCGATATACTTGACAATGTACATCATCACATACTTCTGCTCCAGGGTGGTTGGGATGTCCTTCACTTCCATATTTTATTTTTTGATATATAGCTTTTGTTCTTGCTGCCACCGCTTGGGCTTTAAGTGCATCCAGTTCAAAGGACGCTGGCATCTCACTGGCCACTACTCCCTTTACATATTCTTCAATCTCTATTTCTTGTACTTTTTTAGTTTCATGGGAATACACTCTAATATTTAAACTATCTTTAATATTCTGTTCATATTCTATTTTATGTTCTGAAACATCACAGCTATATATTAATATCATAGGCATTACTATAATAATTAAAAAAATAGCTGCTATTAGGTAAAGTATTTTGTGCAATCTTGTCCCCCCTCTGTTCATAATTAATCTATACATTATATGAGGGGAAAGTCTTAATTATGAATTAAGAATTAATAATTTAAAATTTAAAAAATAATGAATAGGGAAAGAAGGTAGAAAAATAATTAATAATGAATGGCGAATAATGAATAGGTAAACAAATTAAGAATTAAAAATTAAGAATTAAGAATTTAAAAACAATTAATAATTAATAGAGAACAATGAATAGGTAGAGGTAGTTAAGAGTTGAGAATTAAGAGTTAAGAATTTAAAAATATCTTGCTATCAGCCATAAGCTATTAGCTATTAGCCATCAGCTATCAGTTATCATCTAACATTTTTATATGTTTATGAAAGAAAAACTTGTAATATTTCCCGGGAAATTTAAAGACTGTGTCGTAATAGTTTATCTATCTCGACACAGTCCGATTATGATTGCCTTTTATAGAATTATAATATAATTCCGATTTTTTAATCTTCTACCCTTGTTATATCTGCTCCTAAGCTTCTTAATTTATCTTCTATTCCAACATATCCTCTATCTATATGATGGACGCCTCCTATTTCTGTTGTGCCTTCTGCAACAAGTCCTGCCAGTATGAGGGCTGCTCCTGCCCTTAGATCCGTTGCATTTACTTGGGCTCCTTCTAGAGATTTTACTCCTTGAACTACTGCGCTATGGCCTTCTATCTTGATATTTGCTCCCATTCTATTAAGTTCACTTACGTGCATAAACCTATTTTCAAATACCGTTTCTATGATTACGCTTGTTCCTTCAGCAACACTTAACATGGCCATAAACTGGGACTGCATATCTGTTGGAAATCCTGGATAGGGCAGGGTTTTTACGTCTGAGGCCTTTAGTCCGTTTTTTGCTATTACTCTGACTTGATCTCCATTTTCTATAACTTCTACTCCACATTCCTTTAATTTAGCTATCATTGGTTTTAAATGATCTGTCAGTGCATTGTTTATAGTAACGTCTCCTCCTGTTATTGCTGCAGCGACCATGTATGTACCTGCTTCAATTCTATCTGGGATTACCGTGTGTCTAGTTCCTCCAAGTTTTTTTACTCCTTGAATCTTAATTGTATCAGTCCCGGCACCTTTTATATTGGCTCCTATACTATTTAAGAAATTTGCAAGGTCTACAATCTCTGGTTCTTCAGCTGCATTTTGTATGATAGTCTGACCTTCTGCTAAGGTAGCTGCCATCATTATATTTTCTGTTGCTCCTACACTGGGAAAGTCTAGATATATCTTATCGCCCACTAGTTTTTCTGCTTGGGCTTCTACATAACCGTGTCCTAAGTTCACCTTTGCTCCCAATGCACTTAGTCCCTTTAGATGTAAATCTATAGGCCTAGCCCCTATGGCACATCCTCCAGGCAATGATACTCTAGCTCTACCCATTCTAGCAAGAAGTGGCCCAATCACCAAAAAAGATGCTCTCATCTTTCTTATTAGATCATAGGGAGCTTCATAACTATGGATCTTAGCAGAATTTATTTCAATTATACCATCAGAACAAGGTTTTACATCTGAACCTAATGAAGCTAATACTTCACTCATTACTTCAACATCTCTAAGAGGAGGTATGTCTTCTAATATACATTTATCCTCAGCTAAAAGAGATGCAGCCATAATTGGTAATACGGAGTTCTTTGCCCCACTTATTTTAACGCTTCCCTTTAGGGGCTTACTTTTTTTTACTATTATTTTAGGCAATTATGGTCCTCCTTCTGTTATGTTATTAAGTTGTTAATTTTCTTAACACTTATTATATCCCTAATTAGAGTTGGTTTCATTAAGTTAATATATCTCTCTATGGATTCTACACAAACCACCAATTTTCCTGCATAAAGCTATAAAAAATATTGGATAATGATTTTAAATAATAGCTTATGGCTAATAGTTAATAGCCAAATATTTTTAATTATTAATTATTCATTGCTTTCAACTCTTAATTTTTAATTTTTAATTCTTAATTTTTAATTCTCAATTCTCAACCCTTTTACTTATTCATTATTCACTATTATTTATTCATTGTTTCAACTCTTATCAGTATCCTATAGCAATCAATGGAGTTCCAATCCATATTTGTGTTTTATCCTCATAGGAATTATATCTCGCTGCAATGTTTATATTAGCCATTTTTCCTGAATAGGATATCTTTTCCTTTACGTTGCTTGTATAACCTGTAATACTTATGAGATTATCACTATTAATGCCTTCTATTTCCCTAGCTTCAATTGAGTTAAAACTCTTTTTTATTTTACTTTCAAGTTCTTCTCTTGCTACTTTACCTTCATAATATCCTGTAAGGGTAATATTATGCCTTCCTTCTCCATAATTTCTTAATACATTTCTTATATTATCACATATTTTTGTTAATTGATACTCTTCTTTAGTCAAAATTAAATCTATCACTATACTACTTTCCCTAAAATCATCAAACCTTGAACTTTGAACGAGTATAGTTATATTTTGATCCTCTAAAACTTTTCCCCTTGCAATTATTTGATTAAACCCTTCTTCTTCTCTTTTTTCAAAATCTAGGTCCGTAATATTAAGCTTCTGTGCGATATCTTTGTATATTTCGCTACTTTTGTCAGGGTCAAGAAAGACATCTTCAAAGATAACATGGCTATTTATATTTATTTCTTGAAATTTAGCCCCCAGGCTTTTATATGTCATATTTATAGCTTCCTCTGGTTTTAAAGTTTTTGTATTTGCTCCAAAGGCAGTTATACAAAGTATACTAAATAGACATATTATGAATATAAATATATAAGTTCTTATTTTCTTTAGCAATACCCCCACCTCTTTCTTTTAGGTCAAATCTTAAAGGTCAGCTGATAGCTTATGGCTAATAGCTGATAGGAAACCTTATAAAATCAAAATATTTTTGTATAGGATTTCTAATATAGTTATAATTTCCTTGATTTGTCCTAAAACAATTAAAGGAAGAGAGAAATTTTTAAATATGCAAAGGGGGACTTAAATCATATTTAAAAATTTCTTCTCTTTCCTCTGTAGTAAAAGTATTGCCATATGATTTTTTTATATACCTTTGTACAAAAATTTTTTATAAAAATTTTTTACCAAAAATGATACAAAAGGGGATATACCTTTGCCCTTCAAAAGTATGTCCCCTTTTTCATCATTAATTTTTTAATTTTATACTTCTTCGCCTTTTATTCTCAATCTATTCAAGGCCTTATAAAGTGCAATTTTAGCCCGAGCAACATCAATATCTTCTGATTTTTTTTCTAATCTTTCTTTCGCCCTTTTGACTGCAGCCTTTGCTCTGGCAACATCTATTTCTTCAGGCCATTCTGCTGAGTCTGTAATAATGGTTGTTTTATCCTCATCTATACTTACAAAACCGCCAGCACATGTGGCCTCTTTCATTTTTCCATTTTTCTTTATTTTTATTACTCCTATTTCAAGGGGAGCAACTGTTGCCATATGGCCCTTTAATATACCTATGTCTCCCACAGAAGTTCTAACTATAGCCATATCTACTTCATCTTCAAAGAACTTCCTATCTGGAGTAACTATTTCAAGCTGGAATGTTGATGCCATGTATTCACCTCCAGTTAGTTGACAGTTCACAGCTTACAGTTCACAGGCTAAGGTCAGTTTTTCTATGTCTTCAAGCCCTCAACATCTTCCCCGTTATCTGTCAACTGTTAACAGTTAACTGCTCTTTTAACCGTTACTTTTCGCTTTTTCCACAGCTTCCTCTATTGTACCAACAAATAGGAAGGCTGATTCTGGAAGGTCATCATGCTTACCTTCTAGTATTTCTTTAAATCCTCGTATAGTTTCCTTAATTGGTACATATACTCCTGGCATTCCTGTAAACTGTTCTGCTACGTGGAATGGCTGTGATAAGAATCTCTGTACTTTTCTTGCCCTTGCAACTACTAACTTATCTTCATCAGAAAGTTCATCCATACCTAGTATGGCGATTATATCTTGAAGTTCTTTATATCTTTGTAACATCTCCTGTACTTGACGAGCCACTTGATAATGTTCCTCCCCTACTATCTCTGGGGTTAATATTCTTGAACTTGAATCAAGGGGGTCAACTGCTGGATATATACCTTGAGAAGCTATTTGTCTAGAAAGTACTGTTGTAGCATCTAAATGGGTAAATGTAGTTGCAGGAGCTGGGTCTGTTAAGTCATCGGCTGGCACGTATACTGCTTGTACCGATGTGATCGATCCCTTCTTAGTGGAAGTAATTCTCTCTTGCAGAGCTCCCATGTCTGTAGCCAATGTTGGTTGATAACCAACGGCACTAGGCATACGTCCAAGTAGGGCCGAAACCTCTGAACCCGCTTGAGTAAATCTGAATATATTATCGATAAATAAAAGTACGTCCATTCCCTCTTGATCCCTGAAGTACTCTGCCATTGTAAGTCCTGTAAGTCCAACACGCATTCTAGCTCCAGGAGGTTCATTCATCTGTCCAAATACCATTGTAGTTTTATCTATAACTCCAGAGTCCACCATCTCGTGATAAAGGTCGTTACCTTCCCTTGTTCTCTCACCAACACCTGCAAATACTGAAAGTCCACCGTGCTCTTTTGCTATGTTGTTGATAAGTTCTTGGATAAGTACTGTTTTACCAACTCCAGCACCACCGAAAAGTCCTACCTTACCACCCTTTGCATATGGCGCTATAAGGTCTACTACTTTGATACCTGTTTCAAGGATTTCTGTAGATGTTTCTTGTTCTTCAAAGGGTGGAGCCTCTCTATGAATAGGCCAATTTTCAGATTTTCCTGGTGCTTCCTTTTCATCTATAGGCTCTCCCAGTACGTTAAATACACGTCCTAAAGTTGGTCTTCCAACAGGAACAGAGATTGGAGCCCCCGTATCGATAGCTTCAATACCTCTGATCAAACCACTTGTATCGGACATAGATATACATCTAACTGTATTATCTCCAATGTGCTGAGCAACCTCAGCAATAACTTTTTTATCTCCATATTCTATCTTAATAGCATTTAATATTTCTGGAAGGTCTTCACTTTCAAATCTAACGTCAACAACTGGACCAATAATCTGTACTACCTTCCCTACATTCTGTGCCATGGTGGTTTCACATCCTTTCTTGTAAGTTTACAGTTAACAGCTGACAGTTGACAGTTGACAGTATTAGAGTCTAGTCCTTTTGCCTAAAAAACTGAACTAACCTGTTAACTGTTAACTAATAGCTGTCAACTATTTTAGTGCTTCTGCACCGCCAACTATTTCTGTAATCTCTTGTGTGATTGCCGCCTGACGTGCTTGGTTAAAGGTTAATGTCAGATCGTCTATCATTTCTTCAGCATTATCACTTGCACTTTCCATAGCTACCCTTCTTGCTGCCTGCTCTGAGGCAGAGGATTCTACTAGTCCTCCATAGATAGTACTAGCTATGTACTTAGGAATAAGATATCCAAGGACTGCCTCCGGTGATGGTTCATAGGATACGTATTTAAATTCTTTTTCCTCTCCACCTTCCCCATCCACTTCTTTTGTTACTGGCAATAACTGTACCATCCTTGGCTCTTGGGATATGGTACTTACAAACTCCGTATATACTAACTTAACTTCATCCACTTCTTCTTTAGTAAATAATTCTAAAGCAAGTCTTGCGATTTCTGTGGCTTGGCTAAAGGTTGGGTTTTCAGATATATGGGTAACCTCTCCCACTAATTCAAATCCTCTTTTTTTATAGTAGTCCCTTGCCTTTGTACCGATAGTTATAAAAACTGTCTTGCTTTTATCTTTTGCATCTTCAAGTGCTTTTTTAATAGCATTTATATTATATCCACCACAGAGTCCTCTGTCCCCTGTGATTACTATATATAAGGTCTTTTTTACATCACGTACCCTTAGGTATTCATGTCTTACATCCTTAGAATTTTCAAATACATCATGGATAGCTCTTTGTACTGTTTTATAATATGGCTTAGTTTTTTCTAGTCTCTCCCTAGCTTTTTTAAGCTTGGCTGTTGAAACTAATTCCATAGCCTTAGTTATTTGTTTAGTACTATTTATACTTTTTATTTTCCGCTTTATATCACGCATACCCATTCCTGCCATAGTGCTCACCTCCAGTTGGGCATTAAGTTTAATGTCTTACCTTTCAAGTCATAAGGAACTAAGGAAATGGGAGGATAAAGTAGACGGTGGTGACTACCTCCTACCCCTTACTCCTTACTGGGAATAAATTTATTCTTTATCTATCTTTTCTTTGAACATTTTATTAAATTCTTCTATTGCGGCCTTTAGTTTGTTTTCCATATCCTCTTCAAGTTTTCCAGTTTCTTTTATTGCTTTTCCTACTTCTGGGTAATTATTTGACATAAACTCGATAAATTCTTTTTCATATCTTGGTATATATTCAATTTCAATTTCTCTTAAATATTTATTAACAGCAGCATAGATTACCATAACTTGGTCCTCAACTCTCATAGGACTATATTGTGGCTGTTTTAGGATTTCCATAAGTCTTTGCCCTTGAGCAAGTCTTTCCTGTGTATCTTTGTCAAGTTCTGAACCGAACTGGGCAAATGCAGCCAGTTCTCTATACTGAGCAAGTTCAAGTTTTATTTTACCTGCAACCTGCTTCATAGCCTTAATCTGAGCATCTCCACCAACACGGGATACTGATATACCAGCGTTAACAGCCGGTCTTTGGCCGGAGAAGAAAAGTTCTGATTCTAGATATATCTGTCCATCTGTTATTGAAATAACGTTGGTTGGTATATATGCTGATACGTCTCCTGCCTGGGTTTCTATTATTGGTAGAGCAGTTAGAGATCCTCCACCATTGTCTTCATTAAGCTTTGCTGCCCTCTCTAGAAGTCTACTATGTAAGTAGAATACATCCCCTGGATATGCTTCACGTCCCGGTGGACGACGAAGTAATAATGACATAGCACGATAAGCCACGGCATGTTTAGATAAGTCATCATAAATAACTAATACGTGTTTACCTTGATACATGAACTCTTCACCCATAGCACAGCCTGCATATGGTGCTATATATTGTAATGGTGCAGGTTCACTGGCTGAAGCTGAAACTACTATAGTATAGTCCATAGCCCCATGGTCTTCTAAGTTCTTAACTAACTGTGCCACTGTAGATTTTTTCTGTCCTATAGCTACATATATACAAATAACATTTTCATCTTTTTGGTTTATGATTGTATCTATAGCTACTGCAGTTTTACCAGTTTGTCTATCACCTATAATAAGCTCCCTTTGTCCTCTACCTATTGGTATCATTGAGTCAATAGCTTTAATACCAGTTTGTAGTGGCTCATGAACTGATTTTCTTGGCATAATGCCAGGAGCATCGGATTCTATAGGTCTATATTTATCGGCTTTTATTGGCCCTTTTCCATCGATTGGCTGTCCTAGAGAGTTAACTACACGACCAATTAGAGACTGTCCTACTGGAACTTCCACGATTCTCTCAGTTCTTTTTACAACGTCTCCCTCTTTTATATGTGCATCGGAACCTAATAAAACGGCACCTACATTATCTTCCTCTAGGTTTAATACCATTCCATAAACTTCTCCTGGAAACTCTAAGAGCTCACCGGACATACATTTTTCAAGTCCATGGATTCTGGCAATACCATCACCAACCTGAATAACTGTACCTACATCTTCTACTTCAAGCTTATTTTCATATCTTTTAATCTGTTCTTTTATCACAGAACTTATTTCTTCAGGTCTTAGATTCATGGTTTGTTCACCCCTATCCGTTAAGTATAATTAAGAATTAGGAGTTAAGAATTAAGAGTTAAAAAGCAAAACCTCTAAATTCGAAACCCTAAAGCTTAAATCTATTTTTTCTAAGGTCATTTCTAAACTATAATTTTATCTAAGTCTTCTTTTAGTTCTTCTAGTCTCGCCTTTACTGTACCGTCTATTACTTTATCCCCTAGCTTTACTAGTACTCCCCCCAATAAACTTTTATCAACTTTATTGGTAAGTTTTATATTCTTGCCTGTTATTTTCTCTAGTCTTTCTTTAAGGCTATTTTGTTCTTCCTCACTTAAGGGAATGGCTGTAGTTGCAACGGCCTTAACTATCCCCTTGTGTTCATTGTATAGATTCTCGTATTCTTTCTTAATACTTTCTATATAATAGCCCCTTCTTTTATCTAGTATGATTTTTATAAAATTATTCATTTCCTTGCTCAACTTATCTGAAAATATTTCTTCCATTATTTTCTTCTTTTCATCTGCCTTTATCCTGGGACTTTTAAAAAGTTCATAAAAGTCGGGATATGCTTTAAATGTATCTACTATAAATTCTAATTCCTCTAGGAATAGTTCTACTTTATTTTCCTCTAAAGCCACTTCAAATAAAGCCTCTGAATAGGTTTTGGATACTAATTTTGCCATTTTGTTTCCCCTACCTCATCTATAAACTCTTTAACAAGGGTTTTATGCCCTTCTTCGTTAAGATCCTTTTCTATGACTTTAGAAGCTGCTAACATGGCAATAGAAGCAATTTCATCCTTAAGGGTATTTATAGCCTTTTCCTTTTCTCTTTCTATGTCTTTCACTGCTCTTTCTTTAATCTGATCAGCTTCCATTTTAGCTGCCTTTATTATTTCATCGGATCTTTCTTCGGCCCTCTTGGCAGCATCTCTAACTATCTGTCTACCTTCTTCTTCAGCACCTTTAATTTTTGTTAGGTACTCCTGTTTTATTTTATCGGCCTCTTGATTTTTTGCTTTTGCTTCTTCGATAGAATTATTTATTTCATTTTCTCTAGATTCCATAAACTCTGTAACCGGCTTAAATAATAATTTTTTTAGTATTAGATAAAGTATAAATGTATTAATAATCTGAAAAACAAAGGTCCAACTCGGTTCTACTAATCCAGCCTTAAGCATCTACATACCTCCTTTACATGTAGAAATCCGAAAATATGGAGATGGTTTTGCCATCTCCAGTTATCCTATAATAGATTAACAAGTGGGTTAGCAAATAATAGGATTAGAGCTATGATTAGCCCGTAGATACCTGTTGTCTCTGCTACGGCTGCACCAAGAAGCATTGTTCTTACGATATCACCTTGTGCCTCAGGCTGTCTACCTACTCCTTCTGCACCTTTACCTGCTGCATACCCCTGTCCTATACCAGGTCCTATACCTGCTATCATTGCAAGGCCTGCTCCTATTGCTGAACAAGCTAATATTAATGCTTTACCTGTAATTGGTTCCATTATATATTCCTCCCTCTTTGTCATGTATAAAATTTTTAAAAATATATCTTGTGATTTGAAATATTTTATGGCTGATAGCTAATAGCATATGCCTAATAAAACCATTTTTGTGTGGAAAAAAACTTAATCAATTTTCATTGCTAAGATTATGGTAGATTGTCTTATAATATTATTTAAAACTTCTTAACCAATAACTGTAAAAAACTAATCAGCTATTTAAAGCAATTTTATTAACGGATTTGCAAACATCAAAACTAAGGAAATGATAAGTGCATAGATTCCAGTTGTCTGGGCTACTGCTTGCCCTAAAAACATAGCCCTTACTATGCTTGATTGATATTTAGGCCTTCTACCTACAGCCTCTGTTCCTTTACCAGCTGCATAGCCTTGTCCTATACCTGGCCCTATACCTGCTATCATTGAAAAACCTGCTCCTATAGCCGATGCTGCTATTACTATGGCTGCTCCATCAGTAGTTACTAAGGGATTACCATATAACATAATCAAGGCAACAACCAACGCAAGAATCCCCGATGTTTCTGCTACTGCTGCACCTAAGAGCATTACCATCGTAGTCTGTTTGCTACTTTTTGGGTTTATTCCAACTGCCTCTGCACCTTTACCAGCTGCATAGCCTTGTCCTATACCAGGTCCTATGCCTGCTATCATAGCAAGTCCAGCTCCTATGGCTGATGCCCCAAGGATTAATGCCTTTCTATCAAAGGTCATGAGCCAGTTTAAAAATCTCATTATGAAATTTGTTGATTCCATGTATTCACCCCCATCCTAAAAGTATGGGCTAATCCATAGCCATTGCTACAAATACCATGGTCAGCATTGTAAATATAAAAGACTGCAATATCCCTGCAAACAAGTCAAAGTATATATGTAGTGGTGCAGGAATTGCTGTCATAAACACAGGTATATTTATACCTAAACTAGTACTTAAAGTTCCAAGGGCTCCATATAATAAATTCATAATAATTAATCCACCAACTATGTTACCAAACAAACGGAACCCAAGAGAAATAGGCGTTGCAAGCTCACCTATTACATTAAGTGGTAATAATGCAGGGAATGGATCTAAAAAACCTTTTAAATATTCTCCCACACCCTTTGATTTCATTCCATTTCCATGAATCATAACAAAAGTAATCATTGCCAAGCCAAGGGTAGTGTTTACATCTGCTGTTGGTGGTCTCAAGCCAAATAAACCGGCTATATTTGCTATCGCTAAGAATATTAGCAATGTCCCCATATATGGCGCAAAACCAATTTTATCTTCTCCCATAGTTTGTTTAGTTAAGTTATATATTGATTGTACTAAGACTTCAACTGCACTTTGAAATTTACTTGGAACTTTTTTCAAATTCCTTGAAGCAAAGTAAGAGAAAATAGCCAAAACAAGCATTATAAACCATGTAACCGTAACAGTTTCTGTTACTGGTATCCCCCCAGGCAGGGTAAAAACAATATTTGGACCAAAACCTCCTTCCATAGTTATTCCTCCTTCCTTTTAAAAATATTTTTAAAATACTCTTTATCATTAAATAAGTTAGTAGAAATTATTATAATCTTAATAAGTAATAGCCCTATTACAGTTCCCAAAGTATTTATGTAATCTGCCTTTAAAGATACAAATATTACTACCCCTGTAATGATATATCTTACAAAATATTTTGAAGCCGCATATGCTTGGGCCTTGCTCGGAGTCATTGTAACGGCAGTTTCTAAGGTCCTTCCTAATTCCATAAAATTAAGTATTCCAATTGCTCCTCCAAATACAAGTCCACTAATCCAAGTCATAGGATTTTCAAAGAATATAAGTGAAATTAATATAAGAATAATATCTGTAATTATTACCCACTTTATTAGTTTTTTTTGTAAATCTCTGGTAGCCCTCAATAAAATCACTTTCCTTTTTTATCAATTCTCTTCATAGTTATTTTATAAAGATTTAGGAATGAAGTAATGACTCCAACACCTATAAATATAAATAAAAATATGCTACCGGTTCCAAATCTTTCATCAATTAACTTTCCTATATATACCCCTACAAAGATAGGAATAATCATCATAAAACCAAGATGAGTCAAAAATGCTAAATTTTCATACATTTTATAGTTTTTACCCATAATTTATTGTCTCCTAATATAGATTACATATAAAATTTTATATTATTTGAAATAATTAGACAAGTACAATAATTAAATTTCCTCTATAATTGTTAAAAAATATACAATCCAGCATCCTTTCCAGGTGTATTTAGTCCCTATTATTTTTCTTTATAATATTAAAATTATTTTATTTATAAAAATTTTTTCAGATATTTATGTATTTTATGTTTAAAATGTATATTTTTGTTAATAATATATTTAAAAAGGAAATTAAGTTGATGCAAAGTAGGTTTTGTCCCCCTTTACTTACTTTGCAGAAACGATATTTCCTTTTTTCTTTTTGTTAAAAAAAATTCAAAATACATGCTTTGAAACATAAGAGTTACGATTATGACCTTTAAAGGGCTAATGGTCTATAGCTAATAGCAAGTTATTAGTTTACAGGTTTAGAGTCAGAGCTTATAACCGGATTATGACTAATAGCTAATGGCTGATGGCTGATGGCTATTAGCAAAAGATTTTTCAATTCTTATTTTTATTCACCTATTCATTATTCACTATTAATTTTTCATTGCTTTTTAAACCCTTAACTCTTCTACCTATTCACTATTAATTATTCATTATTAATTGTTTTTTAAATTTTTAATTCTTAATTTTTAATTCTTAATTTTTAATTCTTAATTTTTAATTCTTAACTCTCCCCAAAGTACTCCCTAATAGCCTTCACTATCCTTTCGGCAGCCTTACCATCTCCATAGGGATTTACAGCATTAGCCATTTCATTATATTCATCTTCATTATTTATGAGTTCATCTGTCAAATTAAATATTTTTTCTTTTTCTATTCCTGCCATTTTAACGGTACCTGCCTGCACTGCTTCTGGTCTTTCTGTTTCCGTTCTGAGAACTAACACAGGTTTACCTAAGGATGGAGCTTCTTCTTGAATCCCTCCAGAGTCTGTAAGGACTATATCACATTTATTTATAAGATTAGCAAAGGGCTCGTAATCTAATGGCTCTATCAAATGAACTCTTTCCACATCCCCCAGTATTCCAAAGGCTATTTCTCTCACTTTAGGATTAAGATGCACTGGGAACACTACTTCTACATCATTATTTTTATCTACCACTTCCTTTACCGCAGTAAAGATATTTTCCATTGGCTTCCCTAGATTTTCTCTTCTATGGGATGTAAGGAGAATTATTTTTTTATTGGCATAGTCGATTTCATTTAACCTGTCCACTTCAAATATATATTCATCATCAATCACACTTATGAGTGCATCTATGACAGTATTTCCTGTAATAATAATACTTCCTTCATCTATACCTTCATTTAGTAAATTTTTCTTATTTCCTTCCGTTGGAGCAAAATGTAGATGGGCTAATCTTCCTGTAAGACTTCTATTTGCTTCCTCTGGATAGGGTGAGTAGAGATTGCCACTTCTTAGTCCTGCTTCCACGTGGCCTATTTTTACTTTATTATAGAAGGCAGCCAAGGCCCCTACAAATGTAGTTGTGGTATCTCCATGAACCAGTATCATATGGGGATTTACTTCTTTTATAACCCTTTCTAAACCTGAAAGGGCTCTACATGTGATTTCTCCAAGGGTTTGTCCAGCCTTCATTATATTTAGATCATAGTCTGGCTTTATATTAAAGAGATTTAAAACTTGATCTAACATTTCCCTATGTTGTGCTGTTACACATACTATACTTTCTATTCCTTCTGCCTCTTCTAATTTTTTTACCACTGGAGCCATCTTAATAGCTTCAGGCCGAGTTCCAAAAATAGATAGGATTTTAATATTGGCATTATTAGACACTATTATTCCTCCTTTACAGGTATATGTTTCATACTTGTATTTTTATCATAAGTTACTGTCAGATATGTGTATGAAAATTCAAAATTCAAAACATATTAATCTATATTACATTACTATATTTTGAAATCGACAAAAGCCGGTTTGACCGGCTTAATTTTATTCTTTATTTGTGCTTTTTTGTTTTTGTATCAAGGAATGATTTATTGGCACCGCAACAATTGCAGCGGTTATCAATAACATCACTGCACTATTTAAATATTTTTGATTTAGTACAAAGGCAGCACTAATTCCAAGTAATGAACTTATAAGGTATAGTACTAGTACGGCTCTTTTTTGACATAATCCTAGGGAAAGAAGTCTATGATGAAGATGACCTTTATCAGCCTCCATAATAGGTTTTCCACTACATATTCTACGGACTATGGCAAATGTTGTATCAAATATAGGTAGTCCTAAAGCTAATACAGGTACAACTATGGCTAAGGTTGCTGGACCCTTTAGGGCTCCTTCAACAGAAATAGCCGCCAGTATAAATCCTAAGAATAGAGATCCTGTATCACCCATAAATATTTTGGCAGGATTAAAGTTATATGGCAAAAATCCTAGACAGGCCCCTGCCACTGCTAAAGTAAGGATAGCTATAACTTCTTGTCCTAATACATGGGCTACATAGGCTAGGGTTATAGCTCCTATAGCCGATATGCCTGCAGCTAAACCATCTAGTCCATCTATTAAATTGACTGTGTTGGTTATTCCTACAATCCAAAAGATTGTTAGTGGTATACTTATTATGGGACTAAAGAAGATAAGTTCTCCGGCATTAAAAAAGTCAGTAATGTAGTCAATTTTCACCCCGAAAGCTACTAGTATCATTGCTGCCATAATTTGAATAACTAATTTAAGTTTAGCTGAAAGGGGTTTTATATCATCAATTATACCCATTATGACTATAACCGTTGCTCCTAAAAGCATGCCTATTATGCTTTTATTTAAATCAACAAAGATTAATACACTGACTATAAAGGCTATATACATAGCCAATCCACCAAGGCGTGGTATTGGTTTTTTATGTACTCTTCTATCGTCCTTAGGTATGTCTATTGCCCCTACTTTATGGGCTAATTTTTTTACTAAAGGAGTTAAAACGAAACTAATTATTACTGCAACAAGTATAGGAAAAAGGTACTTCATTTTATTAACACTCCTTATAAATTGGTTACAGATTTAGGGTAAATTATTAAATCTTTTGGTTTATAATTTAGTAGCAACATGTACACTGAATACTTAATATAAATAAAAATTAAATTCTAAATTCTATTATATATCAATTTTAATAATATGTACATTAGGTCACTGTGGATTTAATAATTTTTTAATTAATTTCCCTGCAATATTTATCTTTATTATTTAATATATTTTCTATGGAGCTTGACATATGCCTCCTAAATAATATAAATAAAATTTTCTATATCATCCAGTGTTTAATAGCCTCCTACATCCGTTAATGAATCATCATTATCTATCCACTGGTCAACATCTATTATTCTAAATTCATCAATTGTATCTCTTATAACGACCTGCTTAATGCCAGCATTTATTATGAGTCTTTTACACATCGTACATGAGTTTGCATTTTCTACATAATCTTTGGTCTCCATTTCCTTGCCGACTAAGTATAGGGTGGAAGCAATCATATCACTTCTTCTGGCAGATATTATACAATTGGCCTCAGCATGTACACTACGACATTTTTCATAATTTTGTCCTCTGGGAATATTTAATTTTTTTCTTATGCAGTATCCCAAATCACTACAATTGGCACGTCCCCTGGGGGCTCCACTATATCCCGTTGCGATTATTTCATCATTCTTTACAATAATTGCTCCATAGTTTCTCCTAAGACAAGTTCCTCTTTCAAGGACTGTCTCAGCTATATCTAAATAATAATTATGTTTATCCCTTCTATTCAAATTTAGCCCCCCTTAAACTAAGGCGTCAAGCAACGCTTTATTAGTTATTAGTTCTTGGTTCTTAGTTCTTAGTTCTTAGTTCTCAGTTTTTAGTTTTTAGTTTTTTATGGAACTAAAATAACAAATCATTAATTTTATTATACTTTTTTAAATAATTATAATCAAGAAAGGAACGGTTTATAACCGTCCCTTTCAAATCTTACTATTTAGTTCCAAATAATCTATCTCCTGCATCACCAAGTCCTGGAACTATGTATGCATGATCATTTAGTTTTTCATCCACCGCCGCAACATAAATATCTACATCAGGGTGTTCATTATGAACTGCCTCAATACCCTCTGGAGCAGCTATAAGACATACTAGCTTAATATTTTCTGCTCCCCTTTCTTTTATAAATCCTATAGCCGCCTTAGCCGAACCACCGGTTGCTAACATAGGGTCCACAACTATAAGTTCCCTTTCCTTGACATCTGTAGGTAATTTACAATAGTATTCTACAGGTTCTAATGTCTGTGGATCTCTGTAAAGCCCTACATGACCTACTTTAGCAGCTGGAAGAAGACTTAGAAATCCATCTACCATTCCAAGGCCTGCTCTAAGTATAGGTACTATACCTAGCTTCCTACCCGATAAAACCTTTGTCTTAGTTTTGCAAACTGGAGTCTCAATTTCCACATCTTCTAAAGGAAGACTTCTAGTTACTTCATAGGCCATAAGCATTGAAACCTCTTTAACCAACTCTCTAAATTCCTTTGAACCTGTATTTTTATCTCTAATGAGGGTCAATTTATGTTGTATAAGGGGATGGTCCATAACAAATACTTTTTTCATACTTAATATCTCCTTTCAATATCACCAATTTTGTTTACTCTTCTCTCATGTCTTCCGCCTTCAAATTCCGTCTCAAGCCATACGTCTACTATTTTTAGTGCCAAACCTATACCTACTACTCTCTCTCCTAATGCCAGTACATTTGCATTGTTATGGGCCCTTGACATTTCCGCTGAGAAAGTATCTGTAACTACTGCACATCTTATACCCTTTACTTTGTTAGCTGAAATTGAAATTCCTATACCCGTTCCACAACAAACTATGCCCTTTTCACATTCACCGGATGTAACTGCCTGTGCTACTTTCATACCGAACTCTGGATAATCCACCGACTCTGTAGAATTGGTTCCGTAGTCCACATATTCTATTCCTTTTTTCTCCAGATGTTTTTTAATCTCTTCCTTTAGATTGTATCCTCCATGGTCACTTCCTAATGCTATTTTCACAGATTACACCTCCTATATCAATTTTTTGTTCCTATTTACTATTTTATAGCAAAGTTACTGAATCAAGCATAAACTTATATTATATTCGACATATTTTAAAAAAATCCTCTATTTTTTATAAAAAAATTTTGCATAGTAAATTGATTAATTAATTAGTTGACAGTTAACAGGTTTGGGTCAAGGCTTATAAGTGGCTGATGGCTAATGGCTGATGGCTGATGGCTGATGGCAAATAGCTAATGGCTAGTAGCAAAAGATTTTTTAACTCTTAATAATCTTTTCAAGGGCTTTCTTGAGGGCTGATTCTATTTCATCTGCTGAACGCCTGTATGCTTCCATATCTCCACCAAAGGGGTCAGCAATATCTAAGTCATCCCTATCATATCCTACAAATTCCTTAAGGGTGTATACCTTGTCTTCTACCTCCGGCATAACACTTAGTATTTGATTTTTATGATTTCTTGTCATCGTCAGTATAAGATCGGCTTTTTTTATCAGTTCTTTAGTTAAGGGAGTTGATCTATGATTTGAAAGGTCTATATTTCTTTCATTCATTATTTTTATTGCATTTGCTGAGGCACTATGTCCCTCTATGGCCCATGTTCCGGCAGAAGATACTTCAATATCCTTTCCTTCTAAATCCTTTATCAAGTCCTTAAACATAGCTTCCGCCATGCTACTTCTACAGGTATTTCCAGTACATACGAAAAGAATTTTCAATTTTGAACCTCCTTTGTTAGAGAGTATATAGTATGGAGTAGGGAGATTAAGTATAGCTATTTGCTAATAGCTAATGGCTTATGGCTTATGGCTCATGGCTTATGGCTGATAGCTAATGGCTAATAGCAAAAGATTTTTTAATGCTTAACTTTTAACTTTCTTTACCTATTAATTATTCATTATTATTTGTTTTTCTAACCCTTCATTCCTTGGCGATTGAAATCGCCTCTACTGCAATAAATTTCTTTTCTAATTCTTAACTTTCTTCATGCTTCTACTATATTATATCCTGCTGCTTTGGTTAGTCTATTCATGATAGCTTGTCCTACTCCAACCTCTTCAAAGCCTTCAGAAAGTATTATATCTACTTTTCTTTCATCAAATTCCCTTAATGTCTTAAATAGATTTGATGCCACTGTCTCTAATCTTTTCCTGCTTCCAAGGGATAATATATTCTCTCCATTATATCTATCTTTAGTTTCATCGGTGGCCATTATACCTACTCTATAGCCTTCCTTTTCCTTAGATTCCTGCATAGATTTTATTTTTTCTACCACATTATCTATTTGTCCATTTATGAGTATTACCTGGGCCTCGGGGGAATAGTGGGTATATTTCATCCCTGGAGATTTAGGTTTATAGTTTCCATTATTTTTCTTAAGTATTGCTGGGTCTATTTCAACTTCTCCAACTAGTTTTTCTATGTCTTCCTTTGTTATTCCTCCCGGCCTTAAAATCATAGGTGTATCTGTAGTAATATCAAGCACTGTTGATTCTACCCCTACCTCTGCATCTCCTCCACATACTATTGCATCTACCCTACCCTTTAAATCCTTAATTACATGCTCTGCCTTCGTAGGACTAGGTTTTCCAGATAGATTGGCACTGGGAGCAGCTATTGGTAGGCCAGTAAGCTCAATTAGTTTATTGGCTATGGGATGGGAAGGCATTCGTATGGCTACAGTATCAAGGTCTGCCGTTACATTCTCTGGTACTTTCATTGACTTTTTAAATATCATAGTCAGTGGCCCTGGCCAGAATTTTTCCATAAGCATTTCTGCTTTCTTTGGTATATTTAAAACCAATTCATGTAAATCGTCAAAATCCGCTATATGTACAATTAAAGGGTTGTCCGATGGTCTTCCCTTAGCCTTAAATATTTTAGATATTGCATTTTTATCTAGTGCATTGGCTCCAAGTCCATAGACCGTTTCCGTTGGGAAGGCTACGGTTCCACCATTTTTTAGTATATTTGCAGCTTCAGACAGGACCACCATGTCAATATGGTTAATATCAATATCTACTATTTTTGTCTTTTTCAATTCCATCAAACCTTTCATAAAGATCCTTCATATTCAATTTTCTGTTCTAATTGTAAATTCTAAGGTGTTTATTGTCAATTATTTTACCTTGTTATCATTAAACCAATTATGAACCCAATTATTAGTCCTATATTGGTGCTTTTACCCCTATGTATTCTATTGGAGCTAGGAATTAATTCTCCACAGGTTATATATAGCATAGTCCCTCCTGCAAAGGCAAGGCAAAAAGATATTAAAACCTGTGATATTTCTCCTAACATAGCTCCAATATATGCTCCAAGTCCCATAGGTAGACCAACTAGCATAGTGTATAAAAGGGAACTAAATCTCGATAAGCCTCCTACTCTCATAGGCGCAGCCATGGATATGCCTTCTGGAATATTATGTAGTGCTATCACTATGGCTATTCCTATCCCCAGTTCCTGTCTTGCCATAAATCCCGACCCTATGGCTAATCCCTCTGGGAAGTTATGCATAGCTACTCCTAGCCCTATTAATAGTCCCATTTTTACTAGGTTTCTATTGGAATCTGTCCCTGTTCCCTTATAGCCGTGAAGTCCCTCATCAATTACTATTATCATTATTACTCCTGCTATTATACCCAAAATTGATACTATAAAATCTCCTATTTCAAAGGCTTCAGGCAGAAGATCAAAACATACTATTGTGAGCATTATCCCTGCTGAAAAGCCTAATATAAAGCTAAGTAGTCTTTCGCTAGGTTTTCCTAATATTATAGCTAAAAGTCCACCTAGCCCAGTGCCCAATACACCTGCTGTAAATCCAATGAGGGTTATTGTCATAATATTTATCATAATCTTATCACATCCTATTTATATTTTGTAAGGCTATTTAATTATATGAACAATGTGAATTGGACAGAACTTTTAAAACTATGTAACAGGTTACAGGGAATAAATCCATAGAAAAATCGTACATTTCTGTACGATGATCTAAATTAAATAAAGAGATCTTACCAAAATCTGGCTAATTTTTAATTAATTATTTTTATCTCTATTCTTCTATTTTTTGCTCTACCTTCTTCGGTATCGTTGGAAGCTATAGGTTTTCTCTCTCCCCAACCACTAAAGGATATTCTATCTTCATTTATATTTTTGTTATTTATAAAGAATTTTACTACATTTATTGCCCTTGCGGAAGATAGTTCCCAGTTTGATGGAAATTCATGGGTTTTTATAGGTACATTATCGGTATATCCTTCAACCACAAAGTCATTCTCAATCTTTTTTAATTTATCTGCAATTCTATCTAATACTTCATAGCCCTCTTGTCTAATCTCTGCCTCTCCACTATCAAATAGAATGCTATCTTTAAATCTAATTACCAGCTGGTTTTCATCCTCCAATATAGTTACATCTTCTAATAAATTATTATCCCTAAGGAATGAAATAAAATCTTCATTAGATGTTTTTACATCCCTTTCTATATTTGTAAGGTTAAATAATTTTTGAGATAGACTGGCAGTCTCCTTTTTCAGTCTTTCATTTACTGTATTTAATTCTTCTACCTCTGTATTTAGCTTACTCACTTTATTTTCCAGTGAATTCTTAAGCTTAAATAACAGTGTATTTTCCTCTGCTGTAAAAGTAAAAAAGATAATAAAAAAGCATAGTATTATGGTTATCATATCGCTGTATATTATCATCCAGCTATTTGATATATCTCCTTCGTAATCCATATTATTTTCTTCATAGTGGAATTTCATTTGTACCATATACCCCTTTCCTTAGAGGTTTTTTAGGATATTGAAGTCTCTTATGGTCGGGAAGCATAACATTCATTTTATCAAATACATTTCTAACTGTTTCGTTTTTGGCTATGAGTATTACTCCCTCCGCTATTATTTTATATTGCAGGGTTTTTTTATTTATTAGCTCCATTACCCTTCCCATAAGGGGAATTGCTATAAAATTGGCTATAAGGGCCCCATACAATGTACTAACTAATGCCGATGACATATTGGATACTATTAGTTGTGGATTGTCCATATTTGACAGCAATCCTATCATTCCCAACAGGGTGCCTATAAGGCCAAATGCCGGTGCCACTTGGGAGATCATTTTTAATAGGTTATATGCCCTAAGCAATTTTATTTTCCTTGACTCTATGTCTTTTTCAAGGACTTCTCTAATACTTTGTACACTTTCACAATCACATATTAAATTCATAGCATCCCTAATAAAGTCATTTTCCAATCTAGCAATTTCAGGCTGTAGCTTTAGAGCTCCATTCTTTTTTATTTCTTTAGAAAATTCGTATATGGTAAATATATCACTTTCATAGTCTATTTGGCTTTTAAAACTCTCTCTTATAACTCCTATTGTGAATACCAATGTATCAAAGGAATAACTAATTATAACCGATATAAATATACCTGCTATAATTATTTCTAAGGCTTTTAAATTGAAAAAGCTATCAAATGATATGGTTCCTAATATTGAATGTACAAGCACTAATACAAGTAAAGCAATGGTGGATATTTTAATTATTTTATCTTTGTTTAAGTTATTCAAAGGTATCCTCCTTTTCTATTTTGTAAAACTTTATAATATAGGTCCATAGCTGATGGCAAAGATAAAAATATAAATTCATTGATCCAAATACAGTTTATCATATATATGCAAAAAACTAAATTAATTATATAAACCATCCATTGTTAGTTCTTAGTTGATCATTCTCAGTTCCTAGTTTTAAAGTCATTCTTTTAGGCGAAAAATGAAAACCAATATTTACTGATAATAGTTTATTACTCTCTGTATTGCTTGAATTTAGCAAATTTAAGATGTATAATCTTTTATGCAATAAAAAAACGATGACATTAGTCATCGTTTAGCTGGCCTTAGTTTCCTTTGGGGTGAAGCTCCATTTTAATAAAGATGGTGTTATAAGGGTGGTTACTAAAACCATTAGTATAACTGCTGCCATTTCCTTTCTAGTTATAACCCCTATTGCTACCCCTAAATTGGCTATTATTATGGATACTTCAGCTCTAGGCACCATCCCAATACCAATCTGCAAGGATTCTCTTTTTGGGAAACCTGATATACGGGCTCCAAGTCCACAACCAATAACCTTTCCCAGTCCTCCTAATACAATGATAACCATTCCTACTCCAAGGGCCTTCATAGCCGATACTATATCAACTCCTAATCCTATTGCTACAAAAAATATTGGAGTAAACATAATCATAGATAATTTATGGACCTCATGGGATAATTTATATCTGTGGGTGGTCATGGAAAAAACTATTCCTGAAAAGTAAGCCCCTGTTATTGCTGCTACTCCTAGTTCCTCTGATAGAAAAGCAAGTATAAAACAGAAAATTATTGCGAATGTAATTATTCTATCTTCTAAATAAACCTTCGTTGATAGTTTTGATAGTCCCTTTATTACGATATATCCAATTATAAATGTTATTATGAAAAATGTGATTATTTTGCTTATTACTAAGAATAGACTGTTTTCAGGCCCAGGTTTTACTACTCCAACAACCACTGTAAGTAGTATGATACCTACTACATCATCTATAATGGCAGCTCCTAGAATACCTATACCTTGTTTTGTCTTCATTTTTCCTATTTCCCTAAGGGTTTGTACTGATATACTGACACTTGTGGCTGTAGAAATTACTCCCATAAATATACTTGCTATAAAATTTTTAGTTAGTACATATATCCCGCCGGTTACTAATATCAAGGGAGTAAGTACTCCTCCTAGGGCAATTAATGAAGATGATTTGCCAGAGGCTTTAAGTTCATTAACATCTGTTTCAAGACCTGCATTAAACATTAAAAATATTACTCCGATTTCCGCTAGATGTTCTATGGTTTCTGTTTTTTCTATAAAACCCATTCCTAATATTATACCTACCAATATTTGGCCTAGTACTGCTGGTTGTTTAAATCTTTTACTGACTAGTCCACCTATGTTTGCCGCTAATAAAATAATTGCTATATGCAGTAGAAATAGTAGTTTTGGCTCCAATTTAATTACTCCCTTCAAATTTTTTGGTGTTTATAATTTAAAAGGAGCTTTACGTGACTACTAAGCTACTAAATACCATACTTACACCTTCTTTTCATTTTGTAGTTGTTATCCATTTTGAAGCTTGATTTATATGATTATATATTGCTTCTATAAATGACTGATATCTAATAGCAAAATTTTTATTATTTGTATTATTATTCCCAGGGGTTTATTTTTAATATAATAATTTACTGCTTATTAGTATACTCCTACTATCCAATTTTTTCAACAGCTTATAAATTAAGTTAATTTTTTAACATTCCTAAAGCAAGTAGGATATAGAATAATTGTACCCTTGTATCCAAAAAGGACAACACCCTTTGTGTTGTCCCTATTTATTAGCTTAATTTCTTTAGTTTTTCTGCTTGGTCAGTTGTAATTAGCGCGTCTACCACTTCATCTATTTCCCCATCTAGAAACTGATTTAACCTGTGGATAGTTAATCCTATTCTATGGTCTGTTACACGGCTTTGTGGATAATTGTATGTTCTGATTTTTTCACTTCTTTCCCCTGATCCAACTTGACTTTTTCTTGCCTCTGCTATTTCTGCATTTTGTTCAGCCATGATTTGCTCATAAAGTCTAGCCTTAAGTACTTTTAATGCCTTTTCCTTATTTTTAAGCTGTGATTTTTCATCTTGACAAGTTACTACCATACCAGTAGGTAGGTGGGTAATTCTTACGGCAGAGTCAGTAGTATTAACACTTTGTCCCCCATTACCCGATGATCTAAATACATCTACTCTAAGGTCATTTTGATGAATTTCAACTTCCACATCATCAACTTCAGGAAGAACGGCTACTGTAGCAGTTGATGTATGGATTCTACCTCCAGATTCTGTAGATGGAATTCTCTGTACCCTATGAACTCCACTTTCATATTTAAGTCTTGAGTAGGCTCCATTACCCTTTATCATAAAGATAACTTCCTTTATTCCTCCTACCCCTGTTTCATTTAAACTCATCATTTCTATTTTCCATCTTTTTCTTTCTGCATATCTTGAGTATAGTCTAAAAAGCTCTGCAGCAAATAATCCAGCTTCATCTCCACCGGCTCCAGCTCTTATTTCAACAATAACATTCTTTTCATCGTTAGGATCCTTTGGTATAAGTAAAATCTTAAGCTCTTGTTGTAATGGCTCTATTTTAGTTTCCAGTTCTTCAAGCTCCATTTTAGCCATTTCTCTAAATTCTTCATCTTTACTTTCATTTAAAATTCCCTTTGCCTCTTCTATCCCCTCTAGTACTTCCTTATATTCTTTATACTTATCTACTATAGGCTTTAATGAAGCATGCTCCTTCATATACTTTTGCCACGTAGGTTGATCGCTTATTATTTCTGGATCGGCAATTTTTTTACTTAAATCTTCATACTTTTCTTCTATAAAATTAAGTTTATCAAACATAATATCACCCCATTAATAATTGTAAGTTCCACTGACTACCCTATCTATACCTGCTAAGTCTTTAGTTATCTCTATATCCACATATTCTTCATAACTCTCCATTATTTCCTTTACTCTTTGAGCTTGATCATGTCCTACCTCTAAGGCTATGTAGCCCCCTTTTTTTAGATAATTTCTGCTGTGATAAATAATTTTTCTGTAAAAATCTAGGCCATCTTCTCCACCATCTAATGCAATTTTGGGCTCATATTTCGACACCTCTACCTGTAGATTTTCTATATCTTTACTTGGAATATAGGGAGGATTTGAGACTAATATGTCTATCTTTCCCTTAATTCCTATATTCTCAATGGGTTCAAATAAACTGCCCTGCAGGAAATTTATTTTTGATAATACTCCATGTTTTTCTGCATTGGTTTTTGCTATTTCTATGGCTTTTTCAGATATATCCACAGAATATACATAGGATTTTTCTATATATTTAGCAAGACTCACCGTTATGGCACCACTACCAGTACCTATATCGATTATTCTATATTCCTTATCTTTCTTTATATGGCTTAAAACCTTTTCAACTAATATTTCCGTATCGGGCCTTGGAATAAGTACCCCTTTATCCACCATAAAGTCTAGTCCCATAAATTCCTGCTTTTTTACTATATATTGAACTGGAACCCCTTGCAGTCTTAGGTCTATCATTTTATTATACTCATTATATTCATCTTTAGTTAATATTTTATCTCCATTTAATATAATATATAACCTATCTTTTTGAAGTACATTAGAAAGTAAGACCTGGGCATCTAAAAGAGGTGTAGTAGCTATCCCCTCTAGTTTTCCCACCGTTTCTTTTAATGCTTGATTAATACTTATCATCTGTCATTATCCTCATCTAATTTTATGGCACTTTTAAGGGCTGCTATAGCTACCTCTAATTGACTGTCATCGGGTTCTTGGGTAGTTAATTTTTGTAACATAAGCCCTGGATAACTAATGGCACATAGTAATTTTGAATTACTTTTTGATGAAAGTTTAATTATTTCGTAGGATATACCAGCTACTAATGGTAAAAATACTAGTTTAAGTAGTACTCTAAGGAGAGGATTTCCCCATCCAAATAGGGAGAATATCAATATACTTGTAACCATAACAATAAGCAAAAAGCTAGTACCACATCTTGGATGAAGTCTTGTAAAACTTCTGGCATTTTCTACTGTAAGGGATTTACCGCTTTCGTAACAATGTATTGCCTTATGTTCAGCACCATGATATTGAAATACTCTTTGGACTTCCTTGAGCTTTGAAATGAAACCGATATATGCAAGAAACATAACTATTTTTAGTATACCCTCTAAGGCACTTAATACTAAGTCATTATTTATTTTAGTCTTTAGAAAATTTATTATAAAGGTGGGTATAATCATAAATATAAGGATTGCCATAGCTATTGCCAATGCCACTGAAATATATATCATTATATCATCGGCTCTGTCTCCAAATTTTTTATCTATCCACTTTTCAAGTCTACTCTTTTCTTCCTCTTCATAGCCTTCCTCGAAAAATTGGGCAGAATAGGTTAAGGCTTTTATACCAGTAACCATAGAATTTATAAGGGCTATAACTCCCCTGAATATTGGAATTTTTACTAGCTTTGATTTCTCTATTTTACTTACTGACTCCTCTTTTATTATAATTTCTCCATCCATCTTTCTTACTGCCATAGATATTTTGTCAGGCCCCTTCATCATAACCCCTTCTATAAGGGCTTGGCCGCCTACACTTACCTTGCTCATAATTCACCAACTTTCTAGAACAAAGGCGTCTAACGACGCATTGTTAGTTCTCAGCTCTTAGTTCTTAGTTTTAAGGTCAATCTTTTAGGTCAAACATCAAAATCGATAATCTATCAAAACACTCTTCATGTTCTTCCCTGTTACCTAATTGTAATTATAACATATGATTTATGTAAGACCCATAATTTTATATTTATATGGTAGTATAATAATTTTTATAAGCCTATTTATTCATTATTTTCTTTATATTTGAAATAACATTCTGCACATAGGGATTGATAGGTCACATCCCCTACATTATCTATTGCCACCTGCTGACCTTCAAATACAAATTTCCCATTTATCTTTCTTCCATTAAGTACAGCCTTTTTCCCACAGGTACATATGGTTTTAAGTTCTTCTATACTATGGGCTAATAATAATAATCTCTCGCTGCCTTCAAATCCATCCATTTTAAAATCTGTTCTAAGTCCGTAGCATATTACTGGTATATTTAATTTTACTGCTATTTCAAAAAGTTGGTCAATTTGTTCTTTCTTCATAAATTGAACTTCATCCACAAGGACGCAGTGTAAGTCTCCATTTCCATCTATCCACTTTACTATTTCGTCATATATATTTTGTTTGTCATCAATCAACATATCTACTTTTTGAGAAACTCCTAATCTAGATACTACTTTTTTACCACCTTTAATATCTGTTTGGGGTTTAATAACGATGGACTGCATTCCACGTTCTTTATAATTGTGAGCAACTTGCATTAAATTTGTTGTTTTTCCACTATTCATAGCTCCATATCTAAAGTATAGTTTAGCCATTAAAAACCTCCGGTTTTCAGGTATCAGGTGACAGGTATCAGGTGACAGAAAACCATGTTACAGGTTATAGGTCACAGGGAACAGAACTAGAGTCAATTCTTTTGGGTCTTTTTAACACCTTATAGACTACTCTATTGCCCGTTACCCGCCACCTGTTACCTGCAACTAATCATTCCTGTAACCTGTAACCTATGACCTGTTACCTGTTTTTTATACATAAAATAAGGTTAGAGAAATTTTTTCTCTAACCTGATTGAATCTTCTTGATAATACCCTATTACTTAATGCCGTACTTTTTCTTGAATTTCTCTGCTCTACCACCACGTTCTACAGTTTTTTGGTTTCCAGTGTAGAATGGATGGCATTCAGAACAAATTTCTACTCTGATTTCATCTTTAGTTGATCTTGTTTCAAAAGTATTTCCGCAAGCGCATTTAACCATAGTCTTTTCATATTTTGGATGAATTCCTTCTTTCATGAGTTTCACCTCTTTCATTGTATTTCTTCTATATATATTAATAAATCTACTTTTCTTTGTCAACCATTAAATTATAACATAGCATCATTTTCATTGCAAGATTTAAAAAATACTTTTTCTCATCTTATCTATGAACTCATCATTAGTTTTAGTAACCATTAATTGGTTTATAATGGATTCAGTTACCTCTTGGGTATTATTGTTTCCTAAAGCTCTTCTTATATTCCAAATAGTTTCAAGCTCTTTTTGATTTAGAAGAAGTTCTTCTCTTCTGGTACCGGATCTGTTTATATCTACTGCTGGGAATATCCTCTTTTCTGATAATTTTCTATCTAGATGGAGTTCCATATTGCCTGTTCCCTTAAATTCCTCATAGATTACATCATCCATTCTACTACCGGTTTCTATAAGGGCTGTAGCAAGAATAGTAAGACTTCCTCCCTCTTCTATATTTCTTGCTGCTCCAAAGAATCTCTTTGGTTTGTGAAGGGCAGCTGGGTCTAAACCACCTGAAAGGGTTCTTCCTGTGGCTGGTATTGTAAGGTTATATGCTCTAGCCAGCCTTGTTATACTATCTAGTAATATTACTACATCCTTTTTCTGCTCCACTAGCCTTTGGGCTCTGTTTAGCACCATTTCTGCAACCTTAATGTGATGATTTGGAAGCTCATCAAAGGTCGAGTAAATTACTTCAGCGTCTATTGAACGCTTCATATCAGTAACTTCTTCTGGTCGTTCATCTATGAGTAATACAATTATTTCAACATCGGGATAGTTTTGAGAAATGCTTTTTGCAATCTTTTGGAGCAAGATAGTTTTTCCTGCCTTAGGTGGGGCAACTATGAGTCCTCTCTGTCCCTTTCCAATTGGTGCTATAAAGTCTATTAGTCTCATTGACAAATCTGATGGATTAATCTCCAAGGTTAATCTCTGATCTGGATAGATAGGAGTAAGGTTCTCAAAATTAGGTCTCTTTGAAGCAACCTCAGGATTATCTCCATTTACCTTTTGCACATACAAAAGTGCTCTAAATTTCTCACTGCTTTTTGCTGGTCTAGTAATCCCTTGTATTTTATCACCAGTTTTTAGATTGAATTTTCTAATTTGGGAAGGAGAGACATAAACATCAAGTTCACTAGATAAAAAGTTATGAAATCTCATAAAGCCAAATCCATCGGGCATAATCTCAAGTACACCTTCAACTAGATCTGCCTCATTATTTTTTTCTATTTCATCATTGATTTTATCGGGAAGATTTGCCCTTGAAATAGCATTGTCTATTTTACACTCTTCATTCCTATTATTTTCAGATTCCTGTTTATTATCAGTTATAAGCTTTATCAATTCATCTTTTTTGTATTTACTATATCCTTTAATCTTTAAAGTCTTAGCTATTTCCCGCAATTCTGAAATCTTCTTTTTTTTAAGTTGTAATAAATCCAAGTTTGCACCTCCGAGATTTTAGGTGACAGGTATCAGTAAAAACGAGTTACAGGTTATAGGTTACAGGACTCAGGTCAATTACTTTAGGTCTTTTAATTCCTAATAAAGCAACCTACTACCTGTTATCTATTACCTGTTAACTAATCATTTTCTGTTCCCTGTTACCTGTTTTTCTATTTTGCATATGATGGTTTTTTATCTAATCTATGAATAGCTTCAACAAATCTTATTGTTCCAGTTTCTGATCTCATAACTACAGAATGGGTCTTAGCTATGTTATCTCCTAGGAAAGTTACACCCCTCAAAAGGTCTCCATCGGATACTCCTGTGGCAGCAAAGTAAACTTCATCTCCCTTTGCAAGATCATCTAGTTTAAATACTTTATCTATAGGTACTTGCATTTTCTTACATCTTTCTTCTTCTTCACTACTAAAGGGGGTCAGTTTGCCTTGCATCTCTCCACCTAAACATTTAAGGGCTACAGCTGCTATTACTCCCTCTGGGGCACCACCTTGTCCTATGAGAACGTCGACTCCTGTATGCTCAAAGCAAGTAGCTATTGCTGCTGCAACATCACCATCTCTAAATAATTTTATTCTTGTTCCAAGCTCCCTACATTCTCTTATGATATCACTATGTCTTTCTCTATCAAGCATTGTAACAGTAAGATCTGTTATCTCTTTATTTAGGGCCTTTGCAATATTTATAAGATTTTCTTTAACTGGGGCGTTTAAGTCTATTACTCCTTTAGCTTTCGGACCTACTGCTAGCTTATACATATATGTATCTGGAGCCTCAAGTAAGCATCCTCTAGGTGCCATAGCCACAACTGCTATAGCATTTGGTAATCCCTTGGCCACTGAAATAGTTCCATCTAAAGGGTCAACGGCTATATCAACTTTTTGTGAGTTTACCCCACACATTCCAACCCTTTCTCCTATGTAAAGCATAGGAGCTTCATCAAGCTCACCTTCACCAATCACAACTATTCCATCGATATCCATGGTATCAAACATATTTCTCATTCCATCTACAGCCGCTTGATCTGCTAGATTTTTGTCTCCTCGTCCCATATATTTTGCACCGCCTAGTGCTGCTGCTTCAGTTACCCTTACAAGGTTGATAGCTAAACTCCTATCCATAATCAAAGACAACCCCCTAGATTTATTTTTATTTCACGCTTATCATACATAATTATAACATAGTTGAATTAAAACTATAACCTATAAGGAAATTTTTATATTATTATAATAAATTTGCCTATATATAATTATTACAGTTATATTACACATATTATACATTTGTTTTAAATATTATACTAAAAAGGTATTATTAATAATATATATGATATATTTAAATAAAGTAAGAAAAGGATTAGCTAATGGCCAACCTTAAGGAGGTGTTTTTATGAAAAGAATTTTTATGATTCTTATGGCTATATTAATTATGTTTTCTGCATTTAGTATAAATGCATATGCAATAGTAGATGAAAATAAAGTTCCACCACTAAAAGTCCAGCTAAATGGAGAATTTTTAGAATTCGACGTTGATCCTACTATCATAAATGATAGAACTATGGTTCCCATGAGAGCCATTTTTGAGTATTTTGGAGCCACAGTTGAATGGTATGGAGATACTAGAACTGTTAAAGCATATAAGGATAATGACTACATAAAATTAGTCATTGATAGTGATACTGCCTACAAAAATGGGAAAGAGTTTAAGCTAGATGTATCTCCTACAATAATCGATGATAGAACTTTAGTTCCTGTTAGGTTTGTAGGTGAAAGTCTTGGAATAAATGTTGATTGGGATAATGATACTAGAACAGTTATATTAGAGGATACCGCCAATAATGGTAATCCTATAGAATTTATTGATGATGAAGAAATTATTCTAGTAACCCTTGCAGATTACAACCTAGAATTTAAACTACCCTATGATTGGAGTGTAATCGACGAAGAAAACTATGAATTTCAATATGTGGATGAAGAAAACAATGTAAATCTTAATATGGAGATAGTTGAGTTTGACTCTCAAATTACACTAGATAAGTTTTATGAAGATAATAAGCTATCAATATATGAAAAAAATAAAAATAATGTGCTTTTTACAGGTAATAATGACATAACTATTAATGATATAGATATGCATGTTGAATATCTAAAGCTTTCTTCCCTTGATTCTGACATCAACCAAGTAAAATATTATTTTTTAATTGACAAAACTGGGTTTATGGTGACATTCACATATACTTCAAATTCTAGTGATAGTCAACTACAAGAAATGTTTAGAAATATTATGAATACCTTTGTAATTCATGAAGAAACTGTGGATACAAATGTTGAGCATTACATGGAGTATGATGAATTTTTTAAAAAAGGTTTTACTTTAGAATCTGAAATTTATTCTAATATGGAAGCCTACAATAAAGTTGAGTTCAAGGGTTCTCTTAAGGAGGACCTTGAATACCTCTTCGTTCAGGTAAGTAAAGGAAATGATAAGGTAGAGCTTCAAATTCCAGTGGAAAATAAAAAATTTGATGTAAGTATCCCTACTCCCTTCGGACTAGGCAAACACAATATTATAATTGGAACACCCTTTGATGAAAATAATTTGACCCATTACATACTTCAGTTTAGTGTTGTAAATACAAGCGATGATTATTTGAGATATCTTATACCAAGTCGTATGGTTGAAAGTGATGATCCAGATATAATAGCTTTAGCTAAAGAAATCACTACGGGGTATTATAGTGAATATGACAAGGCAACTGAAATATTGAAATGGATATCAAACAATATCGATTACGATATTAATGGAAATACGAATAGCACTACTCCTAGAAGTGCTAAAAAGGTCTATGAAGACAAAAAAGGAGATTGTGATGAAATATCCTATCTCTATGCAGCATTACTTAGGGCATCGGATATCCCTGCTAGAATAGTAAGTGCAAGTAACAAAGGTACATATCACGCTTGGAATGAAATACAAATTAACGGTAAGTGGATAATAGTAGATGCTACTTGGGCCTCAGGATATATAAATGATGAAACTGGAGAATATATTAGGGAACTTAATATGAATTATTTTTCCATAAACAGGGATAACTATTTAAGTAATTTTGATACGGAAGTAGAATACCTGCCATATTAGAAGGTTACAGGTGACAGGTTACGAAGGATTTGAGTTTTTTAGCAAAAATCACAATAAGACCAGGGCAGTTAATAACAGCCTTGGTCTTTTATTTATTCTATCTTCCCGAATGGTATATTGAATCTAAGCATGTAAAGGATTCTTTATGGAGTTCTATCATATTTTTATTTATTAGGTTTTTATAATCCGAATAATTTTCTGCATATATTATATTTACACTATGGCATTTTATACATCTTAATTCTATTCTATCGGAGAATAAATTTATATCTATTTCCCTTCCACCACAGTCACAATATAAGTTACCCTTCTCTGCAATTTCATGGATTTTATCTAAAGTTTTTATCATTAAGTTAGGATTTTCTATATATTCATCAAATCCACATTTTGCCATAATTTCATTTAGATCTCTGGTAGACTTTTCTACTATATCTTCAATATATTTTTCTTCTCCGATGCAGAGTATATCCAAGTTAGAAAGTCTACATCTAAACTTTTTACGTTTATTCTTAAGTATAGCAGACAAAGTATATTTATATACGTGTCGAGTATTACATGCTATACAAGGTACCGAAAAATAAAAAGTCTTATAATCGTAAGTTTTTACCGATATATATTCATCACTACAGCTACTCCTAACTATTAGCTCTAGATCCTTTTTAAGCTTAAATAGATTTATTTCGAATTCCTCGAACTTACTACATTGTGAACAAAAATAAGCTAAATAAAGTCTTCCTGTCAATAGCATTTTGTACACCCCCTATATATTGTATTTATTCTCCATAAGTGTACAAAATCCTTTTAAAAATTTATATGGCAGAGAACAAATTCTTCAATTTAAATAAATCAGGTTCGACCGGTAAAGGTTTTCCTCGTCCCTTATTTAGAAGTTATTCCTAGTATTTTTCTTGCTTCCTCTGGTGTAGCTACTTCCCTGCCAGCCTCTTTAGCTATGCGAACTATACGCTCTACTAGCTGGGCATTGGACTCTGCTAGAACTCCCTTTGAATAGTATATATTATCTTCAAAACCTACCCTAACGTGCCCTCCCATAATTATTGCCATAATGGCTAATGGTAGTTCTGATTTGCCTATTCCAGCCACTGTCCAAGTAGAATCTGCTGGTATACTACCAACCATGTACATAAGGTCCTGTGGTGTTCCTGGACATGCCCCTGGAACCCCTAGTACAAAGTCAAAATGTAATGGTCCATCTAGTATTCCCTTCTTAACTAATCTAAGGGCGTTGTTTATCATTCCCTTTTCAAAAACTTCTATTTCTGGTTTTACTCCTAGTTCTTTCATTTTCATAGCAAATTTTTCTATGTATTCTTCTGAGTTCATGAATATATCTGGTCCAAAGTTACATGTTCCACAGCTTAGGGTTGCCATTTCTGGTTTAAGCTTCACTGGTTGAAGTCTTTCCTCAGGTGTATGCCAGGTTGCTCCTCCTGTGGATGGCTGTACTATAACATTACATTTAGTTTCTATTTTTTCTTTAATTTCTTTATATACCTCATAGGATTGTGTGGGGTTTCCCTCATTATCCCTTGCATGAACATGAACTATGGATGCCCCTGCTTTATAGCACTCATATGCAGCCTCAGCTATTTCATCAGGCGTTACAGGTAAATTAGGCTGCTGCTCTTTAGTCACCTCTGCTCCAGTAAGTGCAGCAGTTATTATTAACTTCTCCATTTATTACACCTGCTTTCTTTTAAATTTTTTTACTTTCTTTGCTTATCCTTAGGTACAACACAAGTTCCAATGGCTCTGCATACTACTATGGGCTCCTTTAGTACATCACAGGCCGATTCATTTATATCTGTTCTTGGTATGATAACCTTCCTTGCTTCAAATTTCATTTTTCTTGAAGTATTTCCTACCTTGATTATTTCTCCTACTGCTTCTATGTAATCCCCTGCATATACTGGCGCTGTAAATTCTACACTTTCATATGCTGCAAATAGTCCTTCATCACCATCATGTCTTATCAAAAGTTCTGTTGCCACGTCACCAAATAATTGGAGCATTTTGGCTCCATCCACTAAATTACCACCATAATGGGCATCATGCATACTCATTCTCATTCTTATCATTGCCTTTTCCACAATCATACCTCCCATCAATTTATACTATTAATATAATAGTTACTTGTCTGCAATATTTAATCCCAGTTTGACCCTATGAAGTCCCTTTTATCCACATGTTTGTAATATAAAAGCCACTGAGTATATGGGAAATTTAAATATTACAGATGATAAAATAAAAATATTCTTAATTTTTTATTATTAATTTAAGGGAGATTTTAATCTCCCTTAAATTAAATGGTATTGACATCGAAACATTATATGTTTGTCAATAATATAAATTAATTTTCCTTTATAATTAAAATTCTTTCGGCTATATAATTAAATATTCCTGTATCCTTTTCACCAAAGATTAAAACTTCATCGTCTTCATCTAAATCATCAAAGGAAATTCTATCATTATCTGTATCATAGATTTTAGCATCATCGGCATCTACCGAAAGTTTTTCTTTATTACCACTGTAATCTCTTACTTCAACTATTATGGCTTCATTATCTTCATAAATTTCTGTTATAATACCCGTAATACTACTTGAGGTATCTATTGCCTCTGCTTCTAAGCCTTTAATCGTTCCACTTTCTATTTCTAAATCTACTCTGTAGCCTAGTCTTAGATCATATATTTCTGCATCTTCATCATCAATTTCTATATCTGCATCATCGTCTAAGTCATAGGTAATAAGTTCATCATTGTCATTTTCTATTGTAATTTTAGGATAGTCTGAAATTACAATTTCTCTTATAACACCTTCATCGTCTTCTTCAATACTTACAGCTGTAATTTTAACAACTATATTATCTTCAGTATATAGAGTTACTAAATCTCCCTTAGTTAATGATTGTAAGGATCTATTTTTATCATTTTTCTCTACATCTGCATCTTCATCCACTTCAAATTCTAAGGTTTTTTGTCCATAGGTTTTTATTACTATCTTAGGATATTCACCGAAGGTAACCGGAGTTTCAATTATACCTTCATATACCCTCTCATCATTTTCTACTGATATACTTTCTATATATTCACCATCAATTTCTATCTCTTCTATGCTTTGTCCTTTTTCTAGCTCTTCAGCATCTTCTCTTTCACCATCAATTTCTACCTTGGCCGTTGCCTTCATCTTAAATGTTCTCTTTTTGTTATTTTCGTTTTTAAGGGTTATTAGATAGTATGAATCCATATCTATTATGCTATAAACTTCTCCCTCTTCAAAGCTTTCAGCGTCATCAGTTACTATTTTGATTAGCTTATCATTTTCAAAATATAACTTCACATTTGCTCCTACCACAAGGTCGTCTAAATCCGAATCTATATCATTTATTGATATTTCAACTTCATCATTTACCAGGTAGGTTTCCTTCTCATAATTATCATAAATAACTCTAATCACATTGATATCATCTTCAACTAGATCAATTTTTCCTTCTCTTATATCTAAGGTCTTTTCTTCATCTTCAGTTTCTTCATCAATTATGGTCTCTTCCTCTAACTCTAAATCCTCCAGTATTTCATAGGAAATGGAAAGCATTTTTGCCACAGCAGCTCTTTGGATATACTGGTCAGGATTAAAGTTTCCCTGTGCGTCTCCACTTAGAATTTCATTATTTTTAAGTAATTCAATATATGGAAGTGCATCTTTGCTAATTTTAAAGGCATCATTAAAATCCAGGTTATATATTTTACTTCCTAGATCTTGTTTTAAGTATAGATTTAATGTTTTACCAAAATATATGGCTACTTCGCTTCTAGTTGCATTTTGTTGAACCCCATCTACAATAAAGCTTGATAGTTCACTTTGATCAACAATATCTTTTTCTAATGCAAAGGCAACTGATTCATAGGCCCATGTTGGAATATCATTGCTTACCATTACTGATTTATACTTTTCAACAGTGTCTGTTATATCTAGATCTCCAAGTTTATCCGAAGCCTTAACAATTTTATATAGGGTTACTATTGTTGAAACTTTACTTATATTTTGTGATGGCTTAAAGGTATTATCTAGGTAACCTGATATAATACCCTTTTCGGCCATTTTTTCTATGTAATCTTTAGCCCAATGGCCTTCTATATCTGTAAACTTAGTTGCAGCCAATGCTGATATACCCACCATGCCAAATATCATTACTAATATTGTAACTGTAGCTATTGTTCTCTTTAATCTTTTCATATTACTTAAACCCCCTATTATATTTTATAATACACAGAAAATTATTAACATAATTTCCCTCATATGTTTCTAAAAGGTAACCCTTTACAATGTTTAATAAAATTTTTACATACTTGTTTATATACTTCTATATTAATACAAAAAATCCTTTTAAAGTCTTAATTTTTAATTAAAAGAAAAAGAACAAAGTTTTTATACTCTGTTCTTCATGTCCTTTACCTTTTTAAGTCTGAAAAAATCTTCCCTTTCCTTTTCCTCTAGCACGTCACTTATGTATTTTACTTGATACTCATATTTTGGGATCTGTATTTTTTCTAGGGCATTTGTCCTTTTTTGAGTCTTTTTTATTTCTGTAGCCAACTTGTATACTGAGTTTTCAATTTCTGCTAACTCATATACTAAGTATTTAACTTCCCTAAATTTAGTTACTGCTATATCAAAGGCAGGATTTGTCCTAAAAAATCCATAGTAGGGTTTAAGGTCCTTTTCCTCAAATTTTACTGTGGGTATCTCTACCCCCATAATACTCTTTGAAAGTATTTCATATTCTTCTGTTTTGGGTATAGAAATAGCTATTTCTTCTACATTATTTACTCCCATGGTTACATTGACAACTTCTAAGGCCCTATAGGCAACTTCAAAGGTTGAAGCAATTCTTCCTTGTATATCTTTGATTTTATCTATAAGGCCCATCATTTCCCTTATAAGGACATTTCTTTTTTTATCAAGAAGTTCATAACCTTTATTGGAAAAGTCTAATAGACTTTTAGCCTTTAGTAAATTTGCTTTAGTTGGAGTAATAGGTTCCATGTGAAATCAATCCTTTCCCAGGGGATTACGACTATACCTTTTTTTATACTTCTCTTTTTCCCATAAGCTATCAGCCATTAGCCATACTTTTATCTATTATAATATTTCTCAATAATTTCAGAATCTATCCTATCCAACTCTTCTCTAGGAAGTATTTTTAGAAGCTCCCAAGCAAGATTTAAGCTATCTTCTATGTTTCTATTTTCCTCAAAGCCCTGGGACACAAATTTATCCTCAAAGGCTCTACCGAAATCCATATATTTTTTATCTATCTCCGATAGGTCATCTTCTCCTATAATTTGGGCCAATGCCCTTACTTCCTGCACCCTAGAATAAGCTGCAAATAGCTGGTTAGATAGGTCTGGATGGTCTTCCCTGGTATACTCCTTTCCTATTCCATCCTTCATTAGTCTAGATAGGGAAGGAAGTATGTTTACAGGTGGATATATATTGTTTTGGTACAATTCTCTGCCTAATACTATTTGTCCTTCTGTTATATACCCCGTAAGGTCTGGAATAGGATGGGTTATGTCATCATTGGGCATTGTTAATATAGGTAGTAAAGTTATAGACCCTTTACTATCCTCCATCATTCCTGCCCTTTCATATAAGGAAGCCAAATCAGAATAAAGATATCCTGGATAGCCCTTTCTACTGGGAACCTCCTCCCTAGCCGATGATATTTCCCTTATGGCTTCGCAATAACTGGTGATATCAGTCATTATTACAAGTATATGCATTCCTTCCTCAAAGGCAAGATATTCAGCAGCCGTTAGAGCACATCTTGGAGTTATAATCCTTTCTACTATAGGGTCATCTGCAAGATTAAGATACATAACCACTCTCTCTAGGGCCCCTGATTCTTCAAAACTCTTTTTAAAGTAGTGGGCATCATCGTGTTTAACTCCTATGGCGGCAAATACCACTGCGAAATCTTCATTGGCATCAGCACTGAGTTTTGCCTGCCTAACGATTTGGGCTGCCAACTCATTATGGGACATTCCACTACCTGAAAATATAGGTAGCTTTTGTCCTCTGATAAGGGTAGTTAAAGTATCTATTGTAGATATACCTGTTTGTATAAAATTTCTAGGGTACCTTCTTGCCACAGGATTTATAGGTCTACCATTGACATTATATACCCTTTCACTATAGACCTTTCCCCCTTCATCTATTGGGTCTCCTATTCCATTGAAAGTTCTCCCTAGTATCTCCTTTGATAATGCTAACTCAAAGGGTTTGCCAGTAAATTTCACAGAAGAATTAACAGTAGATAATCCCGATGTACCTTCAAAGACCTGAGCTATGATATTTTTTCCATCTATTTTTATTACTTTGCCCCTTTTTAATCTTTCATCTACCTCAATCTCTAGGATTTCTCCATAGGATACACCTTCCACATCCGAGAGCATTATTAAGGGCCCTTCTATTTTACTTAATTTTAAATATTCTTTTTTCAATTGCCATCACGTCCTTAATTAGTTTACAGTTGACAGTTTACTGTTAACAGGGTTTAGGTCAAACTATTAACTCATTAAAAAACTATTCCTTAGTTACCATGTTCTAAGTTCTCAATATTTAAAAACATGAGAGCAGCTCTTATATGAATCCAGAAAAAGATCATTGAAGGATACATGGTAAACTATAATTATTCATATTTTCGTAAAAGCTCATCATAGTATTCATCTATACTGCTTTTTAGCTCCTCTATTTCTTCTAGCCTATCATTTGGTATATTGTACTTTATTTTGGTTATTTCATTAAACAACTTATTATTTTTAACCTTTGATACCGGTATACCCTTCTTAATAGCTTCCTTTGCCCTTTCGTATAGATAATCTATGGTTTCAAGCATTTTATATTGCTTCTCAAGGGGAACGTAGGTGTCTATTTTGTGGAAAGCATTTTGCTGTAAAAAGCCTACCTTTATGACCTTAGATATCTCAAGTATTAATCTCTGGTCATCGGGGAGTACATCCTCTCCAACAAGCTGAACTATTTCCTGCAGTTTATTTTCTTTATGTAGAATTTGCATCATTTTATTTCTAAGGCCCAGTACATCCTCCTTAAGGTTATCTTCATACCAACCTTTCAGCATCTTCAAATATCCACTATAACTTGAAAGCCAGTTGATTGCTGGATAATGTCTGGCATAGGCCAGTTTCTTATCTAGTCCTAAAAATGCATTAACATATCTTTTAGTATTTTCAGTTACTGGCTCAGAAAAGTCTCCTCCTGCTGGGGATACTGCTCCTATAATTGTTACAGAAGCTTCTTTATTATCTAATGTCTTTACATAACCTGCCCGTTCATAGAACTCTGCTAATCTAGAGGGAAGGTATGCAGGGTATCCTTCTTCCGCAGGCATTTCTTCAAGTCTTCCTGATATTTCCCTTAAGGCTTCTGCCCATCTGGAAGTGGAGTCTGCCATGATTGCCACATGGTATCCCATGTCCCTAAAATACTCTGCCATGGTTATACCAGTATATATACTGGCCTCCCTTGCTGCTACAGGCATATTTGAAGTGTTGGCAATTAGCACGGTTCTTTCCATTATAGGCTTATCAGTTTTGGGATCAATGAGCTTAGGAAAATCCTCTAATACTTCCGTCATCTCATTTCCACGTTCACCACAACCTATATATACTATAATATCTGCATCGGACCACTTGGCTAACTGATGTTGTGTCATGGTCTTCCCTGTGCCAAAGCCCCCAGGTATAGCTGCTGTACCGCCTTTGGCAATGGGAAAAAATATATCTAATACTCTTTGTCCTGTAATTAAGGGCTTTTCTATGGCTAACCTCTCCCTAACAGGTCTAGGTTCTCTAACGGGCCACTCTTGGTACATCTTTATTTCATGTCTTTGTTTTTTACTATTCTCTACCACCAATAAAACTTCTTCTATTGTATATGCTCCATCGTCCTTAAGCTTTACTACCTTACCATTAATTCCAGGTGGAATTAGCAGTTTATGATTTATAAGGGATGTTTCCTCTACCTCTCCAAAAACCTGCCCTTCCTTAACAAAATCTTCTCTTCTTACAAGTATCTTTGTTTGCCATTTTTTCTTTGTATCTATTGATATTAGTCCGATACCTTCATCTATAAATCCCTTTGAAATCTCATTTATCTTTTTTAAAGGTCTTTCTATACCATCAAATATATTCCCTATCATTCCCGGTCCTAGCTTAAGGGATAGGGGCTTTCCAGTGGAGTGTACTACCTCTCCAGCCTTTAATCCTTCTGTTTCTTCATAGACCTGTATGGTTCCCATATCTCCATCAATGGCTATAACTTCTCCAATGAGTTTTTTATCCCCTACCATTACCATTTCCCTCATTTTAAACTGGCTCATATTCTTTGCCTTAACTACGGGCCCATTTATCAGGGTTATTATTCCTTCTAGATTATTCAATGGTATCCCCCATTTCCTCTAAGGCTTTATTTAGCCTAGTTCCAATTACATCTCTGTTATCTTCTATTAGAGTTTTTAAGCTTTGATCTATTCTTACTGTCTTATCCTTATCTAAGCCTATTACGCCACCTATATATTCATTTTCTAATGTTTTTATTTCTATATTATTTATATCAATTCCTAAATCCTTCACCTTATTTTGTATCTCTACCATGTATTTTTCACTATCTCTTTTTGTTATATAAAGCTGTATATTATTTTTATCCTTTAGGTTTTCCAGGACTTTGATGGTAACTTTTTGTAGGTAAGTTTTATAGGATTCTTCCTGGGTGAAATTATTTACTTTATCGGTTATATTTTTAATCAATCTATCGATTAGCTCCTGTCTTTTTGTTAATATTTTTCTTTTCTTTTCAACACTAGCCCGTGATATAAGTCTATTTTTTTCTATTTTGCCTTTATTGATCATATCCTTAATTATCTTTTCCTTTTTATCCTCTATCTTTTTTCTATGTTCATTTAATACATTATCATTCTTTTTCTCTAATTCTGTAAGTTTTTCTTCATATTCTTTTTGCACCTTTTCTAATACCAGTTTTGTAAATACATTTAATTTTTCTTCAACGGTAATCATATATTATACACCTCATATCTTAACTCCTATAGATTCCCTGACAACTTTTAAAATATCATCCTCTATCTTTTCCTCTTTTTTTCCTGGTATTTCAACTATAAGGGGATATTCTCTGTTTACTTTTATGTCCATTATTTCTTCCTTGGCTATTTCTTGGACTTTTTTTGTTATTATAACTATTCCTATTTCTTTGTCTTTAAGAATTTCTTTTAAGACATCTACTACTTCCTCTCTATTATGGACTACTTCTCCCTTTATACCTGCTAACCTCATACCTATAAGTGCATCTATGTTATCACTTATTACATAGGATCTCATACATATCTCCTACAATCTACCTATAATAAGGATTGAGATTATAAGTCCATATATTGCTATACCTTCGGCAAGTCCAACGAAAATAAGGGTCTTACCAAGGATTTTAGGATCTTCTGATACTGCCCCGAGGGCCGATGAACCCACTGCTCCTACTGCATATCCCGCTCCTATGGTGGCTAGTCCCGTTGACAGGGCAGCTGCTATAAATCCTAGACCAGAACCTCCTGTGGTTTCTGCTTCGGGAGCTGCCATTGCCATGTCTGGCACAAGTATAATTATGGCTGCAAGCATTAAAGGAATAAATAAAAATAGATTTACTCTTAATATTTTTTTTAATTTTGATTTACTTGTCTTGTAATGGTTATAGGTTAGAAATAATCCTGTACTTATGGTTAAAATAACTAGTATTATTGATGATATTAGTATTGTTTTCACGAAAAAAACCTCCTTTTTCTTATATGTGGAGCTTTAAAAGCCTGCTAATGGCTTATAGCTTATGGCTTATGGCTAATAGCTTATGGCTGATAGCTAATGGCAAAAAGTCAAAATACGAAGCCTTAATCTTTCTTAATTCTTAATTAACCTTTAGATTTACTGGTTTATACTCTATTCCCTCTCCTCTGTAATATTTACTAAATAGTTCATAGTATTCTAGCCTTAAGCCCTGTATAAATACTATAAGCCCCTCTAATCCAATTACTATTATATTTCCTAATATGAAGATTATAATGCTACCTGCTAAATTGTTTAGTATCTCTGCCATTGTATGGAAGGCTATAAATAATCCTACGTGATTAAGGGCAAAGGCACCTACCCTTATAAAGGATATTGTATTACTCATAAAATTTAGTATTGTTTCAAAAAGGTCAAATCCACTTTCTATATAGTAGGCTGATACAGCTTCATGATATAGGGGTCTTTTACCAAGTATGAGATTTGTTAAAGGTTCCCTTAATATCAATAGGGTAATTGAAAATACTATGACTCCGTAGGCAAAGTTTGTAGGTATGAAGCTCTTATCCATAAGCTTTCCTACTACTAAAAGGAGTATTACTATGTAGAATATAAGCCCATTTATTCCGTTCCTTCCGAAGACTCCCTCTTGCAAATCTTTTTGCTTTAAATTATTGGCTATACTATATATAAAGCTCATAAACAGCAATATAACTCCAATGGCAACTGACCCTATTAACATTTCATTTATACTTTCTAAAGGACTAACAAGTAATGGGTGAATTATGTCTTCAAATCCAAAAACGCTGCCATATAAAAATCCAAATATAGTTGAACTAAAGCCAAGTCTAGATAATATTCCCCCAAAGATCTCATTATTTTTATATTTTGATATATATAATCCTAACAATAGAAGTACAGCTCCCTGTCCTACATCTCCAAACATAGCACCAAATAATATTAAATAGGTTATGCCTAAAAATAATGTAGGGTCCATTTCAGTATAGGAGGGAACTCCATACATTTTAACTAGAGCTTCAAAGGGCTTTGTCAATCTATTGTTTCTAAGCTTGGTAGGAGGTGTTATGTATTTATGAACCTCCTGGGCACTTTTAAACATCACAAGTACTTTGTCTCCATATTTTTTAAAAGTATCTTTTATTCTCTCTTTATCTCTAATAGGTACCCACCCGGAAAGATAGAAAAAGCTATTTGTGGTAGCTGTTTCATTTTTTAGTTTTGCAATTTCTTCTTCAAGTTTTAATATGCTATAATATTTTAGAAATTCTTCCCTATGTATCTCCTTATATTCCTCTAATTGGTTATCTAATCTTTCTAATGTGTGGGTTATTCGCTTTATTCTCCCTTCTACATTATCAACAATTTCATGGGGCTGACCTATATATTCCTTTGGTACTTTGATTTCTCTAAAATTTAATGACCGTAATATTCTGTTGGTTTCAGTTTCAAGTTCCTTAGGTGATATTATAAGATAAACTTCTCCACTTTTATTACTTCCTATATGGAGGACTATAGCCGAGATGTTTTCATAGTTTTTCTTTAGTTTGATTCTGTTTTCCTTAGATAAAACTCCAATTTTATAGTTGAAAAAATTAAGATTTTCTAGTTCCTTTAGATTAATGTTAGAATTTTTAAGGTGGCTTATATGTCCATCAAAATCCTCTAAGTATTTTTTTTCATATAAAAGGCTTTCTTTTTTTTCTTGTAAATCATTAATTTTGGGATATATTTCTTCTATATTGTTTATTATGTCCTGTAAGTCATAGGGCTCCTTTAAATATTGTTTAGATATCTTAGGTTCTATATTGAAATATCTTAATATATCCCTCATTTTATTATTAATTTCTGTATAGTTTTCATTGGTTTTAAAGGATTTTATAATACACATTTCCACAAGCTCATCTATATTTTCTTCCATAATACATAGGGTGAAATTACTTTCATTTATTTCATTCATGGCATTGACTAAATGTACATTTTCTAGAAGAACCACCTCCCTTGCTATATCATGGAGTTCTTCTATGGGAGCAACTAAATTGAGCATCTCCATTTTTTCTACAGCCATCATTTCACCTCCCTTAGATCCTACGAACTAAGAATTTTTTTGATTCTTCTGGATTTAACCCATATCTTATAGCTTCTATTATGGAAAAGATATCACGCATTTCATATTCTAAAAGGTGCATATAAACTATAGATTCTATTATGTTCATTTTTTCTCGTTTTTTATATTCTAAAAATAAAAAATATAGGTATCTTTCTATCCTACGTTCCATGAATATTTCAAGGGTATCCTTATTATCAAATAAAAATCCGTATTTTGAATCTACCATCTTATCAATTAATACTTTTTCATTATCTGAGTAACAAAGTTCCTTTAATTTATTAAAATTTAAGTACAGTCCATTAGATAATGTATAGTTTATAAGTTCTTCAGGAGAAAGCCTATAGAATTTTAATCCCCTATATATCCATTGTAAATTTAATAGGTCTATATTTTGTCCAAGGAGCTCTGTCAATATCCTTCTATCTTCCCTATGGAGTTTTTCTATTTGTTTATTTAATTGTTTAAAGTAAATTCCATCAAGGCTCATTTCCATATAAAAAAGTCTCTTTTCTTTGTCTTCATTCATATAGGGCTTTAATATTTCATAATATATTGTTCCTTTTAGATTAGATATAAATTCCTCCATGTCATTAGAATTAGTCAATATTTCATGGTCTATATTACTATGTATTCCTGAATATACTATAAATTCTCCTATGTCCTTTAGGGATTCATTTCTCATAATAGTTCTTAAATATAGTTTTAAATCTTCTATTTCATAACGTAAAAAAATAATCTTAAATAGCTTTCTATATTCATCGGTAAAGTAATGTATCAGTTTCCTGTATTGACTTATTATGTATTTTTTAAATATAATCTCAATTTCATCCACTTTTATATGTTGTAGATTGATATCATTTAAAACAGTTTTATATGCCGTATTATTTTTTAGATATTCTACTACATCTTTAACAGATTTACTTTCTATTAGATTTTCATAATCCTTTTTTTTAAGGAGTTTACTACTTAAGGTTTTTACCTTTGTATTTATTGCTGCAAATCGACCTACCCTTGACATTTTATCACCTTCCGTGATGTTACAAATTGATTATTTCATCAAATATCTCCTTTTCTAGCCTATGGTGAATTTTATTATATTTATTTTCTAATCCCCAACACATCTTCTCCCCTTCTTCCTCAATTCTTTGTGCTTCACTCTGTCCTTCTTTTACTAAATCATCGTATTTTTTCTTCGCAACTTTTTCTGCTTTAGATAATTCCTTTTCTTCAATAGCCTTTAGCCTTTCATTAAGTCTCTTTTCATTTTCTTCATCTAGTTTATTAGCTTTGTTCTTTATTTCCAGTGCCTTTTTATCGATTTCAATAAGTCTTTTTATTACATTTTCCATTTTGACACTCCTTAAAATATTTATTCCATTATTAGGTATATAATGAATCATTACACAAAATAACTTTAAATCCTCCTTCTTTGTTAAAATTTTTTGAATATATTAATTATTTTATTCAATGGTTTAGACTTTTACTATGTGAAAATCTCTTAAAAAAATAGCCCTTTGAATAAGCAGTAAGCTATCTATCCAAAGGGCCATTTAGTATATTTTTGAAATATATTTTACTTTTGTTTTTTATCTTCTGCTTCCTGTGATTACAAATTCACCTAAGCTATCTACTAAAGCATTAATTGATATACTATTTTCATCACCTTTCGTTAATTGTATCCATTTTCCTTCATATCCGTCATATTTGCTAAAATAGATGCTTTTAATTCCTCTCATTCTTGCCTTAGCCACATCTACATCTAATGTAACTTCAATAGGAGCTCTTAAATAGTTCATACTTTCACTATCATTACCTGTGTAGATATCAGCCTTGATTTCATATTTGTTTGATAAAATACTATTTCCATTTGAAAGGTTTTTCCCATCCATATCATCATTAGGGGATATTGAAAATCTTACTCCGCTGTCTTCTTCATCATAATCTCTAAATCTACTGGTATAGAAGGAATTAGGATTTAATTTTACCCTAAAGTCACTTCCATTTACTATAATATCCTTGGCATCGGTACTTGAGATCACCTCTGAAGGTATACTAATTATTACTTTCTTACTTCCTGCTAAGTCTCCTCTAGTCAAATCTATAATAATATCTTCTTCGTCATAATCACTGGTCCCTATAATAATCTGAGCCTTATCTCCTGCCATTGTTTTTTGGGTATTTTCTACCAGTCCTTCATCATCATCCTCTGGTCCTACACGACTCCCAGTTTCTACTTCATTACTTTCTTCCGAGTATTCCGATAAGCCATATTCCCCTAGGGCAGTAACTACAAATTTATACTCAGTATTTTCTTCCAGGTCTTCATAAACAAATGATGTTAATTCTGTAGTTCCTATTAATTCTATTTCATCATCGTCTATAACTACATAGATTTCATATTCTTTAGCATCGGTAACTTCTCCCCAATGTATTTTTATATATCTGTCATAAACTAGCTCTGCTGTAACTCCACTAGGTGCTGCAATTTCTGGAAGTCCATATATTACATCTTCATATATTTCAGTGGCACCTCCATCTGGATTTATAACTATAACGCCTTTAGTATCTTTCTCTCCTTGAGGAGTAGTAACTGTCAAAGTTTCCTCATCTATATACTCTACTTCTCCAGCTTCATTGCCACTTATTAATTCATAGGTTTCTTCATCAATATAAATGATTTCTCCAGATGCTGTTTCTTCGTCGTCAACCTTTTCTATCTCTGGAGCAAAGACTACACTAGCACCTTCTTCAAAGCCTGTTCCCTTTAGCTTTACTTCTTGTCCTCCCTCTACGGATATACTCCTTATCCTGGATGTTTCATATACATCATTGGCGTCTACTAGGGCAATAAGCTTTGGACTACTTAAATAGGTAAAACTTCCTGTAGGATCTGATAGAGCTCCATCGGGATTTTCTACTTTTACTTCTACTGTTCCTGAGCTATGGGATGGAGTTGCATATACTTTAATAGTTTTATAATCTATTACTTTAAAATCTTCCTCGGGAACTTGAGTTTCTCCGAAGAATAATGATATTTTGTTTCCTTCCATTTCTTCTATGAAATTATTTCCCTCAATAGTTAATTCAGTACCCCCTTTAGATGAACCTATATTAGGGGTTATTTCTTCTATACTTGGGAATGTCTCTCCCTTAATAAATCTTATATATATAGGTGGGTCAGTTTCATCGGATGAGGCAACACCGCCATCTTCATTTGTTACCACAACCCTATAAAGTACACCTATATCATCTTCTGATACTTCTGGCATTTCAAAGGTAAGCTTATTAGGAAGACTATAGTCTATACTATCTGTATCTATTGTTAGTACATCTCCTATTTCAATAATGGCATTTTCTCTAAAATCATCTCCTATAACACTTATAATATTTCCGCCTTTATAGGTTACTTCTATAACCTCTTTTGTAACTCCATTATCTTCTATTTGACTAGGAGATCTACCATCCTTAGTTATATTAGTTATTCTAGGACTACTATCAGGATTTTTATACTCAAACTCCCCTGTAGCTTCTCCACCATCGGCATTAATAATAGTCAATGGCACTGTTCCTATTGTATAATAACTGGGACTTGTAGCTATAATATGTCCAGAACTTTCGTACTGCACTTCTGGAGCATATCCCCTTTCTACAAAAAGTCTCCTATCTTCTACGTAAACTCTAATTAATTCATAACCATCATATTGATTGCCATTTTCATCTTCCAATAAACTAACGGGTATATACACCTCTGAATCGTCATAGTTTATGCCCCCAGGGATTTCGTATATATTATCGCCAGATTCTATACTAGGTTTTAAAATACCATCTTCACCATTGTATTCCACCGTAAGGCTTCCTGCAAGATTTACTGTGGCCCTACTATTATTTATGTCACCTGAATTTTCTTCTGACCTATCTATATCCTTATTGGTTATATATCCAAATCTAACCTTAGTTAAAAACTCAGTATCTAACTGAAGATTATCCTCTTCATCATATTTATATATATTAATACTACTTTCTTCAAAATTTTCGCCAAATATTTCAATTTTGTCCTTACCTTGTTTTTTCCCTTCATCGGGAATTATTTTACTTATAGTTGGATTAGATGCTTCATAGGTGAACTCAACCTTATTTGATATACCAGAATCATTATTAACTATATAAAGTTCTACTTGCCCTTCTTCATTTGCTGGGGTAATAACCTTTATATATCCCTTATCAAACTCTACTATCTTGGCCTCTTTTCCTCCAAAGTACACCTTTGGAAGGATAGGAGATGAATAGTATTCATCAAAATATTTATGACTAATAGCTTCCGGTTCTCTTATGTCTTTATCTTCTCTTATTGGAACATTTAATAGGTCATCCCATTCATTGGCAATACCTTCTTCATTTTCAAAGGTTTCATTTAGATTTTCAAATTCTTCATCTGGATTTCTTTCTTGGTCCCTATTGTCATCACTATAGGGTTCTTCATACCTAAAGTCTGTACCAGATATGCTTACTATATCTCCTCCAGCTGCACTTCCTTTTTCTGTAGAAATTTCTGATATGGTTGGATTACTAACTGGAATTACATAGGTAAATCCTTTTTCCTTGCTAGCACTACCTCCATCGGGATTTACTACAACTACTGGTACAGTTAATCTATCGGTATCATATTCTTCCCTCAAATCACCGGAATATGCTGGAACTATTACTGTAATCTCCTTATTATCTGTACTTATTTCTGTATCTTCTTCATCTATTTCTACACCATTTATTATAACCATAGTTTTCTGTGAGCCATCATCTACAAAGTCACTTCCCTTTATAGTTATGGTATATCCACCTTCTGTTGAACCTTGGTCTGGGTCTATTTCTGTTATTTCAGGCTTTGTTTGAGGTTGTCTATAGTAGTAAAATCCTTCTTCATCTATTTTAGAATCCTTTTTAGTGTCTGGATTTAGGACTGTTACATCGTAGTATCCATCGGCAGTAAGTATTGGTACTGTAAAAAGAATCTTATTTTTATTAACTACTTTTACATTATCTCCAACAATTTCCCCATCTTCTATCTCAAAGGGAGTCATAATTGAAAGTTCTAGAGTGTCTATGGTAATTTTATCTGCTTCTACCGTAAGGTCTAAATCACTTGACCCATCTCTCTCTGCCTTTAGAGTGCCACTATCATTTACTATATAATAGGTTTCATCGATGCCATCGCTTATTATTATATTATCACTGGCGTCCACTTCTATAGTATATAGTTTGTCATTGGCTTCATCCTTTAAAATCACACTGTGATAATAGTCCTGAACTTCTACTCCACCGTCAGAAGTTATTTGTATTATTTCTTCTCCCGCTGGTGCTGAATAAGTAGTAAGCTCTATTTCTTTAGTTGTTTCATTTCTGTTATAACTATTAATATCTTCTCCTTCCAGAAGAATCCTAGTTCCTATAAGTTTCAGTATTTCATCTTCATCGGCAGTAGGGTCTGGCTGTAAAAAGTTATCTCCTTCTACAACAACTAAGACTCCTGTATTTCCTTTCTTGGGAGAAAAATCTGTTATCTGTGGGTTTGTATAGGTTGTAACGTAAATAAATGGATGGGTATCCATGCCACCTTCTTCATTCATAACAATCAATTCTGTTTCTCCTTCTCTACCGGAAGGTGCTATAAATGTTATTTCTTTTCCATCCTCTGATCGTTCTATATCCTCTACTTCTGCTCCGTCTAAAAATACCCTTACTCCATCTTGAAAGTTGCTACCCTCTATGAGAACTTCTTCTCCTCCATCTACTGTAACTACATTGGGAGTAACATCACTGATAACAGGAATTTTATTATTTTCTGGTAAGACGAAGGTTATTGCATCACTGATTTGATCATAAAGACCCGAATTTAGTGAATTTCTAACTGGATTTGTTACTCTAACATAAGTCTTGCCTATATTTGTTATGCTTTTATTTTCAGGTATAGTTATCAGTATTTTACTACCTATTTCTAATCCATCTGTACCGTCTAATTCCTCACCTTGGTCATTAAATACCTTCATATCTATAGTACTATCCTCATTTGGATCTAAATGTAATTCTGAACCTAGGTCAACTATTGGATATCTTGTAATCTCTGTACTGTCGTTACCATAAAGAAATTTATGGACGGTAAAATTTTCTCCATATATACCTATGGTAATATTCTTAACAGTATAGTTACTACCATTTTCTATAACTTGAATTTTATTAGGAACTATTTCCTCAACAGTAGGCGTAATCTTACTAGGTATATATGTATATCCATCTGTAAGCTCAGCCCGTTCCTTTAAAACAATACTATCATCATCAGTAGTTATAAAGGTAGTAGTTATTTCTATAACCACATCCTTTATTGGATTTTCCTCTGCATCATTTATTTGAGGTGTAATTACTTCTATTGTATCTAAATCATTTGTAAAACTATAATCATATTCTTCTCCTGAGCTATCTGTGGCGAAGGTGGTTCTTCCGCCTATTGTAACTGAAAGGCTTCTTTCAATATTTTTAATATCAAAGTCTTTATACTTCCCGATAACATTGCCTTGTATATCGTCATCATCATATGATATCACTAGAGTTTCTTTATCGCTATCATCTTCTGGACTTTCAACATCTGCCTTAAAGGAAGTTTCATCATTAGGGGTGAATTCAGGTGTATTTAATGTTCCTAGAAACTCTCCCGTTATTGTAGTCTGTTGTCCTGTATCTGGGCCACTATCTGGTTGTACACTTAGTATAGATGGTTTTGTGGAACCATCAATCACATAGAAATTTTCATAGCTTGATGAACTATCGCTGTTGTCAACCCTTACAATATAAGTTTGGTTAATCTCATCCATAGGATCTCCATCTTCTGATATGGCATTTGTAAGAACAACATAGTACTCACCCACTTCAATATCTGGAACCTCTATAGTAAGAACATCTTCATCGGTATTTGAACCTGAATCTTGTTTAAAGGTCTTATTTACACCCATATTTTCCCTAGTATAATCATCTGTTCCATCTATTTCCTTTAAGAAAAAAACATCATAACTATCTAAAGTATTAGCTGTAAAATATATCTTATCTCCTTTTTCCCCTCTGTTTGGAAACATATTTAAATCATCTAAATTTGATAGTTCTTCAACTATTCTAAATTGGTCTATATATGTATACCGAACTTCTATAGACACATCCGTACCTAAGTTCCCTGGAAAATCTTTAGATTCTGTAGTTTTCTTTTCAATCACTATATTTTGTAGTCCCAATTCACCTGTAAGTGTTGGTATAGTAACTTCTGAAGCATTATCAAAATCACTTGGGTCAAGATAAGTTTGAGTACTACCGTTACCATATCTTACCTTTATCCCATCGTTATCGGGCGAATTTGTATTAACATTGTTTAGATTATGCCCACTTATTGTAAGATCGTCTACTCCTCTTTTTATAGTTCTTGTAATACCGGAAATGGTAGGCATCTCATCTTCATTTATTTCTATATCTATACCACCAATCAAGATAGTTTTTCCTATTTGGTCCTCTGTTAATGTAAATTGTAATAGATTTTCAGTATTAATCTGTCTATTATTTAACTCTACATATCCACCCTCATCAGTATTAATAAATATCTGTGCATCCTCTAGATTTTTTCCTCGAATACTTAGTATCATGCTTTCAGGGTTTCTATTTCTATCATATACTTTAAATATTTCAACCTTATCTACTCTAAAATCTTCAGAATCAAAACCATAGGCCACAATGTCTTTCACAGGTAGTCCAGTTAGAATTATCACAAGGGAAAGAAATGCCGCCATAATTCTTTTAACTATTTTCATTCTTATTTCACCACCCTTAGTCTTCTACTATTACAAAAATCCCTTTTTCTGTACTTTCTATCTCAACCCTTTTATCTACTAGATTAACAGAAGATTTTACTTCATAGAAATTTCTAGTATTTTCATCATATCTTAAAGCTTTTAAGCTCTTTCCATTACTGTTTTCAAATGGTATTGATAAAACTGCACCAGTCATGGTGAAATTCTCCCCTGTAACTTCGATAAAATCTGATTTTATAGCTTTACCCCACATTTTTCTCTTAAGGTACTGCTTTAGACTAGGCTCTATTCGTCCAAGGTTTATGGTTATGTTGTCATCTTCAGCTCCATCATCTAATGTGAGCTTATAAAGGCTTATATCTGCCCAAATAGATTTAGTTTCAAGGACTCCAAGTACATCGCTCTTATCACCTTCATACTCTATTTTTCTTGTCCATACGTCCTCACCCATCCACTGGTCTAAGTCTAGTTTTACATAGCTATCATCGGCATATCTTGAATCAAGTATTAATGTATCTTCACTTCTCTTGATATCTCCATGGACTTCTCCCTTTCCTTCGTCATTTTTCACCCTATATTCTTCATTGGGAATATAATCTCCTGTTTCTACTACGCTAAGGGCTCCTAAAACCTCTGTGATGTGATTTTCATCGTTTCTCACTTCTATACTGTATATACCAGGCTTAAGTCTATCTGAACCATCGGGAAGATATATCTCTAGATATTCTTTAGTAACGTCTTCTCCATCTTCTAATACTGTTTTTTCCATTACTTTTACATCTTCTACCCTTTCACCACCTATGTATACACTATTATTATCTTCAATATTGGTTTCATAAAATAGGTCTCCCTCTATATATATTGGCTCATCTTCATCATAGCCCTCGGGAACAGTTGCTATTATAATATCTGAAATTATAGGCTCTGTTGATGTAGTAAAGGACCATGTTATCGTACCATTGCCATCATAGTCTCCTGGAAAGAAAAAAATTCCTGGAGGTAAACTAACATTATATTTAATCCCTGATAAAAGAGGTTCTATTGGTATATAGAGGGTGGCCGTTTTATTGGCGGTATCCTTTACAAATAAAAAGTTGTCTATTTTATCATTTTTATCAGTGGCATTCTCTATATTAGATATAAAACTAGTATCTAAAAAGTTGGATTCAGTACCTTCTGGATAGACTTGTATTGTTTTTATTAAGGATAAATCACTATAATCTATCTCTAGTTCATCATTTTCAAAAGTAATTTTTATGAAATAGTAATCCTCAACAAAGTCATCGGACTTATCATGCTTTAATTCTGTTTCATCATACCATGCTGTATCATCCATCATGGGATAAGTACTTTCTATAAAGGATTCATAATCAGCATTGTATTTTATAGATAAATTTACATTTATAGTCTTAGGGCTTTTTTCACCCCTAGTTTCTACTACATTTAAGGGGATACTCAATGCATACTCTTCTCCATATAACAAGGTCGTATAGGGATAAATATACAATTTAGTCTTTTTTACATTATCTTCATCATAATATTCAAAAACTACTTGGGATATCTTTACATTAGTACCGTCAATATTATTTTTAAGACTTATATTTTCTAGACTTTGTTCAAATAGTCTAAAGTCATTTACATCATCCTTATATACTTTTTGTGAAACTGTAGCTGGTATTAACTCAGAATCTGAGTATATAATTATAGGATTTGTTTCACTAGGTGCTTCAATTTCATCAATATTAAAGGTAATCTCTGTATCGCTATAACTTGCAGCCTCCTGCACTTTTTTTTCGCCCACTTCAACCTTCACCCATTCTGGAGTGTTCTCAATAGCAGATTTTTCTGTCCAAGTTAACTGATTTATATGATCGGTTAAAATATTTCCTTCATTATCCTTTAAAAGATCTTTATCTATTATCACCTGATATCTATTGGCATATAGGAGAGTAATTGCTGGGTCAATCTGTAAAATAGTTTGGTTATCATCTGAAATTTTAGCATTTGATATTTCTATTTCCTCTCTCCCAACTTCCGCTTTGTAGCTACCTTCTGATAAAACATAACTTATTTTATTTTCTTCGCTAGTTCCTGGTAGTTTATATAAGGTAATGCCTTCTATTAAATTAGTAAACCTATCGCTATTTAAATTTATTTCTTCTGAAAAACTTATATATATACTATTTGTGGAAAAGTCAAAATCAATAGTATCTATCTGTGGCGACGTTTCTAATGCATATGTATTTAATTGTGGTAGTAATAAATTTAATATTAATATGCTAGCTATTAGGATAATTATTTTTTTTCTCTTTTGTTCCCATATATTCATAAAATATCGCTCCTTGGTTAGTTTGATATGTCCTTTTATCTTCCTATAATTATATCGGTAAAATACTATATGAAATTAAATAATTTATTATATGTATTATTTTACCAGACTTTTGATAGTCCTATTGTTTCAATTTGATTAAATTCAATTAATGATTTTATAGAAAATTTCCGATATAATAATTATAGGATTATTATGATATAAGGAGGCATGATATAAATGAAGAAAAGGATTTTAGTTTTTTCACTGGCTTTTATTTTTATACTGGGTTCTTTTATTTCTTTGGGAGAGTCATACAGCCAAACTATAACTGCATGGTTTACTGATACAAAGATATCTTTAGATGGGAGTCAATGGACCTTTGCAAGTAAGCCCTTTGTATATAATGGAAATATTTATATATCTTTAAATGATATTTCTAGAAATCTAGGACTGACAATGAATATGGATTTAGTAAATAATGTTTATGAGCTTACTTCTTCTGGTACTAATGATTTGACATTAAGTGCCCTTAAATACGAAGTAGATAAACAACAGTTGGAAATAGATAATCTTAGATTTCAATTGGCACAAAAAGATGCTGAACTGGCAATTTTAAAGGATTCTTCCTATGATGACGATGACGATGATGACGATGATGACGATGATGACGATGTTTTAGATGATTTAGAAGATATGTTTGAAGATGATTATGATAGGTATGATGATGACAATGAAGATCTGTATTTCGATAATTATAAATTATATCAAGCTAGTGATGACGATATAATTGTAAAGATGTATGGTACCTTTGATAGAAAGTCCGATGATTGGGATGATAGGGACACCAGTGATTTTAGAGACTTTATTGAAGATATATGTAGGGAAATAGATAAAGAATTTAATGAAGATATTGAAGTAACAGTATATGATGATGATAATGATAAGGCTGCAGAGTATAAATGGGATGACAGCGAAAATGACCTTGATGTAGAATATGAATACTAAGAAGATTAAACCCCTGGGATATTAAAATAATCCCAGGGGTTTTTTACACTACCCATAAAATAATTATTTATTGTCTTCTTAATGCTTCAACCGGTGGCACCGATGAGGCAGAGATAGCTGGATATATACCAAATAGTAGTCCCGATGCAAGGGCAACTACTGCAGCTATTTTTATTGCTTGATAACTTATGGCTGTGTTAAATCCATAACCTTCAAATAGATTTAATCCCCATATTCCTGCGACTATACCTGCCAGTATTCCTATTATGCTAAGATATAGGGCTTCTAATAGAAATTGAAGCAGTAGGTCTCCTTGCTTAGCTCCAAGGGCTCTCCTTACTCCTATCTCAGATGTCCTTTCAGTAACCGATACAAGCATTATATTCATAATTCCCAAGCCCCCCACAAGTAAAGATACTGCTGCTATCCCGCCTAGTAGTAAGGTCATAACTCTATTGGCTTTATCGGCTTCTTCTACTAATTGATTTAAACTTGTAATCGTCACTAATCCTTCATCGGCCATTGGAAGTATAGGGGCATTAGTCTCTTCCATTGGAGTTTCTGTCATCTCCACTTCGTCCTCTTGTAGTTCCTCACCTTCTTCTGTTCCTCCGTTTCCCGATACAGGTGTGGGAGCTGATTGGTCAAGGCCTAGCTTTCTCTTTATAATCCTACTAAGCTGTACCACAACTAAGTCTGCCTTTTCCTGGGACTCTGCCTTTACCCATATAGTTTCTACAGTCTTTTTCTCTGCTATCTTTAGGGCTGAAGTATAGGGAACTACAATCTTATTATCTATGTCTTCTGCTTTGCCCTGTCCCTTCTCCGATAGCACTCCTATTATTCTATAGGTCTCTCCATTTAGACTTAGACTTTTGCCAATGGGATTTCTACCACCTAATAAGCTATTGGCTATATTATATCCTAAAACTGCAACTGGAGCCCGTTGCTTAACATGGATACTAGTAAAAAAATGGCCTGCCAATAAATCATGATCCCTTATTTCAGGGAAATTATTATTTACCCCTAACACATTAACCTTTCCTCTAGTTCTTCGCCATTTTAACATGGTTTTAGTATTTACAACTGGTGAAGCTGCTATCATCCCATCTACTCTTTCAAGGAGCTCCTCCGTATATTCCGGTTCAAATTCTACAGATGTATCATGGGCCTCTATAGCTATAACATTTTTGCCCAAACTTTCAAATTGTTCTACAACTGCCTGTCTAGCCCCTTCTCCTATTCCCATTAGGGTAACTATAGATGCAACCCCTATGGCAACACCAAGTATTGTAAGGGATGATCTGAGAGGATTTGATAGTATCCCATATAGGGCCATTTTCACCGTAAACCACCATCTTACTAAAAAGGAGTAGGGCTTTTTTTCTATCTTCATTTATTGTCCTCTCCTTCACTATCATCCTTTACATTTGGAAGTATGCTGTCCTGGGAGCCTATATTTTGACTTGGTAATAGGTCGGCACTGCTACCTGTAATAACTAAATCTCCTTCCTTTAGTCCTTCCTTAACCTCTGCATATCTATCATTCATAAGCCCAAGTTCTATTTGAACTATCTTGGGATTTCCATTTTCAAGTATTTCTACCATGGTCTTTCCTTCTTCCTCAAATATTGCTTCAAGAGGTACTAATAATACGTCCTCAGCACTTCCTGCATCTATAAAGGCTTTGGCTGGCATCATTGGTTTTAACTCATCGCTACCTTCTATGGTTATATCAACCATATATTTTGTAACACCATTTATCTCTTCTCCCCTAACAGAAACATTATCTACTTCACCCTTAAATTCTTTACCTGGAAGTGCATCTACAGTAACTTTAACAGGAGCACCTTGTTGGACATTTAGAATATCTATGTCATCTACCTGACACCACATTCTCATTTCTGTTGTGTTAAATACATTTCCTATCCATCTACCTGGATAAACGGTTTCTCCCTCTTCTAAGTAGAATTCAGAAACTATACCATCCATAGGTGCTGTTATATCCAGTTGATTTAATTGATCTTTAAGCCCATCTATCTCATCCTTTAACTTCCTTATTTCATTTATATAGTCCTCTATATCATCCTTTATATCTTCTCCAGCCATGGTTATAATAGAATCACCCTCTTTTACTGTATCCATATTTTTTACATGTACATCAGTAACTATAGGGTTAACATCGGAGCCTGTATAGGTATTTACTACCTTTTCCTCTTCAACAAATCCTTCAACTTCGCCTGGTATACTTATAAAGAATACACTAGATGTATTTTCATCCTTAAAACCTATATTTACTTTCATGCCTCTTTGTACTAAACCTGGATTTTCACCTACTATAGTTGCTGAATGTACAAAGCCCCTGGCAAATTCTCCATCACCATTATATGGAATTGGATTAGGATTAATTTCTTTTATTTCTCCTTCGTAAAATCCATCGTATGCATCAAAGCTCAAGGTAACTTTTTGACCTTCCGATACTCTTTTATATTCACTTACTGTAAAATATGCTTTGACTTCAAATTTTGAGTCATCTATGATTCTTGCAATAATATTTTTCTCCAGTTCTTCTCCTTCTTCCACACTTAGTTCTGTAACTCGACCAGATATGGGAGCCTTTATTGTTATACCGTTATAGGGATTCATAAACTCAACTTTATCCTCGGGAAAGCCAGTTATATCGGAAAGTTGCTCTCTTTTAGCTTCTAACTGCTCTTCTTTTTCTTCTATACTATCTTCAATACTACTAGAATCAAGTCTAACTAAAACATCACCCTTTTTAACTTTATCTCCTTCCTCTACTAAATATTCTTTGATTACATATTGTACAGATTCTCTTTCATATCTATTGCCTGGAACAATTATTCCTCCATTTTTTGATGAACTAAGATTACCTTTAGTTTCCACCCCTACTGAGATGTCTCCTTTTATAACTTCTTTAGTAGAATAAACTGGCCCTTGTGTTTCCTGAATTTCAGGTGGCATAAGCTCTTTATATGCATAAAATCCTCCAAAAAAAACTATAGCCAGTATTATTATTATCATTCCAATTCGTTTAAGCATCTATATCTCTCCCTTCTCTTCTACTATTTCTGTTCTATTTATTTTCCCGTCTAATATATGAAATACTTTATCTCCATATCTCGCAATTTTATCATCATGGGTAACTTGTATGATAGTCATGCCTAATTCCTTATTTAGTTTTTGAAATATGTTCATAACATTTTTACCAGATTTTGAATCTAGGGCCCCTGTAGGCTCATCGGCTAATATAATGGAAGGTTCCATGGTAATAGCCCTAGCTATGGCTACCCTCTGTTTTTCTCCTCCCGATAACTGGGATGGATTATGATTTTTTCTATCGGCAAGACCTACCATCTCTAAAGCCTTTATTGCCTTCTCCCTTCTTTCCTTTCCAAATACTCCCCTGTATATCAGTGGAAGTTCCACATTTTCAAGGGCACTAAGATGGGAAAGTAGATGGAAATTTTGAAATACAAATCCAATAAAGTAGTTCCTTATATCTGCCAACTTACTATCACTAAGTTTTTCTACTCTAGTTCCTGATATTTCATATGTACCTGATGTAGGCACATCTAGACATCCTAATATATTAAGCAAGGTTGATTTTCCTGACCCTGAGGGTCCCATTATAGATACAAATTCACTTTCTTCTATAGTTAAATCTATTCCCTTTAATACATCAACCTTAACCTGTCCCATTTTATAGCTGTGATTAATATCCTTAAGTGTTAATAGTGACAAAGCTACACCTCCTTTTTCAACTATATTTAGACGAAACTTTTAAAAATTTGTTTCATAAAATATAATATTTTTTGTAACATAATTTAATTCCACAAAACTTTTTTAACTCCTTCAAGTATTGGCTTGATATAGACCTTTTAAGAAAAATGTAAGAATATAGATAATGGAGTACTAAATTCTTTGCGATGGGATAATATACTTTTTTGAAAAACAAAATATAAAACCCCACAGTTTATAAACTGTAGGGAATATCTAAAGTATAGCTAAAAATATTAGGTTATAAAAATCTTGCTTAAATATTTACATTTTCAAATATCTCTTCTATCATTTCCTTAAACTCATTAACTCTTTCTTGTCTTAATTCTTTTCCACCCATAGCTTTATCATATTCATTCCATAGATACATCATTTTACTACTTGCTGCATCAAGGGCGTTTATTTCATTTGAGAATTTTTCTACCTTGTTTTCTAGTAGTTTTTCAGGTTTTGCCCCTGTAAGTCTTGGCATCCAGTCCTTTGAAAATGTCTGCCAATCTTCCCCAGTGGGACTTTCAGTATATTTAGTATTTACTTCATTATATAATCCTTCTAAGGTGTTTTTATACTCTCCTATTAAAGCAACGGCTTCATCATCGGAAATGCCTGTACAGGATACCAGTAGAAATATAGACATTACAATTATTATATATTTTGCTAATATTTGTTTTTTCATTATTGCTTGATCCCTCCTAGTTATATTATCATTAGCATGATATTAGTATGTAAGAGTCCTTTGTTTTTATACTTTAAGAAATTAAAACTGAAATTAGGATGATACTTTTGAAATTATCATCCTAATTATTTATTATATCAGTTTAATTTTATATGGCAATAGTATTAAATAAATAGCCCCATTACTATTATTTTTGTAAATTAATTAATTAATTTGCCCTACCTACACTTATACTATCTTCAAATTTTAATATTGCTAAATTATAGTCTAATATGGCTTTAGATAAACCTAATTTTGCTTGTTTAAGGGCTGTCTGTGCTTTTTGCACATCTGTAAGTACGCTCATGCCAACATCGTAGGATAGTTCACTAAGTCTTAGAGCTTCTTCTGCAAGTTCTACAGATTTTTGGCTTGAATTTATATTTTCTTGCTTTTGTAATACATCTAAGTAATTGCTTCTTACTTCCATCTCTATATTCTTTTTAGCAGTTTCTAAATCCTTCAAAGCCTTCTCTAATACAACTTTTTGTTCTCTATACATATATGTGATTTCTGGATATTGTTTTGCTACTATTTCCATATTTAATTTTTCTAGTTCATAGTTGAATTCTGCGGCTTTAATTTCCATTCTATTTTCCAAAGCACTTGATACTGCTTCTGCTATACTTGGTACTTCAAAATCATTAAAAGTAAGCTGGTCTTCAAGTTCTATATTTGTCATTACATTATATCCCAATTGTGTGTTTAAGGCCATTTTAGCTTTTTTTACATTATCTACAGCACTTTTATATTCATTTTCTGCCTGTATTAAACTTAACTCACTATTTAAAACTTCCTGCTTAGCTACAAGTCCAAGTTCAAACTTTTTCTGAGTCTTTTCGTATAAATCATTGGCTACATCTACGTTGGCTTTATTAATCTCTACTAACTCCTGGGCTTGTAATAGGCTATAGTATACTTCCTCAATATTTGCCTTTAACCCCTCCACCGTGGCATCATAATTCCTCTCAGCATTGGCTACTAGAAAATCTGCTTGAAGTTGCGGGAGTTTTATAGCTTGTAATCCTTGTAGCGAATCTTCGTCATCTATGATTTTATCTGCTTTCTTAATATCGCTTCTTATATCATCATAATTAACTTCAGCTTGCTCTAAGTCAAGTTTTGCTTTTTCTATAGTTGGATTGTCATTGATCATTGTCTCAATGGCTTCTTCTAAAGTAAGGGTTACTTTTTCTCCTTCAAAATTCATACTATCAATAATATTTGTTTCTGCTGAAGTAAAGGTTATTACTGTTATACATATAACCATGGCTAAAGCCCCTATTCTCATTCCTTTTTTCACTATAGGTCATCCTTTCTTATCTTATTGACTTGCTGGTCAGTCATGTTTTTATTGTATATTAGCAATTTTAATATGTCAATAAAATAACCTATAAGTTAATAAAATGTTTAGATTTACTTCACATGATAATAACCTATTGAGAAACATAAACGGATAATAGAATGGATAAAGAAATGATTCTATAATAAAATTAAGATGCATATAAACCTATTTATTTTAATTTTTTTTCAGTAAAAATATTCAACTCTGAAATTAATCTGCATATTTTAATTAGCAAAAAAGATTGAATGAATAAATCTTTTTATAAAGCATCTTAGAGTGATAAATTTTTTATCAAAGAACTGTATTTATTGATTGTATTAAAAGTGAAGAATACGCTGGTATTCCAGAGCTTGTAAAATATGTAGCTACACATGGAAGATGGGCTAAAGAAATAAAAAATGCCTTTAAAAACGGTCTTATCAATGGCTCTAGTGAAGGCTTTAATAACAAAATCAAGGTCTTGAAACGTAATGCCTTCGGCTTTAGAAATTTTTGATAGATTTAGAAATAGAATTCTGCATTGTTGTAGTTAAGCTTATAATTATTATTTAATATTTTTTCATTCGATCAACTATCGTTGGTCTATTAGTGATGCTCTTTTTATGATATTTTTTATTATTCTCCAAACAATTTTTAAAATAGCTCTAAATTAAGAAAAGGCAGGCATTCTACAGAATACCTACCCCAACTATTGATAAAGAGCCAAAAAAGAAACGCTTAGAGTTTCCCCTAAGCGTTTCTTATTAAATCTAATCTTAGTTATCTCTTGTTACTACATAAATAACTTTTACATAAGATTTAGCACTTGATCCATCCATTTCAACTACTATAACTACTGATGAATCATCTTTAATATCTGATAATGATCCTGATTTTATTTCATCGTAATCATTGTCTTCATCAAATACATATTCATAGATTAGAGTATCATCATTAATTCTATATGTTGTACCTTCATCATCACCAGCTGGATTGTATACTGTAACTAACTTATCATCTCTATCGTATACTTTAGCGTATACTGCTTTATTTTGATCATCATCTGAGAATAAAGTAGTTACTCCTGTAGCATCAACAGTTAAGTCTGATTCTACAACGCTATCTAATACTTGTAATTCTCCACCTGTAGTAATCTTAAATTCTACTAGATCACCTTCAGCTAAATCATCTTTATCTTCTAATTCATATACAGCTTTTTCGCCATCGTATACAGATACTTCTGCTTTCCAATCTCCATCGTAGTATCTATCTAATACTGTACCAACTTCTATATCACTAGCTATAGATTCAAAACCAGTTACGAATAATACAGCATCTAAATCATTATTATCTCCAGCTATAAATACAACTTCTACACCAGTTGGAGTTTTATCATTGATATCTTCCCACTCAACTAATTCAGGGTCATTATCATCATCTAAGTTAAATAATACTGTTCCACTTGTTACAAAGTATTCAGTACCAGCAATAGTAATGCTATCTGCATCTTCATCAAATGAATCAACATCTTCTTTAGCATCATCTATGCTATAAGTTGTTGCTGAATCAATAACACCATCACTATCAACTTCGTACTCAATTAAGAAATCTTCTGTAGTAGCACCTGTTATATCATCTGAATCATATTCATATGATACATCTTCTCCATCTTCATTGAATATCTTAATCATGTCATCTTCTGACGTCCAAGTCTTTTCAATAACACCATAGATAGTTCCAGAAGTTGCATCTACATCTGCTCTTACGTGTCTTACATCTCCTGTAATATCAAGTATAGCAGTAACTTCTTCTCCTACCATATCTTCCATATCAGCTACGTTATCTTCATCAGCATATACTGTTAGTTCATCATCATCATCTAATGAGAAACTAGTTTCATTTTCTACTAATGCATAGTCGTCACCTAAGTCTAAATCTCCATCATCAATCTTATCTAGTTCTTCCTCAACAGAATCTCTAACAACTATAATAGCCCAAATATCGTCACCATTATCTGTAACTTCAGCTTTGTATAATACATCATCTTTCTCGATATCATCTAATTCAATTTCTTTATTATCTAATAAGAACTTGTATCCATCATCAGCATCAGTTAAATCTAACTCATCAGTGTCTGTTTCACCGATTGGATAGTATTCAATTTCTTCTGCATCTACATCTACTTCTGTTACTAACATTCCTTTAACATCAAAATCATATAGATCCATGAAGATAACTTCATCATCATCATTAAATACTACTTTACCATACATACCTTCATCTACATCGTCTCCATCACTTACCTTTTCACCATTTACGTAAATGATAGCATCTTCATCAATATCAAATGTGTCATCTTCAATTACTAATTCAACTTCGTCAGTAGTAGCATCTGCAGCTACTTCATCAAATACAACTTCCTCATCATCTAACTCGATATATACTATTTCATCATCATCATTCAAGTAAACATCAGCTTTCATTCCTAATAATGAATTAACATCTACATCTTCTTGAACGATTGTGTAAGTTTCACTATCGTCAGCTTCTACTTCATCTGAGTCTAGATCTTCATTTACTTTTGGAACTTCTACAAATCTTATTGGATCATCTAATTTTACTATTTCTAATTTCTCTGCTAATAAAGTGTTTCCAGATTCTTCATAATTGTTATCATCACCATAAGATGCTTGTTTGATAGTTTCTGCATCTAAAGTATTATCTACTAATATAGCTACATCTCCTCTGTTAGCTAATCCTGATGGAGTAAAGCTTACATCATCAGTAATATCTAACTCAGCAGCCTTAGCTATAAAGTTTCCTGGCCATGTACCAGATAACCACTCATCCTTGTATCCTAAAGATCTTACTAACATTGTAACAGCTTCAGAATAGCTTACTGTTTGGTTAGGCTTGAAAGTTCCATCTGGATATCCATTTACAAGACCTTGCCCTGCAGCAACTTCTACATATCCAGTATACCAAGCACCATTAGCATCAGTAAATCTAGTTGTGCTTGCAGCTTGAGCAGCATTGTCTAAACCTAATGCTGTAACTAATAATTTTGCGAATTCTGCTCTTGTTATAGAATTTTCTGGCTTATAAGTACCGTCTTCATAACCATCAACGATACCGAAAGCATTTAATCTTTTCACTGCATCTAGTACATCTTCATTATCTACATCAGAGAATGAAGGAGCAGCGAAAGCGAAACTCATGCTTCCTAGTACTAATGAAAGTACTAATACTAAAGAAAGTATCTTTCTCATGTTTAAATTTCCTCCTTTAAAATTTTGTTTAAATAGTTTTTTGAAGGGATTAAATAATAATCTCATTTACCCTACCCCTTCTCCTGAGTAAATGGATTCAAAATAGTTTATAGAAGTAGAGTTAACCTCAAACTGAAGCTATAAATCCACAATCTACTCTAGATTATAACATCGACTAGCATGCTAGTCAATTAAATGGACCTTGATGTAACATAACTGTAATAAAGTGTAATATGAACTATAACTAAATCAAAATCATTACTAAATCCTTATGTTACTGTTTTAATTATACTGTATATATATTTAGATTACCATTACAGAAGTATTACAATTAATTACATAGGGGTTACATCATCCCCGCATAATATTATGGCAATGTTCAGGACAAGTCTTAATAAATTATATTCTATGGCCTTAAAATAATTCCTTCTAAAAATATTAAAAAAGTGATAAATCACTTTTTTAAGTTCTTAGTTCTCAGTTCTTAGCTCTAAGTTTTGGTGCAAACTTTTAGATAGAAAATTTTTCCTGGGAATACAATAGAGATACGCCTTTCTTATTTTGCCAAGGAACTTCCCCATAGTCTCAAAATTTCTTATTACTTTTCTCCTATAAACACTACCATTTTAACAAAATACTCCTTTAATACAGGTAGCTTTGATAAAGATGATACTACATTTCTGAGGGGGGCTTCACTGTAATATTTTTTTATAAACTTTGTATTATTAATCAGTTTGTTAAACCTCTTAATACTCATTTTATTTATATATGAAAAGTATTCATTACCCCTTTCATTTTTACTTATTCTAAAATTGATTCTATTTTGTCCATCGGGTAAATCCTTTACTAAATCCTTATAGGTTTCTATTAAGGTCTTATCTGAAAAGAATACATGAACCCAGGGCATACCTATGGCGTCGGATAGATGGGCCCCATAGGGATGGTTATAGGGAGGAAAATTAATATATACTTTACCTCCCCTTTTTAAAGTTCTATAACACTCCCTTAGTACCTTCTCTGGATTATCTACATGCTCCATAGCGTCATTCAATATTATTGTATCAAGTGAATTATCTTCGAAAGGCAACTTACCTGCATCACCTATTATAAACTTGAATCTATCTTCTAATCCTTTTTCCTTTGCAAGTTTTTCTGCTTCTTCTTTATAGCTAGCCACTGGATCTATACCATATACCATTTTTGCTCCTTGGTTAGCATAATATAATGATTTGCCTGCTGCCCCACAGCCTACATCAAGGACTACTTTATCAGTGAACATTTCTTCTACTGTTGTATAGGGTAAATAGAACTTTATGGTTTCTATTCCCTTTTGGAATTGCCACTGACCATAGGTTTGCTTCCCTTCATTTTGCAGGTTAAAGGGGTGGATGGGTAATGGAAATAACTTATTTATTCCTTTAAGTATATTTTTTGATATAGTCATATATTGACCTCCCAAGTATTGAAATTAAGAGTTGAAAATTAAAAATAAAGGATACTAAGCTACTTAGCATCCTCTATTATTTTATCATATCAATATTAACTTTGTATTTTAATTTTGTTTTGTTCTGTCTCCTATTACTCCTTTATCGGAGAATGAATTCTCCTTTACTTATAACCTGTAACCTGTCACCTGTTACCTGTCACCTGTTACCTCTTACCCTTTATTTACTATTGATGCCTTTACAAACTCCCTAAATAGAGGGTGAGCCTTTGTTGGTCTTGATTTGAATTCTGGATGGAATTGTCCAGCTACAAACCAAGGATGGTCTTTAAGCTCAATAATCTCTACTAGTCTTTCATCAGGTGATATACCACTTATAATTAATCCTTCTTCTGTAAGTATTTCCCTATAGTGGTTATTAAACTCATATCTATGTCTATGTCTTTCGTATATTAAATCCTCTCCATAGGCTTCATGGGCTTTAGTACCTTCATATATCTTACATGGATATACTCCTAGTCTCATGGTACCGCCCATATCCTCCACATCTTCCTGTTCTGGCATAAGGTCTATAACTGGGTTGTTTGTTTCTGGATTCAGTTCTGAACTATGGGCATCCTTAAGCCCTACTACATTTCTAGCAAACTCCACTACTGCAAGCTGCATACCTAAACATATACCAAGGAAGGGTATTTTGTTTTCCCTAGCGTATTTAGTAGCTACTATCTTTCCATCTATACCTCTGTCCCCAAAACCTCCAGGTACAAGTATACCATGGGTATCTTTAAGTAATTCCTTTACATTATCTTCCTTTACATCCTCAGAATGTACCCATTTGATATTTACTGTTGCTTCATTGGCAATACCGGCATGTTTAAGGGATTCTGCAACTGAAAGATACGCATCCTTAAGTTCAACATACTTTCCAACAAGGGCTATGGTTACCTCTTCTTTAGGATTTTTCTCTCTCTCAACTATCTTCTTCCAATGCTCTAAGTCTGGTTCTTCACATACAAGGTTTAGTCTATGGCAAACTATTTGTGGTAATCCTTCTTTTTCTAAAAGTAGTGGTACTTCATAAAGGGAGCCACAGTCCATGTTTTGTACTACATTATTAGGATCTAGATTGCAGAATAGTCCTATCTTATCTTTTATTTCTTCAGTAATAGGCTTTTCTGTTCTACAAACTATAACATCAGGCTCTATGCCTATTTCCCTAAGCTGTTTTACACTGTGTTGGGTTGGTTTTGTTTTTAGTTCTCCTGCTTTTCCTAAGTATGGGATTAATGTAACATGGATATACATTACATTTTCTTTTCCTACATCATATTTTATTTGTCTTATGGCCTCTAGGAAAGGTTGGCTTTCTATGTCCCCTACGGTTCCACCGATCTCAGTAATCACTACATCTGGATTACTATCTTTACTTACTCTAAATACTCTATCCTTTATTTCGTTAGTTATGTGGGGGATTACTTGAACTGTTCCTCCAAGGTAATCTCCTCGTCTTTCCTTCTTAATTACTGACCAATATACTTTCCCAGTTGTAACATTACTATATTTGTTAAGGTTGATGTCTATGAACCTCTCATAATGTCCAAGGTCAAGGTCAGTTTCTGCTCCGTCCTCTGTAACATATACTTCCCCATGTTGATATGGACTCATAGTTCCTGGGTCAATATTTATATATGGGTCAAATTTTTGGATTGTTACTTTAAGCCCCCTTGCTTTAAGTAGTTGTCCTAGTGATGCAGCAGTTATTCCTTTGCCAAGGGAAGATACTACTCCCCCTGTAACGAAGATGTACTTTGTAGACGACATTTTTTTCCTCCTCTTTTTACTGTTTTTATTTTTTTCTCTAACCTGTAACCTGTTACCTGTAACTTGTAACCTGTTACCTGGTTTTATTCAAAAAAATAGTGAGGCCACCCCCATTGGGTGACCTACCTAATCCGTATCTATTATTATTTATGGCAGGGCACCCATAATGGGTGCTCATTTCCACTCTGTTTTTAATAAGTCTTTATAACAACTATAATAGTATATAATGATTAGTCTTTACAGTCAATATATTTCCTAAACTATTTTAATCAATAGTTTATTCAATATGATATAATTAATACGACCTCCTAATATAGAAAGGAGGTGAACACAATTGCCCATGGGAACCAAAGACAAGCTAGAGTACATAGCAAAAATTTTATCAGCTATTGCAGCTTTAGTAACAGCTTTGGCTACACTAATTCAAGCAGTAAAGTAAACAGAAGAAAAGCAGGTGCGGCAACACCTGCTTTTCTTAATGAACACAATTGCCCCTAAGCAGTAAAGTTCTTTTATTTATAATATACCATGAATTCTATTAATTATTCAATATTTTAATTATTTTTATGCTTTAATTACTACTTAAAATTATCTCCACTGCCTCTTCAAGTTGTAAATCTTCTCCACCATTATTATATATCTCTATAGTTTTTTCATTTAACTTATCCCTTGTGGTTAAGTCTAATACTCCATAGGGATATAAACCTTCTGTTTCTTGGAATTTTTTTATGGCTTCCAATGTCTTTTCGTCTAGTATTCCCGTTACGTCCACATCATATCCTATATACTTGAGTCTTTGCTGTGCTCCATATACATTAAGTCCTTTGTCCTTTAGATATGGTTTGTCATCTTCTATCATTGGAACAAAGTCCATAATATCATCCTTGTTTTCATTATCTATATTTTCAATAACTATATCAGGAGTAATACCTATCCCATCTATTTTCGTCTCTTTGGCTGTCAAGTATTCTGCTATGGTAAGTTTAATACCCCCTCCATTAGTTAAGGGTGTCATATTTTGTACTGTACCCTTACCATAGGTCTTAGTTCCTACAATAACTCCTCTATCGTTGTCTTTAATAGCTCCTGCAAATATTTCTGAAGCACTGGCACTTCCGCCATTAACTAATACTACCAATGGCTTATCTGTTAGCTTCTCTGATTCTGATATATATGTTCTATCAGGATATGCTTTATAGTCAATATGAACTATTGGTAAATCCTTATCTAAGAATAAATCTGCAACTTTAACTACTTCATCCAGTAAACCACCTGGATTATTTCTTAAATCTACTATTATTCCTGATACATTTTTTTCATCGAACTCATCTAATGCCACCTTAACATGTTCATCTGTATTTTCGTTGAAATTTGTAATCCTAATAAATCCAATGTTATTTTCAATTATTTTATGGGTTACAGGGTCTATTTTAATTATATCTCTAGTTATTTCAAAGTATTTAACTTCAGGACTATTTCCCCTTATAATTCCCAGTTTAATTTTAGTCCCTGGCTCTCCCCTCATAAGCTTAACGGCTTTATCTAAATTATAATCTGATACATCAATATCATCTACATACTTTATGATATCTCCTGCTTTGATTCCTGCCTTATCTCCTGGCGTTCCTTCTATAGGTGCTATTACAGTAATATTGTCATTTCTAATCCCAACAGATAATCCTATACCTCCAAATTGGCCAGAGGTCTCTACATCGAAGTTTTCATATTCATCGGCACTATAGTAGTCGCTATGCTTATCTAACACCTCAAACATACCTCTGAATGCCCCTTCCATAAGCTCTTCTTCTGATACTTCATCTTTGTAATAGTGCTGAACGAACTTTATCATGGATTGTAAATATTCTAATCTTTCTTCTAAGTTTTCAAAGGTTACATTAGAATCATTTGCATAAGAAAATCCTGTAAATAATATGGATATTGTCAGTACAATGGTAACTATGGATTTAAATTTTTTGTTTGTTTTATACATTTTATCCTCCTATGATTTTAGTTTAGCAAAAAAGGAAATTCTTTTACCTTAATATATAATACATACTTATCATCTTTTACTACATATTCTATCTCATCACCTTCTTCAAGAAGTGTATTTCCTCCTACAATATTATCTTTATAGACTATTAAATCTTTATTTGTCACCTTAGTTGGATCTATGGTTACTGCTAGATCGTATTCATTGCCTTCTTCGTCCCTTACTATACATCTATCTATATAATAAAAATGGCTATCATCTAAGTGGGTTTCTCTTCTTTTTAAAACTACCATACCTTCATAGACCTTTAAATCATTTCTCTGCATAGCTATTTCTTCAATATTTTTCATTATTTCTCCATTTCTTTGACCTTCTACATATATTATCTGATCATCCTTGCCTATATATATAATTTCTGTTCCAATGGAAAGTTCTTCATAGCTTTTAATTGAAGTATCAATATATACTATATCTTCATCCTCAGGGTATGGCAATTTCTTTTCAATCTGTATTTGGTTTAATGTTCCATCTGTATTCATTACTACTATAGTAGTTACCTTTGTAGTAACATTTCCGTATTTTTCTTCTGTAGTCTCTTTATCTATGACTAGACCCCTATACTGGGAAAGCTCCATTTTTTTATACAAAAATTCATCTGTATTGTTTAGAATATCCATGGCTTCTTCCCTTGTAATTGAAGAGTCTAAATTTAAATAATCATCTTCTCCTTTATATATACCCTCTTGAAGTAGGGCTTCAATAATTCCTATATATTCCTTTGACACTTTATAATAATCCCTGTAGGTATATATTTTTTCAATATCATTATATACAGGTTCAATATCAAAGGCATTTCCAATCCATTTTAAAAATATTTGTTTTGAAATATAGGAATTCAAGTTATAATTATCCTCTTCCTCAATTATTCCTATATCTACTGCCCTTTGAGCGTATTTTTCATTAATTATTTGGTCTACTATATTTCCATTAATACCTTCTAATTCCTCAGCTATCTCTCTTTGTATATCTTCTTCATACCCAGATAATCTTACTAGAAACTTTATTGCTTCTTGTTTTGTAAGGAATTTATTTGGATAGAATTTATCATTCCCATAGGTTTTTACAACTGATAGAGCTGCCATTTTGATTATGTCTTTTTTATATGGGCTGTCTTCTATATCACTAAATGTAATATTCTCTATTAACTGTGTGCCATTTTTATATCCTCTAAAGGTCTTATCATAACTGCCATTTATAAGAGTATTATTTAAAAGAGGAGTAAATTCATTGAGGAATTCTTCATATAGTGCATATGAATTTATAGGTACTGTAAAAGTAAATATTACGATTATAAATATTATTTTTGAGATAAATCTCTTCACTTTACCACACTCCTGTATCAGCCTTTCCTTAAACAAAGGCCTGTCCTGGTTTTTCAAGGATTAATTAAATAACATAATTTGCTCTCTATAATCTCTTTGAAGATCTCTTTCTAAGAATTCTAAAAATCTTACTAGCATGGCAGAGGCTTCAGCCCTTGTCATTGTTTTATTAGGTTGTATTTTGTTATAGTTATCTCCTGCTATTATGCCTATTTCTTTAGCCACATATATACTGTCCCTTGACCAATCTTGTATCTCACTATCATCATCAAAGACCGTGTAATACCCTGGATTTGGAGCTTTGTTTTCAAAGCCTAATGCCCTTATTATTATTGTTATGGCTTGAGCCTTTGTAAGAGGGGATTCAGGATTAAATAGCCCATCTATTCCTCCTTGAATTATTCCCTTTTCTAAAGCTTCTTTTATATATTTATAATCGGAATCATCGGTAGACACATCTTTAAAAGGTGATTCTTCTTCAGTATCTTCCCTTCTACTTCTTCTACTGCTCTCTTCTTCCATTAAGGTTCTTATGTCGCAGGCCTTTATCATGGCCCTAGTGAATTCTGAACGGGTCATTGCTACATCAGGGGCAAAGAAACTAGAATCATCTTCAAATACATCTAATGAATATAGTTTTTTAATATAATCTTCCGCCCAATGTCCATTAACATCTCTAAACTTTGGAACTATAAGTCTTTCAATCTCAGGATTCATTTTTCTTGATAGGGTAATATCATCCTTTTCCCTATCATCTTCATCTGGCTGTCCATCGCTGTCAAACTCAGGTAAATCATATTCATACTCAGATACTATTTCACTATTAGTGACTTTCACATATCCTCCATCAAAGCTGGATAGATTTGCCATATTATCTGAGTATATAAGTTCTTTTGTTGTACTATCGGATATTTCTACCTTAACGGTTCCTTCCCATGAAATATCTTCAGTATCAATATCTCCATCCTCATCCTCTACAGTCATATCTCTATCGTAATATATAAAATAGTCTATAATTTCCGTTTCTGTACTTCCCCAGAAATTTTCATATCCTACTGTACCCCCTGTTATATCTATTATTACATCGCCCTCATCATCATTAATAGTGTAGTATTTTCTTGCCTTTAGATTTCCCGAGTAAAAATCAGAGGCTGGTCTTTTATCAATTATATCAGATTTTGAAAACTGATAATCCTCAAGCTCGTATTCGTCTTCTTCAATTTCAATGCTTTCACTGTATTTAGTTAAAGTAGTTTCAGCTATTGTCTGTCCTTTATCATTTTTGTTATCGTAAATAGTCTCTAGGGTCAAGGTCCTTTTAAGCTCTCCCTCTATGGATTTATCCTTAGGCTCTAAATCAAATCTATATGTTACAGTCCTCTCATCATCTCTTTCTCTCTCCGTTATTTTTATTTCTCCAATAAAATGTATAGGTTCTCCAGAAATAAAGACCACTTCTTCATATTCATATTCATTATTAACTCCACCTGTGAATCCAACTGGTTCAGCATATACCCCCATGGTAGAAGTTATAAAGATACTCATTGTAATAATCAAATGAAATACTGCGGAAAATTTCTTCAAAATATCACTCCTCTAGTTTTTTTGATCTATATATTCCCCCAGTTGAAATCTTAACTTAATCAAATCTATGATGCACATCTACACCATTTATTTTACTATGACTATTTTACACTCCATATCATCCCTCACTATATATAGACGGTCTCCAACCTTTAAATCTTTATAATCTACTACTTTATCATTTTTTATTATTAATGCTTCTTCTAGGATAAGTTTTAAGGAAGTATTTTTCATCATCCACTCATCGTTTCTTCTGCTCCAGTCCCTAGCATTCATAAGTGTAATATTATATCCAATCATGGAATCATCCTCTGGAGCTGTTTCTATGATTCCAGTAGTTATTCTTTGTCTTAATAACGAGTCCATTTTTTCTTTTGCACTTAAGGCTACTACTCTATCGCCATCGGCATAGATATAAGCATACCAATCCCTTAGATCATTATCATCTGCATAATCACTATCTTCATCTACTGCATAATCATCTGAGTAAAACTCTTCCGCTGTAATCTGTTGGTCATTCTCTAAATCATATATGTAGGTATCCTCATCATAGTAAAATTCTTTGTCTTCGTCGAAGGATTCCCATTCATTTTCATCAAGCAAATAAAATTCCTCGGTATTTATTTCATATTCAAATATTTCATCAAGTCTTAATGCATAGATATAGTTCTGTCCAATATTTGAATTATTTATATTTTCATTATATATATATACTAAATCTGCTATTTGTCCATCATTTCTACCATCGGCCACTATGAAGGCATCGGACTCTGGATTAATGGAATACTGGTCAACTATTCTATCATTTTTTATGAATATAGTTCCTTCATTAAAGGATATATTCCTTTTATTATCTAATTCCATGGACTGTGAATACCAATTTATTTCATCTATTTTTGATGAGTAATTACTTTCATACTGATTCTTTATTACCATTTTTTCTATTTTTTCTTGTCCAAATATTTCTTTAACAGCTATATATACCGTCTTATTTTTATAATAGTTTATATTTGAATTAGGAATTTCATATCCTCCTATATATACAGTTGCATTTTCATTTAAATATAATTTTTTAGTAGAACTATCATCGACCCAAGACTTATTTTTAAATACATCTACGTTTTTCAAAAGTATATAGCCTTCCATTTCATCGTATTTAAAGAGCTTTCCTTTATAAAAATTTTTTATGACTATGGAGTTTCCTTCTATGACTATTTTACTTGCTACGGAAGAATATATATCATCAAAATAGGCCTTTATTCTATCTCCTTCATATAAAACATTGGTGGAAACATTATTCCCATCTTTAAGTACTACTGTAGTAGGAGATGTAAAAATAGTCTCTTCTTCCCCATAGGCCAGCTCAATTATTATTTGATTTCTATCTATCTTTTTTATAACTCCACTCCTTACTTTACCTTCTTTAGGTATATATCCTAATTTTTCTGTGGAAAAGCTATCTAGGTAAGAAATACTCCTACCCTTTAATTCTCCATAAACTTCCATGCCTGGCTTGAAATCGCTAGATTTAACAGACATACCATCTATTTTAAGCTCCACATTTTTTAGAAGATTTAATATATGAAGGGTTCCATCGTATTCTTCAATAATAACTTTTTTATCATCTATACTTTTTAAATATCCTTCTATGTATTGATTTTTGAAGGGAGTATATGTATCTCCAAAGGAAATAGTAGTAATTATAAACATAAATGCTATTAGTAGAGATAGGACAAATCCTATGTGTTTTTTCATGGTAAACCTCCTTGGAATTATTAGGTAATATTTTTACTCCTTAATGATTTATCGGTATTTTTAAAGCTATACTTTATTTTAATGCCAATGTAATTTATGGAATCTACTCTTATTATATCTTTTTACTTTTTTAGTTCCAAGTTTTATGCTATATATTTTTAAAATTTTGGGAAGATAAAGGGGTTTTATCAGCTAAAAAAACAACCAAGAGCCTTAAACTCTTGGTTTTCTAGTTTTAAACACTTACATATCCTATTGATCAAGTAATATCATATTTTAAGCTTCCAAAGAAGCATGTATATCATTTTGCAAGCCTCTGCTCTAGTTACCGGTTTATTAGGTCTTATGCTATTGTCATCATATCCATCTAAAATATCATTTTCTACACAAAGTTTTATTCCCTTTACAGCCCATGGTGGTATTTCATTATTATCTACAAAATTTAATTCTGTATTTATTTCTATATCTTTTAGTAATTGAGATATAGCTGTGGCTATTTCCTTTCTAGTCATAATCCTATTAGGTCTGAAGGTGTTATCTTCATAACCCTTAAGTATATTATCACTATATACTGCTCCAATATATTTTGTAGCCCATTTAGGTATCATTTTTTCATCTTTAAAGTCTATCTCAAGATTTTTTAATTCTAATCCTAGGGCAAGTGCTATTATTTTACTAAACTCTGCCCTTGTTATATTATTATTTGGCTTGAAATTATTATCTTCGTATCCCCCTATAGCTCCCATGCCAGTTAATCTTCTTACATATTTATAGCTCCAATGATTTTCTAAGTCATTAAATATTTTTATATCTTTATTTTGAAATACTGCAAATTTAGCTATACGATTTACCTCTACGGAAATTATATTATTCTCTTTATCAACACTGCCCCCTAGGAATATCCACTGATTTCTGTCTTCATTGAAATAGTATATTCCCAACTTTTCCTCATCAACTGTATTATTTTCATCGTCATATTTTAAGGATATTATTATTGTCTCTTTATTGGGTTCTTCCATAATCTTTTTTTGTCCAGCTTTATAAGTAATATCATATATATTACTTACAAGGGTTAAAGTATCATTTTGATTTTTGTGGATATCTACTTGCTCAATAGAAAAATTATCCACATATTCACTTTCTATTTCCACTCCCGTAATATTCAAATCATTATTTACTCTATATCCATCAGTATTTAAACTATCTCTTTTAGATGAACTGTTAGGATTTTTATCTTTACTTATTATTAATTCTTTTTCTTGATATGTACATTTTATATCTATCAAATCCTTTTTAAGTAGATGTAGTTTATCTAAGGATAAGGTAGTAGCACCTGGCTTTATAGCTTTAAAGTTCATACTTATTAAATCTTCTGCATCAAAATTATTATCTTTTAAACTAGTTGCCATAAATCTAACCACTGAGTTTTCTTCATCAATATAATTTAATGCAATATAATATGCCTTATCATCTAAGTTAGAGTTAACACTAAATCCATTATCTATAGGCCTAAGATATTCCCTATCATACTTTAAACTAATATCAATACCATAGATGTCCTTTAAATTTTTTGTTATAATATCTACTTTAATTATTCCATTAACTTTAATATTTTCCTCTATGGTTGATATTATAACTTCACCCTCATTACACCATGCAGTTAGTGTTGATAGAAATATAATTAAAGTTAGAGTTAATGTTAGAGTTAATCCTTTCATTCTAACTAACCCACCTTTTATTGTATTTTGCTAGTAACATAGATTAAATCAAGTAGGTCAATTATATTATCATCATTAATATCTGCATCTTCAATAAATCCTTTATCTCCTTTAGTAAGGTCAAATTTTCCTCCAATGATGACTAAGTCAGCTAAATCAATAATTCCGTCCCGATTAACATCTTCTTCTATTCTATCTAAACTAAAATCTTGAACTACATTTCCGTAATTAGTTAGGGATATGTTTACATCTGGTATCTTAATATAACCTGGAATATCAATTGATAGAGTATAATACCCATTTTCCAAATTGTTAAATGAATATCTTCCCTCACTATCAATTCCACTTGTTTCAATAATCTCTCCATCTTTTAGTAAATGTATAAATTCATGGGAGGGAATATAATTATCCTCTAAAGCAATAGTTCCCGATATACTTCCAAGCTTATAAATTAATAAAGTGCTCCCATTATTAATATTTATATTTTCATATGTATATTCACCAGCTCCATTGGACTTAACTAATTTGCTTAAGGGGTCTAGGTTTAAGGTGCATTCGCCAGTATGTAATGCTGTATATTCTAAAATGGCTATTACAATATCATTGCCTTCACTATCCCCTATTAAATCAGCATCCTTTTTAAGTCCAAATACAATCTTTGTCCTTCCATCTTCATCCTCTAGACTTGTGCCTTCAAACTGTAGGTCTATATAGTCATTACTATCTATATTTATGGTCCTATTGTCAAAACTTAGCTTATTTTCATCATAATTAAGTATAATATACCCCCCTGCTATATCATCAATTTGGCTCCCTATTATTTCTACTATTAAATTTTCACCTACTAAAACTTCATTTGAACATATATTAATGCTTATTGAAGGCTCTGCTCCATGTACAGTATTAATATTAATTAATAAAGTTATCAAGATTACAACTATACTTGCTCTCTTTTTCATAATCCCAATCCCCTTTTTTAGATTTATTTTATAGATAGACAAAACTCAAAGGTTAGAAATCCTCTTTAGCTAAAAAATATTTTTAAGATTTAGCTATCCCCATAGGTCATTAACCTACATATAAGTAA
>CBETVX010000001.1:0-116860 GCA_965539935.1 uncultured Eubacteriales bacterium | reverse complement strand
GGTTTTTTCCTTACACTGTTCAGTTTTCAATGTCCAAGCTTTTAGTTTGTTGTTTTTAACAACAACGCTATAATATAATATCATAATGTTTTGTGTTTGTCAACACTTTTATAAGAAATAAATTTCATTTCTCTTCAACAACATGATATATGATATCATGTTTATATTATATTGTCAATCTTTTTTATTGAAAGTTTTAATATAAAAACAAATACAATTGTCCTTTTTCTCTTGCCAATAGTATAAGTTACTTAATTTCTTTCAACAACATTTATAATACTACCAAATTTTATTGATGTTGTCAATAAATTTTCAAAAATCGAAAAAGGATATAGACCACTGTCCATATCCTTTATATCATCTATTCTATAGGTTTCATAGTTGGGAATAAAATTACATCTCTTATTGAAGCTGAATTAGTAAGTAACATAATCATTCTGTCAACACCAATTCCCAATCCTCCCGTTGGAGGCAAACCTACTTCTAATGCATTTATAAAATCTTCGTCCATCGGATGTGCTTCTTCATCCCCTGCTTCCTTTTGCTTAAGTTGTGCTTCAAATCTTTCTTTTTGGTCAATTGGATCGTTTAGCTCTGAAAAGGCATTAGCAATCTCCCATGTATTAGCAAAAGCCTCAAACCTATTAGTTATCAAAGGATTATGAGGATTTCTCTTAGCAAGTGGAGATACTTCCACAGGATGATGTAATACAAATGTTGGCTGTATCAAATCCTTTTCACAAAACTCTTCGAATGCAAGATTTACAAGATGTCCCCTTGTCATATGCTTTTCTACTTCTAAATGTAATTGTTCCTTTGCAATTTTTCTAGCTTCTTCATCACTTTCAATAGCATAGAAATCAACGCCTGTCTTTTCCTTAACTAAGTCATGCATTGAAACCCTTCTCCAAGGAGGTTTGAAGTCTATTTCTGTCCCCTGATAATTAACTACTGTGGATCCATTTGCTTTTTCAGCACAGTAAGCAACTAATTTCTCAGTTATTTCCATCATATATTCATAATCTTCGTATGCTGCATATAACTCTATATTTGTAAATTCAGGATTATGTTTAATAGAAATCCCTTCATTTCTGAACATTTTTCCCATTTCATATACTTTATCAAAACCACCTACAATAAGTCTCTTAAGATAAAGTTCATTTGCAATTCTCATTTGCATATCCAAATCTAATGTATTGTGGTGGGTAAGAAATGGTCTTGCTGCTGCTCCTCCGGCAATAGTTGTAAGTATTGGTGTTTCAACTTCTAAATAACCTCTTTCATCTAAAAACTCTCTTATTGCTTTTATTATTCTATTTCTTTTTAAGAATGTTTCTTTAACTTCTGGATTTACAATTAAATCCACATATCTTTGTCTATATCTTAAGTCTGGGTCCTTTAGTCCGTGCCATTTTTCAGGTAATACTTGCAATGACTTACATAATAATTTTACTTCAGTAGCTCTAACTGATATTTCTTCTTTTTTAGTCTTAAATACAGTACCCTTTACTCCAACTATATCCCCTATGTCATATGTAGAGAAGATATCATATTCTTCTTCTCCTATAGCATCTTTTCTTACATAGGATTGTATTCTACCATCTCTATCTAATATATCTATAAAACTTGCTTTACCCATACCTCTTTTAGCCATTATTCTACCAGCTATGCTTACTTCTTTTCCTTCATACTGGTCAAATTTTTCAATAATCTCTACACTATAGGCTGTTCTTTCATACTTCTCAACTTTATATGGATCTTTGCCCATTTCTCTAAGTTTATTTAGCTTTTCTCTTCTTATCCTTAAAATTTCATTAAGATTTTGCTCTTCACTCATCCTTTGTTAAACCTCCCATTAAATTTTTATCTCAAGCACTTCATATTTTGTTATACCATCTGGAATTTGGATCTCAACCGTTTCTCCAACTTTTCTCCCAATTAATGCCTTTCCTACAGGTGATTCGTTTGAAATTTTAAGTTCATATGGGTCTGCTTCTGAAGAGCCAACAATTGTATATTCAACTTCTTCATCAAATTCTAAATCTTTAACCTTAACAGTGGACCCTATCCCTACTATATCTTTAGTTAGTTCGCTTTCGTCTACTATTCTAGCCTTCCTTAAAATATCTTCTAATTTTGCTATTCTTTCTTCTAATTGAGCTTGCTCGTTTTTGGCTTCGTCATATTCAGAGTTTTCACTTATATCTCCAAAGGCTAATGCCTGTTTAATCTTTTCAGCTACTTCTTTTCTTTTAACTGATTTTAGTTCTTCTAATTCTTCTTCTATTTTTTTATATCCTTGTTTAGTTAATATTTTTTCATTATCAGCCATCACATCTCATCTCCTTTATGTAAATTTTTGTTATTATAAAGTTATTAATATTAATATTTTTATTTAGGTATTACATCATTTTTCTAATATATGTTATTATCACAAAATTATTCATTGTTATTAATCTAAAATTTATGGCACTGCTACTCAGTGCCTTAACTTATGCGATTTATTATAATGGAGTTGTAATTTATTGTCAAGCTTAAAATTGACTAGTATTTTCAAAAAAATCCTACATTTTTTTATTGACTATAAATCTATTTCTAATAATTTTTCTAAACTGTTTTCAATCTCTTTTATAGTAGTTAGTCTATTTATTTCATCTCTAATTTTTGCTGAATTCCGTACTCCCTTTAGATACCATGCACAATGTTTTCTCATCTCTCTTACGCCTATATATTCACCCTTATGCTCTACTATCATATGAAGATGTTTTAAACACATCTGTACTTTTTCTTTAATACTTGGCTTAGGTAATATTTCTCCAGTATTAAAATAATGATTAATCCTTTTAAATATCCAAGGATTTCCCCTTGCTCCTCTAGCTATCATTATTCCATCACAGTTGGTTATTTCCTTCATTTTTATTGCGTCTTCAACAGTAAATATATCTCCGTTTCCGTATACAGGTATAGATACGGCTTCCTTTACTCTTCTTATAATATCCCAGTCGGCATTGCCTGTATAAAACTGCTCTCTAGTTCTACCATGGACGGCTATGGCTTTGGCCCCTGCTTCTTCCACTATCTTAGCTACCTCCACAGCATTAGCACTTTTTTCGTCCCAGCCTTTTCTTATTTTTACAGTTACAGGTTTCTCCGATGCCTTTACAACACCTTTTACTATTTTTGATATTAATTTAGGATTTTTCATGAGAGCTGACCCATCTCCATTTTTAACAATCTTTGGAGTAGGACATCCCATGTTAATATCTAATATATCATGATTATTACAGTTTAGTCTTTTCGTAACTTCTGCCATTATTTCAGGGTCTGATCCAAATATTTGTAGTGAAGTAGGTTTTTCTTTTTCTTCTATTTCCATTAACGTCTCAGTTTTTTTATCATTATAGTAAATACCTTTAGCGCTTACCATTTCTGTTACTACTAGTCCACAGCTAAGTTCCTTACATATAAGTCTAAAGGTTAAGTCAGTTACACCAGCCATTGGCCCTAATGCAAGGTTATTCTCTAAAGATACATCACCTATTTTCATTAAATCATCACCTCAAAAAACATTTACCATCTTTTAAAACCATGCTCTCTCCATCTTCCACACAGTTTATAACTAAATTTCTCTAGGTCTTTTCAACATATAAAAACTATAATTGTATTTTTTTCATTTATATAGATAATTAAAAATAAAGCCAGGATTAATTTTCCCGGCTATTTATTCCTTATTCATTTCATATATTAGTCTTAATCCTTCTAAGGTTAAAAATCTATCTACTATATCTATTGTTTGTGACTCAGTTGCAATAAGTCCTGCCAATCCTCCAGTGGCTACAACCTTAATGTCGCCTCCACCAAGTTCTTCTTTACTTTTGTTTACTAGATAATCTACCAATCCTACATAACCATATATAACTCCCGCTTGAATACTTTCAATGGTATTTCTACATATAACATTCTTAGGTTTGCATAGCTCTACCCTGGGAAGCTTAGCAGCTCTATCAAATAGTGCATCACTTGCTATTTTTATACCAGGAGTTATAACTCCTCCCAAATATTCGCATTTTTTAGATATAGCACAGAAGGTGGTTGCTGTGCCAAAATCAACTACTATTATTGGCCCACCATATTTATGATATGCCGATACTGCATTTACAATTCTATCTGCTCCCACTTGCCTTGGATTATCGTATTTAATATTTATACCAGTTTTTATTCCTGGTCCCACTACAATAGCTGTTGTATCGCAAAATTTATATGCCATATGTTGTAGAGAGTACATTATTGTAGGAACCACCGATGAAATTATTACATCCTCAACATCCTTAAGATCTAGTCCTTCATAGGAAAAAAGTTGGTTTACTAACATCCCAAGTTCATCGGAAGTTTTACTTTTATCAGTTGATATTCTCCAGTATTTAATTAATTCTTTACCTTTATATACTCCTAATACAATATTAGTATTACCTACATCGAATGCTAATAACAAAGAAATCACCTACTTAGTCTGCGTTAGTTGCTTATCAATCATCTTTTGTATATTATCACTTTTATTTCTTTTTATCAATACATTTTTTGATTATATATATCCATTTATTCCTCTTACTGATACTTCCCCAGACATTATTTTTTTTGTCTCTCCATTTTCCTTTTTTATAAGAAGCTGACCATCATCAATTATGTCTAATGCATAGGCAAATATTTCCTTGTCTCTATTGATTATTTTAATCCTTTTCCCTAATATAGCTGATTTATTTCTACATATATCTACACTTTTCTTTATACTTCCACTTTCTATAAAATCATAGTATAACTTTTCAAATTCTTTAACTATATTAATTACTAGATTCTTTCTTGATATATATTTACCCGATACTTTACTTAAAGATGTAGCTATATTTTCTATATCCTTAGAAAAGTTATTAATATTTACATTAATACCTATCCCCAAAATGACATAATTAATATTATTTAATTCTGCACTCATTTCAGTTAGTATTCCACATACTTTTTTATTGTCTAAAATAATATCATTGGGCCATTTTATACGGGCATCTAATGAAGTTACTTTATTAATGGCTATTGCTACTGCCGCTGCTGCTATTTGTGTAATTTTAGATGCTTCTACAGGGTCAATTGATGGCCTAAGTATCAAGGACATAGATATACTTGATCCTATTGGTGATACCCATGTTCTTCCTAATCTACCTCTTCCTCCAGTTTGTTCGTCACTAAGTATTATAGTTCCTTCTTTAGCTCCCTGTAGTGCCAGTTCTTTGCCGTAATTATTGGTTGAGTCTATTGATTTAAAATGATATATATCTGTAACTAATTTACTTTCTTGTAATTCTATCAACAATTCATCTTGAGAAAGTGTATCTGGCTCACTGATAAGTTTATATCCTTTTCTAGAAACTGATTCTATATTATAACCTTCCTTTTTTAATACATTTATATATTTCCATATGGAAGTCCTAGTTACCCCTAACTTATTGCTTAGCTCTTCACCCGATATAAATTCATGCTTATTCTTTTTTAATATCTCTAACACTTTTTTCTTCAATGTGAGCGCCTCCAGTTATTGTATATCATCTGGATATATTGTAACATAATAACCTGCTAAAATCGACTATTGGTAATGATAAAATACCAAATTTAGGATATTTTGATATATTGGATTTAGTGCACCCTTTTTCCCTCTTTGTCCTGGATTAGATAAAAAAGTATATAGCAAAGGGCCAGGAATAAACCTGACCCATATACTTAATTTCTACAAGTTATCGTCTACTATATAAAAATATATCTTTAACCACCGAACAATGATAAAAGTACCCCTGCTGCAACGGCTGAACCAATAACTCCTGCTACGTTAGGTCCCATAGCATGCATTAATAAAAAGTTTGAAGGATTTTCTTTTTGTCCTACTACCTGTGACACTCTGGCAGCCATAGGTACTGCAGACACACCTGCTGAACCTATAAGGGGATTTATCTTGCCACCTGATATTTTGTACATAACTTTTCCCAATAATACACCTGCTGCTGTACCTACACCGAAGGCAAGTACACCTAATCCTATTATTTTTAGTGTATCTGGCTTAAGGAATGCGTCTGCTGTTGCAGTAGCTCCAACAGATATTCCTAAGAATATTGTTACTATATTCATAAGTGCATTTGAAGCTGTATCTGAAAGTCTTGTAGTTACACCACATTCTTTAAGAAGATTACCAAACATAAGCATACCTACTAAGGCTGCTGCTGGAGGTAACATCAGTGAAACTACTAGTGTAACTATTATTGGGAATAGTATTTTTTCTGTCTGGGATACTGGTCTTAACTGCTCCATTTTTACTTGACGTTCTTCTTTAGTTGTAAGGGCCTTCATTATAGGCGGCTGAATTATTGGAACTAAGGCCATATATGAATATGCTGCTACGGCTATAGGTCCTAATATCTCTGGAGCAAGTCTTGATGCTAAATATATAGCTGTTGGTCCATCTGCTCCCCCTATTATACCAATTGCCCCTGCTTGCTGTCCTGTAAATCCAAGTAATATTGCTCCTAGGAAAGTAGTAAATATCCCGAACTGAGCTGCTGCACCTAATAATAATGATTTAGGATTGGCAATCAAAGGACCAAAATCTGTCATGGCTCCTACACCCATAAAGATTATTGGTGGGAATATCCCCAATTCATCTCCAAGGTAAAAATAGTATAATAGTCCACCGGGCTCACCATGTCCTCCATGGGGTATCATGAGATTTGCTAAAGGTAGATTTGTAAGTAACATACCAAAGGCTATAGGCACTAATAGTAGTGGCTCAAAACCTTTCTTAATTGCAAGATATAACAATAAACATGCTACACCTAGCATAATTACATCTGGAAAAGTAATGTCTGCAAAACCTGTACTCTGCAGAAACTTTATTATCGCTTGACCCATTCGTGCGTCTCCTTTCTATATGAAGTGTTCAGGCACGTACTAACCTATAGTAATTAGAACATCCCCTGCGTTTACTGATGCACCCTTAGCCACATTTACAGATACTACTTTCCCATCTACAGGTGCCATTATTTCATTTTCCATTTTCATTGCTTCTAGTATTAATAGTACCTGTCCGTTAGATACTGTGTCACCTTCATTTACTTTTATATCTAGCACAGTTCCTGGCATTGGCGCCGTAACTGTATTGCCCCCTGCTGGTGCCGGTGCCGCTGGCTTAGCCGCTGGTGCTGGTGCTGCTGGTTTTGCTGCTGGTGCTGGTGCAGGCGCTGCTGGTCTTGGGGTTGAAACTGGTCTACTTGCCTGAGCTACTCCACCTATTTCTTCTACTTCAACTTCGTAAGTTTTTCCATTTACAGTTATATTAAACTTTCTCATTTTAGCTTCCTCCTTAACTGAAAATATAAATTTTATGTTTGCCCTTTAAGTCTTATACAAGTTAAATAATTTATAACATCCTGTTCATTTGTTCCACTCTACCTGCTCTACTCCATGCCGGTGTTGTATCTGGAAGTCTAACAATATTTCTAACAATTATATTATGGGTTGATGTATTTAGGCTTGCTGCTATTGCTGCTGTTATAACGGCAATTAATTCTTCATCTTCTTCCTCTGCCGTTGAGGTAGCAGGCTCTGGCTTAGGCTCTATTTTTTCTACTACTTCAACTTCTTTTTTAGGCTTAGCTTTAATATTAAGCATCTTGCTCATTATAACAATACATCCCCAAAGTATAAGTAGTGCTACAAAGGTTACTATCATTCCCAATGCTGTTACGTATAAAGACGCTAACATTTTCTCTCCGAGACTCATGCTATGGATAAGGTCTTGATTAGCTAACCTCTCTATAATTCCTGTATTTCCCATCTTTTCACCTCTTTTTCTACAAAGTCTTATTGAGTATCATTTATTTAATTGTTTTTATAGAGGCATATTACCATGTTTTTTAGCTGGTCTGTTTTCTCTTTTAGATGCTAACATATTAAATGCATCTACCAATCTTGGTCTTGTAGCATTTGGCTCAATTACATCATCTACATATCCTCTTTCTGCTGCTTTATAGGGAGTCGCAAATTCAGCTGTATATTCGTCTATTTTCTTTTGTCTTGTTGCTACTGGATCATCTGCTTCTTTAATTTCTTTTCTAAAGATTATGTTCGCTGCTCCCTGTGGTCCCATAACTGCTATTTCTGCCGATGGCCATGCATATACCATATCTGCTCCTAATTCTTTATTACACATTCCTATGTATGATCCTCCATAGGCCTTTCTCGTTATTAGTGTTACTTTTGGTACTGTTGCTTCACTATATGCATAAAGCATTTTTGCACCATGTCTTATAATTCCTCCGTACTCCTGGTTTGTTCCTGGAAGGAATCCCGGTACATCTACCATATTAAGTAATGGTATATTAAAGGCATCACAGGTTCTAATAAATCTAGCAGCTTTATCAGATGCATTTATGTCTAGGCATCCCGCTAGTACCTTTGGTTGGTTAGCCACTATACCTACTGTACTTCCATTTATTCTTGCAAATCCTGTTATCATATTTTGTGCATAGTATGGTTGTACTTCATAGAAGTCACCGTCATCAACTATCATTGTTATTATTTCTTTCATATCATAGGGTTTATTTGGATTGTCAGGTATTATTGTATCTAGCTCTGGTATTATTCTATTTATGTCATCTCCAGTATCGTATTTTGGAGGAGCTTCCATATTGTTAGATGGCAAGAAGCTAAGGAGTCTTCTTATTCTTTGTATACAATCCTCATCATTATCTGCTATAAAGTGAGCAACTCCACTTGTGCTGTTATGGGTCATTGCTCCACCCAATGCTTCTGCAGATACTTCTTCTCCTGTAACTGATTTTATTACCTGTGGTCCTGTGATAAACATTTGACTTGTCTTATCTACCATGAAAATAAAGTCCATAAGGGCTGGTGAGTAAACTGCTCCACCGGCACAAGGTCCCATTATACCACATATTTGTGGTATTACTCCTGAAGCGATTGTATTTTTAAAGAAGATTTTTCCATAACCTGAAAGAGCATCTACCGCCTCTTGTATTCGTGCTCCACCTGAGTCGTTAAGTCCTACTACTGGTGCGCCTACCTTTAGGGCATTATCTAATACTTTACAAATTTTTGCCGCATGCATTTCCCCAAGGGACCCACCTACTACTGTGAAGTCTTGGGCAAAGGCATATACTAATCTTCCATCTACCATACCATAGCCTGTAACTACACCTTCCCCTGGTGCTTCTACTTTTTCCATTCCAAAATTAGTACATCTGTGCTTTACAAATGCATCTAATTCTACAAAAGTTCCTTCGTCAAATAGTAGGGTTATTCTTTCTCTAGCTGTTAGCTTTCCCTTTGCATGCTGCTTTTCGATCCTCTTTGCTCCACCGCCCATTTCTATTTTTTGGCGGAGCTGACGTAACTCTTGTAATTTGTTAGCCATTTATCACTATACCTCCTACTGCATAAATTGTGTTATGCTATTATTAAATGGTCATATAAAAATTATGACTATTATCTTTCACTTAGTTCTACTAATACTCTATGTGTGCTTTTAGGATGCATAAAGGCAATTTTCGCTCCACCAGCACCATATCTTGGTTTTTCATCTATCATTCTAAAACCTTTTTCCTTCATGTGAGCTATAGCTTCTTCAATATTTTCTACTCTAAATGCTATGTGTTGAATCCCTTCACCATTCTTGTCAATAAACTTTGCTATTGGTCCTTCAGGGTCCGTTGACTCTAGTAGTTCTACTTCTGTATCTCCTACAGGAAGAAAAGCAACCTTAACTTTTTGTTCTTCGACAGTTTCTGTTCCATGAAGTTCTAATCCTAAAGCTTCAGTATAAAACTTTAAAGTTTCATCTAGATTTTTAACAGCTATACCTATATGGTCTACCTTTAAAACCTTCATAATATCCCTCCATAATTTAACAAATTAATTGGACTTACTGATATTTTACCAAAATACAATCAACATTTCATCATAATTTAACCATTATTTAACAACTTTTTTTCTAATGATACTATATAAAAGTCTCATAGGTCAACTGCATTTGTCAATTGCCTTAAATTTTAATTTAATCCATTTTAATTTCCCCGAATAGATTGTCACTTGCAGAATAAGGATCGATCTTCCGGTCAACAATTTTTCTCGATAGTTCATTTATTCTTTCTTCTTTAGTAGATTTATCAAGTAGAATTCTAGTCATCTTCTGTTGTACCAGATCTATAAGCTCTAACTTAGCATTTTTTATTTTTCTTTCATGTAATTTACCTGAGCTTATTAAATACTCCCTATGTTTTTCAATATGTTCAATTAATTTATCTATTCCTTCGTTTTTTATTGCCACTACCAGTTCCACCGGCGGTCTCCAATCAGCCTTATTAAAGTCCAGCATCATTTCTATCTCTCTAGCCGTTCTTTTAGCACCATCTCTATCGGCCTTGTTTATTGCAAATACATCGCCAATCTCCATAATACCAGCCTTTATGGCCTGTATATCATCTCCAAGTCCTGGCACCATTACCATAAGGGTTGTGTCACAGGTTTTGACAATATCAACCTCTGATTGCCCAACTCCTACTGTTTCAATAAAAATATAATCTACTCCATATATATCTAAAATCCTTACTGCTCCTAAAGTTGCTTCCGAAAGTCCACCAAGATGTCCCCTTGTCCCCATACTTCTAATAAAGGCATTGGGATGGACCCCTATGTCTGACATCCTTACCCTATCTCCAAGGATTGACCCACCGGTAAAGGGACTAGTAGGGTCAACTGCTATTACCCCTACCTTTTTACCCTTATCTAATAAAGATTTTGCTAGTTTATCTGTTAAGGTGCTTTTCCCAGCTCCAGGTGGGCCAGTTATTCCTATAACGTAGGCATTTCCTGTGCGTGAAAAGAGTTTTTTTAGCATCTCAAAGGCCTCTGGATCTTTGTTTTCCACCATGGATATAGCCCTAGCTGCTGCCCTCTTTTCACCATTAAGAAGTCTTTCTATAAGCTCCATTTAAATATACACCACCTAATAAGCATGTAACAGGCCCTAATTCTTTCTTTTAACGTTTTCTTTAATAAATTCAATTGTCGCTGTAGTAGGAGTCCCTGGAGTAAATACTTCAGCTATGCCATTTTCCTTAAGATAAGGAATATCGTCCTCTGGTATAACTCCACCACCTATTATTAATATATCATCTACCCCTTCTTCTTTAATAAGGTTAGCTACCTTTGGTAATAGAGTATTATGGGCTCCAGAAAGTATACTCATGGCTACTACATCAACATCTTCTTGTATAGCAGCACTAACTATTTGCTGTGGAGTTTGTCTAAGCCCTGTATATATAACTTCCATACCAGCGTCCCTTAACGCCCTAGCTATAACTTTAGCTCCTCTATCATGACCATCTAATCCTGGCTTGGCAACTAATACCCTAATAGGTCTATCCATTATATTTTCCTCCTTTTTATAAGTTTACAGATTGTTGATATTCTCCAAACACTTCTCTCATAACACCACATATTTCTCCAAGAGTTGAATATGCCTTAACAGCATCTAATATATAAGGCATTACATTTTCATCACCTTCACAAGCAGTCCTTAGTGCCTCAAGTTTAGCTTTAACTGCTTCGTTATCTCTCTTGGCCTTTAATTCTTCAATCTTTTTCTTTTGAAGTTCCCCAACCACGGGGTCAACCTTTAATAACTCTTTCTGTGGTTCTTCTTCTATTTGATACTTATTCATACCAACAACTATTCTATTGTTAGTTTCAATTTCCTTTTGATACTGGTATGCAGCATCCATAATTTCTTGCTGTATATATCCTTTGTCGATAGCCTTAGGCGTTCCACCTAATTCATCGATCTTCTTAATGTATTCCATAGCTTGTTCTTCAATTTCCTTAGTCTTAGCTTCAATATAGTAAGAACCTGCAAGTGGGTCAACTATATTTGCTACACCACTTTCATGAGCTACTATTTGCTGTGTTCTAAGGGCTATTCTAACTGAATCTTCAGTAGGTAGTGCTAATGCTTCATCTCTAGAATTAGTGTGTAGAGACTGAGTTCCTCCAAGAACAGCAGCCAAAGTTTGAATTGCAACACGAACTATATTATTATCTGGTTGCTGAGCTGTTAATGTAGAACCACCTGTTTGGGTATGGAACTTAAGTCTCCATGACCTTGGGTCCTTAGCGCCAAATCTTTCTTTCATTATTTTAGCCCATAATCTCCTAGCTGCTCTAAATTTAGCAACTTCTTCTAATAAATCATTATGAGCATTAAAGAAAAATGACAATCTAGGAGCAAATGAATCTACATCTAATCCTGCATTAATTGCTGCCTGTACATAGGCTATACCATCAGCTATTGTAAATCCTACTTCTTGAGCTGCTGTTGAACCTGCTTCTCTTATGTGGTAGCCTGAAATACTTATTGTATTCCATTTCGGTACATTTTCTGAACAATATTCAAATATATTAGTGATTAGTCTCATTGAAGGCTCTGTTGGGAATATATATGTTCCACGGGCTATATATTCTTTTAATATATCATTTTGTATAGTTCCTCTTAATTTGTCTGCTGAAACCCCTTGCTTCTCAGCTACTGCAATATACATAGCTAAAAGCACAGAGGCCGGTGCATTTATAGTCATTGAAGTACTTACTTTATCAAGTGGTATACCATCAAATAGTATTTCCATATCTGCTAATGAATCAATAGCAACCCCAACTTTACCAACTTCACCTTCTGCAAGAGGATGGTCAGAGTCATATCCAATCTGAGTTGGTAGGTCAAAGGCTACCGAAAGACCTGTTTGTCCTTGCTCTAATAGATATTTGTATCTCTTGTTAGATTCTTCAGCTGTAGCAAATCCAGCATACATTCTCATGGTCCACAGTCTACCTCTATACATGGTAGGTTGAGCACCACGAGTAAAGGGATACTGTCCTGGAAATCCTATATCCTCCATGTAATCAATATCTTGAACATCTAAAGGAGTATATAGTCTTTTAACTTTATCCCCAGAACCTGTGTAAAATTCTTCTTGTCTTTCTGGTCTCTTTTCTAAAGATTTTTTAGTTTTTGCATCAAAGGCTTCATATCCTTCCTTGATTTCATTTAGCTTATCTTCATGGAACATCTTTTTTCCTCCTTTTCATCTCTAACTATATGAACTTGCCGAAATCACATACTACCCTTTTTAGAATACCATAACTATCTATAGTTTGTAATATTTTACCCTATTTTTCTACAAGTATAAATGTATACTTTTGTGAAGGTGTATATGATTTGACTTGCATTTTTATGGACTATTTTATTTTCATTGTTCCTGTCTTTAAAAATCTATCATGCCATGATAATGCTTCACCTATAAGATGTGGTTCATGTTTATATTTTCCCTTTGAAGCTCTTTCTAAATAATCAAATAACATATCCTTGTAATCAGGATGAGCACATTTTTCTATAATAAGCCTAGCTCTTTCCTTTGGAGATGTTCCTCTTAAATCAGCTAAACCTTGTTCTGTAACTATAACCTCCACATCATGTTCTGTATGATCAACATGGGAAACCATAGGAACTATTGAGGAAATATCTCCATTTTTGGCAGTTGATACTGTAGTAAAGATTGACATATATCCATTTCTAGTAAAGTCTCCTGACCCCCCTAGTCCATTCATCATTCTTGAACCCATTATATTAGTTGAGTTAATATGGCCATATATATCTATTTCAATAGCAGTATTCATAGCTATAACCCCTAATCTTCGTGCTGTTTCAGGATGGTTACTAATTTCCATAGGCCTTAGTATACAATGTTTTGCATAATGATTTATATTACCAAGAAGTCTTTTAAGTCCTTCTTCCGATGGAGTAAAGGATGTTCCCGATGCCACAGTAACCTTTCCTGCATCTATTAGGTCAAACATAGAGTCTTGAATTACTTCTGTATAACAGGTTAAGTTTTCAAATCTAGAATCTACTAAGCCTCCAAGTACTGCATTAGCCACAGAACCTACTCCAGATTGTAAAGGTAAAAGGTTCTCTGGAAGCCTTCCCATTTTTACTTCATGCTCAAAAAACTCTATGATATGTCCAGATATTTTTTTAGAAGTTTCATCTATGGGGGCCAAAGGTCTAACCTTGTCAGAAATATCTGTTTCCACTATAGCTACAATTTTATTTGGATCACAAGGTACATAGGAGGTTCCAATTCTATCCCCTGGATGCATTATTGGAATCGGCTTTCTAAAGGGTGGTTTTTCTGTCATATAGATATCATGTACCCCTTCTAATTCCATGGGTTGGCTAGTATTTATTTCTACTATAACTTTATCTGCATTTTTTATTGCTTGGGGATATAGTCCAACGGATGTGGTTGGAATTATGCCTCCTTCTTCTGTTATAGCCAAAGCCTCCACTAAAGCAATATCTATATTACCTAAAAATCCATAGTCAACAAATTGAGCTACATGACTAAGATGCATATCTTGATAGGCAATACTTCCATCATTAATAGCATTTCTTGAATATTTATTAGTTTGATATGGAAATCTCCTCTTCATTACACCGGTTCTAGACAGGGCTCCATCAAGTTCATCACCAACTGAAGCTCCAGTTATAACTGTAATACCCACCTTATCTCCATTTTCAACCCTTTTAGCAAGGGCTAGAGGAACTGCCTTGGGATAACCAGAGGGTGTAAACCCACTTGTTGCCACAGTCATGCCATCTTTTATAAACATTGATGCTTCATGGGCAGACATTATCTTACTTCTCAATTTTTCCATCCTAAGCCTAGTTTTATCAATCATCAAAATTCCTCCTTATAATACTAAGTTATAGTTAGTTCCAAATTATATAACTATTGAAAAATTTGATGCGAAATCGTTTTCAAGTTATTTCCTTAATTTATTTCAATTTTATTTAAATAATCTAATGAAAAAATATCCTTTATGAAAACACATTATTTTTATAATTTATTTGAATTTATATCATTATATAATTTTTAAGCCCTATGAAACAAAAAAAGTTAGATACACTAGACTTTTCATTTAAGTAAAAGTTCTAGTCATCTAACTTCAATTCATTTATTAATAGAGCAAAAGGTCATTTTGCCCCCATAAATAATAAAGTTAATAATTCATTATTTAGTTTTATAGATTATTTATTTTCTACATAACCATCAGGATCATCAATTATTATTTGCTTGTATTTTTCATGACAAGTTTTCATTGCAGAAATTAATGCTTTCTTTGCAGAGCCGTAATAATGATGTTTAAAGGCTTCATGTATAGTTTCATAATCTTTAATATTTTTTCCAACTACTAATTCATTAAAGAAGTTTTTAGCGACTCTTGTAACTAAAGAGCAGTCAGCATCAATTATTTTCCCAGTCTCTTTATTAATTATTAGTCCTACTGCAACTACACTATACAGCTCAGTGGCTGTTATTCCCTTAGGAAGTTTAGCATAGCCTGTAACAAATATTTCATAGGGCTCCACAAGCTTCACCTCTCATTATTAATACTTTAAATATAGTTGGCCTTATATATTTCTAAAGAGTAATCTTAATAATTTGGCAGGACTTTTTATATATTTTAACATTTTATTAATAAATTGTGAAGCTGTTTACACATCTTAATATTCCTTTCAGAATACTATTACATTGGTAAGTTATGAAGTATGATTGTGAATATAACCATACCAAGTAATGCAAATGGATAAGTAGCCCCATATCCAGCTGCTGGATCGTCACTACCGACTGCATCAACTGCTGCTCCAAGACCTGGGGTAGATGTCATCCCACCACAAATGGCTCCCGATAACATAATCCAGTTTATTTTTAATACATATCTTCCTATGAAAAATCCTATCAACATGGCCACTAACCCAACTACCAATGAAACTAATGCCAGATAAGCTCCTGCTCCAAGTAGTGCTTCAAATACTTTAAATCCATATCTTAGTCCCACTATTGCTAAGAAAAATGCCAGAGAAACTTTCCTGATTACACCTAGTATTTTACTGTTCATTCTAAAGTTAATATTACCTATTTTACCAACGTAACCAAGGATTAATGATCCAACTAAAACTCCACCTGTTGAGCCCAATGAAAAGTATCCTAATGGACCAAGAAAAATCTTGACTTTACCTAAGGCATATCCAAAGAGACAGGCCAGTGCAAAGGCAACTAAATCAAAATCGGTTTCTTTGATTTCCCTTCCACCACCTGACCCTCTAGCTTCAGCCATTTCTTTATCAAATATCTCTTTCTCCTTATTCACATCCATTCTAAAGATTCTTGGGAAGAAGTTAACTGCTAGTATTACTATAAGCACTCCAAAGGGATATCCAATTGCATGGCCTACTCCTATACCTGCTTCAGCATCCTTTATATATTGTTCTTTTTCTTCTTGGTTTAAATCTGTTCTATCTTCAACTGCTCGGGTTGCATGCCCCCTCGCGGTCTCAATAGCTGCCGCAAGACCTGGAGAACTTGTTAGGGCTCCAGTATATACACCTGATACTTCATAAGGATTGGCACTTGGGCTAGCTAATGTCATACCATAGGTAGCTGCTGCTCCTAGGAATGTAATTAAAAAACCTAATATTACAAACTTCATTCCATATTTTTTGATAACTGCCCCAATATCTTTTGAAGCTAAAAGCCCTACTGCAGCAACAAAAAGAATTAAAAACAAGTCGAAAAAGTCCTTTGGAATAACTCCAGCATCTATAAGTTTACTTGCAGCACTGTATCCCACATCACTTTCATTAAAGCCCTTGGAATATCCATATATCCACCATCCTATTAAAAGACCTGTGAATAAACAACCTGATACACCAAAATTAAACTTACCAAATCTTATCTTTCCAAATAACATACCTGTAAACACTGCAACAAACATTAGAATAAACGAATTTGTAAGAACACCTACTAAGTCAAAACTAATTAAATCAAAATTCATTTTTTCTCCCCCTATAATCTTAGTTTTTTCAGTTGCAAGTTCCTCAACTGTTGTACAACTATATTTTAATGTGTTTTCAAAAGGATTTTCCCACTAGATAATGAACTTTGATAGTCTTATAAGAGCAATAGGTTTATTTTTTATATTCTATTTACTCCTGTTTTCTTTGCTGCATCCATTACTGCCTTAGCTACATTTTTTGTAACCCTTTCATCAAAGGCCTTTGGTAAAATCATTTCAGTAGATAATTCCTCATCTGATATTGTTTCTGCAATAGCATAGGCTGCCGCAACCTTCATTTCTTCATTTATTTCTGTAGCCCTTACATCTAGGGCTCCCCTAAACACTCCTGGAAAGGCTAAAACATTATTCACTTGATTAGGAAAATCAGATCTCCCTGTCCCTATTATGAATGCTCCCCCTTCCTTAGCAATATCAGGCATTATTTCAGGAACTGGATTTGCCATAGCAAATACTATTGCCTTATCTGCCATGGAAGTTATCATTTCCTTTGTAACTATATTAGGAGCTGATACTCCTATGAATACATCCTTATTTTTCAATACGTCTCCTAGGCTACCTGTTTCATTGTTTTTATTGGTGATTTTAGCCATTTCCAATTGAGCCCAATTAATTCCTTCAGACTTCTCATGTATTGCACCTTTTCTATCACACAGCACTACATTTTTTACTCCTAATTTTATTAAAAGTTTTGTTATTGCTATACCTGCTGATCCTGCTCCATTTACTACCACTTCTATCTCTTCTATCTTTTTATTAGCTAATTTCAAAGAGTTTATGAGACCTGCAACTACTACTATAGCAGTTCCATGCTGGTCATCATGGAAAACTGGTATATCTAGTTCCTTTTTGAGCCTTTCTTCTATCTCAAAGCATCTTGGAGCACTTATATCTTCAAGATTTATTCCTCCAAATACCGGTTCTAATAGCTTAACAGTCCTTACTATTTCATCTACATCCTTTGTCTTAAGACATATTGGAAATGCATCAACATCGGCAAAACTTTTAAACAGTACAGCTTTACCTTCCATGACTGGTATTGAAGCTTCTGCACCTATATCTCCTAATCCTAAAACTGCTGTGCCATCACTAACAACTGCCACTAAATTAGATTTAGATGTATATTTATATACTGCATCTTTGTTATGGTGAATTACTCTACAAGGTTCAGCTACCCCGGGAGTATATGCTGTGGATAAATCATCCTCATTTTCTACTTTCACTTTGCTTACCACCGATATCTTTCCTAGATTTTCTTCATGTAATTTGAGGGCTAGTTCTTTATAGTCCGCCATATTTTACACCTCTTCCTTTTTGTATCTATCTCTTTCCGTTTCATATAAATTATTACCTTGACTATCTATAACTACTATTGCTGGAAACTCCTCAACCTTAAGTTCTCTAATTGCTTCTGGTCCTAGATCTTCATAGGCAACAATCTTAGCTTCCTTTATTGAATCAGCTATTAGGGCTCCAGCTCCACCTATGGCTGCAAAATATATAGCCCCATATTTCTTCATACCCTCTATAACCCCTTGGCTTCTGCTTCCTTTTCCTATCATTCCATTAAGACCAAGCTTTAGTAACGGCACAGTTAAATCATCCATGCGATAACTTGTGGTAGGTCCTGCTGAGCCAATAATTTTCCCTGGTTTTGCTGGGGCTGGCCCAACATAGTATATTATTTGGTCTTTTATATCAAAGGGCAACTCATCTCCATTATTTAAAGCCTCTATTAGTCTTTGATGGGCTGCATCCCTACCGGTGTAAATGGTCCCAGTAATTTTAACGGTATCCCCGGCCTTAAGATTTTTTAGTTTTTCATCAGTAAGAGGTGTTTCCACCCTCTTAATCTTTGAATCCATGCTCTTTCCCCCCTTGTAAATTAAATATTTCTTTGGAAATAGTATTACCGATAATCCCATTAGATAATTCTTTCCTCATGTCTCGTAGCATGACAATTAATATTAACAGCCACTGGCAGTCCAGCTATATGGGTAGGAAATGTATTAATATTTACTGAAAGGGCAGTAGTTCTTCCTCCCAATCCTTGGGGACCTATACCCAGGCTATTAATTCTCTCTAAAAGTCTTTGCTCCATTTCTTTAATATGTTCTTTTTCGCTATGGCTACCTATAGGTCTTAAGAGTGCTTTTTTTGCCATATAAGTAGCTTTATCAATAGTCCCCCCTATGCCAACGCCAACTACTATAGGTGGACAGGGATTAGGCCCTGCCAAAGATACTGTTTCTACCACAAAATCCTCTACCCCCTTTATGCCATCGGAGGGTTTAAGCATCTTTGTTCTACTCATATTTTCACTACCGAAGCCCTTTGGTGCTAAAGCAATCTTCACTTTATCACCATGTATTATATTATAATATATAATTGCTGGCGTATTATCTCCTGTATTTTTTCTTATAAGGGGATCACCAACAACTGATTTCCTAAGGTATCCCTCTTTATAGCCCTGTCTTACTCCTTCATTTATTGCCTCCTCAATTCCACCACCTACTAAACTCACCTCTTGACCAATATCTACAAATATAACAGCCATTCCTGTATCTTGACACATAGGAACTTCATCCTTTGTGGCTATTTCAGCATTCTTTATTATATTTTCAATTATCTCCTTTCCTATTGGAGATTCTTCATTGGATTTAAATTCCTTCAATGCTTCAAGTACATCTTTGCCTAGATTATAATTAGCACTAATACACATCTCTTTTATAGCTTTAGTAATCATGGACACATGAATCTCTCTCATCTTTATCACCACCATTTTATTTGTATAAAATTGAAAAATATCCTTTAAAAGGTTTTCCTGAAAACAATGAAAACGGCATAGGTTATCTAAATTCCATAGAGGAATCTAATAAACCTATGCCGTTTAATTTCTACGCTTAAAGCAATGGGAAAATTACTTTAATAGAAATTTGGCAGTTGTTAAAAATTTAATTTTTATAAATAATATTTATTCTTTTGTTATGTACTTATGATTAAAATATTTTAAAACTTTTTCAAGTCTATTTATACTAACTATTTACTTTTTGAAGCTTCTATAAACTTAGGAACATTTATTATATATCTACTATGATATCCTTCTCCGATTTTTTCCTTTTCATCATACGCTTCTATCTTAAACTTAAGCTTCTTACCATTAATTTCAACAAGTTCTGCAACGGCTCTTACTTTCATACCAACAGGTGTTGCTGCCATATGCTTTACATCCAAATGAATTCCAACGGTTGCATAATCTTTAGGTAGGTACTTGTCAACAGCCTTAAGTGCAGCATTTTCCATAATGCCTATCATCATTGGAGTAGCAAATACTAAAACTTCTCCACTGCCAAAGGCTGCTGCAGTATCTTTATCAGAAACTATTTTTTCTACTTCGGCCATCATACCCTCTTTTAAATCGAACTTCATCTATTTTCACCTCTTGTAGATTTTTTAACTATTTATATTATAATTATATCAAACTTCAAAAAAATCTGAAAGTATTTTTTTAAAATAAAGTAAGAAGCCCTTAAAAAAGGACTTCTCTAAGTGTTATTCTTTATCTTTATTATTTATATCTTCATTTTCTATTGTATCAGCAAGATCTCCCGGTATTGGATCAGTACCTTTTTTCTCTTCACTCTTATCCATTTGTCCTTGGTCTTGTTCTTTCTCAATTTCATTTAAGGCTTCTGCTCCCTTAGTAAATACAATCTCAAATTCTTCTGCATTAAGGGTTTCATGTCCAAGCAATGCTTTAGCAACTTCATGTAGTTTGTCAATATTGTCTTTAAGTAAAGATTCTGCTTTACTATAAGCTCTATCCACTATATCCCTTGTCTCTTTATCTATCTGAGCTGCTACTTCTTCAGAATAGTCTTTTCTAGATGTAAAGTCTTTACCAAGGAATACTTCTTCTCCTGATCCATAGGTCATTGGTCCAAGATTCTTACTCATACCATATTTAGTTATCATATTTCTAGCTATTTCAGTGACTCTTTGAAGGTCATTTTGTGCACCTGTACTAATTTCATTTAGCACTATTTCTTCAGCTATTCTACCGCCTAATAAATGAATAATTCTTTCTTCCATTTCAGTTTTAGTCATATAATATTTATCTTCCTTTGGAAGAATCATTGTAAATCCACCGGCTCTACCACGAGGTATTATTGTAACTTGGTGAACTGGGTCTGTATTAGGAAGTAGTCTTGCAACAACAGCATGACCTGCTTCATGATAGGCAGTAAGTTTCCTATCCTTTTCACTTATAACTCTACTTCTCTTTTCAGGACCTGCTATAACTTTAGTAATAGCTTCCTCTAATGTATCCATATGAATTTTCTTATCATTTTTTCTAGCAGAAAGAAGTGCCGCTTCATTAAGTAAGTTTTCAAGGTCCGCAGGAGTAAATCCTGGTGTTCTTCTAGCCAATACTTCTAATTTCACATTATCTGCTAAAGGTTTATTTCTAGAATGTACTTTTAGTATCTCTTCTCTACCCTTTATATCCGGTATTCCTACAACAACCTGTCTATCAAATCTACCTGGACGAAGCAGTGCAGGGTCTAATATATCTGGTCTATTTGTGGCAGCTATCATAATAATACCTTCATTAACACCAAATCCATCCATCTCAACTAATAGTTGGTTAAGGGTTTGCTCTCTCTCATCATGTCCTCCACCTAGACCAGCACCTCTTTTTCTACCTACTGCATCTATCTCATCAATAAAGACAATACATGGGGAATTTTTCTTGGCCTCTTCAAATAGGTCACGAACCCTAGATGCACCTACACCAACAAACATTTCAACAAAGTCAGAACCACTTATGCTGAAAAATGGTACTCCAGCTTCTCCAGCAACTGCTCTAGATAGATAAGTTTTACCTGTACCAGGTGGCCCCACCATTAATATTCCCTTTGGAATTCTTGCTCCTAACTCAATATATTTTTTAGGATTTTTAAGGAAATCTACTATTTCCTTAAGTTCTTCCTTTTCTTCATCAAGTCCAGCTACATCATTAAAGGTGATTTTTTTCTTATCGTCTCCCTTATGGAGTTTTGCCTTACTTTTCCCAAAGGACATTACTCGGCTTCCTCCACCTTGGGACTGCTGCATAAATACAAACCAAAATACAACAAAAATAAGTACCATGAATATTGAAGGAAGAATATCAATAAACCATGGAGTTCCAGCTGGTGGTTCTCCAGATAGTTCCTCAAGACTTCCATCATCTAAGGCTGGTGAAATATATTTTGCAAAAAATGTGTCTGTTGCAATCACCTTTGGTATATAGGCTTCAAATTCTTTATCGTCGGTGACCAAGACTCCTTCAACTCTATTATCAATAAAGTGAATACTTTTTACATTTTTATTATTTAGCTCAGTAACAAGCTGAGATATATTAAGCTCTAGCTTTTCTTCCGGTGGTCTAGTGTAGAAATTTACAATCAAAACTATTATTATGAATATTAGTATATAGAAACTTGCTCCTCTGAAAAATTTTCTCAAAAATTTTCCTCCTTTCTTCAAAAACAAGGTCTCTTAATTTTATCATATTTTATTTTTCCATACAACCTCCTTGGAAAGTTATTTGATACACTTCTTCAGTATTGTTATCTATCTTATATAATCCACTCATTCTGTATCCTACTATCCAAATTATATTATAGTCGTCGCATAGAATAGGAATTTTATTCCTTAATTCCCTTGGTACCTTAAGATCAATAAAGAAGTCTTTAAGCTTCTTATTTCCCTTCATACCTATAGGTGAAAATTTATCACCATTTCTTCTATTTCTAATATAAAGATTCCCCTTTACTTTATTTTTATCTATGTATATTGTACATTTATCTTTATTATTATAATCAATATCTTCCTTTGATATTATTGAAACTTCAATTAATCCATCAATATCCTCTATGTAATTTTTCTCATTTAACTGTATGGGATATTGAAAATCCTCTACTTTTCTTTTGTTTTCTGATTTTTTATCTTGAAAATCTATGGTATTATACCCTAATTTTATTATGATATCTCCAATTATATCTATTTTACTTCCAACCTTGCCACCTTGACATAGTTTTATGATATTTTCTATATGGACCATGCCTATATCCTTTAAATTCCCTCTGATTTTTTCAATTGCTAATCTAATAATCCTTCTTTTTAATGCAATATGTTCTTTATTAAATTCATTTATATCAATACTTATATTATATCTATCTATTTTAGAAATTTTTTCAAAAACTTCCTGGGCTCTTTTATTGAGAAAATCACTATCTTCTCTAAAGATATTAGAGCTTCTAGATAGTGTTTCTATTATATTGGGATTGAAGTTCTTTTCTATATAGGGTATAAGCTCAAGTCTTATTTTATTTCTTGTATAAATTGTCTCTAAATTCGTCTTGTCCAACCTAGGTTTTAAATCAAATTCTTTACAATAATTTTCTATGTCATTTCTAGAAATATCTAATATAGGTCTAATTATCCTTCCATCCCTTATATAATCAATGGCAGCAAGTCCTTCTACGCCAGAACCTCTCATGAGCCTCATTAATACAGTTTCAGCTTGGTCATTAAGATTTTGTGCTACTGCAATCTTTGAAGAATTAGTTTTTTTAGCAACATCATCAAATAGTTTGTATCTCCATTTCCTTCCTGCTTCCTCAAAGGTTATGCCATTATCCTTTGCATATGAATCTATGTCTATTGAATAAATATAGGATTTTATCCCTAATCCATCACAAAATTCCTTTACATATTGTGCGTCCTTATCGGCATCCTCTCCTCTAAATTGATGATTAAGATGGACCACATATATTCTTAGATCATATTCTCTTTTTATCCTCCACAACAAATGAAGGAGACATAGGGAGTCGGGCCCTCCCGAGACTCCTACTACCACTCCTTCACCCTTATTTATTAGATTATACCTATTTATTGTGTCTGTAAATTTATCTAATATCATATTATTACCCCATTTTTATATCTTTAAATTATTATATTTTTGCTTTTATTTTACCAGTGACCTATGGCAGAATATGATTATTTCTATCATACTGTTATTAACAATGTCAAAATTGTTATGAAAGAAACTACTGTTCCAATAAAAAAAGTATTAATAATCAAATCTCTTTTATCCCTTATTATTTTCCTTTGCATTGTAGGATATTTATATATCTCCTTTAGTCTATCAATAAATGTATCGAAATCTATTTTCTTTTGCAACAAACCACCTTCAAGGACATCTAACAATCTACTATCTATTTGTTTACCCCTTAATTCAGTAATTATATCATTTATTTTCATATCTAGTATTCTATTTCCCCTATTTAATATAAAATTAGAAATAATAATACACAGGGAAAACAAATCATAGGATGGTTCAGCTTTTCTAAGGCCTACGTTCCATTTAGATCTATCATAAATTGGTGTAAATTCCTTTAAACTTGAACCTATAGGACATAGGCTACCCAAATCGATTACCTTTATCTCATTATTTTTTTCATCTATCATAATATTTTCTGGTTTGACATCTCCAAATACATAACCTTCCTTATGTACCTTTTTAATCATTTCTCCAATTATAATAATTATGGATAAAAGGTCTCTTATATTTATTCTATAGTTTTCCATATATTCCTTTAAAGTTTTTCCTTTTATATATTCTAATGCAATAAAATACTTTGTCTGTCCCAAGTCAATATAATCATCTATTTCTAAGACCTTTGGCACCATCTTTAAGTACTGAAATTTTTCAAGCATATTATATTCCTTTGTTATGCTATGTAAATCTTCACTTAGTTTAATTGCTAAATATTTTTTCCTCTTATCACACCAGACTTTATAAACCCTTCCAACACCGCCTGACCCAATAAGCTTAATAACCCTATAATAATTTTTATTCCACTTACCCTTTATAACTTTTCCTACAAGTTTCATAAGGCCGCTCCTATTATTTTTATAGATATGTAATCTTTAATCTCAATTTTGAGATTCTACATCATTTGCAAATAATTTAAGCGGCTATATTAGCCGCTATGTTTTAAACAATATTCTCTTCTAAAAGGGCAGTTTCATCTTCTATTATCTCTTTTTTATCATATCTATTATTAAATAATTTTATAGCGCCATATATTGCTGGTGCAGTGGGTGTTGTCCCATTGGCTTTTATCTCCCTAAGTCTTTCTAATATGGTATTTGTATCATCAGTAAATCCATTTATAAGATCATACATTTCTCCATTTTTTCCTGGATAGGCTATTATAGCAACTTCACTTCTGCCCTTTCTTGCTTTTAAGGAGTTCATTAAATCAATAATACTTTCTCTAGCTTTTATTAGTTTTGGCTTCATGCTTCCACTACTATCCAGTATTATACAACATCTTAGAAATATTTCATCACTTAGGTTCTCAATATATTCTACAAACTTTTTTCTTTCCTTAGGCATCATTTCGTCAATTTCCTGTCCTATAATTTCTTTTAATTGTTTATTGACTACTGTACTTATAGTCCTATTTATAGTTTTCTGAGTTACCATTTGGAGGGTCATACTTAGATTTTCTATATATGTCAGCTCCCACTCTCCTCCTCCATTTTTTGCAATCCGCCTTATTTCATCTATACAGTCTTCCTCTCCATCTCCTTTACCCATAATTCCTATGGTGCTTACTGTGATACCATTTTTCGCCGCTTCTTTAGTTGCCATCACAGGGTCTCCACCAATATTAGACTTTCCATCTGTTACCACTATAATTTGATTTATATTCATTTCTCCCATATAGCAAACCCCCTAATAATTTATTTGCTATATGAGATTATTAACATTATTTTCCTAAATTATACCTTCCCTACATCTACTTTCTCTTCCATACCTTTGTAACAATAACTGACATATCATCTTCAATATTCTTTCCGTTTCTTTCTATTGCAGTATTTAATATTTCATCGGCAATACCTTGGGGATTTCTACTACCAATACCCTTTATCACTTCCTTCATCCAATTTGTCTTGTCTATGAAGTTTTTGTCTGCATCCAAGACACCATCGGACATCATTATTATATAATCTCCATCCTCTAGTTTAAGGCTCTTACTATCTATGATAATATTATCGATTATTCCAACGGGTAGGGATGATGCTTCTATTATTTCTACTTTTCCATTGCTCCTTTTAATAAAGGAAGGAGCAGCTCCAATTTTTATGAATTCTCCCCTACCATTATGGAGATCTATCATGGATAAATCTATGGTGGAGAAGGCTTCTTCTAAGGACTTAGACATAAGTACTGAATTAACAGTTTTTATTGTTATATCCTTATTGAAGCCTGCTTCCATTAGATTTTCAAGTAGTGTTATTGTTGCCATACTTTCCCTAGCAGCCTTTTCGCCGGTTCCCATGCCATCACTTAATGCAACCATGTATTTATTATCTGGTATATCCATAAATGAATAGTTATCTCCACTTACGGAGCTATTTTCCTTAGATATTTTTGCAACTCCCGTATTAACTTTATATTTCTGTGCTTCTACCAGCTGGATTATACATCCACTATCTTTTTCCTTTGTTTTACAATATGTATTTTTTCTCATTAATTCCTTCCCTATAACCTTTGAAACTATTGGTATAATCAAATTTTCGCAGTTTTGTCTATTATAGCAATTTTTCTTTTCAATACTTATCTCGTATTTTCCTTCACTGTTTTCCATTACTGTTATATTATCAATTATTATTTTTTCTTTATCAAAGGCCACATATAGTGCATCTTCTACCTCTTTATTGAAGCTTATATTTATGGATATATTCTCCGATAGTTCCTTAATGATTTCAGACACACCACTGAATTGTTCTGAAACTAATTGTCTCATTTCAAGCATCTTTTTGCTCCATTTATAATCTACTTTGTATATTTCAAAGGCTCCATTTATTATATTTATAAGCTCTTTAGTTTTTATACACCTCTTTGATAGATAGGATGGGAGATTTTTTTCGTTTAATTTCCCTTCGGCTTCTAAAATAGTAATCGCATCTATAAGTCCATTATAAGTACTATAAAAATTGTTATTCCAACAGCTTCTCTTCATACTACATTGTGCGCATATTGAATTGGCAATATTGTTAACTATTTCTGTTATCTCTTTTTGTTCCACAATTTTTTCTTTATCTGCTATTTGAGAATATGTATCTGCAAGTTCAGAAAAGGCCAATGAATACTCATCTAACTGCCTTAAAACAAATCTTTTCATTCTTTCACTATAGACCTTATCGAATTTATCTAAGCTAGTTTTTGAATTTATGAATTTAGATATGTAATCAACATACCTTTGGGGCATTATTAAAAAAATGAACACTGCAATTATTACTTCTTCAAATTGAACTATTGCCTCTGTTGCGCCATTTATATAGAAAGTAAGGATAGAATTGCCTAATAACAGTCCAATACCACAAGCAATTTTGCCCATATCCCTAAATATTCCTGCAAGAAGTCCTGAAAAAGAGTATATCCCAATTATTACTGGAGTTCCTATTGTAGACATACTAGTTATTACTCCAATAGTAACTCCTACTCCAGAACCTATTGAAGCACCTCCATTATAAGCAAACAAAATAATGATGAGTAACCCAATAATAGTTTTTAACGAAAATCTCAGTACAGAAATATTTGATAAACCTAGAATACCAACTCCCAATACTATGGCAAGGCAGATTATTTCTTCATTGGAAAGAACTTTACGGCTATTTTTTAAATTGAGTATTGGTATAGCATAGGAGAGAATATACATAAAGACAAATACTACTATAGATTCAAATAAAACCATAAATAAATCGTATAAATAAAAATTTGTAACAAAAATATATGTAACGCCTACCAGAAGTGTTATTGATGCCGTTATAAAAGAATTTTTAAATACATTGTTTCTCTCCGTCTTTAAAAAATATCTAAAGGTAATATAAATTAATGCAATAGATATAATATATCGGTATATATTAATACCTACAGTAAGAATTCCTAATACTGAAAAAATTGCAACTGGTACATTCTTTTTGTCTTTTGCAATAAGGCTACTAAAAATAGCTATGCCAAAGGGCATAAGTTCATCTAATATTGTTGCCCTCCCTAATAAGAATGAGAATAAACTAAGCAGCAGAAAATTTTGCCCTATGAATTTTATGGCTTGTCCATATTTTTCATCGCTTCTTCTTATAGTCCCTATATTAAATTTTTCCATTGTAAAAGCACCTCCTAATACATGAAAATTATATCAGTAGGTGCTTAAATTATTTGTCAAGTTCCCTGCATGTAGCCAAAAAATTTATGACATTTAATTTCACATTCAGTCATTATTATCAAAAAATCTATATGTATATTCAAATTAAACCATTTACTTTATCTATCTGTCTAAATTAAGTTCTCAAATACATATCCCTCTAAATTATCATATTCACTAATTGTAATATTATCCTGGGTCAAATCCTTTAGAATATTATCTAGGATTACACTTCCAGCTAAAATGATGTCTGCTCTCTTAGGTTGGAGTCCCTTTATTCTCTGTCTTTCTTTATTATCAATGCTTTTAAAATTATTAATCATAACCTGTATATTATGCTGGTTTAGAATATAATTATGGATTTTATTCCTATCATATTTCTCTAAGGATTGATCAACAGCCCCTAGGGTAGTAATTGTTCCACCTATTCCAACAACTTTTTCAATATTGTAATTTTTTACTACTCCAATGACATTTTTTATTATTGCTTTTATATCCTTATCCATTTCTATAAATTCTCTATGGGTGACAGGATCACTATTTATGTGCTTATCGGTCATCCTTACTGCCCCAACATCTACACTTTTCATGTATTTTATTTCATTACTATTTCCAACTATAAATTCTGTACTTCCCCCACCTATATCTAAAACTAATATTTCTCCTACATTGTCTTCTATGCCATTTACTACACCTAAAAATCCTAGTTTTGCCTCTCTTTCACCACTTATTACTTCTATATCTATATCTACTTCTTTCTTTGCTTTGGCAATAAAATATTCTCTATTTACAGCATCTCTAACTGCACTGGTGGCAATGGCCTTTAAACTCCGTATCCCTTCACCACAGGCAATGGCTTTGAATTTTTTTAAAGCCTTAATGGTATTATCTATGGATTCATCAGAAATTCTCTTAGTTTTATCTACACCTTTTCCAAGCCTAGTCATTTCTAAATATTTATTTGTCTCTATTATTTTATTTTTGTTTGTTTTAGCAATTAAAAGCCTAATTGAATTTGTCCCAATATCAATTACCCCATAACTTTTCATAAAAAATCCTCCAAAATATAAAACCGGGAGCCAGTCCCGGTACGCTAATCTATTTAAAATTCTTTTCTATTAAATCCATTTCCTCTTCTTTTATTGACATTCTTTTTCATGTCTCTTAGCTTCTCATCACTATCCTTCAAAAACTTAGATAACATATCTTCAAAATCTGCTTTAGGAATAACCGGTCTAGGTCTTTCTACCTCTACTTTTTTCACTGGCTTTGGAATGGCTTTTCTTATTGAAAGACTTACTTTTCCTTTACCATCGATTTCGATTACCTTAACCTTTACTGTTTGTTTCTCTTTTAAATAGTCTTCTACACTCTTCACATACTCATCAGCTATCTCTGAAATATGGCATAAACCTGTTTTACCATCTGGTAGTTGAATAAATGCACCAAACTGAGTAATACCTGTTACAGTGCCATCAACCACCTTACCAACTTCAACGGACATTAAAAAATCTTCCTCCTTAAAATTTATCAGTATTTACTTCAAGTCAATTATATTTTATAAGGGTAGGTATGTCAATATGGGTTTTATATATTTAATATAAATACAACTACTCTTCTTTAAATATATAGATTATCTCATTGGGCTTGACCATCTTTAATTTTTCTCTAGCAACTTTCTCAATAAACTCATCATTATTGCTTTCTTCTATTTTTTCTTTAATAGAATTAGCCTCAGCCTTGAGACTTTCTAACTCTTCTAAAGCCTCTTTTTCCTTTTCCAATAAACTATTTATTTTTATCTGCTGATTAATTAGGCTTATTGACAAATAAGCAAATAGAATTCCAACTATAATAATGGTTATTCTATTTCTTTTTATGAATCTTCCTTTTTTCCTAGTTTTTCTATTTATAGACATGGTCTCACTCCCCAGGTCTTAGTTTGTTAGTAGTTTAATTTTATAATTCTATGTATTTTGGCTTTTCCCTCTATTTTTTATTTTTTTAAGTTTTGATTTAGGAATTAATAATATTTTTTTCATCTTTAAGACTACTGGTTTTATAATAAATATTTTTAGCTTTTTATATGGATACATTAAGACCTTTAATAATATATTAAAAAACAATTTTATTTTAAGTAATAAATATTTTATCATACTGATTATTGAGTTGATAATTTTATTTAGTGTATGTTCTATGATATTGCTTAAAAATATATTATATATTAATGCACCTAATATAAATCCTAAAAAAGTATACCATCTAAGCTTTCCATCGTTACTATAAAATAGTATAAATATTGCTACTACTGTTACTACACTCCAAAAAAAAATATCTTGAATTATAGAAACTAATCTATTAATTTTAAAATTTTTCCGTATAACTTTATATATATCATACAAAAGTCCTATTATTACGCCCCCATAAAAAGTAGCTATGAATACATAAAATTGGTAATAAACAAAAGTAGACATCATTTTTCACTCCTCAATAAAAAATCTTTCATAAGGATTTTCCAGATTGTCTTTTAAAGTTAATAAAAATTATTCTATAAACAATATAATTCTCTATGTGTTGCAAAAAAAACCTCCATTTAATAATGGAGATATTTATTTAAACATTTTTCCTAAGAAGCCCTTTCCTTTAGCTGTTATATCATCTTTTTCAGTATAAGTAATAGATGTTATGAATCCTTCTATGGATATATTTCCATCATCTAAGTTCAGTTTTTTTATATCTAATCCCTCACCCTTTATAATCATATTGCCCTGTACTGTTACAAGCTCTATTAGTGTTTCATTGAAGCTATTTACATGTTCTACTCCTGAAACGCTCATTTTTTCTCTGTTCTCTAATATTAAACTTTGTGACCTATGCCTTAGATTTTTTTTCTCCTCCAAAAAGACACCTCCCTGTATAAAATCTATGCTGTTTTATTCCTTACTATTCTTACAAAAACAAAGGTGGCTGACGACACTGTGTTAGTTACTAGTTCTAAGCTCTTAGTTCTTAGTTTTAAGGTCAATCTTTTAGGTCAAAAATTAAAATCAATATTTTACTGGTAATAGTTTGTAACTAACTGTATTGTTTGAATCTACTTGGTTTGACAACTGCAATTTTTTGCAAATGAAATTCAAACTCTTTGACAATAAAAAAGCTCATTTATGGCTTTATTTCTATTTGAAATAATTACCATCAATGAGCTTTTTAAAATATTATTTGTTTTTCGTATTTCTACTTACTTACATTTACTTATCATTAACTAATACTTTATTTTCTCTATTAACTTTACTTGCTAGTTAATTTATTCCAATCCTCTAAAAATTTCTCTATTCCCTTATCAGTTAAAGGGTGTTTTACAAGTTGCATTATTACTTTGTATGGAATTGTAGCAATATCGGCACCAATCTTAGCACATTCTAATACATGCATTGGGTGACGTATACTAGCACAAATTATCTCTGTTTCTATTCCATAGTTGTAAAATACTGATGATATATCCTCAATTAATCTAAGACCTTCAGTAGAAATATCGTCTAATCTACCTAAGAATGGTGAAACATATGTAGCCCCAGCCTTTGCTGCAAGCATCGCCTGTGTAGCTGTGAAAACTAATGTAACATTTGTCTTAATTCCCTCTTTTGACAATACCTTTACGGCCTTTAAACCTTCAGCTGTCATTGGTATTTTTACAACCATATTAGAGTGAATTTTGGCTATCTCTCTACCTTCTTTAATCATCCCTTCAGAATCTAAACTTATAACCTCACCACTAATAGGACCATCTACTATACTTACAATCTCTTCAATTACTTCTTTAAAATCTCTGCCTTCCTTTGCTATTAAAGATGGATTTGTAGTTACACCATCAATAACTCCTAAATCATTGGCCTTTCTTATTTCATCCACATTGGCAGTATCAATAAAAATTTTCATCTTCTTCCTCCTCAAAACTTATATATTTTTTCACTTTCTAAATATAATAACCTCCAACAGCTAAAACATTCCATGTAATCCTAATATTTATATAAAATAAATATTTTCTCTTAATATATTCAAATCATTGGTCAATTTTTTGAATACCTTTATCAATTTATTCTTACACTTATTAATTATATCAATTTTCTTATAACTCGTCTATTAATATAATTTCTTATAAATTTACTCGACCTATATTTATTTTATAGAATATAATTTTCAATAGATTTTGTCATAAATAATAAATACCCATAAAATTTTATATTTTATGGGTATTTTAATAATATCTTTATGTTTATATTAGTTATAACTATTGAATCTGTCTATACATATCCTTAGCCATATCCTTGGTAACATGTTCCTTCAAATTTAAAACCTCTACCTTTATAGTTTTGGAACCAAATTCTAGAGTAATCACATCTCCTATTGTTACCTCTGACCCTGGTTTAGCTATCTTATCATTAATCTTTATTCTTCCTTGTTCACAGGCTTCCTTTGCAACAGTTCTTCTTTTTATAAGTCTAGAGTTCTTTAAAAATTTATCTATTCTCATTTTACCACCTCTCTAGCCAAATAAAGAAAAAAGCAGCATAGCTGCTTTTTCACTTTTATATGTACTACTCGTTTACAATATCTTTTAATGCTTTACCAGCTTTAAATACTGGAGCTTTTGATGCTGGTATCTCGATTACTTGCTCTGGGTTTCTTGGATTTCTACCTTGTCTAGCTTTTCTTTCTCTTACATCAAAAGTTCCGAATCCTACTAATTGAACTTTTTCTCCGTTCATTAGGGATTCTTCTACGCTTTTCATAAATGCATTTAATGCAGCTTCAGCGTCTTTCTTAGTAAGACCTGATTTTTCTGCCATACTTGTAACTAATTCTGCTTTGTTCACAATATTACCTCCTTAAAATTCATAAATACCATTATAATCATAATGTAGTACGTATATGGATATTCTATCTTTTATTGAAAAATCCTTCTTTTAGACAGGATTTTTTTCATAATTTAGGTATTTTTATCTATTTTTTTGGCTTCATTCCATAGCTTATCCATTTCTTCAAGGGTCATTTCCTTTAAATCTAATCCCTTTGCCATTGAGGTTTCTTCTATATATCTAAACCTCCTAATAAACTTATTAACAGTATTATTTAAGGCCAACTCTGGTCTTACCTCCAAAAATCTTGCCATATTGACTACAGCAAATAACAAATCCCCTATTTCTTCATATATCTCTTCCCTTTTATTGGTTTTATAGACATCCAAGAGTTCCTTTAGTTCTTCTTTTACCTTTAATACTGCACCTTCTACATCATCCCAATCAAAACCCACTTTAGCAGCCTTTGCTTGGATTTTATAACTCTTCATAAGGGCAGGCATTGACTTAGGTATTCTCTCTAGGGATTCGGTATAGCTTTTTTCATCCTTCTCATTTCGCTTTATTTCTTCCCAATTTTTTAACACCTGTTCAGAAGATTTCACTTCTGTATCAGCAAATACATGGGGATGTCTATTTATTAGCTTAGTACATATTCCACCTATAACATCTGAAATGTCAAAGTACCCCTGCTCCTTTGTAAGCTGACTATGAAATACTACTTGAAGTAATAAATCTCCCAATTCTTCCTCTAATAGAGCCATATCTTCCTTCTCAAGGGCTTCTAATACTTCATAGCACTCCTCTATAAGATATGGTCTCAAACTTTCATGGGTCTGCTTTCTATCCCAAGGACAACCATCTTCACTTCTTAGTTTAGTCATGATATCAACTAAATCATTTAGTTGATATTTTATTTTTATATTGTTGCCAATTTTAGGTATAAATATACTAGTTAAGTGGTCAAAAATATCTAATCTATCTAGCTCATATAGTGGAATAGATAGTAGTTTTTCTTGCCCCTCAATACCAGCAGCTCTTATTACTGTTATTTCATACTCATCATCATAGTATTCCATTAATTTTAACTTTACTTCTGAAGCCACTAGCTTATTATACACTTGAGTAATTATAATATCAAGCTTTGGATTCAATCTTTGTGTATTTATTTGAAGACCATCGATTATTGACAATCCATTTACAGGATCTTTTTTTATTGTATTTAGTATTGCATCAATAAAGCTTGTCCCTGGAATGAAATCAAGATTCATGTCTTTATTTTTTTCATTTATATCAATAAGCAATTGGACAGTTCTTTCTGCCACAAAGGGATTTCCTGGCACTCCATATATTATATCTTTATTTGACGAAAGTTCAATAAGCTCATCTACTATGGTCTTATAAACTTCATCAAAGCTTTCAAATTTATCATACATATCATCAAAGCTTATTATTTTTACTCCTTGTTTTTCTATAAAGTCCACTATGGGATGTTTTTTTGTCCTAAGATACAAAATATCGTATTCTTTTATCCTTTCTAAAGCTTCTACAGTAAGATATTTTTTGCCTCCTGGTCCCAATCCAACAACAGTTATAGTGTTTGGCAAATTTACCACCTTCTCCTATTATTTATAAAACATCTTAACCATTCTATATAGTTTCTGTCCACCTGGCATAAGCTGAAAATCTTCTTCCGTTATTACTCTTGTAACTAGGAGCATTATAATATAAATTATAGCTCCTATCATTACAGATACCAATGTGGAAATATTATTCCCTAAATTAATATTTAATATTTGATACATATATTTTACTACTACTGTCATAACTCCAACTGAAACAACAGGTTTTATAAGTACACTTATTATATCAAATTTTATATTTGTATGTCTTAAAATATATATTACATTAAGGATTGAAGCCAATCCATAACCTACAACTGTTGCTATGGCTGCTCCCCTTACATTTATTTCTGGAATACCTATTAATATATAGCTAAGTATAAGTTTTATTATTGCACCAAAGAATAGATTTTTAACTGGTACGAAGGGCTTACCTAATCCTTGTAAAATTCCTGTTAAAGTTTGGAATAGTGATAGGAAAATCACTCCAAATCCAAGTATAGATAGTATTTTACTAGCACTAATTGCACTTTCAACTTGAAGGGGATACAAAAGCATCATAATAGGTCTTGAAAGTATAACAAGTCCCATTGCCGCAGGAAGGCCTATTAATAATGCTATCCTCATCCCTGCTTCAATAGTTTGTGAAAGACCCTTAGCATCTCTCCTAGCCACTAAATGGGCTACGGCAGGAACAAGACTTATTTGCAAAGATGCCGTTATAACCTGGGGAAAGTTTATTAATGGATTGGCCATACCTGTAAGCTGCCCATACATGCCATTGGATGCTTTGGCACTATACCCAATATCTTGAAGCCGCCTCATTACTATACCTGCATCTATAAAATTCATTATAGGAAGTACCGCAGCACCTACTGTAATTGGTATAGCAATCGATAATAATTTCTTTATTATTTGCCTAGTACTATCAGTTTTTCCTATGGGTTTATTTTTAAGATTTGCTTTTTTCCTATAATGGAAGTATATGTATGTAGTTAATATAGCTCCAAAAAAGGCTCCTGCAGTGGCTCCAAAGGTAGCACCTGCAGCTGCTATCTCAACTCCCCTATCAAGCAGTACAAAGGCTAATCCCAATCCCAATAGAACCCTTCCAAGCTGTTCAATTATTTGAGATATTGCCGTTGGCTTCATATTTTGAAGGCCTTGAAAGTATCCTCTAAAGGCCGACATAATTGGAACAAAAAATAGGGCCGGTGCAATGGCTAAAGTAGAATAATATGCATTTGGATTTTTTATAAGTATATCAGTATAAATTTTAGCTCCAAAAAATAGTATGGATGAACTTAGTATACCTACTCCAAAGAGTACCATAAAGGCCACTCTAAAAATCTTTTCAGCTCCAAATCTATCTCCAACAGCTACCTTTTCAGATACTAACTTCGCTATAGCAGTAGGAAATCCTGCTGTAGAAATAACTAGCAAAATTAAGTATATTGGATATGCACTTTGATAGTAACCCATTCCATCTTCACCAATTATATTGGCAAGGGGTATTCTAAAAAATGCTCCTAAAACCTTTACTACTATCCCAGCAGCTCCTAGTATAAAGGCTCCTTTTAAAAATGAATTATTTTTTGACATAGTATATCCTCCAAACTAAACATAATATTATCCTATCTAATAAACAAATATAAAAATTTATCAATCTCAATTGAAGATTTTGAGGCTTATTTTCCCCACACAAATTATGAAAATTATGCCTTGCCTATAGCCAAAGAAAGTATGATTTCTTATATATTATAAAAATAAAAGCAAGTTAATTATACCAAAATATATATAATAAATCATAAATTATTACAAAAAAAGTAGCAACCATCGGTTACTACTCATAATTTTATTAATTATTATTTGTTTTTATTAGTGCTCCATTTGTTTGCCCAGAAAACCAGCCGCCGTTTCTGCCAACTTTAATTCTAAATCTCCCATGATTTTTTCAGTATCCTTTGACAATAGTATTACAGAACCTATGGGGTCTCCATGGGTAGCTATAGGTGAAATGATTTGTGCAGAGTACTTACTCATATCTCCTTCATCTATGGTAACTGGTACTAAATTTTCTATTTCATTAATTACTTTACTATCTCTTTGTTCCATTATCTCCTCTAGTTCTTTGCTCACTCTTTTTTCCAAATATTCTTTTTTTGATCCTCCAGCTACTGCAACAACACTATCTCTATCGGTTATTATGGCTGTAACATTTATAGATTCATTTAATGATTCAGCATACTCTGTAGCAAACTCATTAAGTTCTCCTATAGGAGAGTATTTTTTAAGTATTACTTCACCTTCTCTATCAGTAAATATTTCCAAAGGATCTCCTTCCCTTATTCTTAAGGTTCTTCTTATTTCTTTAGGGATTACCACTCTTCCTAAGTCGTCAATTCTTCTTACTATTCCTGTCGCTTTCAATTAATTTCCCTCCTAATGAAAATTTTGTACTGGAACCTTGTTTGTAAAATTATTATTTGTTCATATATTTTTTTTATACATATCTGGTAAACATATTTTAAAATAGTATATTATCTATATTTTTACAACGTAAAAACCTATGACAAATTGTCATAGGTTTTTAAAATTAATCTAAATTTTCTTCAAACTTTTCAATATCTGCACTTTCCTCAAGACTATTAATTCTATTAATAAAACTTTCTTGCTGTATACTCTGTATAACTTCTTCTTTTTTCAATTCATATTCTTCTTCACTTAGCTCATCTTTTAGAACTTCTAAGGTTTTTTCTGCTTCTTTCTTGATGACATGATATCCAAAGTCTGTCTTAACAGGCTTGCTTACTTCCCCTGTCTTTAAGGCAAAGGCTGCTTCTTCAAATTCTGTTACCATAACTCCCCTTGTAAAATAACCTAAATCTCCATTATTCTCCTGTGCACTTGGATCCTCTGAATATTCTTTAGCCAATTCATTAAAATCTTCGCCGGCTTCTATTTTTTCTATAACTTCATTTGCAGTTTCCTCATCATTAACTAAAATATGACTTGCTTTAATTTCAACTACATATTCCTTAATGATATCATTTATTTTTTCTTCATTATTTAATCCTTCTTCTTCAATTACTACATCCTTATATTCATCAACGTAAATTTCCATTCTTATTTGCTGTTTAATAAACTCTTCATTTAATCCATTTTCTTCATAAAATGCTTTGGATTCTTCATCACTATCAATTTGAGCTTTAACTTCTTCATATATATTATTAACATCTTCTTCATTTATCTCTAAATCTAACTTTTCAACCTCTTGTCTTATTAACTCCTCAGTAACAAGTTTATCAAGTACTTGCTCCTTAACTATCTGAACAAGGGTCTTTCCTTCAATCTCTTCACTCCAAATTTGATCTCCATACCATTCGTCATATCTTTTCTTAATTAAAGTAAAATTCTTATCAAAAACCTCTTTAGTAATTGACTCGCCATTAACCTTTGCTACTAAATTTTCATTTTCATCCTTTATTTCATTAGTTCCATCGCACCCTACCACCATTAACATTAGGGCAATAGCCAGTGTTGCAATGATTATAAAAGATTTTTTCTTTATACTAACCAATAAAATCCTCTCCTCATCTTTAGTCCATTCCATATTAATTATATAGTATATTAGTTTTTTTGGAAACCTCTAATTTTTTCTAACATATTCTCAATTTCCCTTAATTTATCCAGTTGCTTGCCTTTTATATTCTTAGGTTTATAAATAAAATAAGGCTTAGCTGAACAATTAAAAATAATTTTTCTACCAAAGGTTTCTGTGGCCTTTGCAATTAGAAATGGGTCTATTTTAAACCTATTATCAAATTCAAACTTATATCCTTCCTTAACATCAAATACTCCACTTATCTTTAATTTTTGAGCTAATACTTTTATATGTGCTATGAAAAGAAGGTTATATACTGCCTCAGGTATAGTTCCAAATCTATCTTCAATTTCCTCTTCCACACTATAGGCATCTTCCCTATCTCTGATAGAAGCTATTTTCTTGTACATTTCTAGTTTATGCTTTTCATTTGTAATATATTTATCTGGTATATAGGCATCTACATTAATATCTATATTTGTTTCTATTACTTCTTCAACTTCTTCTCCCTTTAGAGTCCTAACTGTGTCTTCTAACAATTTACAATATAAATCATAACCAATTGAAGCCATATGTCCATGCTGTTGTGATCCTAATAAATTGCCTGCTCCCCTTATTTCAAGATCCTTCATAGCAATTTTAAAGCCTGAACCTAACTCAGTGAACTCCTTTATGGCCTTTAGTCTCTTTTCTGCTACTTCCGATAATATTTTATCCTTTTGATAGGTTAAATAACAATAGGCCACTCTATTACTTCTTCCTACCCTACCCCTCAATTGATATAGTTGGGATAGCCCCATTTTATCTGAGTCGTGAATAATAATGGTATTTACATTACCTATATCTAGGCCTGTTTCAATAATAGTGGTACATACTAATACATCAAATTCTTTATTTAAAAAATCTATCATTATATTTTCTAATTTTCTCTCATTCATCTGTCCATGGGCATAGGTCACCTTAGCCTCTGGAACTAAATCTTTTATTTTTGCTGTCATTTTGTCTATATCCTGCACTCTATTATAGACAAAGTATACCTGTCCTTCCCTTTCTATCTCCCTAATTATTGCTTCTCTAATCAGCTCCTCATTATAGGCTGCCACATAGGTTTGTACAGGAAATCTGTCTTCTGGAGGATCTTCAATTACACTCATATCTCTAATACCTATAAGTGACATGTGAAGGGTTCTAGGTATAGGAGTAGCAGTTAAAGTAAGTACATCTATATTCTTTTTTAACTTTTTCAAAGACTCCTTATGCTTCACACCAAATCTTTGCTCCTCGTCAACTATTAAAAGCCCTAAATCTTTAAACTTTATATCCTTTGATAAAATTCTATGGGTACCTACTATAATATCTATCATCCCTGTACGTAGGTCTTCTATGATCTTCTTTTGACTGGCAGGGCTTCTAAATCTACTGAGCATCTCCACTTTTATTGGAAATTTAGAAAATCTTTCTTTAAGAGTGTTATAGTGTTGTTGTGCAAGAATAGTGGTGGGAACTAGGAAAGCCACTTGTTTCCCATCTATAACTGCCTTGAAAATCCCTCTAATTGCAACCTCTGTTTTCCCATATCCCACATCTCCACATAACAGTCTGTCCATTGGTGTACTTTTTTCCATATCTTTTTTTACTTCTTCAATGCATTTTATTTGATCTGGAGTTTCTTCATAGGGGAACATATCTTCAAACTCTTTTTGCCATGGTGTATCCTTTGAAAAACTATATCCCTTTGCTTTTTCTCTCATTGCATATAATTCAAGCAAATCCTTTGCCATGTCTTCAATGGCTCTTTTAGCCTTGGCCTTTGTTTTTTTCCACTCAGAAGAACCTAGCTTATTTAGCTTTGGTCTCCTCTCATCTCCACCTATATATTTTTGCACATAGTCCATTTGATCAATAGGCACATATAAATAGTCTTCCCCAGAATATTTGATTTTTAAATAGTCCTTTTTTATTCCTTCGACTTTAAGCTGTTCTATACCAATATATTTACCTATTCCATGATTTTCATGTACTACATAATCACCTATACTTAAATCTCTAAAGGATTTAATCTTTCTAGCATTTCTTTTTTCTTTAGATTTTTTCTTGCGTTTACTTTTCTTTGATAGTCCATATATTTCCCTATCACTTATGATAATAAATTTAAATGTACTATAAATCAATCCATTACTAATCTTACCCTTTGAAATAAATATCTGCCCCGATAAAATATCCCTATTTAAATCTTCAGTATAAAGACTATGGATTTGGTGATTTTCCAACTCTTCTTCTAATCGTTTTCCCCTTTCTTCTGTTCCTGCCAGAAGAATGATTTTATAGCCTTTATACTTCCAATTTTTTAGGTCATCTACTAATAAATCTATTTTACTATGATAGGAATTCATTTCCTTTATTGTAAAAGAAATTATTTGTTTGGGGTTAAAATCAATAACTCTAATAGGAAGGTTATTTAGGATTATATTAAATCTTTTATCTAGGGTTTCAATTATATAATCATAATTATTTAGAATATTTATTTGTTCTGGTAATACTTCACCTTTTTCAAAGGCCCATTGGAATTTTTCTCTAAAATCTAATGTAAAGGAGTCTGCTTTTTCTCTTATTCTAGATGTTTCGTGTAGGTAGATAATGCTATTTTCATTAAAATAATCTATTAAGCATTCTGTTTTATTGATAAAATAATTAATATAGTTATCTATTCCATCAAAGTATATATTGTTTTTGAGACTATCAATGATCTCTTGAATTTTGTTTTGTAGGTTTTCTTTTTGCTTTCCCTTTAGTTTTTTACTAAACTTTTCAAATTCATTTTCAATATTATCTATTCCATTTTTAAACATTTCTTCATCTAGTAATATTTCTTTACAGGGTTTTATTATGATATTGTCTACCTTTTTCAAAGAAATCTGGGTTTCTTTATTAAACTCCCTAATTGAGTCTACTTCATTATCAAAAAGCTCTATTCTATAGGGGTTTTCATCTATATAGGAATATATATCTATAATTCCACCCCTTATACTAAAATGCCCCTTAGTTTCCACCATTTCTACTCTTTCGTATCCCATGTACACAAGCATATTTGTAACATAGTCAATATCAATTTCCTTACCAACCTCCATAGATAGGAAATATTTTTTCCAAATACCATTAGGTATAAGTTTAGTCAAAAGACTATCTATAGAACATACAACTATACATCTTTTATTGCTTGTAATCGCATCTATAGCCCTCAGTCTTTCCTCATCTATTTCCCTACTATGGGCATATACAGAGTAAAATACTATTTCCTTTGAGGGAAAGTAATATATATTTTCTTCGTCAAAAAATTTTAAGTCTTCATATATTTTTTTTGCTTCTATTTCGTTATAGGTTATTATTAAAGACTGTCTATTTTCTTTATATGAAATAGATGAAACTATATGGGAAATAGCACTGCCTGAAACTCCATTTAATAAAACAGGTGTATTATGATCCTTTATTCCTTTAATTAGCTCATTGTACTCCCTTGAGTTCTCCAAAACCCTAGTAAATAAATTATCCAATCCAATCACTTTCCTTCCATCATCTAAACATAACCTAAAGCCCGGATTTATATAACCCGGGCATACCATAAAAAGAATATTAACCCTCAAAATAGATTATCCCACAATAGTTCACTATATTAATTTTAGAAGTCAAAATTATTGTAGGATAATATATGTAACAAAACTTTACTTATTATAATCATTCATAGCCTTATCTATGCCTTTTTTAAGAATACTTTCAACAGCATCTGCGGCTAACCTGATAGACAGAATAATATCTTCCTTTTCTTCATCTGTAAATTTCCCTATCACATAATTAACTAAATCTCTACCTCTCGGAGCTCCTATACCTATTCTTATCCTTGGAAATTTGTCGTCTTGAAGTAGATATATGATATTTTTCATTCCATTATGGGTCCCAGCACTGCCTTTTTTTCTTATTCTAAGCTTACCTAAATCAATATCTATATCATCATATATTACTATAAGCTTTTTTAAGTCCACATCATAATATTTACATATATCCCGCACACTCTCTCCACTTAAATTCATAAATGTCTGAGGTTTTACAAGCATGACCTTTTGTCCCTCAATAGTTCCTTCTCCAACTAAGGCTTTGTGTTTAATTTTACTTACTTTTATTTTATTTCTGTAGGCTAAATAGTCTATAACCTCAAAACCTACATTATGCCTAGTAGCTTCATATCTTTTCCCCGGGTTGCCTAGCCCTACTATAACATACATATTATCACCTCTTACTAAATAAACTTCTTATCGTATTGTTATAAGACAAAAATAAATCTTCATAAAAGTTTTAATAATATATTTAAACATACTATATATTATAGCATATACAATCATAATAAAATTAGGAAGCTGTAATTTTATACAACTTCCCTTATATACAAATATTATACTTTGAATTTACTTATTTTATTATTAAGATCAATAGCAAGTTCATTTAGCAGCTCTGCAGCCTTTGCTACCTCTTCCACTGCCACAGCCTGTTGTTGCATAGATGCACTTACCTCTTGAGAGGAAGCAGCTGTTTCTTCTGACACAGCAGATATGCTTTCTATGGCAGAAACAATATCATCCTTGTCCTTATTAATACTATTAACAAATTGACTAATCCTATCAATCTTTACAGTTATTTTATCAATGGCCTCAGTTATTGTTTCAAAGGATTTGTTTGCTTTGCTAACTGCCTCTGCTTGCTTCATTGATCTCTGCTTTACCTCATCCATAATATTTACAGTATTGGTACTATCTTTTTGTATGTTAAGTACTATTTTGTTTATTTCACTTGCAGCTTCCCTTGATTCTTCTGCAAGATTTCTTATTTCATCTGCAACAACTGCAAAACCTCTTCCTTGCTCACCTGCCCTAGCGGCTTCAATAGAAGCGTTTAAAGCTAAAAGATTTGTTTGTTCAGATATTGCAGTTATAGTTTCAAGAATATTTCCAATCTCCTTAGTTTTATTATCAAGTTCTCGGATTGCATTTTCTATTTTATTTGTGGCACTTTTATTTAATTTTGTTTCTTCTTTAAGTCCTTCCATGGTTTTGACACCATTTAAATTTGCTTCCTTTACATTGTTGGCAAATACTAGCATTTCTTTAGTGCTTTCATTGAGCTTATCAAATTTATGGGCTAAATCAGATGTTATCATAACACCCTTCTCTGCTTCAATGGCTTGCTCTGAAGCACCTTTAGCAATTTCTTCTACAGTTCTTGCAACTTCTTCAGATGAGATACTGGTTTCTTCAGAGGTTGAAGCTAATCCCTCGGAAGACTTTGAAAGTTCTTTTGAAACATTCTTTACCCCTTTAATCAACTTTCCAACTTCTTCTATCATGATATTAAATCCATTTGCCAGATTTTCTAATTCATCTTTAGTATTAATATTGGTTTTTACAGAAAAATCTCCTTGCTTAATTCTCTCCATGTTATTCTGAAGTTTTATAATATTTTTAGTTATTGTATTAGAGAATAATAGGGCCAATCCTATGGCTGCCACAAGGGTTATTATCCCAATGGTTAAGGTATTATACATTAATACCCCTGCATCTTCTTGTATTTCACTTGCATCCATAATAGTCATAATGGACCAACCTAACCCATCTAACTCTGTAAATACACTAAACTTATCAAGTACCTCACCATTTTCCTCCCAGCTATAAGTCACAAATCCCTCAGTATTTTCGTCCATGGCCTTTGCAACATCCTCTATAGGAACTGGCTTTCCTATTAATTCCATATCCTTATGGGTCATTATATTTCCATTTTTATCTATTAACATGGGATATCCATTTTTACCAATTTTAATATTATTGATTTTTTCAGCCAATACATCTAGTGAAAGGTCTATAGCTATAACCCCTACCATTTCCTTATTGTTATAATCATTATATACAGGCTTTGCTACAGAAACCACTAATTCTTTTGTTTCTGTGTCAATATAGGGGTCTGTCCAGATTAATTCGTCTTCTGTAAGGGCTTTTTTATACCATGGCCTAACGGTTGGGTCAAATCCTTCTGGAATATTTGCCTGGGGATAAATATAGAATTTTTTATCTATTGTGCCTATATATACATTTTTTACTTCCTCGTGGGATTTTATATAGGCTGTAAAAGTGTCCATCATCCACGGCTCATATTCTGGATGTTCTATAATTTGTTGAACATTGGGATCCAAAGACAATTGCCTTATACTATCTTCAAATCCTTTATTAAAATTTTTAACAGCTTCACTTATCTCTTTTACCAGTTGGAGACTTGTGACTTTTAGATTTTCTTCAATAATATCAATAGATTTATTGTAGGATATAGCCCCTAATACCATTAGAGGAATTGTTATTAATGCTATAAACATCATTACCATTTTAGTTTTTATCCCTACTTTTACTCTAGAATGATTTTGCATTTTATTTCCTCCTCGCTATAGTTTTGTGTTATGACGTATTCTGTTTGATTTTACCATAATTAAAAACAAAAAAAATATGGCCCTAAAGCCATATTTTTAATCAAATAATTTACTTACTGATTCATTTCCATATACTCTTCTAATAGCTTCACTAAAAATTGGAGCTACTGATAATATTTTCATGTTAGGAAGTTTCTTTTCATCTGGGAGAAGTATAGTATCTAATATTACAATCTCCTTAATAACTGAATTTTCAAGCCTTTCAATTGCAGGTCCAGATAATACAGGGTGTGTACAACATGCATAGACTTCTTTAGCTCCAAATTCTCTAAGGGCCTTTGCTCCCTGAGTTATGGTTCCTGCAGTATCTATCATATCATCGATTAGAATTACATTTTTATCCTTTACATCACCAATTATATTCATAACTTCTGATACATTTGCTTTAGGTCTTCTCTTATCAATAATGGCTAAAGATGCATCAATACGATCTGCAAACTTTCTAGCCCTTGTAACACTTCCAAGGTCTGGTGATACAACAACTAAATCTTGTAAGTTTAGCTGCTTAAAGTAGTTAGCCAATATTGGAACTCCTACCAAATGGTCAACAGGAATATTAAAGTAACCTTGTATTTGTGGAGCATGTAAATCCATAGTAAGTACTCTATCTGCTCCAGCAGTTGTAATTAGATCAGCAACCAACTTTGCAGAAATTGGATCTCTAGCCTTTGCTTTTCTATCTTGTCTTGCATAGCCATAGTATGGAACTACTGCATTAATTCTTCTTGCAGATGCTCTTTTTAAGGCATCGATTAATATTAAAAGTTCCATTAAGTGTCTGTTTACTAGGGGTGCACTTGTTGATTGAACAACATATACATCTGCACCTCTAACTGATTCGTTTATATTTACAGCTATTTCTCCATCACTAAACGAATCAACTTGTGCATCTCCAAGAGGTAATGATAAATGGTTACATATCTTTTTTGCAAGTTCTCTGTTAGAATTCCCAGCAAAAATTTTGATTTTTCTTCCTTCGTAATTCATTATTTTTCCTCCTAAGTTTTAAAAATCACTTTTATTTTTTTAATAGGCCCTTTTTCTTAACCCAACCCTCTATGTTTCTTTGTTTTGACCTTGCTACAGCTAGGGATTCCTCTGGAACTTCCTTTGTTATTGTAGACCCTGCTGCCACATATGAATTTTCTTTTACTGTTACAGGAGCTACAAGGTTAACATTACATCCTACAAAGGCATTATCTTCTACAATAGTTTTATGCTTTTTACTTCCATCGTAGTTAACAAAAACTACCCCACAGCCAATATTAACATTTTCTCCAACAACGCCATCTCCAATATAGCTTAGATGAGATGCCTTAGAGTTATCTCCTATCGTAGAGTTTTTGACCTCAACAAAATCTCCAATTTTTACTTTTTTACCTATATTGCTATTGGGTCTTAGATAAGCATAGGGACCTATTTTAGTATCATCATCCACAGAGCTTTCTAAAATAGTGGAATTCCTTATTTCTACATTATTCTTTATTATAGAGTTTTCTATTCTGGTATTTGGCCCTATTATACAGTCCTCTCCAATTTCTGTATCTCCAGCCAAATATGTTCCTGGATAAATAATGGTATCCCTCATTATTTTTACATTTTTATGGACATAGGTATTATTTGGATCTATTATTGTTACTCCATTATTCATTAGATTTATAAGTATCCGCTCTTGCATTATTTTTTCTGCTTCTGCAAGCTGCACCCTAGAATTTACTCCCATTATTTCTGTATGGTCCTCCAATATATAAGACCCTATCCTTTTCCCCTCATTTTTAAGTATTCCAATTATATCTGTTAAATAATATTCCCCTTGGTTATTATTATTATCTAATTTTGATAGTGCATTTTTAAGATATTCAGCTTTAAAACAATAAATCCCCGAGTTTATTTCATTTATTCTCTTTTCCTCTTCATTTGCATCCTTTTCTTCTACTATCCCTACCACTTCTCCACTATTATCTCTTAAAATCCTTCCATATCCAGTAGGATTATCTATTTTAGTAGTTAAAATAGAAGCAGCAAGGTCCTTCTTTATATGGTTTTCAATAAATGCTTCAATGGATTCCGTCTTAATTAAAGGCGTATCTCCATAAAGTACTATAACAGTGCCTTTATCTGGTATGAATCTTTCTGCCTGCATTACAGCATGACCTGTGCCCAACTGTTTTTCCTGCAGGACAAATTCTACTTTCCTATGTTTAATCTCTTCCTTTACTGTTTCAGCTCCATGTCCTACAACTACAATATTTTTTTTAGAATCTATTTCTTCTACAACATCTATTACGTGTTCTACCATTGATAAACCGCCGACTTTATGTAGAACCTTTGGTAGTTTAGACTTCATCCTAGTTCCGGCACCAGCTGCCAATACAATTGACATCAACATAATAATAAATGCACTCCTTATTTATTTTATTTCCGTGCTTGCCGCCATATATTATATCATTTTCTTCAAAAAAAAACAAAAGCTATTAATAGCTTTTGTTATGCTCCAGCTGCAATACTGGCAAGGGCTTTTTCATACTCATCAAATATTATATCTTGCAATTTGTTTCTTGTTTCTGAGTTGATCGGATGGGCTATATCCCTATAATCTCCCTTAGAAACCTTTCTACTTGGCATAGCAATAAATAATCCATTTTGACCTTCAATTATTTTAATGTCATGAACTACAAATTCATTATCAAAGGTTACTGATACTATTGCTTTCATTTTGCCCTCTTCATTAATTTTTCTTATCCTAACATCTGTAATATTCATTTAGCCACTTCCCACCTTTCATGTCGAATCACATGTTAAATTGCCTATGTTTGAATTATTCTCCAAAAAATGCTAATATCCTTTTGTAAAAAATAAATTTTTTGAAAAATTTATATTATTTTTAAAAAAGGTGATTTTAATAACCTTCATTGAATACTTTTTTATTAGGCGTAAGTTTTATTTCACCATTTCTTTTATCTAAAAATATTAAAGGTAGATAATCTTTAACTAATTTTTCCTTAGGTTCCTCAGTGGCTATCATTACACCAATCCCCACTGTCTCAGCATTAAATTCATTCATTAGATTTACTATTCCCTTTGCCGTTCCTCCCGCTTTCATAAAATCATCAATAATCAATACCCTTGATCCTTCTTTTAAACTTTTTTTAGAAATATACATAGTTTGTATTTTACCCGTTGAACCAGAAATATAATTCATACTTACTGTGGTTCCTTCTGTTATTTTATTTTGACTTCTAGCAATAACTAAAGGAACATTCAAAAAATTTGCTGTCATAAATGCTAAAGGAATTCCCTTGGTTTCCACAGTAACTATATAATCGATCTCTTTATCAATATATTTAAAGGCAAATATCTGGGCCATTTTTCTTATATATTTAGGACTGTATATAATATCTGACATGAATAAATAATTTCCTGGAATTATTCTACTATCATCTTCAAGCTTTGTACAAATATCTTCCAGGAGCTTTTTAATATCTAAATTACCTAATGAAGCAATATATCTTACTCCTCCCGATGCCCCTGCAATAGTTTCTACTCTACCAAGTTCCAATCTGCTCATAAGATTTTTGATTATTACTAGATCTTCACTAATACTTGATTTAGCAGCTTGAAACCTTTCAGTAAAATTATTTAGAGTAAATATTTTATTTGGATTATCAGTAAGTATCTTTATAATTCCACCTATTCTTTCATTCCTTTTAAACTTTGTCATTATTCCTCTCCAATCCGAATATTATTTATATTATATATAATTTTATTCGTTTTTATTGTTCACTTCAATACTTTTTGCTTTTTCTTTTTATTTATATATTGCATTTATCCTATTATTAAACTATGATATAATCTGTTTAGTAAGCATATTATTAAGTTATACTACTATCAAATCGTGGTTATAATACATATAATAATATGAATACATAATTTGTTATTTAATCAAGGAGAGTGTAAGATGAATAATTCTATTAATTTTAAAAATATAAATAGCGTTCATTTTATTGGAATTGGTGGAATTGGAATGAGCGCAATAGCTGATATCATGATAAGTCAAGGTTTCAAAGTAACAGGTTCTGACATGAAATCATCCTACATAACTAATAAACTACAAAGTAAAGGGGCCAAAATATTCATAGGTCATGATTCAAATAATGTTATAGATTCTGATTTGATAGTTTATACCTCAGCAGTTAAAGAAGATAATCCCGAGCTAGTAGAAGGACAAAAAAGAGAAATTCCTACACTAGATAGAGCAGAAATGTTAGGAATTCTTATGAAGGGATATAAAAATAGTATTGCTGTATCTGGCGCCCATGGTAAAACTACTTCAACCTCTATGCTATCCCTTGTTTTAGAAAATGGAAACTTAGATCCTACAATATTAGTGGGGGGACAGCTCAAAGAAATAGATGGTAATGTTAAGATAGGTCATGGGGATTATCTTATAACTGAAGCCTGTGAATATAAGGAAAATTTTTTAAAATTTAATCCTAATATCTCAATTGTTTTAAATATCGACGAAGACCATCTAGATTATTTTACGGATTTAAATCATATAATATCTTCCTTTACAAAATTCGTTCAACTTCTCCCCCAAAATGGTTATTTATTTATTAACAACGATGATTATAATGTTAGGAAATTAACCAATCATGTTGATTGTAATATACTGTCATTTGGAATCAATACGGAATGTGATTTTAAGGCCACAAATATAATCTTTGATGAAAATGGTTATCCTAAGTTTGATGTAATTAATAATAATGAACCCATTGGTTCATTTAGTCTATCTATTCCTGGCAAACACAATATATATAATGCCCTTTCTGCCATAGCAGTATCCTACACTTTAGGAGTAGATATCGAAACAATAAAGTCCACTTTACAAAATTTTAAAGGTACTAGCAGAAGATTTGATGTATTGGGAGAAAAGAATGGAATTAAGGTTATAGATGATTATGCCCATCATCCTACAGAAGTAAGGGCTACACTGGAAGCTGCAAAGAAATATCCCCATAATAGAGTATGGTGTGTATTCCAACCCCATACTTACACAAGAACTAAAAGCTTACTTTTAGAATTTGCTTCTTCTTTTAATAATGCTGATAAAATCATCATTACCGATATCTATGCTGCCAGAGAAAAAGATACTGGCGAAGTTCATTCTAAGGATTTAGTACATCTTATTTCCCAGGAAGGAAAGGAAGTTATCTACTTAAAATCTTTTGAAGAAATAAAGGATTATCTAAATGACCATACAAAGTCTGGAGATTTAGTTATTACTATGGGAGCAGGAAATGTATATGAGATAGGAAAAATGTTTTTAAAAGATTAAGCCAAAGGCTTAATCTTTTATATTATCATGGAGCTATTATTATACTCTTTATTTTTTCCCCTATATTATTTGCTTTGTATTTCTTGTCTTGGTATATTAAATAGTTTTCATAAACAGCAACGGTTTTCTCACTATTGTCAATAATAAAGTCTATTTGGAACTGCATTTTTTCATTGATTACAATGTCATCACTTATCTTAACAGGATTTTCTTTAATTATAAGTCTTGGAATCTCCCTATTGTAATATGAGCTATTTTGAAAATTGTATACTCCTTCTATATCAGTAACAATTACCTTATCAGATTTAAGTAAATATTTAAATTCTTCATCGTCGGATTTGTTTTCTAAAAAAAACTTATCATTTATATAGTCCCATAGTTTTTTATCATATTTACAATATAAATAAACAATTGGCGTGTCCACAATCAAAATATTATCATTTAATATACGAAGTTTATATTCAGATTCATCTTTATCAATAGTTACCTCATAGTTTGGATACACTGGAGCAATCCCTACAAACTCATCTCCATTTTCTATGGAAAGTATATGAAGTTTAGAAAATAGTTCCTTTATTTCTTTCTTATTCATAACATATAATGCATTTTCATCCTTAGCCCTTAAATATATGTTTTCATGGATTGAATCTGTTATTTTAGAAATTTGTATGTCTAAATATATTTCTTCAACAATTTCTATAAACTCCTTAAGTTCATGATCTTCAACTCTGTAGATTTCTTTAAGAATTCCGTCCTTTGTTTGTATGTATATATAATCTCTATCTTTATATAAATTAACCTTTATATTTTTAGGTGGTATATCAATTTGAAATACATAGTCATCTAAATTTAAAATATCCCTTGATAAAGAATTGAATTCATCTTTCTTTTTATCTAAAACTTTGAAATTAATAGTTATAAACCCTTTATCTTTACCTATCACTTCAACTGTATTTGAGGGATTATTGATATTATTAATATATATTTCCTCAACTCCATCAAAAATTTTATCTATATCAATAGAACTCTGATCCTCATCATCTTGTATATCCTTATCCATAGCTTCATTTACATTAATATTAGTGGCAGTAGAGATTTTAGGTTTTTGTAAGCTTTTATATTCTATAATAATGAAGGTTGCTATACAGCTGAAAACAAATAAAGTTAATAAGCTAATAAGTGCTATTTTGATTTTATTAGTCATATCTATCACCTTTTTTATTGAATTGAGATAGGGTTGTACAAAGTGCTTCTAAATATATTATATAATATTTATATTTTAAAAGCGACTTATAAAGTCGCTTTTAAAATACTATTCTATTCCTCTTTTATATATTTCTAACATCATATCTCTTGTGCCTTCTTCGTCATGTATAAAATAACTAAGGGTTTGGTTACTACTTTTACCAGGAATTCTATAGGTTCTAATACTATCTGTAGTTATACCCATAGCACTTTTAGCATAATATAATATATCCTCAATATCCATACTAGTCTTTACAAATTTAAAGGCTGTATGGGCTACTACTGGCAATCTAAAGCTTAAAGCTTTATCTGCAGCTGCCTTTAAAAATTGTTGCTGAGCCCTTATTCTGCCAAGATCTCCATCAGCATATCCAGTTCCATCATTGTTTTTCCTAAATCTTAAAAACTGAATTGCTTCTTTTCCATTTAACACTTGAGTACCTTTTTTTAGGTCAATGTGTAGGGGAGGATCGTCATAGGGATCATCATATTTCATATTAAATGGAATATCAACAGTTACTCCACCTAAAGAATCAACTATATCTTCTACCCCTTCATAGGACACCTTTACATATTCATGTACTGGTACACCTCCTAAAATATAGGACACTACACTCATAGTTCCCTTAACACCACTCCTACCATAAACAGCATTTATCTTCTTCTGATCAGCCCTATCATATCCTTCGGAATGGAAATAAGTATCCCGTGGTATTGATATAAGATCCACATTTTTAGTTTCTGGATCAAAACTTGCTAGTATAATAGTATCTGTTCTCGTATCTTCCATTCCAAGAAGCAAAACATTAATTCTTTTACTTTCCTCTACCAATGCCAACAATTCATCTTCTGGCTCCATAGGAATTACAGGATTTTCTTCTATTGAATCTATAATACCATCTGAACCTGTTTCAGTCCCTATATTTGCGGTTTCATCTTCATTTAAACTATACTTTATAAAGGCATATACACCTCCACCAAGTAAAAGGGTAAAACAAACTAGAGAAATCAAAAATATCTTTAAAAAACTCTTCATAATAAACTCCTTCCTATCGGCCACTATATATTAAACTAGTAATTTTTTGTCCAAACTCTATTATTTTGTACTAATAAAGCCTATTATGACTATTACAATTCTATCATATTTTTTATTTATTTTTACAATTAATTTTTTATTACAAAAAATTGTATATTTGAAATAAAATATCTGTAGTATATTTTAATTACACCAAGATATCTTATGTGAATTTAATGCATAAGGGCCTCTATTATAAATCCAATAACCATCATCACTATTCCCATAAATGCAGGTCCTATACCTTCTCCTCCAATATCTGATTTATTATTTTCTTCTTTATTTATTAAGTATTTCCCCCTCATTTTAGGTGTACCTATAAGCAAAATAATAGATACTATCATTGTTAATATTCCTGCACCCAGCACAAAAATATAGGCTCCCTTTAGAAAATGCCATTTCAAAATAAATGAAGCTGCCATCCCTAACACTGCTAATATGGCAGAATATATAATTCCCTTAAAAAAATAAGTAAGAATTCTCTCGAGCAAAGTCTATTCTCCTCTCTTTTTAACCTACTACTATAATAATATATCCTAGTGGTATTTTGTATATTTTTTAATATCATATTCAATATTTCATTAAATTAAAGTACCCTACAAGTTTTCCACCAAAGGAAGACTTTGAAGTTCTACTATATTAAATATATTATTAGAAGTAGAACTTATATAAAGTCCAAAGTGGATTTTTGTAGGGTACTATCTATAATTTATTTTTATATTAATTTTTATAGTTCAAAGGCTCTAGCTATAGCGTTTACTGCTTTTTCTTTATTTTCAGTATCAATGGTATATGATATTCTTATTTCAGAAGTAGTTACTTGCTTGAATTCTATATCATTTTCTGCAAAAATACTAAACATTTTAGCAGCAACTCCCGATTGACTTCTCATGCCAATACCTACTACCGATAGCTTAGTTATCTCTGTTTCAATTTCAATTTCAATTTCTTTAAACTGTTGTTTAATTTCCTTTAAAACTTCTTCTATAATAGTTCTCTCATTTTTTGCTGCCGTAAATGATATATTTACATAACCATGGGATGGAGCAGTTTGACTTATCATATCTATATTAATATCCTTTAAAGCAAGTTTTTCAAATATTAAAGAAACATTTTGAACCTTATAGGGCACATGATTAATTGTAATCATTATGTCATCATCACTAACGGATAAACCTGTAATCACTTTACTTTCCATAGTCTTATCATACTCCTTTATATATGTTCCTGGCCATTCTTCACTACTAAGAGCCACATAAATGGGAACACCATATTTTTGTCCAATCTCAATAGATCTTGTCTCCATAACCCCTGCTCCAAGACTTGCCATTTCAACCATTTCTTCGTAGCTTATATAATCAAGTTTTTTAGCAGTTGGGAAAAGTCTTGGGTCTACGGTATATATACCATCAACATCTGTGTATATTTCACATCCACAGCCCAGTTTTGCTGCAAGGGCCACTGCCGTTGTATCAGAGCCTCCACGCCCTAAAGTAGTTATATTTCCTTCTTCATTTATCCCCTGAAAACCTGCAACTACAACTATTTTATCTTCTTCTAGATATTTTTTTACTTTATCAATTTCTATATCTGTTATCCTAGCTTTAGTATGAAATCCCTCTGTAAGTATTCCTGCTTGAAATCCAGTTAAAGACACAGATTCAAAGCCTATTTCCTTTAAAGCTATTGAAAGAAGGGATATGGATATTTGCTCGCCTGTTGACATGAGCATATCCATCTCTCTTCTGCATGGATTTTCACTAATTTCATGGGCCATGTTAATTAACATATCAGTAGTTTTGCCCATAGCAGAAACTACCACAACAACATTGTCACCATTCTGTTTTCTTTTTGCTACTCTATTTGCTACATTCCTTATTTTTTCAATAGTTGCAACTGAGCTTCCACCATATTTTTGAACAATTACCGACATAAAGTCCACCTACCTATCTAGTTAATAAAAACAAAAACAGCCATGAGCAAAAGGTAGCCATGACTGTTTAAAATATCTAAAATATATAAACACCTTTCGCCCTTTGCAAATCAGCACATCAACAGAAGATTGGGCCCTCTACTGAAGACAGTACTATACCTATTAAATATAGTCCCAACATATTACCCTAGGGAAAGTAATACATTTCGGCGATTATACCTTTCCTTTAAACATTAAATCCCCTCAATCTATTTTAAAGTACTAATTATAATCGCAACCTCACAATTTGCAACCTCAGAATATTTATTCATTTTTATGTATCTTAACACTTGTGTTCTGAAATGTCAATATTTTTTTGTGTTTAAACATTTAAATTGATTCTTCTAATAAAATTTCATATTGACAAAAACTATCTCTTGTATTAATATAAATTCAAATGCATTAATTTTCTTTTTTCCTTTTAGATAACTCTAAAGAATCATTTCTTTGTTATTATTTATGCTATTCAAAAATATATACTATGTATATTTATTAGTTTACATCCTTTGAAGCACATCTGGATGTTTTTTCAGTATTATTAAATTTTTTCCTATTTATTGAATTCTCTGAATATTTTGTGCTATAATTTATAATTAAGACTAGCTATATTCTAATAGCTGTCCTAATATTTTATTAGATTAAATTATTAAAGGGGGAAATGTATTTATGACAAATCCAAAAGTAAATCAAATATCTTTTGGTAAAGCAATGATTCCTATTTTGTTTTTAGTTGTTGCTCTTATTTTTACTTTACAATTTTGGGGCGGTGACCCGCATATACCAATCATTGCTTCAGCTGCCGTGGCCGCTATAGTAGCAATTGCTTCAGGCCAATCTTGGAATGATCTACAAGATGGTATGGTTGAAACTATAGGCATGGCCATGCAAGCAATACTTATACTTGCAATTATTGGTACAGTAATAGGTACTTGGATACTAGCCGGTGTAGTTCCTACTATGATATATTATGGGCTTAAAATAATATCTCCAAGTATTTTCTTAGTAGCAACTACTTTAATTTGTTGTATAGTATCCTTAGCAACAGGTAGTTCATGGACTACTGCTGGTACAGTAGGTATAGCACTTATAGGTATAGGTCAAGGACTTGGAATTCCTCTTCCATTAGTTGCAGGTGCAATAATTTCAGGAGCTTACTTCGGTGATAAAATGTCACCTCTTTCAGATACTACTAACTTAGCACCAGCAATGTCAGGTGCCGATCTATTTGATCACATTAGACACATGATTTATACTACAGGTCCAAGTTTATTAATCGCTCTTATATTATATGGAATTTTAGGTATGAAATACGCTGGTTCATCCCTAGATACAAATTCTATAAATACTATGCTTAATACATTATCAGAACAATTTACTATTTCACCACTTCTATTAATTCCTCCAGTTCTCGTTATTGTAATGGTTGTTATGAAAGTTCCTGCTATACCAGGACTTATAGGTGGTACTGTTCTTGGTGGATTATTTGCCGCTATATTCCAAGGTGCAGGAATGACTGATATAATTGGTTCTGCTCACTATGGTTATGCATCTGAAACTGGTTTAGAAGCCATAGACAGTCTTCTTAGCCGTGGTGGTCTTGATAGCATGATGTGGACTATTTCCCTTATTCTTTGTGCTATGTGCTTCGGTGGAGTTATGGAGAAATCAGGTATGCTTAATGCCGTTGCAGCTAAGATACTTACCTTTGCAAATAATACAGGTTCACTGGTATTAGCAACAATCTTAACTTGTATTGGTACTAACCTTGTGGCTGGAGACCAATATCTTTCAATAGTTATCCCAGGAAGAATGTATAAAAATATGTATGATGAGTTAGGATTACACCCTAAGAACTTATCAAGGGCCTTAGAAGATTCTGGTACATTAACCTCTCCATTTATTCCTTGGAATACTTGTGGAGCCTTTATGTATAGCACCTTAGGTGTTCATCCATTTGCATATGCACCCTATGCCTTCCTTAATATATTAAATCCTATAGTATCTATTTTCTATGGATTCACAGGAATTACTATGGAAAAGGTTTCAGACACAAAAACTGGAGAAGTGGCATAATATTGACTTTTTAAAACCCGGAGAAAACTTCCGGGTTTTTTATTTTTCTTATTTTATTGTTAAATATTGGATTGACAATGATATTATATTATAATTACTAATAGGATATCTTTTCTTGGAGGAATTACCAGTGGAGCACACAATAAATATTAAGTATACGTATATTACAATTACTATTACTCTATTTGCAATAACACTATGTATTTTAACCAAATTAGATATTTTTTGGGGTCTTTTAGTAGGTCTTATTGTAGTAAGTATTATATCACTAATAAATAGATATAGCCCTAAATCTGTATATATGATGATGTGGTCTGGAATAAAGGGAGTATTTACAGTTTTAGTTATGCTTTGTTTAATTGGTATGCTAATAAGCCTATGGATGGCCAGCGGCACTATTCCAGCTATGATATACTATGGATTTAAGTATTTAGCTGGAAGTAATATTATTTTGGCTGCCTTCATAGTATGTTCTATAATATCCATGGTTCTTGGAACAGCTTTAGGAACGGTAAGTACCGTAGGAACTGTATTTTTAAGTTTAGGCATCGGTTTTGGAGTCCCACTTCCTCCATTGGTAGGTGCAATAGTATCAGGTTCTTACTTAGGGGACCGTACTTCCCCCATGTCCAGTAGTGCTAACCTTACTGCAGTTATGACTGAAACGAATATTATCGATAATATTAGAAATATGGCTGTAACCACTATCCCCGTCATAGCCATATCTTCAATAATTTATTGGTTCATAGGAAATAGATTTATTAGTAGTGCCTATGATTTTGAAAACATAAAATATCTTCAGGAAACATTACTTATGAATTTTTCCATATCCTATTTATCTCTGTTACCTCCACTTATTATTTTAATATCTTCTGTCGCTTTTAGGCTATCTATTATAAAGAGTATTACACTAGGACTAATTAGCAGCACATTAATCTATTTATTTGCCAATGGCGGTTTAATAAGCTCTTTGTTTAATATTGCAATTTACGGATATACTCCAGTAAACCCTGAAATTGCTGAATTTGTATCGGGGGGTGGTTTAATATCTATGATTAATGTAGTTCTAGTAATAATTCTGTCTACAGCCTTAAATGGTATATTAGATGGTACAGGTATGATTGAACCTCTAATCAATAAGTTTTCAAAGGGTATTGTAAGTTTTAAAGATTTAATTTTTAAAACCTCTATTTTATCAATGATAATAACATTAATAACTTGCAATCAAACTTTATCATCAATTATTCCCGGTCAATATCTAAGGGGGATATATGATAAACAAGGGGTATCTAAAAATATACTGGCTAGAACCATCTCAGACACAGGAATTATAATTGTGCCATTAATCCCCTGGAATGTAAATGCCATATTAGTCTCTGCAATAATGGGGATTTCTGCCCTTAAATATGTGCCCTTTGCATTTTTGTGTTATCTTTTGCCTATAATTACTTTTATATATCCATATATTAAAAATAATAAAGCGATTAAGGAGTGATAATATGAAATTAAGATTTTTAGGTCATGCAGCTTTTTATTTGGAATCTGGAAGTTATAAGTTTCTGATCGATCCCTTTATAACTGGAAATCCAAAGGCTAATATTTCTCCTGATAATTTTAAGAATTTGGACTACATATTTGTAACCCATGGTCATGGAGATCATCTTGGGGATACAATAGATATTGCTAAAAGAACTGGTGCTACTGTGATAACTAATTTTGAAATCTCCCTTTATCTTGAGGATCAAAATGTGAAATCTTACCCAATGCATATAGGAGGAAGAACTAAGTTTGATTTTGGTAAGGTAAAGATGACTCCTGCCCTACATGGATCAGGAATACAAACTTCTGAAGGAATTATATATGGCGGTAACCCCTGTGGCTTTGTAATAGAAGTAGAGGGAAAGAAAATATATCATGCCGGAGACACTGGTTTAACTATGGATATGAAATTGCTTCAGTCTGAGAATATTGATGTAGCTTTACTTCCAATTGGTGGTACCTTCACCATGGACATAGACGATGCAGCAAGGGCAGTAGAATTTATTAAACCTAAGGTAGTAATCCCTATGCACTACAATACTCTACCTGTATTAAAGGCTTCTCCAGAAGAATTCAAAACTAAAGCAGCCTCTGCCGATGTAGTTATTTTAGAACCCCATGATGAATATTCTTTATAATAATTAGAAACCGACTAAGCATCGGTTTCTTTTTTTATAAAACCTTAAATAAATTACCCGCAATAATAATCTAAATCTACTGACAAACAATATATCTCAAGATTCTTTGCTAATTACTTAATTTTTGGTAATATTTATTTATCTCTATCTTTAAAAAATATATAATCATAATTACAAGCATTGGTGACATAATAATCTAAATATAACGAGGTGATATTTATGAAACAACTTACTAAAGGAATAGTATTTATTTTACTATCTTCTTTCTTTTTTGCACTAATGGCTGCTTTTGTTAAAGCTGTACCTAATGTACCACTTGCTGAAAAAATATTCTTTAGAAATATAATTGGAGTTATATTAATGGGAGCAATTATCCTTAAAAAGAAAAAAAGCTTTTTGGGTTCAAATGTTAAATTGCTGATAATGCGTTCAGTTTTTGGACTATTGGGAGTAGGAGCATACTTTTATTCCATACCTAAACTTCCCCTTAGTGATGCTGTTCTTTTAAATAAAATGTCTCCTTTTTTAGTAATTATATTTTCTGTAATATTCTTAAAGGAAGAGATAAACAAATTACAAATATATGCAATTATTCTAGCAATAATAGGAGCAGGTTTTGTAATAAAGCCTCAGTTTAATTTTACTATTATACCCTATCTAATAGGTTTATCCTCTGCTATATTTGCAGCTGCCGCCTATACCATAATAAGAGAGCTTAGAAAATATGCTGACCCTGAGGCAATAGTTTTTTTCTTCTGTCTCTTTTCCTCAGTAACTTCTCTCCCCTTCATGTTATCGGGAGGATATAGTTTGCCCTCTGGGAATACTTTACTAATTCTATTATTAATAGGATGTGCTGCCACAACTGCTCAAATCTTAATGACTACTGGCTATAGATATGCTCCCGCATCTCAAGTAGCAATCTACGGCTATATGAATATTATTTTTTCCACTATTATAGGTATAATTGTTTGGAATGAATTCCCAGATTTACTAAGTATCATAGGTGGAGTATTTATCATTTTAGCTGGAATTATAAACTATATGTCTAATAATCAGGAGTCAGAAGATACTAATTAGTTTAAGATAACTTAAACCTCTGGAGATTATGTTATAATTGTTAGTATAATTAAAAAATTCTAAAGAATGGGAGGTTTTATTTTGAACACTAATTTTTCTATGGTAGCGGCCCACTCCAAAAGACCTGTTAACGAAGATAAAATTTTTGGAGCTAATAGAGAGGCTAATAAAGCCGCTGAAAAATATGGTTTTGAAAATGTTATAAACTCTACCATTGGGGCCTTTTTAGATGATAATGGTAAACTACTTGTACTGCCTTCTGTTATGAATACCCTTAGGAATCTATCGGATGAAGAAATAGCAGCCTATGCACCTATTGCTGGACTGCCAGAATATCTAGAAGCTATTAAAACTGCTACCTTTAGAAACTGTACACCTGAAGGATATATTAAAGCTATTGCCACCCCTGGAGGTTCTGGAGCTATTCGTCATGCCATCTGGAATTATTCTGAAATGGGAGATTATATTTTAACTTCCGATTGGTATTGGGGACCCTATAAAACTATCGCCAATGAACATGGTCGAAAAATAACTACATATAAGTTATTTGATGAAAATGACAATTTTAATATTGATAGCTTTAGAGAGGAATTACAAAAACTACTTAAAATCCAAGATAGAGTAGTTATTCTTCTTAATTCCCCCGCCCATAACCCTACGGGATTTACCCTTGAGCTAAATGAATGGGAAATGGTTATAGATACTTTAAAAGAACTTTCAAAGGATAAAAATAAAAAAATAATTTTATTCTCCGATGTGGCATATTTAGATTTTGCTGGAGAAACTAATGAGTCAAGAAGGTTTATGAAGTTATTTGGCAATCTACCTGAAAATATACTAACTATAATTGCCTTTAGTATGTCTAAGGGGTATACCCTTTATGGTTTGAGAAGCGGTGCAATGATTTGTGTAACATCTAGTAAATCAGTTGCAGAAGAATTTGTTAATGTAGGCCAGTTTTCTAATCGAGGTGTTTGGTCTAACGGAACTAGATGCGCTATGAAGGTTTTAGCAGAAATATTCAATAACAAGGACCTCCTAGCAAAAGTAGATAGTGAAAGACTTGAACTTAGAAAAATGTTAGAAGATAGAGGCAAGGCATTCTTAGAATCTGCCACTAGGGTAGGACTTAAAATTTGTCCTTATAAGGCTGGATTCTTTATATCTGTACCATGTGATAATCCCGATGATATAGCAAAAAAATTAAAAGAAGATAATGTATTTGTAGTACCACTAAGTAAAGGCATTAGATTTACACCATGTTCTGTTTCTAAAGAAAAATGTGCTAAAGCACCTGAATTAATACTAAAGGCACTTAATAAATAAAGATGACAACTTTTAATATTCTAACACAAAAAACTGGGGCATTAATGCCCCAGTTTTATATCTCTACTCCTTTAAATATGACTCCATAGGCCAAAATTATTGACCCAACTACTATGAATGAGTCTGCAATATTGAAAACAGGATAATTTATTAGTGTGAAGTCTAAAAAGTCAATGACATAGTTAAGTCTTACTCTATCAATAAGGTTTCCTATGGCCCCTCCAATTATAAAAATCAAAGGTAATTTTAAGTAAATAGAGCTTTTATTTTTCATTACTTTAAATAGATATATAATTAAAATCACCACAACAATAGATGTCATTATAATTAAAAATGTCTGTCTATCCCTAAGCATACTAAAGGCAGCCCCTGTATTTTCCCTATAGGTTAAGTGAAATACATTTTCTATAATGGGGTATGTATCTATCTTGGTCAAATACTTCATAGCAAAATACTTGCTTATTTGATCAAAGACAACTATTAATCCTATTGCTAATACATAAAACATTTATTTTCCTCCATTTATATTCAATTTATCCTATATATTTTAGCATAGTTTAAGTCTTTTTACTACCTTCATGGTATGCTCTATAATAATGGCGATAATAACCTACCTAAAGATTCTAAAAATCTTTCATGTTTTTTTCTATTTAGATGTTCTTCTAATATTACTTCCTTACTGCCATTTAAGTCATCAATAAAATCATCTTCTAGCCTTTTAACCACATTCACATCATACACAAAGGCATTTACTTCAAAGTTAATTTTAAGGCTTCTCATATCTAGGTTTGCAGTACCTATTGAGCCACCGATTCCATCTACCAATAAAACTTTACTATGTATGAATCCATTTTTATAACAGTATATTCTAACCCCTGCCTTCAATAATTCTTCAATATTAGACCTGGATGCCCAATAAACTAAAAAATGGTCTGGTTTGCTAGGTATTATTATTCTAACATCTACTCCACTTAGGGCTGCTACCTTAAGTGCCATCATAATACTCTCATCGGGTACTAGATATGGTGTAGTAATCCATATTTTTTCTTCTGCGGTAGATATCATGGTAAAGTAGGCCTGTAGTATAGATTCCCACTCAGAATCTGGTCCAGAAGTAGTTATTTGAATCAGTTCTTCTCCATAATGGTCGAGTTTTGGATAATAATCCATACTTGATATACTTTTCTTTGAAACAAAGCTCCAGTCCTTTAAAAATATATTCTGAAGTATATAGACTGCTTCACCTTCTATTTTCATATGGGTATCCCGCCAAAATCCAAGTTTTTTATTTTTACCTAAATATTCATCACCTATATTTAGTCCTCCTAAAAAACCTACTTTGCCATCTATGACAACTATTTTTCTATGATTTCTATAATTAAGTTCTCTACTTAATACAGGAAATATTACTGGAAAGAATGGATGAACTTCTGCCCCTGCCCCTTCTAAGGATTCAATATATTCTCTATTTAATTTCCAACATCCAACGCTATCATATATAATTCTAACTTCTACACCTTCCTTAGCTTTTTTAATTAAAATATCCTTGATTTTATTACCTAGATTATCACTTCTAATAATAAAATATTCCATATGTATGTGGTGCTTAGCCTTTTTCAGTTCTTCTATTATTGAATTAAATGTATTTTCTCCATTGGTTAAAATTTTTGTCCTATTGTTTATAGTAAAGGGAGCATTTGAATTTTTTAGTAGCAATCCAATTAGCTTTGATTTTACTAAACATTCATCGTTATCAAATAGATCAATAGTTTTTAACATTTCTTTTTGCCAATTAACAATTTCTTCAATGATTTCCGTATCGATATCTTTCTTTTTTTGAAAAATCTTTTTTTTCCTGAAATTCTGACCAAAGAGTATGTATAGTATAAATCCTACTACAGGAACTAAAAACAGTATTAGAAGCCATGATATTGTTTTTGATGGATCTTTATTTTCAAAAAATATAACTATTCCAATAAAAATTGAGTATATGGTAAAGATAATACCGAAAAGTTTACCTATCCAATCTAAATATCCACTGATTGCATCATTAAAAGCCACCTCATATCCTGCAAATAAAATGATAATGACTACAACCGTTAGGACTATAGTTGATGATATTACTTTTTTAGATAATCTAACCATTTTCTCACCACTATCTAACTATAAGTATTTTATATTAATAATAATATAACTATATAACACTATTATTATATATTTGTTATAAAAATACCATGGAAACTTATAAAATAAACAAAACTCACCTTGCATAAGGTGAGTTTAATTATTGGCGGAGAAGGCGGGATTCGAACCCGCGCACCGGAGTAATCCGATCTAACGGTTTAGCAAACCGTCCTCTTCAGCCTACTTGAGTACTTCTCCAAATAGAAATCTACTGTAACTATCATTACCCATTTCAATAATTAAAAAAGTTCTCTAAATAATATTTTTTTGAAGTAATTATGTTATAACATATATTTAAAAAACTGTCAATACAAATGGGGTTTTCAAAAAATATTATTTTTTTTATAGTCTAATTGACATTGTTTAATATTCATGTTAACATTACATGGAGAACTCAATAGAATAACCTTTAAATTAACCCCGTGAGGTTAACAAGGTAGGATTAAGGGCTGATATAGGTATGTATGCCTATGGATTCTTAAAGCCGATATAGTTAATTAGACCTTCTTTATCTCATGGTAAAGAAGGTTTTTATTTTGCAAATATATTTAGCAACCTTTAATTTGATCCTGGGAGATCAAGAAGGAGGAGGAATGTAGATGAATAAAAATTAGATAGGCATCTTTATTATGAATTATATTTTTATTGGATTAATAGCTATAACTTAATATGAAGGGAGAAGATTCCATGATAAAAAATGAAAATTTAACATTTTCTAATGATACAGTAATAAACTTAAACACAATAGATCTCCATAAGAAAATTATACTTGGTCTTCAACATACATTTACTATGTTTGGTGCTACGGTTTTAGTTCCTCTAATTACTGGCTTAAATATTTCAGTGGCCCTATTTATGGCTGGTGTAGGAACTCTAATATTTCATCTGATTACTAAAGGCAAAGTTCCAGCCTTCCTTGGTTCATCCTTTGCTTTCATAGCACCAATTTTAGCAGTGGCTGAAATGTCTAATCTACAATATGCTCAAGGAGGATTAGTTGTAGCAGGACTTATATATCTAGTTATGGCAGGACTAATAAGTATATTTGGTGTAGAGAAAATTATAAGTTTCTTCCCTCCAATAGTAACTGGCCCTATTATAATGGTTATAGGATTAAAACTTGCTCCTACCGCAGTAAATGATATGGCCTCTACAAATTGGACACTAGCTATAGTAAGTTTTTCAATAGTAACTATAGTAAGCATATATGGTAAAGGATTTTTAAAGGTACTTCCCGTACTAATGGGTCTTATAGGTGGATATACAGTTGCAGTTATTACAGGTAATGTGGATTTTACTCCAGTAATAGAAGCTAATTGGTTTGGACTTCCTGAGTTTCAAATGGCAAAATTCTCATTTAATACAGTTATGATGGTTGCTCCAATAGCCGTTGCAACTATGATTGAACACGTTGGTGATGTTTTAGCAATAGGAACTACTGTTGATAAAGATTTTGTTAAGGACCCGGGTCTTCAAAAAACTCTATTGGGTGACGGTATAGCAACATCTATCTCCGCAATGTTTGGTGGCCCTGCAAATACTACTTACTCTGAAAATACTGGAGTTTTGGCTTTAACTAAGGTTCATGACCCTGGAATAGTTAGAATTGCTGCGGTATTTGCAATCATCCTAGGACTAATGCCTAAGTTAGGAGCAGTAATAAGCACTATACCAACGGCTGTTGTTGGAGGTATTTCCATAGTATTGTTTGGTATGATTGCGGCAGTGGGGGCTAGATCCCTAGTGGAAAATCAAATTGATTTTAGTAAATCAAAGAATCTTATAGTAGCAGCAGTAATATTAGTGCTTGGTTTAGGTGGGGCATCTCTCCCAATAAATATAGGAGTTATAAACTTTACAATAGAAGGAATGGCATTGGCTGCTATAGTTGGTATCATACTAAATAAAATATTACCTAATAACTAATAATAATATAGACCTGAGAATTAATTCTCAGGTCTTCTTTGTTCTTTATTTAACTGCCCCTTCTGAATATTTATTGCCAGGATTCCAAAGGAGATATTCATTTATTCCATTGTCTTCAAGGGCTTTGATCTGTGCTTTAACTTCATTGTCTCCATACCTTATGTGACCCTTTACCCATGTTGCTGTAAAATCTTGAATCCAAGGTCTTATAATTGCTGGAGTTTCAATATTTTTATTTCTTAAATTTGCATCCCTAGCCCCTCGATCTATGGTTTCATAGGGATATGCATCTGGTACTGATAATCCATAAACCCCATTACCATAGTGACTTGGATACATCATAGGAGATACATAGTCAACCACATTACTTACAGCTTCCCAGTATTGACCGATACCCATATCATCGGATACAGATCCTACTAAACCATATATATCTGCAGAAATATATACTCCCAATGGTGATAATTCTTCCCTTGCATACTCAAGATATCTTTGTATAGCCACTGGCTTAGATTCATCAAGCTCATTTCTATAATCTAAATACTTATCCATCTTGCCACCATTAGAAGCAGGGAATCTTACGTAATCAAATTGTATTTCATTAAATCCTGCCTCAGCAGCTTCCTTAGATACCTCTATATTATATTCCCATGTATCTCTATTGTAGGGAGATAGCCATACAATCCCATCCCTATTTGTAAAGGGTTTGTTATTATTTTTATATACAATGGCTCTTTCAGGATATCTATCGGCAAGCTTAGGGTCCTTGAAAGAAACTATCCTTGCTATAGTATATATATTGTTTTCCTTAAGCTTTTTCATAAAAGCCTCAATGTCTTTAATAGTAGCCCCTTCATTGGCCTCTGGATTGTATTTCTCTGCAGTTTCAGTTGGAAATAACATATTTCCATTATCATCTTTAACATCTATTACAAAGGTATTTATATCTGTTTCATTGGCTAGTTTAATTAAATCGTCAAGCCTTTTACCACCGGCTGAATGTATGGTCAGATATACCCCTTTAACTTCAACCCTAGGATTTTCAGGGTATTCTTCAGCTTTTTCTATAGGATTTAAATTTAGATCCCTATATTCTGGTCCTAAAAGCTCCATTTTATCCTTTACTGTATACTCAGCTGAAATCCATCCTTCACCCTGTGATTCCCCATTATCAAACTCTACTTTAAACCATGTGGTTTGTCCCTCTTCATTAACCTGTTCTTCAATAACTTTAACTGAAGAACCCTTTATGAGACTTCCAATAATATTATTTACACCGGTTTCTGGCTCAGATCTTACATTGAGTTTACTGGCACTAATATAAAGGATATTAGTGTCTTGTTCCTTTCCATCATTTTCATTTGTTTCACCATTATTATTTTCTTGACTTATTTCATTTTCTTCATGGCCTGTAGTTTCATTTCCATCTTGACTATCAATTATTAAATCACTATCTTTTTCATTATCTTTACTATCTACCACCTCAACATCCTTATTTTCATCATTTGTTACTGGTTCATTTGTACATCCGCTTAATCCAAAGGCAAAAACTATCATTACCACAAATATAAGAATTAATCCTCTTTTAGTCATTACTCCACCTCTTTCTAATCCACATGTATTAATTATAACATGTCTAGGCCTTGGTTTATAGTCCTTACATCTATGTAATTTTTACTATGTTTTTTAAATTAACGAAGGCATCTGTTAAAAGAAGATTAACTCATAATTCTTTATTTTGTAATCATTATTATAGAGCAAAAAATTAGGGAGAAATTAATTTCTCCCTAATTAGCCCAGTTATATTCTATATCTATTCTATTACTATAACTGCACTCTTTCCTATCTCTATCCAATTATATAGAAACTGAGCATGACTTGTATAGTTTCTAACACATTTATGGGATCTAGGGGTTGTTCCAATAGTAAATAGATACTCCTTCTTTCCTGGGTCAACTTTTTTTCCTTCTACAATCTCAAACTCCACTGGAACCCCATGGATATAAGCTCCCCCATTGAAACGTATAGCATAGGGGGCATAGCCAGATATTTCTCTACTTACATCATCTAGGTAGAAAAACTTATCCTTAGCCTGTATAGCCATATAATATCCTAAATCTGTAGGCTGCTTATATTTAGAATTTGCCCCTGTAGTTGCAAACACATAGGATATAAGCTTCCATTTACCATCACTATATTCAAATACTCCTTGATTTTGATTTTTCCTATCTACTACTACTACCTTCTTTAATTCCTCAATAGAATTGTAATATGAAATATATTTATCTGGTACATAGTATTCTCCTTCAAAATTCAGAGTACGTATCTTTGTAAATCCATTTTCTTTTCCTAATACGCTGGCTAAAGTACCATCGGAAATATATCTGAATTCTGAATTACTGTCGGCCTTTGTATAAGCCGGGGCAGCTTGATATCTTTTTATACCATATTCATCTTGATTTTGCCCTTTATATAGAGGGGCACTTCCATTTCTGTTTTTATAGTTTGATATATATACCGTTTGATTATTTTCTACTTCTTCCTTTAATTTATTGACAGCCTCAACCATCTTATCAAATTGGAATGTCCTAGGTTCTCCAAGACTACTTAATATATATCCTGATTTTATATTATCTCCATCTTTGAAAAATACTTTATACCATTTATCAGTATTAAAGCCTTCAATATATTCCCCTTTAACTTCTTCTATAAGATTTATTTTTTCATACATGGTTGCAGTATCTAGTACTTTAGCCTTAACAGTAGGTTTTTCTCTGATATTAGCTCCACCTGCTAAAATTAGTAAATAATCATAGCTTGTGGCGTATTTATCGTATTTGATATCTATCTGGATAGTTTCTGGAACAATAGTATTGAACTCTCTTACTATAGTAAACCCATCTTCATTTATAGATACTTCTTCTTCAACTAACTTATCATCTTCATCTATATTTTCTTCTATTTCATCTTGAGGTAATAATACATCCTTTTCTGTTTTATGTTCCTCAAGGGCTTTTTCAGTGAGTATCTCATCCTTTTCTAAATCTACTGCATTAACGTCTTCTTCAATATCCCCTTCACTGGAACCTATATTTTCTAAGTCTTCCTCCATAATTCCTATTGTCCCTTCATTATAAACTTCTTCTATTAGTGTATTATCAGCATAAAAAGATTCCTGTTTATTACAACCAACAGTAACTATAGCCAATAAAATAATGAGTATCCAACTTTTTTTCATCTACTATTCTCTCCCCCACAATATATGTCTAATATAAATATAATATACCTATTATTGCAATTTTGCATTAGCAATATTTACATTATTTGGGTTGTTTTTATATAATTTAAGCTATGGCTAAGCCATAGCTTAAAACTATAATATATAATAACCTGATATAAAATAATCCTCTGGAATATCATATTTATTATCCAGTTTATCTAAATGCCAGCTACCTGGAAGCCCCATTTCATGAACCATTTTTTCAAAATATAGCATAGCTATACCGGCTTCCATTCTGGCTACTTTTTCACTTGCTTTTTCATCTTTGCCCTTCACAGCAAGTATTATTTTTGAACCATCAATTATAAACTTCCAAGGCTGCCTATTTCCCCAAGAAGGTGCCAATCTCATATAATAAAATATCTCAACAAGTCCCCTATTATCTAAATCCTCTACCTTTGCATTATTACCCCACTTTTTCATATAGACTATATCTTCTATGGATAATCTTCCACTTAGGGGCTTATCGGTATACTCAATATCCATATTTGGATATCCAAATTCAGTAAGGGGTGATATACTCCCCTTCTTAAGGGTATCATACATACTTAAAACCTTAGCTTCTTTTTTAGGATATCCTATAGCCAATATGCCTACAATAACACCTTCTTTATCAATTTCTAACTTTTCCTTTAATACTTCTTCATTGTCTAATACTTCTATCCAACAGGTTCCAAGTCCTAATTTAGTAGCCATTAGCACTAGGTTCTCCCCTATGTATCCTACACTTTCTAAGTATCCTTCTTTTTCATTAGCCATTAAACATATATAATGGGGAGCTTTTATAACTTTACCAAAATATCCAGCTAGACCATCTATTTTATTATAGGCTTCATATCCATTATTAACGAAGTAAAATTCTATATCTATATCATCTGATAATTTTTTCTTAGTTTTTATATCCTCAAACAAATCATCTATTATCTTCTTATCTACTTTTTTGTCTTTATATTCCCTTACTGACCTTCTTTCCTCTATTATTTTATTCGTCTTCATAAATGTATCCTCCCTTATTTATTATGTAAAATTTATATTATATATATACACATAATTAAGGGCAGTAAACAGTTTATTCCTCCATCTTATTAGTAAGACTTCCTATCTTCTCAATATAACACTCAATAATATCTCCAGCCTTTAAAAATTTATAGGGTTTAAAACCTAATCCCACACCTGCTGGAGTTCCAGTTATAATAATATCTCCTGCCCTAAGGGTCATCCCCTTTGATAGTTCACTCAATATATATGGTATGTCAAATATAAGATTTTTAGTATTAGAATTTTGTCTTATTTCTCCATTTATTTTACACATAATATCCAATTCCACTGGAAAAGGTATTATACTTTTATGGGCTATAACGGGACCCATTGGACAAAATGTCTCTAAACTTTTACCCCTAAACCACTGTCCATGTTTCCTTTGAATATTCCTAGCCGATACATCATTTACTATTGTATAACCAAATATGTAATCCTCTGCATCTTCCCTTCTTATGTCTCTTCCATCTTTTCCAATAATAATTCCAAGTTCCACTTCATAATCAATCATTTTTGTGATGTCTTCATGTTTTTTTATAATATCTCCATCTCCTATGGCAGGATCAGCTATTTTAGTAAAATATATAGGAAACTTAGGTATATCCTCTGTACCTCCTGGAAGACCTGTAGTTTCCTTGGCGTGATCTAAATAATTTTTACCGAGACATATTAAGTTCCTATTAGGGTAAGGTATTGGTGCACAAAGTTTCACTTCATTTTTATCTATTTCTTTAAATTTTTTTGTCCCAATTAATTTTTTTATATCAGATATTATTTCTTCATTGGATATATTAATAAATTCATTCATATCCTTAGGACATTTTAAATTTAAATCTTTGAAAATCTCTTCCATAGGAATTATTTTATTATCCTCTTTTTTAAATATTCCTATTTCTTCCTTATTATCATATTTGTAAGTTGCAAAATACAATTTAATCTCCCCCTTGTTTTTTCTCTGTATATATTTTCTATATTTTTAATCAGAATCCTCTTAAAAAATAAAACCTAAAGAAATTATCTTTAGGTTATAATAGTTTATCAATTAAATCTTTATTGGGTGATGCTATTACCACGGAACTAATTATTTCTCCTGTTTCCATAAGCTGATTCTCACAGGTCTTTACTGCGGACTTGACAGATGATATTTCTCCTGTCATAACTACAAAACCCTTACCACCTAATCCCCTAGCAATCCTTATTTCTAGCAAATCAATATTTGCAGATTTAACAGCTATATCTCCTACAAGTATTGATGAAACTGCAGATATGGTTTCAATAATACCTAGGGAGCTTATTTTATGAGGATCGGTTGTTGCTGTTAAAGCTGGAAAAACTTTTTCACTTACATTTGGTATTGAGAATGATCCTACTGTAAAAATATCACCTACTATTTCACCAACTTTTTTTGCGTTATTTACGGCTTCTACATCCCCTGTAATGATGGAAATATATTTCCCAGGACATATGGGAGTAGCTAGTATTAATTCTACGTTAGATGATTTCATCATTTCGTCGGTTGCCTCAATACCCTTTGCAATGCTTTTAAATTCCAACAGACCTATGGCTTTTTTCATTCACATCGCCTCTTTCATCATCAAACAATTCATTATTTATTAATTATAATTTTTTCTTCATCAATATATTCTACAATTCCATCTATGCTTGCATGTATTTTAGCTCCTAATTTGCCATTAGGAATATCTGCTACTAAGTCTCCACAGTTTACTCTATCACCTTTTTTAACAACAGGTACTGATTCTGCCCCTATATGTTGTTTTAGAAAAATAGTAACCCTTTTAAATTCCATTTGCTTCTCTTCAAAGGGAATCTTTATATCATATTTTCTCAATCCTAATTTAGCAATTAATTTATTAACAGGATATCTTCTAAATCTTCTAAAGGGATGTACTCTTTGGGGCTGTTTATGATGGGGATTTTTAATTCCTGCTTCACCCATTTTTCCTTTTAAGAATTGATTTAGTTTCCAAGGCTTAAGATCCATTACACAGGCATATTCACATAGTCTACACTCGCAGCACAGGAAGGCTTGTGTTATGGAAACATCCTTTTCACAGGTACTATTATAACTTGCCACCCTCATTAATTTATCGGGATATAGATTATGTCCTAAAAGATTTCTTGGACAAACCTCCGTACATAATGAACAATGCATACAAGCCGTTTTAGCCTTTTTTAGCATTGTATCTATGTTCATTTTTTTAGAAACTAAAAGGGAATGGTTTTTAGGGATAACTATTAATCCCTTTGTTGTTTTAGTAATAGGTTCATTTATATCTTCTATTATTTTCCCCATCATGGGCCCACCATCAATTACTTTAAAATCTGATATAGTTGCTCCACCTGCAAGATCAATTGCTTCCTTAATAGTTACTCCTATTGGCACCTTTATAGTTTTAGGATTTTTTACCTCCCCAGTTACTGTTACATATTTTTCAACGACGGCTTTCCCTTGAAATGCTTTATATATATTTAACAGTGTTTCAACATTAATAACAATAACATCTACATTTAGAGGAATTCCTCCCTCTGGAACAATTCTGTTCAGAACTTCATATACAGTGACTTGCTCATCTCCAGCAGGGTAAAAATTATCTAGCTCAAATATTTCTATGTATGGGCTATCTATCACAGACTTTTTCAAAGCATTGATAGCCTCTTTATATTTGCTTTTAAGAGCTATTATCCCCTTTTTAGCCTTTATATTGCCTATAATTATTTCAAGGGCGGATAGTATTTCTTTAGTTTTAGTAGCAAGTAATTGTTGATCAACTCTTAATAATGGTTCACATTCTGCACCATTTACTATTATATATTGTGCCTTTGCATTTAATTTAACATGGGTTGGAAATCCTGCTCCACCGGCACCTACTATCCCCGATTCTTTGACTATTTCTACAAGATCTTTTCCCATAATATCACCTCAATTTTATTTAATTGAGAATCCTCCAACAAGTACACATCTCCTTTTTCTAGTAAATGTTTTTGCTGAAGTAAGACCTTCTCCAGTAGGGCCTGCAATAGTAAATGTAGTGTAGCCTTCTCCTCCAACTCCTATTCCTGCATAGGATGGGCCATTTTTAACAAATATTGTTGTTTGAATTTCCTTTGCCATTCTTGTTAAATTATCGATATTCTTTGAATGCATTATGGCAGTATGTCTGAACCCATGTTCCACCTCTACTGCTACTTTAATAGCTTCATCTATATCCTTTACCCTTACAATTGGAAGTATTGGCATCATCAACTCCTCTTGAACAAAGGGATGATCTTTTTTTACTTCAATAATTATTGCCTTAGTCTTGGGGTCACAATCTATACCGATTTTTTCCAATATATAGTCAGCATTTTTACCAATATACTCTTTATTTACATGGCCATTTTCATTGATAACTAGCTTTTCAAGTTTATGCATTAGTTTCGTATCCTTTATTTCATAGGCATTATTTTTCTTCATATTAAATATCAAATAATCGGCTACTGAATCTACAACAATAACTTCCTTTTCCGCTATACATGGAAGATTGTTATCAAAACTACATCCATTTATTATATCCCTTGCGGCTTTCTCAATATCTGCCGTTTCATCTACAACTGCTGGTGGATTACCTGCTCCCGCTCCTATGGCTTTTTTCCCAGATGACAATACGGTCTTTACTACCCCTGGTCCCCCTGTGGCCACAAGCAAGCTTATTTTCTTATGTTTAATCATAGCTTTAACTTTTTCTATTGTAGGCTCTTTTATAGTTGTGATAAGATTTTTAGGCCCTCCAGCTTTAGTTATGGCCTGATTTAGTATTTCTATTGTTTTTATTGAAGTAGATTTTGCAGATGGATGGGGACAAAAAACTACTGAATTGCCAGCAGCTATCATTCCAATGGAGTTACATAAAATTGTTTCAGAGGGATTTGTAGTAGGTGTTATGGCTCCTATAACACCAAAGGGCGATAATTCTAATAGGGTCAGCCCATCATCCCCTGAAAATACTTCAGATTTCAAATCCTCAATTCCAGGAGTTTTTTCAACTACCAGAAGATTCTTTTTTCTTTTGTCCTCATATCTTCCCATTCCTGTTTCTTCAACTGCCATTTTAGAAATTAGGTCAATATTTTTTCTTGCCTCATTTCTTATGGATTCTATAAGCTTACCTCTAAATTCTAGATTATATTCAACAAGCTTTTTTTGAGCATTCCAAGCAGCATCTATCGCCTCATCAATGGAGTCAAATATGCCATCTTCTGTTTTAGAAACTTCTCCTTTATTATTTTGTTCATTTATCATCTTCATTACAATTTCACGAATATAAGATTCATCAACTTTCAATTCCTACACTCCCTTCTCTAGTTCAAATACCCTTAGCACATGGGATGCTATTATCATATCTTGTTCAACTGTTCCACCGCTAACCCCTATTCCTCCTATTATTTCACTGCCTTTTTTTAGTGGAAATCCCCCACCAAAAATTACTATCCTATTTTCATTTGTCCACTGAATACCATATAGCTCATCTCCTGGTTTTGTTAATTCCTCTAGTTCATGGGTTGGCAGCCTTAATATTGCTGATGTATAAGCTTTATTGATTGAAATATCAATACTTGCCAATATGGCTTCATCCATTCTATGGGTTAGCAAGAGATTTCCTCCCTTGTCAACAACGGAGAATACTATGGGTATATTCATATCTAATGCCTTTTTTTCAGCGGCTGCTGCCATTTTTTTTGCCATATCTAAATTTAAGTTTTCTTTATTATTATTGATATTTAATCTTTCTAAGACTTTATTTTTGACATCTTCTATAAAGCCGTAGGTTTCTTCTACCCTTGCTAGTACAAAAAGGAAATCAGATAGCCGATTTATATATTTTAATAATACTTCTCTGACCTCCTCCTTTTTACTAAGGCTAATAATATTTCTCTCGGCTCTACGAATAATGGCCCTTGAAACATGGATAATTGATGAGGCTGTTGTTTTGCCAGGGATAATAAATGATTTTTGTTCTCCAATTCTTTTTAGATATTTGTCAATCATTTCTTCCAAGTATTTTATATCCCTGTCTGTAATCTTCTCCCTTAAATATTTGCTACCCTTATCATCACTGGCTAATTCCGCTCCAATAGAAAATAGTTTTCTTTGAATTGTTTGTAATTTATCTTTTATTTCTTGATTTTTAGTAATAGAATAGGCTACCCCAATCATAGAATTTGCCTCATCTAAAGTTCCATAGCAGGTAACTCTCAGGTCGTCCTTCCATATCCTACTACCTCCAAGTAATCCTGTTTTACCTTTATCTCCAGTTTTGGTATAGACATTACCCATGACCTTCACTTCCTCTATTCATTAACTTCCATACTATCCACAATGCCTACAATAACTGCATCTATGGGCGAGTTTTTATTTTCAAATATTTGCCTAGCTGCACTTCCTTTGGCAACTAAGACAATTTCCCCAGAACCAGCACCCACTGAATCTATAGCAACTTCAGTATTACCTATTGGTTCTTCCTTGGAATTAATTGGCTGAACAATCATAATTTTAGTTCCTACTAAAGATTCATTCTTTCTAGTTGCAACAACCATACCCTTTATTTTAGCTAAATACACCGCCTCACCTACTTTCATTATCTGTTTCTAACGATTTCCACTGCGTACTCTTTAGCTGTTTCCTTAGCTAATGCTGTAATAATTGTACTCTTAGATATATTTATTTTCCTTCCATAATTCAGGGCACCTATAATGTCTGCCCTTGATAAAACTCTTTTGCTTATATTTAAACCACAATTCCCATTATCTGGTTTTTTTATTAGGCTATGTTCAGTTCTATTTTGTATGGCATATTTATAAATATCTTTAGCCTCCACCATTTTAATTCCATAACTTTCTAATATACTAATGTAATCCTCTACTTTATTTAAATATGCTTCTGGTATTTTTTTTGCCCCCAATTTAGATCTAACAGGATTCCTTAAATCACAAGCATCCTTGGCTGCCAGTATTGGAATTCCTTCCATTATTCCATGGGATACTATATTAGTTACTAGATTATCGCATATACATAAGGCTATTTTTACAGCCGAGTTTAATGTTAAGGCAGGAATAATTATCATATCCACATCATTATATAATTCCTTCATACCTGTAACTTCACTTTCAACATGTATCTTATCTATGTCAAGGGATTCCTTAATCAAGTCCCTAGTTAAAACATATTCAGCACTTTTGGATAAAAGGATTTTTAAATCCCAGCCATCCTCCTTTAAATTTTTTATGCACTTAATTGATTGTGAAAATCCTATTGCAGCTCCAGTGAATATTACAAGAGCCTTTTTAGGACGGTTTCTCATCCTTCGTACTACTTCTTCTGCTATTAAGTCAATAATTTTCTCCAAATCCAATTATAGTCACCTCACTATTTACAGTGGAGTGCAATACCTAAAGGTGTTACTAGGAGGGGATTGTTGGGTTTAACTGTTGGCAATCCAATTTCTTTTACAAATACCTTTTCAAATTCATCAAAGCAACATGCCCCTCCAACCACATAGATTTTTTTTACATCGTATTTATGAATATGTCTTTTAACAATATATGCCATTTTTTCTACAACTGGCTTTATTATTGAAAAAACATCTTTTTGTTTCGATCTATCTAATTTAATTTTTTCTGCTTCTTCGAAGGTAATCCTATAATTGCCCGCCAGTACCAGACTCATATGGGTTCCCCCTGTAGGTTCATCGGCTGTGTATATTACCTTTCCATCCTTTAAGATACTTATCCCTGTGGTTCCTCCTCCAACATCAACAACTGCTCCATCTTTAATACCGAGAACCGATGCCGCTGCCGTAGGTTCGTCAACTACATTTATTACTTCTAAATCAGCGGACTCCACAACATTTGCTATTGCTTTTACATTGCCCCCTAGGGTTCCTGGGGGAATAGCCGTGGCAGCCTTTGTCAATCTAAGTCCAAGGATATCCTCAACTTGATTTTTCAATCTTCTAACTATACGGACAGCTCCAATATAGTCAACCACTAATCCATCTTTCACTACCGAAGCCCCATAGGATGCTCCAGCAACGGGGTTTCCTAATTCATCCACCACCGAAATAACTATATTAGCTGTTCCGAGGTCTACACCTACATTTAATTGACCTTCATAGGTATTCATCCTTTTTTCTTCTATTAGTTGTGAAAAATATTCTATTTTTTCATTAACTTTATCGAGATCCATAAAAAACATTCTCCCTTAGTCTCCTATTATCTTGACCATATCTCCATTTTTTAAGCCGGCGGCATTAGCTTCATCAATATCTACATGCATCTCTAATGAATATTTGTCTGAAACCCGTACCAATACATTATGAAAAATCAATTTTCTCCTATCTCCAGCTAGGACAGTTACCATCTCTTTATCTTTTATATTCCACAATTTTGCTATATTTGTTGGCATATGGATATGTCTTAAGGCAGCAATAACTCCATTTTCTTTTTCAATTCTTCCCTTAGGGCCTTCAATTATTATTCCTGGCGTTCCCTGAATTTTCCCCGATTCACGTACTGGAATATCTACCCCTAAGGTAAAACTATCGGTTAATGATATTTCTAGTTGTGTCTTTTCTCTGACAGGTCCTAATATCCTAACCTTGTCCAAAGTCCCCTTTGGTCCAATAATCCTTACGGTTTCCTTAGCAGCATACTGTCCTGGCTGTTTCAAATCCTTTAATCTTGTAAGCCCATATCCTTTACCAAATAAAATTTCCAAATCCTCTTTATTTAGATGAATGTGGCGATTAGAAATTCCAACGGGTATATATTTTTTTTCACAGTAGTCAGAGATTCTTTCTACAACCCTTGTAACTATCTCTCTTATCAGATCTTTTTCACTTAACCCCATGGGAAATCCCCTTTCTAGATTTTTACTCTTCATTCTCTATTGATTTAGGTAAGATTTTTTCAGTATCTGTATGGGGTCTTGCTATTACATGAACTGACACTACTTCTCCAACTCTTTCTGCTGCAGATGCTCCAGCATCAGTGGCTGCCTTTACAGCCCCTACATCTCCCCTTACCATTACAGTTACTAAACCATGACCAATTTTTTCATATCCTATTAAAGTTACATTTGCCGACTTAGTCATAGCATCTGCCGCTTCTATGGCACCTATAAGGCCCTTTGTTTCTATCATGCCTAATGCATCATTCATATTTACTCCTCCCTCAATTCTTCATAATGAATACAATTTACTTTAAGTTCTCCCTTTCTCCTTGGACACTTGGGATCTTTACAGAGATTACACACTTCCCTTTCTTCCTTTTTCTCAATTTCCCCATTAATAACTTCACGTTCTTCCTTATCTACCTTTTCATTTATTTCTTCTAAGTTATTGGTCTGTTCTTTCTCAACATCACTTTCTTCTTTATCTTCTTTTGTATATAAATCTTCCTGTTGTTTTATTAATTCAAGTCCTACAGTTTCTACATTATGCACAAGGATATCTATTTCATCATGGGGTCTTGGAATCACTTGTTTACTCCAGACTGTATTTATTTTTTTTGCAGCCGCTACTCCAGCTTCAACAGCTGCTTTAACTGCTCCAACATCACCTACTACCTTAATAGTAGCCATTCCATTTCCCTTCGTTAATTCATATCCCAATAATTTTACATTAGCAGATTTAACTGCAACGTCTGCTGCTTCAAAGGCTGCTGCCAACCCTACTGTTTCTATAATTCCTAAGGCAAGTTTTGACAAACTTACACCTCCTTAAGCCTTCATTTTTATTTCAATCTTTCCAGGACTTTTGCTACAATTTCTGCTATATCAATATTTTCATTATTCTTTATATTGTTCAGTTCTTTCTCACTTTTCTTTGGATTCATCTCTTTGAAAGGTATGCCTTTAACAAGCCTTGCAGCATTTGATCCTAGCGCTCTCAATACATATTTATCGCTACTTATATCTATAGTAAACAATGGCCTTTCCTTTTCCAATTTTGTATAATGTAGAATAATTTTTTTATCTTTCCCAATCCCAATTCCTACATCTAATCTAGATTCTTCTGCTCCCCTATAGCCTAATTCAATTGACGTTTCATTGTTTTGTGAATGTAAGGAATAAGGAATTCCTTCTTCCTCTATCCCCCACAACAGTTCTAAAAACATAGATGTGTCCACAAAGTTATCATCATAATATATATTTATTGTAGGTTTCTCCATATTTGGACTTCTTTTCATATCTTATCTCCTTCTTTATCTAGAGCTAATATTAAACCAGTGGCTACTGCATTTCTTGGTCCTTCAGTCCCTCGGATATTTGCTCGACCTGCAACAACTCCATATTTTGATAAAGCATCGGTTACTAACTGAGGAATTTCAAAGTCTAATGCCGATCCACCTACTAGTACTACAAATTCTATATCTCTAATATTTCCTGTAGGGCAAACTCTACTTAATGCCCGTATGGCATTAGTAACAAATACCTTCTCCTTTGCAGACCTCCTTATGATTTTTATTTTTTCTACTGAATAATTGCCCGGTATGGGAACCATATCTTTATCCTTTAATATAACTACACTGGCAAAGACCTTAGGATTTAAAGGTTTGTCAAAAAACTCAACGGTTCCATCCTCATGTCGGATATGAAACAAACTTTCTACTTTAGCCAGTGGATATTTTTTTATATCTTCTGCTAAATTAAAATCATCCAATCCTAATTCAGAGTTAATCAATAATGTAACCATATTTCCTGCTCCCGCAAGATGAATAGATTTTATATCACCATTTTTACTAATTATAGAAGCATCGGTTGAACCTGCACCCATATCTAATATTGCCAAGGGTTTATTACTTCCTGGTGTAGTCAAGGCTCCCCTTATGGCCATATCTGCTTCTACTCCTCCAACCTCTACCTTAACTCCTATTTCTTCCTTTAGAACATGGGCTATCATATCCATCTGCAATTTATCGGCCTTTACCATGGCTGCAATACCAACTGCATTTTCTAAGGAAAACTCTTCTGCTAAACCACCCTTTACTTTTTGAGGTACAAAGGTATCTACAGCAAGTAAATCTTGAATTTTAATATCCCTTGGATGCTGTTTTGTTAGATCTGACATAACTTGCCTTACTTTCTCTAACATCCCTCCCGCATTTGTACCTGGTTCTCCCTGTATATCAATAATGGGAGAAGTAACCTTAAGAACTTTCATAATTGTTTGGGCTCCGTCATCCACATCAACTTTGGCCCTTCTCTTTTCTCCAATAATATGAATTTTACCGGAAGGAATTTTCCTTTCCTGTACATCCCCCTTTGGAGTTTTTATAACTACAGCCGATCTGTTTCCTATCAAGGCTCTAGCTAAGGGCACTATTTGTTTTGTATCCTCGGAGGATAAATTAAAAACTGTTGCTATTCCATAGGGATTTGATAATATCTCAACTACTTGACCAGGTGCTGCTACCTCTATAGCACTTACCATATTTAAAGGAACTTTTTCTAATAATGATACTTCATCAACAATAGGAATTGGCTTATTTAGTCTGTTATTTATTAATACTCCATCATCTTTTTGGACAATAGCCCCTTGGATTTTTATACCCTTTTTTGTAAATTCATTTATCCTTTTAGCAGCTACTCCAAAATCTATATCCTTTGAAATAAGTACTATATAACTGTCCTTCTTATTTGCCTTTTCTAAATCTTGAATCTTAATAGTAATACCTACGCCTAACCCTAATCCTCCTGGAGTTGAAGGATTATGGCCAATCATTGTGGATTCAGTAATGATAGTTTCAGTAATTGTTTCCATGGCCACATCCCCAATTACAGGAGCTGCTTCATTTATCCTAACTAGGTCTAAATCCTCTATATTTAGATTGGTCTTATTTAAAGCCTGTTTGAGGGAGGCGAAGACACCATGAATATTTTGTTTAGTTCCCTTTATTCCAGTTGTTTCAACTATTCCGCTGGAAAGGAAATTTACTTCATTTTTTTCTGATACTTCTGCCAACGCAACTTCAGTTGTTGCATTTCCTATGTCCACGCCTGCTACTATTCTCATTTTTTTTACCTCCTGGCCTTCTCTTAAAATACTAGTCTACCCTTAATCTATTTCTCTGCTGGTATACCTCCGCTGCTTCCCTTACAAAGGCAGCATTAACCTTGGCATTATATTTATTTTCTAATTCATCAGCTATCTCCAATAATTCTTCTTTATTTGAACGATAAGGTCTAAGGGCATTATATATCTCTAAAATCCTGTCGTCAGGAACTGCTATTAATTCAGCTGCTCTTCTTAGATTTCTTGCAAAGGCTTCTCTTCCAACTGATTCTGCAACTTGTGCTTGAAGTTCTAAGGTTTCAGGAGCAATTCTTACGTCCAATGCTGTTATATCTCCATCTAAAACTCCCTTTAAGGTTATTTCATCTAATGTTTTTCCTGTAGGGGTTTTAATTAATTCTGGTTTTTTACTTACTAAAGGATAATCTTCTTTGCTTACAGTTTGGCTAGTATTTGGTGTTATTTTTTCCTTTGGCTTATCTTGGGTTTTGCCCATAGATAACATGACCTCTTTAACTATTTGTTCAATTAATTGTTCTTGATTCATCAAAGTCACCTCCATTTAATAAAAACTTACTTCTAGTTCAAGTGGCTTACTTCCATGTGCAACATGTTCCGTCTCCTTAATGTGTAATAGGGCTGCCTTTGCTTGGAATTTAGGTCTTGCCATTTGGTCATTTTTAGTAGGTACGGGATTTGGAGACTCCCCTTTAGCATATTTTGCAGCATTCTTACCAATTGCTCTAAAGGTATCTTCATTTAATAGTGGAGCCTGAGGGAATAATTCAAGATTATTTAGTGGTTGTAAGTCTTTTTGATGAATTACTGTGGTTCCCTTTGATTGAACCCCAATTCCTATACCTGAGCCACTTAATTTAGCAGCATCATGGGCAATGAAGGCAACATCTGAAGTTCTCTTTACTCTAATGACCCTTGCCTTTAATCCTTCTTCTTCTATCCCCGCTATTAGTTCTCTTAAGACATTCTCATGGGGTATATTAACTATCGTCTTTGTTTGATATATTCCAAAGGCTGGAGCTATACCGATGACCACTTCATCTCTTCTATTTCCTTTTAGGGCCGTACCCTTTTCTTTAAGATCCATTCCCTCTATTGCCACAGGCTTATTATCCTCTACTTTTTCTTCCATATTATTAAGGTTAAAGTCTTCAAGGACTTCCTCAATTATTTGTCTTATTATTTTTTCATTAATAGCCATTATTTCACACCCCTTTCTTAATCTTTTTACTTAATATCTTCAGGTTTTATAGCCGTAGGGATATCCTTAATCTCTTTCCATCTTTCTTCGCTCATTATATATCCAGTCCCCGGTCCCATATAATCATTACAGTTGTTTACAGCACTTATAACATTGAAATCTTCATCTATTATTGCTGAAGTATGTAGATAGTCTCCTGAAACCCTTTGTTTAAGCATGTTAAGTACCCTTTCTGCCACATCTTCATATCCATGCTTGCTTAATGCTTTAACAATATCTATCCCTGTTATTCCTTTTTTCATCATTTCCTCTGCTGCCTTTAAGTCTTCAACTACATTTCTATCGGGCATATCCTTACTACCATGGGCATATGTTGCAGCCTCTACTTCTTCATCTGTGATTGTAGGTAATCCAAGTTCTTCAAATACTACCTGTAAAACCTTAGCTGCTTTATTTCTAATTGCTATAACTTCTTCCTCTGATACAGGTCTTAGTCCGCCATCTATCTTCAAATCTCTTTGTATAACATTCCAATCGTCAAAGTCCTCTGCATCAACATTTGAACCGGCAAACATATTATCATAATTGGGAACAGCGCTATATCCAGAACAAATAAAGTCTGTTCCTGGAAGCATCTGCATAAGTAATCTAGCTGTTCTTCTCATATCGGAATGTGAGAAGGTCTGGTCATTACCTGAAGCCACTTCCATATCAAGCATAGTTGTGATAAGGTTTTCCGCAAGTACAGCTCTAATTCCAGATGGTACAGCACCGGGTACTCCTATACAACTAATTGAACCATTTTGTAGTCCTTGAACTCCTGCACCCTTAGTAATATAGATACATCTTGCTTCAAGATAAAGCATTGATTTTCCCTCTGCATAACCCATCTGTACCTCTGAACCTGTACCCGATGTAAATCTCATTTTTAGACCTCTAGAAGCATAGGCAGAAGCCAAGAAAGCCTTTGACCATGGAGTGTCATCACCATCAACAAATACATTTTCAGTACCATATACTGATACTGTCTCAGCATAACTGGTTAATCCTCTCATTCCAAGTAATAACTCTGTTGCCTCTTCTATGGCACATTGAGTAAGTATTCCACCTCGTCCCACTTGAGCTCCTATTAATATAGATAGTGCATTAAATGGAGCGTATCTAACAATACCTACTGTGGTTTCTTGTTCATCAAAACCTCTGATGGCAGCTTCTGCTGCATCTGCGGCTATCTGTACTGGATTATCCTTTACATTTGTAACGTGGCATTGATTAGATGGAGTCTTCCTAGCCCTCATCTTTTGAAGTGCCATCATCATTTCAACTACATTCATTATCCCAACTACTTCAACAATTTTTGCTGGGGTCATAGCTGTCGTAAGTTTTACAATCTTTTCACGGGGAATATTAACATCAACAAGCATTTTAGCAAGCTCTTTAGAATCCATAGCCATAACTTCTTCTGCCTTTTCTATATTGATTGCATAATCAGCTATGAATCTATCTATCATATCGAAATCTTCTCTTTTCTTTCCGTCTAATTCCACTACTTTACCATTTACAACTTTAATACTTGGAGTTGGGTCCTGTGGACTGTTCATTGCTATTAAACCAACTTCTGGCCATTCGGCAACAAATCCATCTTGGTTTACAGGACGCTTTGCCAAAATTTCAAAACGTTTAGATTTCATATCTTTTCCCTCCTTTATTTAACTAAATCCATTAAATATATGGAACTGTTGATGAAGGAGCCTCTCCACCCATAGTCTCTAGTAGCTTTAATCCTACTTCCCTAGCTGCTATTATTGATTGTCTAACTGCACCAGAATCTCCACTAACAAATAAGATAACTTCGTTTGAATAGCTAGTTCCGCCGTTACCAGGTGAAGCATATCCTACTACTTCAACATTGGCTGCCTTTATTGCAGTATCAGCCATAAGTACGCCTATTGCTGCTGGAGCACCAACTGTTATTCCAAAGGCCTTACCTAATGTGGCTCCAAAGGCCTTCTCTAATGCATAACTTGCTCTAGCAGTATATTGAAACTCTAAATGTCCTGAATCGTTTCCATATACATCACCAAAGGTTCTATCTAATTCCTTTAAAGTAACCTCTACAGCTCTCCTAGCATCTGACACATCCTCTGCACCAAATATAATTAATGACCCATGTCCTGCTCCGCCTTGTGTATCTCTAGGTAGTTCAATAGAAATAATTTCAGTGTTTGTGGCTTTAACAGCTTCATCGGCTGCAAATATCTGAGGCCCTGCTCCTGTACGGGCACCTACTATACCAATAGACCTGTATTTTTTATCTAATTTCATGGCTTCATGGAGACTAGTATCTACGTTTGCTATTACTAATCCGATGGTCTCACCAATTGCCGTACCTACAAATTCAGTAAGTCCACAACTTTTCTTTTCGGCCTTCACCTCTGTTTTAACCTCCTCTTTAGGTTCGTCAACTTTTTTCATTACTTCTTCCATAATCTTCTCTATCAATTGTTCTTTCACTTCTATACACCTCCATAGATTTTAAAAATAAATAATCATTTACTACTATTCACCTTTAGGTAGTATTTTCTCTACGTCAGTATGAGGTCTTGGGATTACATGAACAGAAATTACTTCTCCAACTTTATCAGCAGCTGCTGCTCCAGCGTCTGTTGCAGCCTTTACTGCTCCAACATCTCCCCTTACCATTACTGTAACTAATCCTGAACCTATTTTTTCATAACCAATTAATGTAACGTTTGCAGCCTTTACCATAGCATCTGCTGCTTCAATTGATCCAACTAGCCCCTTAGTTTCAACCATCCCTAATGCTTCCTTCGTCATAAGAAAAACCTCCTCATTAATAAAATTTTTTAGTGCAGATTTACTTCTATATAAATCTTATTTTAGAAATTCTATTATTATATTAATTAACCTTGACACTAACTTGTCTTATAAATATACTTATTTGTTGCATTTTTTAGAAAATTCGTTCCTTTGCAGCGCTAAATTATACCCATAATTTTTTTTATGATAATTTTTTGTTCTCTTTTGATACTTTTTTGTTAAATACTTAAATTTAGCAGAAAAAAACAGTTATCAATATTGATAACTGCTGATTTAAAATTTATATCATATATACCACTTTCCATTTAAGAGGATTGTATTTCTTGTCATTAAATTATTTTTTATTTTCTTCTCCTTTTCTCTCCTTTTTTTATCTCTATATTGGGTAGGAGTCATTCCCACCAATTTTTTAAATACTTTGCTAAAATAATTTTGCTCTTTAAAGGATAGTTCTAAGGATATATTCAGTATAGGAATATCTGTCATCTCCAATAATTTTTTAGCTTCTTCAATTTTTCTTTCAGTTACATAATTAACAAAATTAATTCCTACTTCCTTTTTGAACAGTTTGCTTAGATAATGCACACTTAAATTTGCATAATTGGCAACTTCCTCAAGACTAATTCCCTTTTTAAAATATTTTTCTATGTAGTTTAACACTGCGTCTAATTCATTTATTCCTTGGGGCTTTTCCTTTATTATTACATCAAATATATTATCTAATAAGTTATATAATTCATTCTCAAGATAATAACAGTAATCTAGAGAGTTAATTAAATCACTGTTATTTAATTTATTTACAATAGTATCTTCAATTTCTAAATCCATATTAGAAGCTGTAAACATAATTATATTGGCTAGCTCTATTCCTTTCTTAATAAATAACATATTATTTTTTCCACAATAATCCTTTAAGTTCATAATTATATTTTCTAAGGCTTTTTTTGAGTTGCTATAATGCATTCTTTCAATTTCTTTAACTAATTTATTTACTAATTCCTCAAAATAATTTCTTTCTTTCTCTATTCTTTTTATATGTTTATTAATACAGTTTATAATCACTTCAGGCCGTGCTGGTTTTAATATATAGTCATCCACATGGGCCTTTATAGATCTATGGGCAAATTCAAAATCATTATATGCTGTAAGTACAATTATTACTATATCATTATTTTTTTCTTTTATTATTTTACTTGCCTCTATCCCATCTATTCCTGGCATTTTTATATCCATAAATACTATATCTGGTTTTAACTCCTCACATAATTCAATTGCTCTTTTAGAGTTCTCTGCTTCACCTACTATCAGAGCTTCTTTTATATTTCTATTTATGATTATTTTGAGTGCTTCTCTTTCTAAATGTTCATCATCAGCCAAAAGTATTTTTAACATAAAAGAACACCCCTATTTTTTTTACTCCTTTGGTAAGAGAATATTAACCGACGTACCATCCTTATTGCTACTTATTTTTACTCCATAATTACTTCCGAAACAATAGACTAGTCTTTTATTTACGTTATTAATACCTATTCCTATAGATTTATCATTATCAAGATTCTTCTTCCCTTGAAGTATGCTGTTTAATTTTCCTTCTGGAATTCCAACACCATCATCGAAAATATTAATTATAACATCCTTTCCTATTGAGTATCCACTTATCGTAACACTTCCCCCCTCCTCCTTTGGTTCTATTCCATGTTTTATAGAATTTTCAACTAATGGCTGTATTGTCATAAATGGAATTTTTATTTTTTGCATATCCTCTGGTATCTTAATGCTGTATTTTAATCTTTTTCCTAGTCTTATAGATTGTATTTTTAAATACCTTTCTATATGATTAATTTCTTCTTCTAAATGCACCTTCCTATTAGTATCTCTTTTTAATGTATATCTTAACATTTCTGCTAGATTATAAATCATTTCTTGAGTTCTGTCGGCATTTTCGATGAGTGCCAATCGTCCTATAGTATTTAAAACATTAAATAAAAAATGGGGATTGATTTGGGCTTGCAAAGCTTTAAATTCTGAGTTCATCAATGCCTTTTCTAGTTCTGATCTGGCTTTCATTTCTTCCATAAGTTTTATATTTTTTTTGTTTAGCTCTTCTTGTACTAAGGTTACTACTTCTTTTTCAACTATGTAATTAGAAATAATAAACATCATATGGGCAGCAGCCACAACTTTATCATAGGGTATAATATCTATTTCGTTATAGGCTTCAATTATTTCCCTTTCATTTCTCCAACCAGGCACACTAGAAAAAACGTTTTCTAAAAGTGCCTCCTTTTCCCTCTCAATTTTGGCTTGTCCTGACATTATAGATCCCATATAATAGCCTTTAACTATAATAGGTATAGCAAAGTCAACTAGACCTGCGTGACATTTGTATATATATGGTTTGCCTGCCCTAGCTGCTTCTAGTCCTCCATGGGCGTCGGACTGATAACATGCTTCTTTACATTTTTTGTCCTTTCTAATAAGCCTACAAAACCTTGAGAAATTGCTATATCTTGTTATAGGTTCTCCTCTATAGTCAACAGTTACCGCCGCGAGTCCTGTGGCATCGGCAAATTTATCCTGTATTTCTTGTAGCATGTCAACATCTATGAAGTCTCTGAGATGTAATACATCCTTCATACTAAACCCCCTAGTTTTATTTGCATTCCTCTAAATATTTTATCTATTCTATATAGTTATATGCCCTTCCTTCTAGTTGCATAAATTTTCTGATATTTATTTGTGATTTATTTATATTATATATATTCTTTTAATTATTTTTGAGAACAAAACTAAGTATTAATTTTCACTATACATGCTAGTCTTAGATTTATTACGATTATAAAAAAACCTAAAGAATTTGTCTTTAGGCTTATAATTAGAAAGGTCCTATTTACTTTAATAAATCTAAGGGTTGTCTGATATAGGGTCTTATTCCATACTTTTCTTCATGACCTTTTATTATTTCTTCCATAATTTCTTTAGAACCCTTCATTTTGTTTATCAAATCTTCAGGTATTTTTTGACTAAAGGGACATACAGAAAGACATACTCCACAATCGGTTCCTAGCCTTCTCCACATTTCATAACATTTTTCTTGTTTTATTTGCCACCTCTTAACCCCATCTATCTCTTGAGGGTCGCCTTCAGGTATAGCCTTACCTGGACAAGTTTTCACACACTTCTCGCAGATAGTACAAAATTCCTTCACTCCAAATTCATCTGGTTCATCGGGAATTAAAGGCATATTAGTTGTTACAACACCTAACCTTACCCTAGACCCATATTTTTTTGTAACTAGTATTCCTTTTCTTCCTATTTCTCCTAATCCTGCTGATTGTGCCACTAGAGGAGCCACCACTAAATAGTTTCCATCCATATGATTCCTAGCTTCATAACCCAGTTCTCTAATATAATAGCTAAGCCACATACCTATTATAGCAGCATTAACATATCCCTTTACTACTTCTATTACCTCCTCACATTGAGGGGCTCTATTAATCATATCTTGATCCATTTCCACAGCAAATACTATTCCGTATTTATGGAGATTAGCCACTTTTTCCCCATAGTTTTCTCTATGTCTTCCTCTATGGCTATAATAGAAATATTCTTTCATTTCTGTTATGCCCACTAAATCTGCTCCGAAATATTTAGTGAATTTTTTTATTTTATTACTAATCTCTTGGGGGTTAACATCTACTTTAGTATTACTAACTTCTCCATCCACATATTTTCTAATATCCGCTAAAAATCTAAAACCAGCATCAGCCACTGGAGAATGTATTGGATGAAATGTAGCCGTTCCCTCTCCACAAATATTTGGAAGGGACCTTATTTCATCATCTATTTTCTTTTTATCTTTATTTCGTGAGTAATAATCTTCATATTCAGCAGTCCCTTTTTTATAATTTGCCCTAGCAAACATAGTATCTCTTTCATCTATTCTTTTCATAGTTGTTCATCCTCTTTATATTTTTTATTTCTCTATCATATATATTATCATAAATATATATTACCTGTATCTATTATATATTGAAGGCATATATGCTAAAAATACTGGATTCATTACCCTAGGATGATATTTAGTAGTATAAATAGTAATTCTTTTATTTCCTCTGTATGAATAATAATTGGGAGTATATCTATATCCTAGAGCTCCTATAAGTTTAAAGTTATTGTTTTGAGGCTTTGGTTTCATTACTTCAATGGTTTTAATATCTTTTTTCTTATATAGTTTTGTATTTTTATGAACTCTTTGCTTAGTAGATAATAATATTTCAAAACTTCCATCTACAATTCTATTTGGATATAGTTTTAGTGTCCATGTTCCCTTATCAACTGTTTCTTTTTCAGGGATAATCAATAGATCTACTTGTTCGTCCTTAGAAATCTCGAAGGGCCCTCTTTTATATATATAACACTCAATATCACCAATTATTGTTTTGCTGAACTCCTGAATGTTTTTTATTATTCCTGTACTATTTCCCTTAGGGGAAATTAACTCAATATCTATATCATCAAAGTAATTTTTCCATATTTCTAAGGTAACTACCCTTTCTCCATTACCTATCTCTAGTTCTATCTCACTTATATCTTTTTCCTGTAATTTTTCCTTTATATGATGGGGCATGAAACTATTTATTTGAGGTATAACCACATCAATATTAGAGTGATTATTTATATATCTAATTATTTCATTAAATAAAATTCTCCTGCTATCTTCTCCACCATCTATTTCATAGGATGTATATATTATTATAGGTCTATTATGTTCTTTAGCTTTATCCATTAGATATTTTAAAGCTTCTAAATATTGGGTAGTACTTATAACCCCATCTTCTCCTTTAGATCTTAAATTCACTAAAATATATTTATTAGTGCTCTGATTACTATCACAATATTTTTCCAAAAAATCTAATTTATTTAATTGTTTTAACATATTATTTATTTTTTCATTAGTCATTTCATATTTAGTCTCCATTCCTTGATGGGAATTTTTTTCCTCCATTGTCTGATCCCATAGACTAATTATCTTTGTGGTTCCATCAGAATTAATAAATCTTGAGTTAAAGTAATCTATATCGGAGTCAATTATTCCTATCATGCTATTTTCCCTAATAATTGAGTCCTTTAGATAGTGAAAAATATTTTTGTCTATCTTAAAAATCCTACTAGGTTTTTCAATATATAAAACCTCTTCATTTTGAGAAAAGGGAATGATTTTTTCTTCTTCAATATTTAATATGGCATAACCATCGGTTAGTCTATTTATATAAGCTCCATATTGAGTACATAATTTTTCAATATTTCCATTGTATTTAATAACTAGTTCCCATTTATCTTGAAACTTCTGTGATTCCTCTATATTATTCTTTCTATGTTTTTGATCGTATGGCAGTTTTATTATTTCTTCTATAACTTTATCTACTTTAATGTTACCTGCCATTAGTGGCTTCCTCCCTTCACAATTTGGTACGTTAATTCATAATATTCTACAAAAAGTAATATAGTGTATGTAAACTTAATTAATTAATAGCAACTTTTAAATAGTTTCTGCATATAATTTTTATAACCTTAGAATATTTGTTACGGATTTAGATAGTAGAATCCGGTAGCATACTATTATAGCTACTTCCGATTCTATTAATGACTATAAGAAAAAAATGGCTGTCTCCAAATAGAGGCAGCCGCTTATTTTTTAGTAAATATGCTCCTTATAAAAACCAAAAACCTAGAGGGATATTTTATCCATCTAGGCACCTTAATTATTCTCTATACTAGAGATCTTATAATCCTCAGCCGCCACATGAACTAGCAGATGATGAACCTACACTATCACTACCACAAGAAAAAGCTGAGAATATTTTTTTTGTATTATTATTGCCACATTTAGGACATTTTTGATTATTATCTCTTTCTGAACTCTTAACAAGCTTTTCAAACTTATATCCACATTTCTCACATTTATATTCATATATAGGCATAGTATCACCTCCTGAATACATTATATACCCTACTACGGTATATTTCAAGATGTATATTCTTTGTAGTTTACCATTATCTATGTTTAATTTAGAATTTTAGCCATTAGGTCCTAGGGCATATTACTTCTATACCATATTATTTAACTACATATATCCTATACTAAAATAGAGCTTAAGAATCTTTTGTTCATCATTGACCAATAATATAATGGAAAAAAGTCTAGGGGGTTTACTAAAGATGAATGAAACCATGGATAGAGTAGGCACCTTAATTAAAAAAAATGCTATATTTAAGGGTATCATTAATACTCCAGAATCAGTAAAAATTTGTGGTAATTATATTGGTGAGATTTTTTCGGCAAAAACTGTTTTCATAGACTCTACTGCTAAAATCAATGGAGATATATCAGCTGAGAATATAATAGTACATGGCTCTGTAAGGGGTAATTTGATAGCTAAGAATAAGATTCACCTTTCTTCAACCTGTAAACTTGAAGGAGATATTTATGCTCCAAATTTTATTATTGAAAATGGTGTTATGTTTTGGGGAAAATGTGCTAAAAAAAGATAAGTCGAGCAGAAATCTGCTCGACTTATTTTACATTATTTAATATTCCATTTCAGCTAAACGCTTATATGTTTCATATCTTTCTTTAGCATCCTTCTCAGCTGCTTCAAATAGAGTAGCTGCAACTTCTGGGAATGCCGTTTGAAGGGCTGTATATCTTACTTCACCCATCAAGAATTCTTTAAAGTCAGCCTTAGGCTCTTTAGAATCTAATGTGAATGGATTTTCTCCATTTTCTTTTTTCTCTGGATTAAATCTCCATAGATGCCAGTATCCAGCTTCAACTGCAAGCTTAGTTCTTTCTTGAGCTTTACCCATACCAGCTTTAATACCATGGTTAATACATGGTGCATAACATATGATTAGAGAAGGTCCCTTATAGCTTTCAGCTTCTACTAGTGCCTTCATAAATTGGTTATTGTCTGCTCCCATACCTACTTGAGCTACATATACATAGCCATATTGAGCAGCTATCATACCAAGGTCTTTCTTCTTAACTCTCATACCAGCAGCAGCAAACTTAGCTGTAGCAGCTGTTGGAGTAGCTTTAGAAGCCTGACCACCAGTATTTGAATAAACTTCTGTATCAAATACAAGTACGTTTACGTCTTCACCTGATGCAAGAACGTGGTCTAATCCACCGTAACCGATGTCATAAGCCCATCCGTCTCCACCAACAATCCAAACAGATTTCTTAACTAGGAAATCTTTCTTTTCTACTATTTCATCAACTATTTCCTTAGCTTTTCCATCAAAGCTATTAGCTTCAATAGCTGCTAATACTTTAGCTGAAGCTTCTCTAGATGCTTCTCCTTCATCTATTACTTCAATCCAGCCTTTGAAAGCTTCTTTAACTTCAGCTGGGATATCAAGTTCACAAGCTTCTTCCATTAATAGTTGAAGTTTTTCTCTCATTTTCTTGCTAGCTAATGCCATACCATAACCGTATTCAGCATTATCTTCAAATAATGAGTTTGCCCAAGCTGGACCTTTACCTTCTGCATTCTTACAGTATGGTGTAGAAGGTGCACTACCACCCCAGATTGAAGAACAACCTGTAGCATTGGCAATCATCATTCTGTCACCATATAATTGAGTAACAGCTTTAATATATGGAGTTTCACCACAACCAGCACAAGCTCCTGAGAATTCGAATAGTGGTTGTGCGAATTGGCTACCTTTTACAGTAGTTTTAGCCATTAAATCATCTTTATAAGTTACATTATTAACTGCATAATTCCAGTTTTCTATTTGTTTTTCTTGAGATCCAAGAGGTTTCATAACTAATGCTTTACCCTTTGGAGCTGGACATACATCAGCACAGTTTCCACAACCTGTACAGTCAAGGGTAGAAACTTGAATTCTATACTCAAGTCCATCCATACCTTTGCCTATAGCCTTCTTAGTTTCAAAGCTTTCTGGAGCATTTGCTTTTTCTTCTTCATTTACTAAGAATGGTCTTATAGCAGCATGTGGGCATACATATGAACACTTGTTACATTGGATACAAGTATCTATTTGCCATTCTGGAACATTTACTGCAATACCTCTCTTTTCGTATGCAGCTGAACCAGCTTCAAATGTTCCATCTTCTGCTCCAACAAAGGCTGAAACTGGAAGATCATCACCTTTTTGTGCATTTATTGGTCTTAAGATGTCTTTGATGAATCTTGGTTCTTCAGTAGTAGCTGCAACTTCTTCAGCCACTTCGCCAGCCCATGAAGCAGGTACTTCTACTTTAACTAATGCAGTCTTACCTTTTTCAATTGCTTCATGGTTCATCTTTACAACTTTTTCACCTTTTTTACCATATGTCTTAACAACTGCATCCTTTAAGTATTCCATAGCTTCATCTACTGGAATAACATTAGCTAATGCAAAGAATGCTGATTGCATTACCATGTTAATTCTATTTCCAAGTCCTACTTCAGCTGCAATATCATATGCATTTATGATATAGAAGTTAATATCATTTTCTGCAATGTATTTCTTAAGATTAGCTGGTAACTTTTCATTTAACTCTTCTACACTCCATTGAGTATTAAGTACGAAAGTTCCACCCTTCTTAAGTCCCTTTAATAGTTCATACTTATCAACATATGATTGGTTATGACAAGCTATATAATCAGCCTCATCTATTAAGTAAGTAGATCTGATTGGCTTCTCACCAAATCTTAAGTGGGAAACTGTTACTCCACCTGATTTTTTAGAGTCGTATGCAAAGTATCCCTGTGCATATAAATCAGTGTTATCACCTATGATCTTAATTGCACTCTTATTTGCACCAACAGTTCCGTCTGAACCAAGTCCCCAGAATTTACATCTCTTAGTTCCTTTTTCTTCAGCAACTATATGCTCTTCAACTTCTAATGAAGTGTATGTAACATCATCATTAATACTTAATGTAAATCCATTTTTAGGAGCATCCTTCTTAAGCTCATCAAATACTCTCTTAATTTCTGAAGGAGTAGTATCCTTAGAACCTAATCCATAACGTCCACCAATTATTATAGGAGTATTTTCTTTGTCATAGAATAGTGTACGTACATCTTGATATAGAGGTTCTCCAAGTGAACCAGGCTCTTTAGTTCTATCAAGTACAGCAATTCTCTTAACTGTGCTTGGAAGAACATCAAAGAAATATTTTTCTGAGAAAGGTCTATATAAACGAACCTTAATTAATCCAACCTTTTCTCCTTTTTCTAATAAATAATCTATAGTTTCTTCTACAGTTTCTACTACTGAACCCATTGCAACTATTACATGTTCAGCATCTTCTGCACCATAATAGTTAAATGGTTTGTACTCTCTACCAGTAAGTTTGCTTATTTCTTTCATGTAGTCAGCAACTACATCTGGTACTTCTTGATAGAATTTATTAGAAGCTTCTTTAGCTTGGAAGAAGATATCTGGGTTTTGAGCAGTACCTCTAGTCACAGGGTGCTCAGGATTTAAAGCTCTCTTTCTGAAAGCGTTTACAGCGTCCATGTCGACTAATTTAGCAAAGTCATCATAATCGATAACTTCAATTTTTTGAATTTCATGAGAAGTTCTAAATCCATCAAAGAAATGTAAGAATGGAACTCTAGTCTTAATAGCAGATAAATGTGCTATTCCACCTAAATCCATTACTTCTTGAACTGAACCTGACGCAAGCATGGCAAATCCTGTTTGTCTTGCAGCCATAACATCAGAGTGATCTCCAAATATTGAAAGTGCATGTGTTGCAATTGCTCTAGCACTAACATGGAATACACCTGGTAATAATTCACCAGCTATTTTATACATATTTGGAATCATTAATAATAATCCCTGAGAAGCTGTATAAGTAGTAGTTAAAGCTCCACCTTGTAGTGAACCATGTACAGCTCCTGAAGCACCAGCCTCTGACTGCATTTCTGTAACTGAAACTGTTTGACCAAAAATGTTCTTTTTACCATGGGCTGCCCATTCATCTACAAATTCAGCCATGTTAGATGAAGGTGTGATTGGATAAATAGCTGCAACATCAGTAAATGCATATGATACATATGCAGCAGCAGTATTACCATCCATGGTTTTCATAACCTTGTTTGCCATAGATTTTGCCCCCTTTTATATTATTAGAATGTTAATGTATACAAAATACTTACTAAGTATAGTATACAATATACAAATAGTCAATGTACATGATTTTATATTTTTTTTAAAAATAAGCAAAAAATTTTATGGGTTCAAATTTTTTGGTTGGTGCACTTAATCAAAGAAAAAAACATATGCCTAAGCCTATGTCTTAAATTTTCCTGGCTATATACTTACCAGTTATAGGGTAAGAGTATCCTTCCCCATTTATAACTCTCACTGTGGCTACAAAGGGTAGTATAACTGCCATAATACCAATAATAATACCTGTTATGAATCCAATAATAATTATCGCTAATAAAGCTGAAATAATACCTCCAACAACTATTGCCAATTGAAAAGAAAGGGCTTCCTTAGCTTGATATTTAACAAACTCATCATTAGATAAAAGAAGGATAACTATCGGTATAAGTATAGGTAGTCCAGCTAACCATCCTAAGTGACAAGCAATAGCAAGTAGTTTTTGTTCAGTAGTTAGCATCTTAAACACTCCATATAATCTTTTTTATATATTCTATTATATTTCAAAATTATCGCAATTAATATACTATTTGCTTAAATTTTTATTAAATATTTTCTATATCCCATCTTGCAAACTCAGGGTCTGAATCCTTTGTTTTTACTGCCCTACATTTTATTGGTTGGCTAACAAACTCGATAACGTTTTCTAATATTAATTTATGCTTTTTCTCTTCTTGAATTAACATCTTAAATACTTCTTTCTCTTTTTCTGTTGTAGCTTTATTAAACTCTTGCTCATATAGTCTAATACTTTCATCTTCAAGATGGCAGGCATGTTTATATGCTTCGATCTGTGAAATGTCTTCCGTATAATTCTCATCAGATTTTAGCATCTCAGTAAATATAGTATTGGCCTTTTTAAGGCTTTCTGATTTTACTATATCATTATATTTTTCCTTTAGATTCTCCACTATTTTGCAATGATTATCTTCATCCTTAGCAAGCATCATAAATATATTTTTCAATCCTTGATTATTTGTTTTCTCTACAAGAACTTCGTAATATTTTTTCCCCTCTTGTTCCATTTTCATTGCGAACTTAAATATATCCATTTAATCCCCCTCCTAGTTATATATCTATATACTAGTTACCCCCTTTAAATTTTCTTAAACATAGCATAAAAATTTACATTGTTTTTTAAATAAAAAATATTTTTTGTTGACAATGCATATTTTTTAGCTATAATTAATATTAACCCATTAAAATTAAATATTTTAAATCTCTTATCCAGAGTGGTGGAGGGACTGGCCCTATGAAACCCAGCAACCGGCACAATAATGTGTAGCGGTGCTAATTCCTGCGATACTTTTTATCGGCAGATGAGAGCAGTATATGATTATACGACCTCTTTCACTGTGGAAAGAGGTTTTTATTTTTCAGTAAATCTCTGTAAGATGTTGATTACATCTACACCTTTGTACTTTAACGAGTTATAACTTTAAAGGAGTGAATTAAGTGATTGAGATAATTAATCTTACTAAAGTCTATAAAAAAGGCACTAACGAGGTAACTGCCCTAAAAGATGTAAATGTACATATTAAAAAGGGAAGTATCCATGGAATCATAGGCCTTAGTGGTGCTGGGAAATCATCCCTTATCAGATGCATTAATAGAATAGAAGATCCCTCTGGAGGAAGTATTAAAGTAAATGGTATAAATATCCTTCAATTAAATCAAAGGGATCTAAGAAATCTTAGAAAGAAAATTGGTATGATTTTTCAAGGATTTAATCTATTAAGTAGTAAAACAGTATTTGAAAATGTGGCTTTTCCCCTTGAGCTTTCAAATTTCCCTAAGGATGAAATAGAGAAAAAGGTGATTTCCCTTTTAAAGCTTGTTGGATTAGAGGATAAAAAGCATGTCTATCCCTCCATGTTAAGTGGTGGTCAAAAACAAAGAGTTGGCATAGCTAGGGCATTGGCCAATGATCCCGATGTATTATTATGCGATGAGGCTACATCAGCCCTTGACCCAAAAACCACAAAACAAATACTTGATCTTTTAAAGGATATAAACAAAAGACTAGGATTAACTATGGTTGTAGTTACCCATGAAATGGAGGTGATAAAGGAGATATGTGACTTTGTAACTATCTTAGAAGGAGGTAGGGTTATAGAGGAAGGCAGTACAATAGATGTGTTTTCAAAGCCTAGGATGAATATTACTAAGGATTTCGTAGGAGTAGAGCATAATATTCCAAAGAATCTTTTAGATGGTAAAGTCCTTTATCTATCCTTTACCGATGGAAGTGCAGGTAGTCCAATTATTTCTAAGATTATAAAAAAATTCGATGTTGAGGTAAATATCTTATCAGGTCATATTGAATATATAGATGAAAAACCTATTGGAAAGCTGTCCATTAAAATAGATACCAACCACAATAGGTTACAGGATATTATAGATTATTTAGAAAAAAATCATGTGAAAACAGAGGTGATTGTAAATGAAAGAGATACTAGAACTACTTAAGCCATCGCTTTTTGAGACCTTATATATGGTAAGTATATCTACAGTTTTTACTATTATTTTAGGTATGCCCCTAGGAATAATATTAGTTATTACAGATGAAAACCATATATTACCTAATAAAGTTTTAAATACTATTCTTTCATATATTGTTAATATAATGAGGTCTCTACCCTTTGTAATACTGATGATATCAATTATCCCCTTTACTAAGCTTATAGTGGGCACCACCATTGGAACCAATGCAGCAATAGTACCCTTGATCGTAGCTGCAATCCCCTTTTATGCAAGGGTTGTGGAAACTTCTTTGCGTGAAATAGACTTTGGAGTCATTGAAGCATCTATAGCAATGGGAGCAAGTCCCCATCAAATAATCACAAAGGTTATGATACCTGAGGCAATGCCCTCCTTAGTATTAGGTATTACCATAACCATAATCAATATTATAGGATATTCTGCCATGGCAGGAGTTGTAGGAGGAGGTGGATTAGGAGATTTAGCAATAAGGTATGGTTATCATCGCTTTAGAACCAATGTTATGATTGCCACAGTTGTAGTTCTTATAATTATTGTTCAAATTACTCAATCATTGGGTAACAGATTTTCAAATTTAATAAATAGGAGATGATGGTTTTGAAAAAGAAAATTACTTTTAGTATTATTGGATTATTAATTCTATCTTTACTTGTAGTAGGATGTACATCTAAAGCCGATGAAAGTTCTAATGAAGAAATAATTACTTTAAAGGTTGGTGCTACTCCAGTTCCCCATGCTGAACTACTAGAATTTGTTAAGCCTAAGCTAAAGGAAGCAGGTATCAACTTAGAAATAGTTGAGTTTACTGATTATGTAAGACCTAATTTAGCTTTATCAGAGGGAGAAATAGATGCAAACTTCTTCCAGCATGCACCCTATATGGAATCATTTGCAAAGGAACATAATTTAGAGCTTACAAGTGTAGCTAAGATCCATGTAGAACCCCTAGGATTTTATTCTAAAAAATTAAAGTCCATAGATGAACTTTCAGAGGGTGCCCTTATTGCCATACCAAACGACCCAACCAATGAAGGTAGGGCCCTTATATTCCTTGATACCAATGGAATTATTAAACTTAAGGATGATGCGGGACTTGAGGCAACTGAAAGCGATATAGCTGAAAATCCTAAGAATCTAGTATTCAAACCTATAGATGCAGCACAACTTCCAAGAACTTTAGATGATGTGGATGGAGCAATTATTAATACTAATTACGCTCTAGAGGCTGGTCTAAATCCATCAAGCGACGCTTTAATTATTGAGGGAAGTGAGTCTCCCTATTCTAATATAATTACTGTAACTTCAGAAAATAAGGATAATGAATTGATAGGTAAGCTGGTAGAGGCCCTTCAATCTGAAGAAGTTAAAGAATTTATATTAGAAAAGTATGAAGGTGCCATAGTTCCAACATTCTAAAAAATGAACCTACTTATAAAATCTATTAGGTTAAACATGGAGGTGTAAACGGTGAATAGAAATATACTTTTTTTTACTATTATATTGCTTATAGTATCATCTATCTTTATTGGATGTACTTCTTCAACTATATCACAGCAAAATATGACAGTTTTAAAAGTAGGTGCAAATCCAACTCCTGGAGGTCAAATCTTGAAGTTTGCTAAGCCACTACTTGCTGAAGAAGGGATTGATTTGCAGGTTATTGAATTTACCGATTATGTAAGACCAAACTTAGCTTTATCAGAAGGAGAAATAGATGCAAATTTCTTTCAGCATATTCCTTATATGGATTCCTTCTCAAAGGAACATAATTTAGAATTAGTTAGTGCAGGTAAAGTTTTGATAGCCCCAATGGGTTTATATTCTAAAAAAATACAGTCACCAAATGATTTGCAGACTGGAGATATTATTACATTACCAAACGACCCAACCAATGAAGGTCGAGCTCTAATTCTATTTGAAAAAACTGGACTTATTACTTTAAAGGATGGCGTAGGATTAAAGGCTACAGTAAAAGACATCATTGAAAATCCCCTTGAATTAGAATTTAAGCCCATGGATGCCGCCCAGCTTCCTAGGACATTAGATGATGCCGCTGCAGCCTTTATAAACACAACCTATGCCCTTGAGGCAAATCTAGTTCCTACTAAGGATGCTATTTTGTTAGAAGATAAAGATTCACCCTATGTTAATATTATAACAGTAACACCAAAAAATTTGGAAGATGAAAGAATAAAAAAATTAGTGGAGATAATGCAATCAGAAGAAATAAGAAAATATATAGAGGATGAATTTCAAGGAGCTATAGTTCCAGCTTTCTAGAAACAAAGAGGATATGCTATATAGTTAAATCTATAGCATATCCTTTTCATTTTAGAATTCTTAATTATATTTAAATCCTTTCCCGTTCCTCATAGTGGGTGTGTAAAAGTTCATGGGCCTTATGACTGAAGGGCTTTCCTAAGTATTCTTCATATAACTTAAGTACTTCTTTATTTTCATGGGATTTTCTATACTTTTTACCCCTATCTTCTTTATATATTCCCTCTTGTCTTTTCTTTATTATCTCATCATTGCCATGATGATAGGGTTGGCCTCCCCCACCTATACATCCTCCAGGACAAGCCATAATCTCTATGGCATGGTAATCGGACTTACCATCCCTAATCTCCTCAAGAAGTTTACGGGCATTACCTAATCCATGGGCAATACCTATATTTAAATCTTTATCTCCAATTTTAACAGTGGCTCTACGAAGCCCCTCTAATCCCCTTAGTTGATCGAATTCTACATTTTCCAGTTCTTCTCCAGTTATCCATTCATAGGCTGTACGGATAGCTGCCTCTATAACTCCTCCTGTAGTTCCGAATATAACTGAAGCCCCTGTGGTTTCCCCTAGGGGTCTATCGAATTCACCTTCTGGAAGGCCTTCAAATTCTATTCCTGCTTCCTTTAACATAGCCCCTAATTCCCTTGTAGTTATAACTATATCTACATTGTTTCTTCTATCCTTTGTTAGCTCTGGTCTAGCTGCCTCTGCCTTTTTTGCAATACATGGCATGACTGAAACCACAACTATTTTATCAGGGTCTATTCCCTTTTTCTCAGCATAATAGGTTTTTGCTATTGTACCAAACATAATATGGGGTGATTTACAAGTTGATGGAATTTCTAAAAGTTCTGGGAACTGATGCTCTATAAATTTAACCCAGGCTGGACAGCAACTGGTCAGAATAGGTAGTGTTTTATTGTTTTCCAAACGGTATATGAGCTCTGCAGCCTCTTCCATAATTGTCAAGTCAGCTCCAAAATCAGTATCAAATACTCCATCAAATCCCATACGCTTAAGGGCCGTCACCATTTTACCTGTTACAAGCTTTCCTGGCTCCATACCAAACAATTCTCCAATTGCAACACGGATGGCCGGTGCAGTTTGTACAACTACATGCTTATCTGGGTCGTTAATGGCTTCCCATACCTTATTGGTTTGATTGATCTCTGTTAGGGCTGCCGTTGGACATACGGCTACACATTGTCCACAATAGGTACAAGAAGATTCCACCATAGGAATGTTATCAAAGGGTCCTACAAAGGCTTCAAAACCACGACCGATTCCTGATAATATGCCACAGGTTTGAACTTCGTTACACATGGTTTCACATCTTCTACAGTATATACATTTATTTGCATCCTTTACAATGGCCTGGCTAGAAGTGTCCTTGGGATAGTTCATCCTTTCTCCTTCCCATTTTATTTCTCTAACTCCCAGTTCTGCTGCTAAGGCCTGTAGCTCACAATCTAAATTTTTAGGGCATGTAAAACATTCATTTGGATGATTTGATAAAAGGAGCTCTACTGACATTCTCCTTGCAGTTATGGCTCGTATAGTATCTGTCCGTATTGTCATTCCATCAAAGGGTTTTGTCACACATGCCGGTACCAGCTTATTTCTATTTTTATCCTTAGTATCCTCTAGTTCAACCATACATACCCTACAGGAAGCAGTTTTATTTACCATCTTTAAGTCATGTAAATCAAGATGGCATAAAGTAGGAATCTTTACTCCTGCTTTATTGGCTGCCTCAAGTATGGTCATATCCTCAGGCACCTGTAACTCTTGGTCATTTATTTTTATATTTATTTGCTTTACTTCTGTATGATTTTCTAGATTTTCAGTCATAATTTCACCTCACTCCTTCTATGATTTTAAATCCATTTTATTTTTTCCATCCCCCTGGGAATTGTCCCCATCCTTGATGAATGCCATATATTCATCCCAGAAATGTTTGAGGGTGCTTATTATTGGATTTGGGGCGCTTTGTCCCAATCCACATAAAGACCCATCCTTAACCATATAGGCCAGTTGCTTCATGGCATCAATATCTGCCATGGTGGCTTTGCCACTGGTTATTTTATTCAGCATTTCATAGAGTCTTTTTGTTCCTATTCTACAAGGGGTACATCTACCACAGGATTCATCCATGGTAAACTCTAAATAGAATTTTGCTATATTTACCATATTGTCATCTTCATCCATAACTATAAGTCCACCAGAACCCATCATTGAACCCTTTGCAATAAGGCTATCATAATCTATTGGTGTATCTAGATCCTTTTCTGGAATAACTCCACCAGAAGGCCCACCGGTTTGTACTCCTTTACACTTCTTACCCCCTTGGATACCGCCGCCAATATCATATACTATTTCCCTAAGGGTAATCCCCATTGGAACTTCCACAAGACCTACATTATTTACTTTTCCTGCAAGGGCAAATACTTTAGTTCCTTTGCTTTTTTCCGTACCAATACCGCTAAACCATTCTGGGCCCTTTATTATAATCTGGGGTATATTAGCAAAGGTTTCTACATTGTTTACACAAGTTGGATGTCCCCAATATCCTTCTTGGGCTGGGTACGGTGGTTTATAATTTGGTTCTCCCCTTTTTCCCTCACATGAATTGATAAGGGCAGTTTCTTCACCACATACAAAGGCTCCTGCACCAAGTTTTATATCTATGTCAAAGCTAAAATCCGTACCAAATATATTTTCCCCTAGAAGCCCTGCTTCCCTAGCTTGAGATATGGCAATTTTTAGCCGCTTTATTGCCAGAGGATATTCTGCTCTAATGTATATTAAGCCTTTATCTGCTCCTATGGCATAGGCTCCTATGGCCATGGCCTCTATTATACTATGGGGATCTCCTTCCAAAACACTCCTATCCATAAATGCCCCTGGGTCACCTTCATCGGCATTACAAATTATAAATTTAGGCTCTCCCTCTTGCTGTTTTGTTATCTGCCATTTAAGTCCTGTTGGAAATCCTCCTCCCCCACGGCCTCTTAATCCCGATCTTTTAATTACATCTATAACTTCATCTCTACTCATTGTAGTAATGGCCTTACCTAGGGCTTCATAGCCACCTACTGCTATGTATTCATATATGTCTTCAGGGTTTATTAGGCCACAGTTCCTAAGGGCAATCCTAAGCTGTTTTTTATAAAAGGCCATATCTTTTTGCCTTTGGATTTTTTTATGACTTTCAGGATCTTCAAATAATAGCCTTTCTACCCTTCTTCCCTTAATAATATGTTCATCAACAATATCTTTAGCATCCTTTGGACTAACCCTTACATAAAATACATTATCTGGCTCTATTTTTACAATGGGGCCTTGCTCACAGAAACCAAAACAACCGGTTTGTATTACATTGACTTCCTCTCCATAACCCCTAGCCTTTATGATCAGTTCTAAATTCCTTTTAACTTTTTCGCTCTCACTGGCAACACATCCTGTACCACCACAAACCATTATATTAGTACGAGTCCTTCCCATATGCTACCTCCTATTTTTGAATTAAGAATTAAAAATTAAGAATTATTAGGGTCTAATTTTTTAGGCATTTAAAATTTAAATTTTAACTCTTAACTTTTTATCATGCTCTTTTTATATCTATATCTATAGTGTATTTATCAATTATTTCTCCACCCTTTATATGTTTTCTAATTATTTCTTTCCCCTTCTTTTCATCTATTTTCCTATAAAAAACTGGCTTCTGTCCTGGAATATTTACTTGTAATAAAGGTTCTTCATTGCAATTTCCTAAGCAACCTACAGGTATTACCTTTACGTTATCTAATTTCTCCTTACTTACTTCATCTATCATTGCATTAAGGGTTTCCCTTGCACCAGCAGAAATACCACAGGTTGCCATCCCGATTAGTATTTCGATTCTGTCATCAGCGGTTTCTCCATGCTCCCTAAGATTGACCCTCTCTATTGATTCTTCTCTTATTTTCTTTAATTCTTCCAATGATTTTATTTTCAATTAATACACCTCCTAACCGCGATACTTTTCAATTATTTCATCCACTTCCTCTACTTTAACACGACCATATACTTTATCATCCACCATAACTACTGGTGCTAGGCCACATGCTCCTACACATCTAACATCCTTTAGGCTAAATAATCCATCCTCTGTTATTTCATTTGATTCGATACCTAGCCTTTCCTTAAACCTTTCTACTATCTTGTCAGCTCCCCTTACAAAGCAAGCAGTTCCCATACACACACTAATTGTATGTTTACCCCTTGGCTTAGTTGTGAAGTATGAATAGAAACTAACTACTCCAAACACCTCTGCCCCTGGAATTCCTAGCTTCCTAGCAACGTAAAGTTGTACATCCCTTGGAAGGTAACCAAATATTTGCTGGGCCTTATGTAATATTTCTATCAATGCACCCTTTGTGGTTTCCATGCCATCAATAAATTTTTCAAGTTCATCAAATTTTTCCTTAGGTAAATCTTCCCTTACCGGTTTAGTAACACTTATAGATTTGGGCTTAGTCATAAATTCACCATCCTTTCTAATATTTAAGAGAATTACTGTTATAAGTATCCTTTACAAATAGTTTTTAACAATTACCTATCGCCTTTTATTATTTACAAAAACTATGTTTTTATAACAATTAGTGGATTTAGAGTCCACTTAAAATATTTTTTAAAAAGAAAAAACCTAGCACTTAAATGCTAGGTCACATCATTCAAATTTATCTAGTATTAAACTATTTCTAATATATTTCTTAAAATATCAAAAATGCCAAGGGCGCAGCTATAATCAATGTAAGTATTGTTCTCTCTATCCATATTATTAATATCTCAGTTATGCTAATAGGAATTTCTGTTGATAGTATACAGGGTATTGAAGCTGAGAAAAATAATATTGAAGATATGGAAATTACGCCAATAACAAACTTTGTAATAAGGGGAGCTCCAGTTACAAGTAAAGCAGGCAAGAACATCTCGGCAACTTCAACTGCCATGGCTTTAGCAGCAAGCATAGGCTCTGGAACCTGTAAAACCAATGCAAATGGATAGAATATATAGCCTATAATATCAAAAATTGGGGTGTATTTAGCTAAAATTAGACCTAATAATCCCACCGATAATATGGAAGGAAGAATTCCCATTGCCATTGCAAAACCATCCCTTAGATTATCCATAATGTTTTTTCCCAATGATGGTGATGTTGATGAAGCCTTTAATCCTTCCTTTAATGCATTTTTAAAGATATTTCCTTCATTCTTTGGTTCTGGTATACCCTTTCCACTAATATAGGTATCATCTTTACTACTTAATGGTTTAATTCTTACTGTTATGGCCGTAACAATAAATGTAATAATCAGTGTTGACCAGAAGAAGGTATTCCATATATCCATAAGACCTAATGTTTTTGCCACTATTATCATAAATGTAGCCGATACAGTTGAAAATCCAGTAGCTATTATACATGCTTCCTTTATTGTATATTTGCCTTCTTTAAAAACTCTATTTGTAATCAAAAGTCCAATTGAATAACTACCTACAAAGGACGCCACTGCATCTACCGCTGACCTCCCCGGCGTCTTCCAGATAGGCCTCATTATTGGCTGCATTAATACCCCAATAAATTCTAATAATCCATATCCCACAAGAAAAGCTAAGAAAACAGCTCCTATTGGAACTATTAATCCAACTGGAATAACAAGTTTGTCAAATAAAAAGGGCACCATATCCGGTTCAAAAAGCCATGCTGGCCCAAATTTAAAGTAGGCCATAAATGCAACAATTACTCCCAATAATTTTAGTATAGAAAATACCGATGTTACTTTGTCCTTATTCCAGGTCTTTTTTAGAAAAGGACTTAGACCTCCTAAGATTATTACCACAATTGCATAAATAGGTGCAATGGTTGGAAGACTTGTTTTTACGCCAGTTACCAAATGGTCTAAGGGTATAGTTGAGTTTCCACCGATACTTATAGGTATAAAAAACATAAAAATACCTATTAAACTAAAGAGAATAAATTTAAACATGCTACTTTGTTTGTTTTCATTTTGCAACTTAGCTTTTTCCACTTACAATTCCCCCTTTGATAATTTTTTATAATATAATTATATTGCAAATTTTTTGATAATTCACAAAAATTTTTTAAGCTTCTATTACTTCCTTTCCATTAGCTTATGTATATTATTAGAATAATACTTACTTTCTCTAATATATTTAAATTAAGTATCTTTTAAAAATTATATTGAGAAAGGAGGTATTATTCTATGTTTGAAAATTCTTTTAACAAACCCTGTCCAAAACTACCTCCAGATAATCCAACTAATAGGGAAAGACATTATCTGCTAAAAACTTCTTTGTTTTTTGCAGATAGATTAGAGGACTTCAATAATATTATAGAAACACTGAGTCCACCATTAGAAATCACTAAAATTATAGAGCCTGGAAAACTTAAGGGAACTAAGGTGGGAATTATCGGCGGTGGACTTGCAGGTCTATCTTCGGCCTATGAGCTTAGAAAACTTGGATGTGATATAGATATATACGATGCCCTAGAGGATAGAATTGGTGGACGAGTAAATACATATTATTTTGATAGGAAAAAAAGTCTCTATGGTGAACTTGGTCCAATGCGTATTCCAACTAGTCATGAAACCACATGGCATTATATTAATAACTTTGGTCTTGATACAAGGCCCTTTGCACAGATTAATGAAAATGCCTTTATATATATTAGAAATATAAGGGTTAGAAATGATTCTTCAGGTAAAAGTGTAATGGAAAAAATCTATCCTGAGTTTAATTTAACCCCTTGGGAAAAATCTACTCCTTGGCAAAAGCTAGTTGATTATGGATTAATTACTCCACTTAATATGCTTACTCCTAAGGTTAGAAAAGAGATTTTACAGATTATACCAAGGTATAGTAGAAGTCTTCTCTACTGGACTGGTCTCAATATCCGTCAAGTCCAAGAGGTCATGGGGCTTAGTCAAGGGGCGATTGAATTAATAAGCTCTATAGTTCCCCTAGCTGGTTCCTTTTATTACAATAGTTATATAGAAATATTACAGGAAGAATATCCAACGGATTTTTCCTATCCCTATGAAATTGTTGGTGGTTTATCTAAACTCCCTATGTCCTTTTATAAATCTCTTATGTCTAAAAATCCTAAGGATTATGTAAATATTCCCAAGGATGCATTAGGAAAGGTACGATGGCACAGTGGTACATGGGTTAAAAGTATAAGTTATTCTTCCCAAAAAAATAAGGTGACTTTAGAATATGGAAATAAGTATTGTAATAACAATGGATTTGAAGATTTTGATTATGTTGTCTGTGCAATTCCCTATTCTACCCTTAGAAATGTAGAAGTGAATCCTCTATTCAATACAAGAAAAATGCAAGCCATTAAAGAAGTAAGTTATGCTACATCCCAAAAAACTCTTCTTTTATGTAAAAATCGTTTTTGGGAAAAGCAAGGTATTGTAGGAGGTGGCTCATATACAGACCTTCCCATTTCATCTATATGGTATCCATCGGATCACGCAATGGCAATTTGTAATCCTGAAACTATTAAATCAAACTGCTGTAATTATCCTATAGATAACTGGAGCCTTAGACCTAATACTTCCCCTAATGCTCCTGGTGTTCTCTTAGCTTCCTATAACTTCACTCAAGATGCCATCCGCTTAGGTAATATGAATGATGAAAGAAGATTAAAGGAAGTTAAAAATCAAATATCAAAGGTACACGGTTTAAGTAGTAAATATATAGATTCTATTGTTTATGATTTTAAGAGTATTCAATGGTATAATGAAGAATCTTTTAAGGGTGCTTTTTGCTACTTTACTCCTGAACAAAGAAAACTTTTTGCCTATGAAATGTCTCTCCCAGAATACAACGGAAAATTAGTCTTTGCAGGAGAACATATTTCCCCCAATCATGGCTGGATGCAAGGAGCCCTTAACACTGGTATGAAGGCTGCAAATCAAATAGCAATAGATGTTAGAAGAAAATATAATCTATAGCATCAGGAGATTTTCCCTCCTGATTTTCCTTTGCACCAAACACCCTTTTATATTATTATTAAGCTAACATTTAATATAAGTCCATTGAGGAGGGAATAATTTGAGTAATAATATGGATAATATGAAGGTTTACTACGGCCTTTACAATATTAATTTTGGTGATTTCTTTATAGCTTCTACTGACCTGGGTCTATGTAATATAAGCTTTATAGAAGGTGGCTATAGCAATCAGTTAAATTGGTTAAAGAAATATTTTTCTGAAGATAATATAATACATGATAATGAAAACAACTATAACTTAGAGGCGACAGATCAACTCAATAAGTATTTTGAAGGGAAGATTAAAAAGTTTAATATTAATATGCACCTATTGGGAACTGACTTTCAAAAACAGGTGTGGAATATCTTGACTTCAATAAAATTAGGAGATATTTGGACCTATAAAGATGTTGCTTTTAAAATAGGCAATGTTAAAAAGTGTAGGGCAGTAGGGGGAGCAATCGGCAAAAACCCTATAGCAATAATGATTCCTTGCCACAGAGTCATAGGAAGTAATGGTAAACTAACTGGTTTTTCTGCACCTGGAGGAATAGAAACTAAGAAAAAACTTCTAAACATAGAGGGCCACAGGTTTTAATTATTGTTTTTAATCTCCATATACTCTTTTTGTATTTTTTTGAAATCCTCCCAGAAAGGCCTTTTTTTATTTTCATCCCTTAAAATAGCTGCTGGATGAAAGGTTGGTATTATTTTTATACCCTTCTTTTCTATCCATTGTCCCCTTCCCTTTGTTATTTTGAAATCCTTATCTATTATGGTTTTGGCCGACACTGAGCCTAAGCATACTATTATCTTAGGAGCTATTATCTTAACCTGCCATCTAAGAAAGGGCAAGCATTTTTCTATCTCTCCTGATTTTGGATTTCTATTGTTTGGTGGACGACATTTAACAATATTGGCTATATATACTTCCTCTCTTTTTAATCCTATGGCTTCTATTGCCTTAGTAAGTAGCTTGCCGGCTGCTCCAACAAAGGGAAGTCCCTGTTTATCCTCATTAAATCCAGGCCCTTCCCCAATAAACATTAAATCAGCCCTTGGGTTTCCATGGCCAAAAACCACATTTGTTCTACCTCTAGATAATTCACATCTAGTGCATTTATTAGTTATACTTCTTAACTCATTTAAAGTATACATAATAAATCTCCTTGTACTTTATAGATAAATTTTATTCTTTATGTTAATTATATTAATAAATAGCCTAAATATAAAGTAAAATCAACCTTATAATACTATAATAATTGTAATTCCTACTATTATTAAATGATATAATTAAATCATTAAAAAATTAATACTGGGGGTATTTTTATGGATTTAAATAAGAAAATAGAAGAAATGAAGGAGGACATAATAAAGTCAACTCAAGAAATAGTTAAAATTAGGAGTGTCAAGGAAAAACCGCAGGAAGATATGCCCTTCGGTGAAGGTGTGGATAAATGCTTGAAATTTACCCTTGACCTGTGTAAAAGTTTAGGCTTTGAGGTTAAAAATGTAGATAATTATGCTGGACATGCTGAATTTGGTGAAGGTGATGAAGTTGTAGGTGTTCTGGCCCATTTAGATATTGTTCCTGAAGGTACAGACTGGACATATGATCCCTATGGAGCTGAAATACACGATGATAAAATATATGGTAGAGGTACTATTGATGATAAGGGACCAGCCATTGCTGCAGTATATGCCATGAAGGCTTTAAAGGACTGTGGTGTAAAACTAAATAAAAAAATTCGTATAATCTTTGGAACAGATGAAGAGAGTGGTTGGGAAGGTATTAATTATTATCTTAAGCATGAAAAAGCTCCCGATGTCGCCTTTACTCCTGATGCAGATTTTCCAGCTATATATGGAGAAATGGGAATAATGATCTTTGATTTAAATAAAGATTTTAAAAATATTTCTAAAGATGATGGTGTTAAGGTTTTAAGTATCAAAGGTGGAAATCGTCCCAATATGGTTCCTGACTACTGTGAGGCCCATGTTATTTGTGATAATTCAATAGTTGAAAAGCTAGATAAATTTACTAAGGAAAATAATTTTAATATAAAGATAAAGGATTCAGTGGATAAATACATAATCGAATCCTATGGGGTTTCTGCCCACGGTAGTCTACCTCAGTCAGGTCAAAATGCTATATCACAGCTTATGATGTTCTTAGATACCCTCGATTTAGCTTCTGGAGATATATCTGATTTTATAAAATTCTATAAAGATAAGATAGGTATGGAGTATAATGGTCAATCCATAGGATGTGGCTTTACCGATGAAGAATCGGGTAAACTTATCTTTAATGTAGGTGTTATAGATTTAAATGAAGGAAAGGTAAAACTGACAGTAAATATTAGATACCCTATATCCAATGAATTAGATGACATTTTAACTGGTTTAGAAAAGGAAATAAAGGACGAAGGTATTACTTTAGATTTACATGGTCATAAACCTCCACTATACGTTCCCAAGGACCATGAATTAGTAAGAAAGCTTATGAAAGTCTATAGAGATTTTACTGGAGATAATAGTGAAGCCATTACAATAGGTGGAGGAACCTATGCTAGAGCCATGAAAAATGCAGTGGCCTTTGGTCCTCTTTTCCCTGGCCAACCTGAACTTGCTCATCAAAAAGATGAGTTTATTGCAATAGAAGATTTAATTAAAATAACAAAGATTTATGCAAATGCCCTATATGAGTTAGCCAAGTAACTTTTAACTAAATACCTTCTATTAACCCCCTACAGGCTCCATATAAAATCTGCTCTTATATTTAATATTTAAAATAAAATAAGACAGGTCTTTAAAGTGGCTTCAAATCAAATATTAAGGGGTGTTTCTAAGGACTATAATTAAATTTAATAATAAATATACATTCATTATTAAATTATGTTATAATCAGTATGTTATTTTGAAATAGGAGGGATTATACTTAGATGAAAAATACAAAATTTTTAGCTCAAGCAGCTATTATCGCAGCCATTTATGCAGTTTTAACCATTGCATTAGCTCCTATAAGCTATGGTGAAATACAAGTTAGAGTGTCAGAGGCCTTGACTGTGTTACCCTTTTTCACTACCGCAGCTATACCTGGACTATTTATTGGATGTCTTATAGCTAATTTATTTAGTCCTGTTGGTATATTTGATATTGTATTTGGAAGTCTTGCTTCACTTATTTCTGCATATCTTTCATATAAAATGCCAAAATCATATTTAGTTCCTCTGCCACCTGTTTTAGTGAATGCTCTTATAGTTGGACTTATCCTAAAATATGCCTATGCAATTCCTCTTCCATTATTATCATTGATATTATACGTAGGAATAGGTCAGACAATAGCTTGTTATGGTATTGGCTATCCATTAATGATTATCTTAAGAAAATATAAGGATAAAATTTTTAGCTAGAAAGATTGATTAAGCATACTTTAAAGAAAAAAGGGTACCCCATGGGGTACCCAATCTATTTACCTAATTAAGTCTTACTATCCTAAGTATGTATAACTATTAAGGATTTTGGGGAAATCGTACTATAAAATGATTACCTTGTTCATCCACTGTTAATTCCAATTCACCGTTATTTTTACTCACAATTTTTTTTACTATATAAAGCCCTAATCCACTACCCTTATTTCCCTTAGTGGTGTATCCCTTTTTAAATATTTTATCTCTCAAATCTTCATGTATAATAGGAATATTATTGATAATCTCAAATACATAATCCTCAAAATCTTCATATATCTTTATTTTTAGTTTTTTCTCTTTCCCTTCTGTACTTTCAAGGGCATCTATAGCGTTTTTGATAAGATTAGATAATATCTTAGTAAGATCATATATTTTAACATTTAGCTTATTAGGTAATTTGATGCACTCTATTTCTATATCAATATTCTTTTCTCTGGCCCTTGAAGTTGCAGTATATATTGTGGACTCTATTTCCGGTATCCCTATCTCATACTTATCTTTAATTAACATTCCTTCATTTGCAATACTTTTAATATGTTCTATAGCCTTTTCAGTATATTCCATTTCGATGAGACCTCTAACTATTTGCAGATGATTCATCATATCATGCTTATACATCCTTAATTTTTCATTCATCTTTTCACTTAATACCAATCTATATTTGGCCATTTCATTTTCAGTGGCTACTTTAGAAAAGATAATAATCTCAATTATAATCCATATACTCAATACAAAGGTTATTATCATTATGCTAAAGAGGCTTTTCTTAAGGCTTTCTTTTATACTGTCCGTTAGCTCTTTACTTGGAATTATAGTCTCCATATACCAACCCTTTGGTATAAGGGGGGCAATTCCTAGAAAATACTCTTCATCCTCTATTTTTGTTCTCTGTAATATATTAAATGTCTTATTTGCTAAAATCATATTATGTCTTTCACTATGGCCAGGACAATCCCCTTCACTGAATACTATATTTTTTCTATCATCATATATATTTATTTTTCCTGTAGTTTCTAGGGCAATATCTTGATGTAGGGCTTTAAAATTATCTGTATCTATAACAGTCAATAGGTATGCAACAACCCTTTTTTCATTAATTATTGAATATATCTTATTTCCTAAAATAATTAATTTATCATTATTATAATTTGTGAAAATATCCTTTGAATCTATATAAAACCAAGCTTTACTATCATTATTTTGAGAAAATGCTTTGTATAAGTCACTATCAAAAAATTCATTTGAACCTAGATTAAGTTCCCCACCATGGATAAATACCCTTCCATTAGTTGTAATACATATAAATTGGTCAATCAAGGAATTCATTTCTTTCATATCAACTAATTTTTCTATTAAAAATTTAGAAATTTTTTCTTGAAAGAAGGACGGAATCTTCTCATAATCCTCCAATCCCTTTCTTATACCGTTTTGTGAAACAATTTTATATATACCCTCTTCTATACCACCCAAAGTTAAGTTAATAGTTTGTCTAGTCTTTCTCATTACTTCTTCCGCAACTTCAACCTTCTCTCTCTCAACTGCATCTATGGTTTGATTGTAAACAATATAGATATTTAGAGCCATAGGTATATATATTAAAACTAAAAATAATAATAATACTCGCCTACTTGTGCTACGATTATGTTTTATATATTCCAAAATTTTTTTCAATGTGGACTCTCCTAATCATTCTATCTTCTTATAATATGATAACATTATATCAAAGTCTTTTTAATAGCTTAAATTAATATTTCAAAATTTTATGAAAGACTTTCTTTAATAAAAAAATGCTATCAATAATTTATCGATAGCATCTCTTTATATCTTTATTTTATTGTATCCTCTATTATTCCTCCACCTAGACAAACATCTCCCTCATAAAATACTACAAATTGTCCTTTAGTTATGGCCTTTTGTGGCTCTTTAAATAGAACCTCCCATTTATCTTCCGATTTTATCTGTACCTTTACATCTCTATCGGGTTGTCTATATCTAAATTTAGCTGTACACTCAAAGGTTTCCTTAGGCTTTTTATTGCTTATCCAGTTCACATCCCTTGCTATAAGTCCCTTAGAGAAAAGTTCAGGATGGTTTGAGCCTTGAACAACATATAGTATATTGTTTTCAATATCCTTCTTGGCCACAAACCAAGGTTCTCCAGTTCCTCTACCTCCTATTCCAAGTCCCTTTCTTTGTCCTATTGTATAATACATAAGTCCATTATGCTTACCTAGAACTTTTCCGTCTATACTTCTAATCTCTCCAGGCTGTGCTGGAAGATAATTACTTAAAAACTTATCAAAATCCCTTTCTCCTATAAAGCATATACCTGTACTGTCTTTTTTATTTGCCGTTTCAAGACCAGCCTTCCGAGCTATTTCCCTAACCCTCTTTTTGTCAAGATGACCAATTGGAAACATAGTCTTCGAAAGTTGATATTGGTTAAGGGCACATAAAAAGTAGGTCTGATCCTTGCCTGGGTCTAAACCTCTCAACAGCTTGTATTCACCATCTATATAATCAACCCTTGCATAATGGCCAGTGGCTAAATAATCTGCGCCTAGTTTTAGGGCATGATCTAAAAAGGCTTTAAACTTGATTTCCTTATTGCAAAGAACATCGGGATTTGGTGTTCTTCCCCTTTTATACTCATCTAAAAAGTATACAAACACCCTATCCCAATACTCCTTTTCAAAGTTAACTGTATAGTAGGGTATCCCTATCTGGTCACAAACCTTTCTTACATCCTCATAATCCTCTGTGGCACTGCACTCTCCAAACTCATCCTTCTCATCCCAGTTTTTCATAAAGATTCCCACTACATCATAGCCCTGCTCCTTTAAAAGCAGTGCGGCAACAGAGGAATCAACTCCACCGGACATCCCTATGACAACTTTAGTATCTTTAGGATCTTTTTCCATTCATATCAACCTTTCTTATATAAAATAAATCTAGATACACAGGGACGGCTCTTTTGTATCATTCTGAAATTTATGAACAAGTATTTTAGACACAATAGAACCGTCCTCTTGTATCTTTAATTTCTTATGTCGGTGTTAAACTATTATATAATATTATTCCAAAGAACAAAACAAAAAAATCAGGTAATTATCTACCTGATCAATGTCTAGCAGCCATTCTATCTTCTTTAATTACTACTCCATTATTTCTAAGTATCTGCTTAGTCCTATCCCCCTTCTCAAGGGAATTTAAATAAACAATTTCCTTGGGAATTATCTTAATAATCTTTAACTTATCTTGTTCTTTCTCCATTATATATGGCTCAGGGGAATACATTTTAGCCTCATCATAAAGGTCACTATTTTCTACACTTGTAGTTGCTGTTCCAAAGACTTGAACACCTTTTATTTTCCTGTAATCTATATATTCGGAATTAACCAGTAGGCATACATTAGGATTTTCTTTTATGGCATTAAACTTATCTCCTCCAGCAGATAATATATATAAGTCTAAGTCATTACCCATAAAATATTGTACTGGACTACTTCTAGGAATATTATTGATACAAGTTGCTAAAGAAGCCTGTTTATGCTCCATTAGAAATTCCTTCACATGTTTTTTAAGTTCTGGAAAAGACATCTTTCTATTCAAGGTTATCATCTCCTTTTATAATATAGTTCTCTATTTTATGATAACCTTTGTTTTATAAAATATACTTTATCGCCACCTTATATTATTATTTCTAAAAAACTAAGAGTGCTTCAGTTATTATTTATATTATTAGCATTTACTTTAGCAGATTCTTTATTCTTATTCCCATAGTTCTTAAAACTAAAGAGATCATAGATCTTAAGGATACAGAAGAACCGTCCCTTTGTATCTATACCTTTGTATCTATACTTTGTATTCTACTCTAGTTCTTTAGGGAAAATTTCTGTAAGTATTGCATAACCTTTATATACTTTGACCCTTGCTACAAGTTCTCCCTTTCTAGACATTTCCTCTAGCTCTTTGCCAGTATTTTCAGGAACAAAATACTTGTCTAAATTATAGTTCATATGCATGATTCTACTTGTTGGTTTACCTTCTATATCCCTATCTATGAAGGGATATAAATATGTCAGTTTAGATGTTAAATAAATTCTATCCTTTGGCTTTTCAAAGGTCATATAATCCACTGTATAAAAATCTCCTTCTTTTTTAAGGACTGCGTATATATTCTTGTTTATATACCTTTCCTGGGCTCCTTCTTCATATAATACTTCTGGGAATTTATCGATTGGAACTTCATCTATTTTATAACTTAGTGTTACATAATCCCCCCTAAAAATATCCCTAGGGTCGTAGGGCATGGTTTCAAGAAGAATTTCTTTGCCAAAATACACAGTATAAAGGGGAAGTATGGTCATGGCTATAAGTATTATCATAGGTATTAACCCTGCTATTAAAGCTTTAGTTTTATTTTTAAGCATCATTTAAACCCTCCCCCTTTTCCTTTCTTAGTCTTTCAAAGTAATATCCGAAACCTAATAAAATCAATCCTCCAATGATAAAGAATAGGGATTTAGGCATGAAATCATACATGGTATCAACATAATACCTGAATATGGTTACACATATAAATACAAGACTTATTAGGTTCCCCTTTCTAGTTAGGAATAGTAGATAAACCATATAGGCTATTGCAAATATGATACTAACTGCGTCTGGATTGATTATATAACCCAAGTCATTCCAAACATCCCTAACTGTGAGCATTAATCCTGAAACTCCAATTAGTATAGTCCCTTCACTTATAAATACATCTCTATTTATTTCAAGTGGTGAATAGTACATTATCAGTCCCAGTAACAGGAGAATTCCTAACGTATATACTCCATCAAGATCATATAAAAAACATAGGTAAGCTATGAAATTAATTGTAAGTAAATTGGTGAAGAAGGTGATTATCTTAGAATAATCATAGTATTTATTTAAATAATAAAGTACTGCTATAAGTACCATTATCATATAGGGTATTTCATGGAACCTATAATATCCATTTAGATATATCAGCAACAGTCCATGGGCAAATATAAAAATCAGTTTATCCCTAAACACTATGGAAATAGGTATTATTCCTATTGCCCATAAAAAAAATGCTGTTGTAAAATCTCCACCGTAATTAAACATTTGTCCCACTAGAAATATCCCCGCTCCATAAATAAGTATTGATATGTATGTAAGACTTATTGATGTCTTTGGATATTTATCTCTCAAAATATAACTGGTATAATACACCCCAGTAAATCCTAAAATAATAATTATAAACTTACCTGCTTTACCTATAACCTGCCAGTTGCTGGCAATAAAGCTAAGTATACCTATACCTATTAAAATAGATCCTATTGTAAGTAACACTCTAATAAAGTTTAAACCACCACTTACAGTATATTGACTTAAAATTATTTCTTTCTGATCCTTTGAAATAAAATTTTTAGATTCTGAATAGTCCAATTCCTTTTCTAAGAACTCAAAATTTTTATTAGATATTTTTCTCATTACCCTTTTATCCCTCCTTTTTTGTATATGCAACTAAAAAACTTGATTTGTATTACTATTTATTATCTTTTCAAGGATTTAATTATCTAGACTAATATC